>JBBKWY010000121.1:0-72589 GCA_037969215.1 Halioglobus sp.
GAATCACCAAAGTGAAACTCCTGCAAATCCTGTCCACGGTAATACCGTATTACCGGATGCAGGAATGCTGCACAGTCTGAGTCTGTTGGGTCAGATGGCGCAAAGAATGTAATACTCGACTCCGAGAATTTTTTGAATCCGAATTCCAACGTAAACAACAGCACATGTTGATTCTCGTTCACCAGATTTTCCCGAGCGTACTGAACAGGCAGTTCTTCATAGACTGTCGCGCTCTGGAGGTCGTCAGAAATGACCACGACATCGCATAAATAGCCAAAAAGTTGAAATAGAGCTGAAGAAGTACTGAACCGCGTATACATCCAATCGAGCAATTGATCCAGATCAAAAGGGTTTAGCGTGGTATTAGGGTACGGAACTTCTTCGTACTTTTCCTCTAACAAATTCGACAGCGTTCGTATGTTGTATCTGAAACCGTGAATAAAGCTAGTCGCCGCCTGCCTGTCGTTCGCCGCCATCGCAGCGCCTATGAAATACATATCCTGCGTGCTTTCGCTCTCCCATGAAGAACTCATCACAGGGTATTTTTTGTTTTCCGATACAACGGGAGCGATATCATCCTGAAACATCGATGGCACCACGTATTTCCAGCCGGTACAACGAATGATGTAATCATACTCGCGCGTTAGTTTTAAAGTCCCTGGAGGATTAGCATCCGGGTAATCGTATTCGTGACTGATCTGTAAAACATCCCCGGCGATTTTTTCAATTTTTCTCAGTCGCGGGTTAAGTACTGCATGCATCGACTTGAGCTGATACATATCGAAAATATTATTGTTGATGGCACGGACATGCCCCGCAAAATGCGTATCCCACGCAAGTTTGACTGGGGATTTTGCCAAAATATGCACATAACAAGCAACGCCAGAAAGGTAATCCGCAGTCTCAAAGGCAGAGTTTCCTCCGCCAATGATGCCAACTCTCTTGTTTTTGTACAGTTCCAGATCCAGCTCCTGGTCCTCGTACGCTGTAGCGAGTTCAATGCCTTCAATTTCCTCAGGAATTAGTGGCGCCGCCGCCCCAAGTCCCAACAGCAATACCTTGCAGCGGTAGTGATCACCCTGCTCTGTGGTAACCAGAAACTCTTGATCTTCGTTTCTGCTGATATGTTTAACCGCGCAATCGTAGCGCACATTCAAAGCATGGTGCGTTGAAAAATCCTGAAAGTACTGGTAGACATCATCAGCCTTTGGAAACAGGTCATCGGTATATTTTGTGAACCGCATTTCCGGGTCGTCGGATAACAGGGAGTTCCAGTCGTGCCGCCAGTTAAACTCCTCTTCTGTAAAGTAATTGTACTTCTTATTTATCGACAAAAGATTTCGGTGTACCGGTTGACTCGCGAAAAACGCACCCGCAGTGCTGTCCTTTTCAAGGACGACGTAATCACGACCATTTTTTTGAAGAAAGTAGGCCATCTGCAAGCCACCAGGCCCGGCACCTATGATGAGGTATTTTGTAAATACTTCTTGCTTCACTTGCGAAATCCCTCAATCTGAAATAAATCATCGTGATGCCAGATGAAGTTCCCGTCAAGTATTCGCGACTGATACTGAGAAGCTAGACACATATTGAGCTGCTAGACGATTTTCAGGCCGCTGCTCGAGGATTCTGGCATTCGTACAATGAACTCCCAGGGACTGATCTCGCTATTGTTGTCTATCTGGACTTCGATCACGGTGGGCAATCCGGAGTCCAGTGCAGCACTCAGCACCGGTCCGAGCGCCGCCGGTGTATTCACCCGGTACGCACTGACCCCGAAACTTTGCGCTAACATCACAAAATCAGGCGCAGTCAGATCAGCACCCACAACTCTGTCTTCAAAAAGCCGTCGCTGGTCTCTGCGGATATTTCCGTAGCCGCCATTATTGAAAACCAGTGTAACCAGCCCGATCTTCTCCTGCGCAGCGGTTGCGAGCTCCTGTATCCCGAACATAAAACCCCCGTCTCCCACAACGGCCACTACACTGCGGCCCGGGTTTCCGGCCTTGACGCCCAATGCTGTTGGAAATGCAAATCCAAGCGTGCCCTGATAACCGGATGTGATATACGTTAACGGCTCGTAAACCGGAAATCCAAAGTAGGATGCATAACCGACTTGGCAGAGGTCCTTGATAAAAAAACCATCACGCGGCAACACATCGCGAATAACATCCAGATAGGCTAGCTGGGGTTGTATCTTGCCAATTTTTCGCCGCGCTTGCGCTTTCGCTTGCGCAATACGTTCTTGGTGCGCTTTGGATCGAAAGCCTTTCTCAACCAACATCGCAATCAGGTCATTAGTGGCATCTTGTGCGTCGCCAATAATCCCTACATCCGGCTGTAGTCGATCCATTTCCAGTGGGTCAATATCGATTCGTATGAGAAGCGGCGGCGCCGTGGGCTTGGACTCATAGGCCCCCATCCCGGTCCAGCGCATGTACTGAAGCTCCAGACGTGATCCGATGCCGATCAGTAAATCAGTCTCGGGCCACAACTCATACGCCGCTGCTGACGAGACTCCAAGTGCATGGTCTTCTGGCACAATCCCTCTGCCACTGCGAAAAGCCGTCACCGGCGCATCCAGCATGGTAGCGAGCTCCAGCACCGATTCGCTGGCATGCTGTGCGCCACCGCCAACCATAATCATTGGATTGCGCGCTGCGGCGATCAGTGCAACCGCCTGTTTGACATGGTCGGGATTCACTGCAGGCGTATTCTGGGCGGTAAAGGGCAAGCCTGGTTCAACCTGATCGGTGGCCATCATGGTGTCCCAACACATCTCCAGCGCCACCGGCCCCGGGCGGCCAGTCGTCATATGCTTGTAGGCTTCATTGACCATACCAGGTGCTGCTTGCGGGCTTTCAACTCTGCCGCTCCATTTGGTGATACCTTGCAGTGTGGCCAATTGATCCTGCAGCTCGTGAAGATGCCCCCGCCCCACTCCAAGGTATGAAGCAGGGACCTGGCCGGTAATCAAAAGTGTTGGCGTATTCGTCGCTCTGGCGGTCGACATCGCAGCGCCGGCATTTAGAATACCCGGGCCTGGAACCACGGTGTAGATGCCGGGTTTGCCTGTGGATTTTGCGTAGCCTGTTGCCATGTAAGCCGCCGATTGCTCATGCCGCGGCGTGTAGTGACGAATGTGCTCTGAGTGTCTGGCAATCGCATCAAAGAATGGGTAGGTCTGCACCCCGGGAATACCGAATGTACTGTCGACACCATTACTAATAAGAGCGCGGAGAATGGCTTCACCACCCGTGATTGGTTCGCGCACTAGGCCACAGACTCCACAAGATGCATCTCAACGGCCAGTGCATCTGTCCATTCTGGACTAGCGTCAGCAAGGCCAGACAAGGTTTCCTTGAATTCATCGGCATTTATGCGAAACAAGAGTTCTCCCTTTTTGCGGTACACACTCGGCGCCTCAAACAGCCTGGCGCCCATTTGTTTCACTCTTCGAACAGCACCGCTATTGTCCTCGTTAATGCAGGTAAAGACATTTTTCAGTCCTCCATATTTAAACGCACATATCAAGCATAAAGGCGCAAAGATTCTCACTACGCCCTGCACCCGCTGCGTGCCCATTACAACGCCCCACTCGGCGTCAGAATGTGCCGGATCAGCATTAACCATTGAGGTAAAACCAATCGGTACGCCCTGATCCTCGACGATATGGTAACTATACGCTGCATCTCGACACACTTTTTCAAACCAGGCCAGCTGGTTTTCAATGGATTCGGGGGCGGCACCGGACAGGAATCGAGCAGTGGCTGCATCGCTGCGCCAAGCAAACATGAGCTGCTGGTCCTGCACTCCTGCGGGCCTCAATCGGTAGCGGCTGGTACGAAATTCAGCTCGTCGATAGATAGCAAGTGGAGGTGTTGAAGTATTCATAGGTCGCTAGATAATCGCTTAAACAACTTAGTGAGGATTGATTTGAGAGGTTATCATCTCGTGTCCTCAAAGTTCCACAGGTTTCGCCAGCATCACCTTCGAGGCCCTCTGCCCGTCGGGCCCTAGGCGATCAAAGTGATAATGGACGGGGCATCAGGTTAAGGGCTATCCCTCAAAAAGCAAAATCAATCAGCATTCGAGCACTTCGCGCACGCTAAGTACGAGACGTTTACCGCGAGCGTTAAGGCCAGTACGCTGCCGCACTGAATTCAACCCCGCGAGTATCTTCTCTTTCGGATCAAAGGACTGTGAGTCTTCCTCAACACCCCGGGATATTCCAATTGACGGTGACCCCCACGGTCATTGACGAGGTGCTGGCACCTGAATCATCAATGGCCACAGCGGTCAGGGTATAGTTACCCCCCACAGGACTGATCCAGGTGAAAGTATAGGGGGCGGTGGTATCTTCACCCAGGAGAGTACTGCCCTGATAGAACTCGACTCTGGTTACACTACCATCGGCATCACTTGCGGTGGCAGTTAATTCGATGTTGTCACGCCAGTTGTAAGAGGTACCGTTGAGGGGGGCAGCCAGATTTACGGTAGGTGGAACATTGCCGTTGAACATCTCGCTCGCGAGATTAAAAGCATCAAGTCCGATGTCTATTCCCATCAACCTTCCCACGAGATCATCGAGAGGCGGGTGAATACCACCCCAGATCCGCGACAGGCTACACTGATCCGATGCGTCCCGGTAAGTAGCCCATTCCAGCGTCATATCAACACTTGGTCCCTCTTCAAACACCAGGAATTCGTTTCTCGGGATCTCGAAACTGCTCATCCCCCCGGGAAAGTATGAGTCGCCGGTTAGCGCTGTCATTACCTCAGCCGCCGCGCGTGAAAAGGTTGAGTGGCCGGAGACATACCCGGCAAACGGCGGCGTGACAAAAGTCGGCCGCTGATAAGGCCACCAGTTCTCTGCCAGAATCCAGCCCACCCCGGCCTCATCCGTCGCTGGATCGACGATGTAGTCAGGCCCACGCCAGGCGAATACTTTGATTTTACCGATGTGTTCCCCAAACGTACCGGCTAGCGGATCCCCTTCCGCCACCAGTTCGATATAACCCGGCTGCAGCGGAATACCACTTTCATGGAAGGAGGGAAGCAGCGGATCCGAGCTTTGACCAAGATCTGCCATCGCCCGCAGCGCGGAGATGGGGCGGATATAGTCGTACCAACCCTTCACACCCCACGCCGAGACAGCGGCGTCGTGCATCGCCCCCCCCAGTGTGAAGTAGGACTTGACCTCCCATTCAAGGATCTCAAGCTCGGGCCCGGTGCCTCCGAAGCGCCGGGAGAAGAGCGGGTGATCGCTCACCTCATTCAGGATAACAAACCAGTGCCCTGGCGGTGTCTCCGAATCCGGCCCATCGGCCCAGAACTCGGCCAGCACACGGGCGTAATCTCCCCTGGGCACAATCTGTGGCGTATAGGGTTCACCGGTAACCGGATTCATCGGATAACCGACACTGGCATCACCACCGGCCAACGTATTGTAGAACTGAGGATAGTTCTCAAACTGCGTCGGGAAGGACTGAATATTGCCGATGCTCGCCGGTGAAATATCCATCATCACGCCATCGCTGGGATCAAGATGAGACGACCAGATAGATACCAGCGAGAAGGCCCACTTATAGCTGTCACTCAGGCTGCCATCGATAGTCGGTGGCGCACCCGGATCGTGATAAACCAGATAGTCGAAACCATCTCGCTGATAGTCAACCCGGTCATCAGCCCGCAGTGCGAACGGTACAACCTCGCCCCATTCTGGTCCCAGAAATACCGGGGCGCTGCTCACCTCGTTACCAGACTGGTCAACGAACTGGACCAATGACAGTGGCTGCCAGCGATTGAGGTCGCTGATATCGGGGTTGCCCGGGAGCTCGGGCTGAAGCGCCGCGTTAACCGGTTGATAACTCCTATTGTCAAATTCCTGCGCTTCGTTGGCGCCATCGGCGTACCCGAAATCGATGTAACACTGCGCAATATGATTGCCCAGCGCTGCGGCCGAACCGGCTGCGTAGTCGGTGCTGTCGTCAGTGCCGTCATAGCCCAGATAAGCCATCAATGCGTGAGTATCACGGTGAGTGGACCACACTCCTGGCGAGGCCACGAAGCGGTGCTGCAGAAGCCGGTAAGCCGCGTGGCTGATCGCTTCGCGGCGTGCCGCCTCTACATCCACGGGTGTTGGCATGGCGTCGAAGGGGCAGTCTACACCGGCCCGTGAATGACCGAGCAACCAAGTATCCTCCTGATCAGCGAACGCGGCCCACGCGTCATACATCGCTGATGAAATGTGAAACAGGTTGCGCGCGTGAATCGTCGGAC
Source organism: Halioglobus sp. (assembly GCA_037969215.1). Lineage (GTDB taxonomy): Bacteria > Pseudomonadota > Gammaproteobacteria > Pseudomonadales > Halieaceae > Marimicrobium. Next base: position 6,283 of record JBBKWY010000121.1, read on the forward strand.
GCGCGAAGTCCTTGCGGATCGCCTGCATCAGGACTTCGTTCCAACGCCGCGCAACACCGACACTGGCGTCGGGCGCAACGCCTGGCAGGTAAGTTGCTGTCACTACAGTTGCCCCGTTCGGCACTGTAAACGTTGTCTGCGCGGCATAGGGATCAGCGAAGACGCCGCCGCCATTGCTCGACCAGAACGCAAAGTGGTAATGCGCGTCCGCCGGATCGGCAGTGATAATCACTTCGCTGCCGGAGATATGGGGACCATCTCCGTCACCACCGACAACGAGCAGGCCCTGACCTACTTCTATGGCTGGAAGCCCATCTTCGTAGGTGACTTTCTGGTTTAGCGCTTGCGCTGCATGGAAGGTTTGCGTTCCACTGGGCCAGTCAATCTGCACGTCGACGGTGCTACCACCTGGCAGGTCGCCGAAGCCGAAATATAAAACGCCCGAACCATCCTGCGCCATCCAGGTACCACTAGCACTCACCTCCCGGGTTTGGCTGGGACCTCCAGCAGTAGGAGTCACTGTTACATAAGCGCCAATGCCGTTTGGTGCGGAGCCATTGCTGGCGAGTCTTATCTGCAGCCAATCGTTATTGCTGATCGTGTCATTTCGGAAGAGGTCTGGATCTGTGTCACGATTGATCTGCAGAACGTCCTGATCGCCATCACCGTCGTAGTCGAAAGCTATCACACCTATAGACCATTCGTTGCTCACGATACCACTTGCTAAGGCAATCTCTGTGAATGTCGAGTTGCCGTCGTTTTGAAAAAGGAGTGTCGGATCGTGCTCATAGAGCGCAACCCAATCTACGCCCTCCGGAAATTCATCCTCGCAGGCAGGACATTCGGTATGGAAGAAACCATTGGCCTGAAAGAGGTCGAGATCGCTATCATTGTCGTAATCCAGCGCCACCACTCCCCAGCCCCAGTAGCCATTGCGGATGCCTGCGGCGTCAGTAGCATCGGAGAAAGTGCGATCGCCGTTGTTGATATAAAGTCGGTTTCCATCCAGATGGTTATCGGCGATACCATCGGCATTTTCATCCAGAAAAATCGATGTCGTGACGATATCGAGTAAGCCATCGCCGTTGATATCGGCGGTGTCCATGCCCATCTCGCTACGCCCGGTGCCGAAGCCCGAGGCTACTGTGCCGTCAGTAAATGTGCCGTCGCCGTTGTTCCAGTAAAGCCTGCTCTCGCTGAAATCAGAAGCGATAACAAGGTCTGGCCAACCGTCGCGGTCCAGATCGGTGAAGCGCGGTGTGTGCGCGAATACGCCGGTGCGACGCCCGACAATGCCATTTTGAACGACGCGTGCGGAAATGGTTACATCGTCGAAATAACCGGGCTGCAGCGCCCCCCGATTTCTCAGCAGACGACCAACCGGGCCTGTCGTTCCGAGCCCTGCCCAAGGCTCAAGCCACTCGGCTACGAACAGATCGAGATAGCCGTCATTGTCATAATCACCGAAGGCGACCCCTCTTCCATGTCGCTGTCCTCCGGGGATGGCGGCGCCACGCAGGGCAGCTTCCTCGGTGAAAAAGCCACTGCCATTATTGATGTACAGATAGTGACCCGGCTCAATGAAGGCAGCGACATAGACATCCAGATCGCCATCGTTATCAATGTCAGCTGCAGCCGCGCTGCGACCATCGGTGACAGCGGTAAAGCCTACCTGTTCGCCAATCTCGCTGAACGTGCCGTTGCCGTTGTTGCGAAAATAGAGATCACGATCCTCGCGGGTGGGAATGATGATATCGATGTCGCCGTCACCATCAAAATCCCCTGTGGTGGCACCGCCATCCAGGATCGGCGCCTGTCCATTACTCATAATGGGCATCGGCAAGGCGGCTGACGTGACATCAGTGAAGCTCGCCCGGGCCTGGCTGGCCAGCAACAAGAAGCTAAAGGCTAGTGCTAAAAGGCACTGTAGGGGCTTCGTTGAAACCCACGGAGAAATTTCGCTTTGCATCATCGACACCTGATGAGTATAGGAAGGCGTGTCGCCCTCTATTGCTATTCCATGCAAACTGTTAGTTCCCTCACCACGCCATCCACTACGGCGCATGGCAGGTGTAATGGGGCTAACCCATAACCAAAAAATTAGAATTATAAATGGCGTGCCAAATCACAGTCTGGCATTCCATCAGCGTTGTTATTACCTGAACACCGCCAACAAAATTAGAAGAGCAAGATTAGTGCCACATTGATGAAACCACCTGAGAGCAGGGGGCGCTCCTATTTCTGGAGGCGCCCTTTGTCCGGAAGTGTAAATTTTAATGACACTTTGCTGTTTGAGGTTTTTATAGATCGCTGACGCGTGCGCAAGCCGCCCCGGCGTGGCAATACGCACATGCTACATATTGTCGGCCACGCGAAGCGCATTTGCAGCAATGGTGAGGCTGGGGTTGGTGCCGCCACTTGAGGGGAAAAAAGAGGCGTCTACAACATACAGATTGTCCAGGTCGTGCGCTCGATTATTGCTGTCGAGTACGCTGGTAGCAGGGTCATCCCCAAATTTGCAGGTTCCGCAAACGTGGCCATAGTTAATGTTATTCCTGCCGCTCAGGACCCGCACACGATGCTTGCGTGACAACGTATCTTTGACGCGCTTGCGGAAGTAGGCGTTGCGCCACTTCAGCTCCTTCGTATACTCGTACTCGAAGCGCATGTCATTCGGCGCATTCTGATCCAGAATTATGCGATTTTGACTATACGGTAAATCCTCTACGATGGTAGCGAACATGGTCGAACGGGCAAACAGGCGCGGCGCATACTTCGAGGCAAGCGGTAGCATCGGATTAGTGATCTTGCGCCACCAGCGAGGGTCGGAATCCGCCACGTGGCGCATATAGGCGTGGATAAATATGGACTCGAAAGGAAAACCCACTGTCTGAAAAGTCCCCAATTTGTGTCCGTTGTCGAAGTAGAAATCGTTGAGGGCGAGCGTCTTCTTGGGACCATCGGGCGAGAGCCACTGCGGAGAGTCCAGCGCCATGAAATCGCTGGTGTGCAGCATCAAGTTCCGACCGACCATTCCCGAACGATTGGCCAAACCATCCGGCCAAGTTGCCGATGATGACTTGAGTAGCAGTCGCGGCGTCATATAAGCGCCGGCGGCCAGCACGACTGTGCCGGCCCGTATCATGATTTCCTTGCCTTTGTGCGTCGCGCGAATCGCATTTACCCGCTTTCCATCCGAGATCAACTCCTCGACCTCGCACTCGGGTAGTATTTGCGCGCCAAATTCAGCAAGTGCTGGCAGCAGGCACACCTGCCCCGCTTCTCGCTTGCAATTCTTGGGACAAATCTCCGTGCACTCAAAACAATTGGGAACATATTCATAGCCGACATGGGCGCGATAGGGGTGCAAGCCCATGTCCGTGAATGAATCGTGGAGCGCCTGATCACGCGCGCCCAGCGGTGGGGGGGTACGCAGACTCGCACCCTCGTCATTGTTCAGTGCATCCTGGGTGCCACAGACGTGGAACAAAGACTCCGCTTCTCGATAGTAGGGTGTCATCTGTTCGTGCGACACCGGCCAATGGTCCGGCAGATTGGTCCCTTCGATATTCCGAAAGTTCTCCTTTGGCGAAAAATCGCTGCGCGCGAATCGCTCCAGCTGGGCGCCGTAGTGACCCGTCGTGCCACCTGAACCGCAGCCAAGCGGAGCGTAGAAATCGGCTGTCCCAAAAGTGGTTTTCCCCTGAAGGCGACTGGGCCACCACCCGGTGTGCAATCGTTGATCCGCCTCTGACATAGGTCCGGAGGGCGGCTCGGGCGCGTTCAGCGGCCCGTTATGCAGAAATTTTCCCTTCTCCAAAAACAGCACCTTGCGGCCCTTTCGAGCGAGCGCGTAACCAATCGTTGACCCTCCCATCCCCGTACCGATTACTACAACATCCCAATCGCCATCTTCCGGATTTTGGGGAATGTATTTGGACACATCCATGCTGCGCTGCTCCTGTCATTTGCGACTCAATTGATATCGCATGTTGTGATTGTCGCCTTGGGCTAGTAATGCGCTGCCGGTGTCGCGCCAAGAATTCGTTCTATTAGAGCCTCAGGATCAGGCGCGCGTTGGAAGTCGCTGTCCATCTGGCCAGCAGACCGCCTGAAGTCGACGGTAGCGGCATCGAGACCTTCCAGGGTCAGCGGCTGACAGTGATCCATATAGATCGGTTGCACGCCCTGATAGTACCATTTAACAATTCTGTCGTAGATCGCTTCGACATTCCTCACGAGATGACCGCGGTCGAACAGGATTACGGGCAATCCATTGAAGGATCTAAGCAGAATTGAGTGTGAAACTGAATTCCAGTAAAAGGCGTATTCTGCCGTCAACAACAGCGAACTGAGACGTGTGAAGGCGCAGAAGCTGAACAACTCAGCCCCGTCATGTCCGCGCATTTCTCGTGCCAGCGCGCGGATGAATTTCTCCGGGCCGACGAATATTGGGCGGCGGCCGAGCGCTATTGCTTGCTGCAGTAGTCGCGCAACAATTTCTGTAAAACCACGCACTGCCTCGAACATCATTTGTGCTTCGAAATCCGTGCTGGAGAGAATGAATACCCAGTGCGGTTTGGTATCAGGGTCTGGTTCGAGCGCTACGTTGCAGATGAGGCTTGGGTTGAAGCAGGCGATCTCCCGCGCATCCGTGGCGCTGGCCTCGTCAACCAATGGGCTAGCGTGGGCCGGGTAAAGATGGAGATGGTCCCTGAGTATTCGCTCGGCGCCGGCCAGTTTTTCGACGATCGACTCATCCTGTTCCCGCTTCACACTCGCCAAATGCTCGAATACATGAGCGGGAAGGTCCAGGTCGGACGCATCGGGCACGTCAGTTGATATCAGGCTGGCGATCGGCTGCCGCGACAGCATACCGAGGAAGGGATCCGCGGTGACAACTTTGCAGTCTCGTCCAACCAGTAAATCGACTAAATATTGTAGCTCGTCGTGCGAAAAGAGATCGTGCATGGCATAGAGATAACCCGAGCACAAAAACACGATATCGGGACGAAATGAATCCACAACCTGCTCTACGTCTGCAACTGATTCAAAACAAAATGTTCGTCCCGGGAACGCCTGACTGTTTGTTTGATACAGGCGATCTGGCAGTAGCACCATGACATGCTCCGCCCAGTCCTGTCCCAACAGCAGGTACATCAGCGTGGTAAGTTCACCATAATCGTTGTCGAGGATGAAAAGCAGCCGTGCATTTTTTGCGCTGCATTCACCGCTGTCGTCATGCCCGGCAGACGGTTTCGTAAACTTCGGAATCAGGTCTTCAATCCAACGTTCGATCTCGAAAACTCGTGCGCCGAAACGGGCTGTGCTCCAGTCCAGTTCGGGCAGCGGCAACTGCTCGCCTTCACTATACGGGGCGTCCGATATGGCATTGGGATGAGCCTTGCGGTATGCCTTTTGCGTCTCGAGCTTGAAAACGGCGATACCCAGATTGCGCTGCAATTGCATATTATCCGGCGATACAGCAAAGCATTGTTCGTAGGCGGAAGCAGCCTCTTGCCAACGCTCCAGCTTTAACCAGACCCCGCCCAACGCCTCAGTAACGTGAAGGTCATCACCCGTCACTGCGCGCGCTTGAAGATAGGCGGACTCTGCCTCGTGCCAGCGCTCGAGCTTCGCAAGTGCATTGCCGAGCGCTATCCAGGTCTCTGCATCGTCATCCGCCGCTGACAAACTCTGTCGATAGATACCTGCCGCTTCCTCCCAGCGCCCCAGCTTCGACAGGGCATTACCGAGATTTCGCAATGTCCAGGGACTCTCAGGCGCTAACACAAGCGCCTGTTCATACGCCGATACCGCTTCGGCCAACTGTCCAAGCCTGCAGAGCGTGTCGCCGAGATGGTGATGCGGCCACGAATTCCCCGCGTCCAGACTGATGGATGCGCGAAACGCCTCGGCAGCTTCTTCCCAGCGATCCTGCTTTGTCAGTAGTTCGCCGATATGCAGAAACTTCCGCGGCTCGTTCTCGTCGAGACGCGCTGCGCTATGGTAGGCAAGCTCAGCGTCCTCCCAATGCCCGAGCTTCGCTAGCGCATTGCCGAGATTTCGAAATGTCCATAGGCTTTCCGGCGACAACACCAGCGCCTGTTCGTACGCCGTTACCCCTTCCGGTAAGCGGCCAAGCTTGCACAGTGCATCGCCGAGGTGGTGATGCGGCCACGAATTGTTGGCGTTCAGACTGATGGATGTGTGAAAGGCCTCTACAGCCTCATCACATCGCCCCTGATTTTTGAGGGATTCGCCCAGATGCAGAAACGCTAACGGCTCAGTCGCATCAAGACGTATTGCACTATGGTAGGCAGCCTCGGCCTCCTCCCAACGCTCGAGTTTGGACAGTGCGTTGCCCAAATTTAGCAAGGTCCATACCCTTTCAGGATCCAGCGCAATAGCTTGTTCATACGCCGTTACAGCATCAGACAGCTGTCCGAGCTTACCCAGGGCGTCGCCAAGGTGGTGATACGTGCCGGGACTGTCGGCGTCCAAACTGATGGATCGGCGGAACGCCTCGACAGCCTCTTGCCACCGGTTCTGTGTCGACAGTACCTCGCCCAGCTGCAGCAGTGTCAATGACTCAGTCATCGACACCTACTGCGCTGTTGTAGGCAGCAGCATTTCGGTGTTCGTTCCTGGCCAGCCACCGTTGTACGAGGTCAAGTTTGAAACGTCTGTAACGCTTATAACGATGTAACACAGTGTTCAGGTCCTGTCAGTCTGAGTCGCGCCATCGGCTGGCGTGACGATGCAAATAATACCTCAACTAGCAAGCCTGATGTTGTGCCCAGCGTTATATAAGCAAAGTGGTTCACATTTCACACGCATCGGTTCCGTGGCCGCCGACCAGACTAACAATTCGTCTGCATCGCAGCAGTTCCCGGCGAATGCGTGATCTTGATCACCAATTCGTTACCCTTAAAGGATTATGATTGACAGGGTTATCTACGATCGGGTGTACTTCTGCCTTCGGTGGCATGATAGTGTCACTGGCACACCGCAGTTCAGAAAAATGGAATTGCTGGTGCGCTTTCAGGCTATACGATAGAAGCCTTGTAGGAAAAACAGGTGATAGCGAAGAATTCTTAATGCAGATCAAACTGAAATTCTTAATCGAGAGAAAACATGAACGAAAAATTACCTGATCCTGCTTATTTTCGCCCTGATCATTATCTGAAATATCCAATCGTTTTTAAATCCGCACACGGAAGTACCATACAAGATATCACCGGCAAGGATTATTTGGATTTGAGCGCCATAATGGGCGCTGTAAATTGTGGCCACAACATTCCGCTTATCAACAGGAAATTGATACAGCAGATCGAAACGATGTGGACCTCCAACTTTTTCGCCACTGAAATTCAGTTAGAAGCGATTTCAAAAATCAATTCTATACTGCCGCAAGACACTAATCTGGCGGCGCTCTATAGCACTGGTGCCGAGGCAATAGAGTTCGCTCTCCGTCTGGCCAGGGCGGCGACAGGCCGGAATCATATCGTGTCTTTTAAAGACCATTTTCACGGCAAAACGCTGGGTGCCATGCATTTGGTACAGAATTTTCCGGATTGTTACGGCCCTGTACCCGATTCCTATCGAACAGTAATTGATAGCGATGGTTCAGATGATCCTGTGATGATCGAGAAATACCTGAATTCTTTGCCGGTAGATGATTTGGCAGCAGTCATCTTTGAGCCCGTTGTCGGCTACTCCGGCCCTCGCCAACTGCATAAGGATTTCCTGAAAACAGTACGCAAATTCTGTGACAAGAACAACGTGGTGATGATCGCCGATGAAATACTGACTGGCTTTCATCGCTGTGATGGCTATTTTTGCTCTAGTCAGGGTGACATTAAACCTGATGTTATCGTTTTTGGTAAAGGACTGGGAAATGGATTTCCAATTTCCGGCGTAGCCTGTGCCGATCGTATATCCCAATATGTGAGTAATGCCCTTCCCGGAAGCACCTTTGCCGGCAACAGCCTGGCCTGTGCCGCCGCCACTGGTGTGCTGGAGTTTATGCAGCAAGAAGATTTTCCCGAGAAAACCAGGATGTTGGAAAAGACTTTCTATGAGTTTTTCTCTCAACCCAGATTTGAATCATATGGCGTTAAAGTCGATGGCAAAGGTGGACTTCTATCGATCAGTTTTCAGGACCCGGAATTTAGCCAGATGCAGGACATTTACTTGAAGCTTCTACAGGATGGGGTAATTACCTCTCATACACAAAAATATCTGAGGGTGTCACCTCCTCTGACAATCGATCCAATTGAGTTTGAAAGAGGCCTGGAAATTATCGGAAAATGTCTGGATGTCTATTGCTCTGCTAACTCCGGGGCGAATGCCTAGTCACGTTTATCATGACGACCTACTCGGGATCTGCGCGTAAACATACCCGGGGGCATGACCACATTGAGATACCATACCCCCCAAACCAATCGTCTGCTGGCCTGGGCACCGGGTATGACTTACGTTAAGCCTCTTGTCTACTTAGATTTTCTAATCGCTGATGTGTCTCTTCGTCCGCAACTCTAATAGCCACTGACTGCCTGTAAATCATAACGGCATCGTCAACTCGGCCGACCTCTTCGAGCAAAGATCCTAACCGATTGTAGACATGGGGTATGCCAGGATCTATCTCCATTGCTTTACAATAAGCGGGTATCGCGATATCCGACTGTCCAATCTCGACCAGGACCTCGGCTAGTGCCATTAACAATTCGGCTGACGCTACCAGATTGATCAACTGGCCATAGGCTTCTGCCGCCTCGTCCAGTCTGCCGAGCGTGAGTAACAGACGCCCCAGGCGCTCGCGGCAATCCGGATTTTCAGGCTCGATTGCAATTGCTGCTTTATAACAGGTGATGGCCTCTTCCCACTGTTGCGAATGCTCCAGCACCTGAGCGAGGTTACAGTAAGGCAAATACCAGTCAGCTTTCAACCCGATAGCATGGCGGTAGGCGATTGCAGACTCGTCCCACCGCTTACACTCGGACAGTGCGCGTCCCAATTGGTAATGTGACCAAAACATGGTGGAGTCAATGTCAATCGCTTGTCTGTAGGCAGTTGCCGACTCTTCCCAGCGCTCCAACTCCGACAAAGCTTGCCCCCTATAGTAGTGAGGCCAGAATTTATCGGATTCAATGGCAATGGCATGCTGGCAGGCGGTTGCAGCCTCGTCCCAGCGCCGCAACTCCACCAGAGCTTTTCCCAGACCAAAATGCGCCCAGAACACCTTGGGGTCGATCTGCACAGCGTGCCGGTAGGCAGTCACTGCCTCTTCAAAGCGTCTCAACTCTAACAGGGCATGTCCCAGATGATAATGCGACCAGAATACTGCTGCATCGACCTGTATACCCTGCCGGAAGACGGTCGCGGCCTCTTCCCAGCGCTGCAACTCTGACAGGGCGCGCCCGAGATGAAAATGGGACCAGAACTTGCTCCGGTCCACCTTGATCGCCTGCCCATAAGCCGTTACGGCCTCTTCCCAACGTCGTAACTCTGACAGGGCTTGTCCTAGATGGTGGTGCGACCAGTACTTGTCCGGGTCTATCTGAATAGCCTGCCGATAGACGGTGATCGCCGCTTCCCACCGCTTCAACTCTGACAGAGCCTGTCCCAGATGGTAGTGCGTCCAGAAGTCCGCAGGATTGATCTCAATAGCCTGTTGGTAGAAGGTTGCCGCCTCCTCCCACTGCTTCATCTTTGACAGGGATTGTCCCAGATTATAGTGCGACCAAAACGCTTCTGGATTGATCTGGATAGCCTTGCGGTAGGCGCTAGCGGCTTCTTCCCAGCGGCCTTGCTTAAACAGCTCGGCTGCTTCATCTTGAGGTTTATCTTCGCTCATTCTGTCACTCATCTCGTATCAAAGTGTTATCGAGCATTGCTCGTGTATCATTTGCACGGGGGTTCACCTGTGAAGTAGAGCTTCATTCACCTGTTCAGGTGAAGGCAATTCTTTCAGGTTCTCGATAATCTTACTGGTGTCCTGCTTGTAGGCTTTGGACAATTCTGCCAGATCCTCAGGCCGTAACGCCTCGTGTTGGTTGAGCGAGGGCGGCGTCCAGTCCTGGTAGTACCACTGGACCATACGCTGGTACATTGGTTTTACGTGCCGCGCCAGATGTCCTTCATCAAACATGAACATTGGTAATCCATTAATCACTCTGAGAAAAGTGGAATAGGACGCTAGGTTCCAATAGAACACATATTCGGCTTCCAGCAAGAGGGAGCTGAACTCTTCATAGGCGCAAAACGTCAACAAGCCTTTGCGAGCCGCAACGGGGGCAAGGATTCTCAATTTTTGCACGCATTCATCCGGCGCTAAAAACACTGGTCGCCTGCCGGCCTGCAGCGTCTGCTCGACCTTCTTCAGTAACAGGTCGATAAACTTTTCCTCGCCGTAAAAAGAGGTTTGAAGTTCATAGTCCACCGACCCAAGAATGAAGAGCCAGTGCGGATCCTCAGTCGCAGAGTCAACAATTCCAGCTGGATTGACACTGGATGTATCCGATTCCTTCCCATCGTAAATGAGGCTGGGATTGAAAAACGTAACATTGTGCGTATTGACTTCAATCGTCTCACTGTGGGGACCGGGACGGGTGTAATGGAGATGCGTCGTGTCCTTGATGATATGAGACGCTGCAGCGAACTGCTTCATTATCCGAATATTGCCAAACGTCGTGCTCAGTCTATATTCCCAAGGTTGACCCTTGAGAATCTCTGCTTCAAACAGACGAAGGGCATCCGGTGCGGATACAGTAGAAGGATCCATGCCGGAGAAAATCCCGAAGAATGGATCGCTAGTGACAATTTTACACTTCCTGTCAGATAACAGCTGCACAAGATTAGTCATATCTTCAAGTGATATTATCGTGTGAAGAGGCAGTATGTATCCTGAGAACAGGAAAACGATATCAGGTTTGGTCTCATCGATGGTATGGATAATATCTTCGATGGATTCATACGCTAGCACCTTGCCAGGTACTGTATCTTTGTTCTTGGCATATAAACGCGGCGGGAGTAATAGCGTAGTAGAGTCAGCCAAACCACGCCCTTGCAAAAAATACATTGCAAGCCCCAACTCACCGTAGTCGTTGTTAAGGATAAACAACAAACGGGGGCCGCTATTATCTGAACTGTTAGTCATAGGCAAAGTCATAGGGTTATGAATTATGTGTCCGTGAGTATCAGCAAAAGTCGATCACACATGTCAATCGCATTGATGTCACACTCTCGGTAAGCCACTAGAGGCTAGCACCGAAAGAGTAAATGTATCAACACTCAGCTCACTCTAACTCCCCATATTGCAACTAGGATCACAGTTTGCGAGCCTTGTATCCTGCAGCGATTTCCCACCAAAAACTCCCACTACATCACACTCTGCTGAAGAAGTGCATAAAACCCATGTACTAGGTAACTTTGAACGTCGTACACTGACAGCGATAAAGAAGGTTCCGAACCCAATCTCTAAAGGACCCCGTATGATCGTTTCAGTAGAAACACCTGTATTCAAGGGTAAATGGCTAACTCGGTGCATTAACTCGGTGCTTACCCAAAGTTCGAAAAATTGGATTTTGTCACTCGTGTGGGACGGGGGCGATGAGCAATCATATTTGATTCTGAAAGAATTGGAGGAGCAGAACCATCCGAATATCAAGGTCTACTTTGAAGAGAATCGTGGCATCGCCAACGCTCGCCACTTTCTCTCCGAACGCTCAGAGGGCGATTACATTCTACCGCTCGATGATGATGATGTACTCACTGCCGATGCAGTTGAAAAACTACTGGCTTTTGCCGAGGCTAAACCCTGGAGCGGAATCGTTCGCGGACGGCGTAAATTTATCGATGAAGAAGGGCGCGTAGTCGACGAAGAGCCCTGGTTTCCATTTGAATCACGGCATTATCAACATGGCATGGTCACCGATGTGTTTAATCACTCACAACCCTACTTGATTAATCGTGCTCTCTACGACCGGACAGCGGGCTGGGCAGGGTTTGAGGATTTCATGTTCGCCGGCGAGGATTGCGACATTATTCTGAAGTTGGAAGAGCTCGCCCCAATTGAACTGATCGACGAAGTACTTTACTACTATCGGCTCAACCCTAACCGGGCCAGCGATACGCTGGAGGTTGAGGGCGCTCACGAGATGTGGCGACGTCTCGCCGACATGAGCATTGCCCGCATGGGATTACCCGTTAAGAGGACAAACGAGGTGCCGCCCTATACCTATGAACGGCTGCCTCTCCCTTACCCTGACAAAGCGATGATAGATTTTATTATTCCTCTCGCAGAAGAAGCGGATGATGCCAAGCGCAAAAATCGACATCTGCAGGCGCTGCAACGGTATGGGATTACCGAAGACGCTATTCACTTTGTCGGACTGCAGGATAACCGGGTAGCAGCCGCCTACAACCAAGCCTTTCAGAAGACCACCCGACCGTTAATATGCCTGCTCGACGAAGGTGTTCATCTCGAAGACCCGGACATTTTTGACACCATGTTGGCTATTATGCACGAGCAGCTGGCGGATATGGTTGGGCCAAAAATTCTGAGCAATGACGGCGTCATCTGCTCTGCTGATCCTTACTTTAATGCCGATCAACTGCCCGTATCCAGGAGCATTGGAGAAAGCGATGAGAGCCAGTTCGACTATGTCTCGGACGCTCAATGGTTACCGACACATTTTCTGTTGATGCGGCGCGAAGTGATGAAGGCTGTTGGCGGGTTCGACGACGCCTATGAATGCAGTCAGATCGCAAGCGCCGATTTTTGTCTGAAAGCCAGGTTCAGGGACTTTAAATGCTTATATGCTGGAACAGCCGCCGCGGTCTGTAAGGCTCATAGTCACACCGAAGAATTTCCGGACAGCCTCAACCGTTACCACGAAAAATGGCGCGATTATGCCCATTTGTTCTCGGATATGAAGCCGGAAAAATAGAATTGGTATTTGACACCGACGTTACTTCACCTTGTGATTTCACGCTGTATACCTGACGTGTAGAAGCCTTCGAACGAGACGCTTGTAGACTATGCAGTACCGACCTGACATCGACGGATTGCGGGCGCTGGCCGTACTCAGCGTACTGTTTTTTCACCTGGGCTTCGAAACTTTTGGTGGAGGATACGTTGGCGTCGACGTGTTTTTCGTGATCAGCGGTTTCCTCATCACACAACTCATTAGAGCTGAAGTACAAAATACAGCCACATTCAGTTTCTCCAATTTCTACATGCGCCGGGCCCGTCGCCTCGCGCCCGCCCTGTTTTTTACCTGCATCGTTTGCTTCGCGTGTGCGGTGGTACTGTTTTCGCCGAGTGACCTACAACGCTTTTCGGGCGCTCTGGTGCATGCGGTTGTGAGCCTGTCAAATTTCTACTTTTGGACAGAGAGTGGCTATTTCGATACTGCGGCTACGATCAAACCTCTCCTCCATACCTGGTCGCTCAGCGTTGAGGAGCAGTTTTATCTGGTTTGGCCGATCACTCTGGTGTTCTTACTCACCAAGGCACCGCGGTACGCCGTTCCGTTTGTACTGGTGTTGGCTGGACTGTTTAGTCTTGCACTGAATCTCGACTTCTATGGCGGCAATAGCGAGATCGTGCAAGCCTTTGCGCCCTCTATCAGCAGTTGGTTTTCCGATGGACCGGCCACTATTTATTATCTCGCGCCGTTTCGCGTTTTCGAGTTCGCGATAGGGGCCAGTCTCGTTTTCCTTAGCGGACGTGAACCCGGACGCATCGTGTCTGAAATAGGGTCGATACTGGGGCTGGCTCTTATTCTTTTCACCGCTATGTTCTATACACAGGACACGCCGTTTCCAACAGTTTTTGCTCTGCCGCCCTGCATCGGCACAGCCCTGCTTATCTATTTCGCCCGCACATCAAAATACACCAAGCTCGTTTTGAGTCACCGCTGGCTCGTGAGACTGGGTCTGACCAGCTACTCGCTATACCTCATTCACTGGCCCATCATCGTTTTCTACACCTACTACACGAAAGCCAGTTTATCGATCGGTGAGCAATGGGGGATAGTCCTAATTTCGATTGTCGCCGCCGAAATGATGTTTCGCTGGGTTGAAAAACCATTCCGACACAATTCCAGGGCAGCCAAGCAGATGTCGCCCAGCGGCTTCGGCCTGGTGTGCGCGATGATCGCTCTGGCCATATGCGTCGTGGCGGCCGGTAGCTGGGCTAACCAGGGATGGACCTGGCGCTTTGGTCAGGGAGCGGAGGTCCAGACATTTGGTGATATTGCGGCACTACAGCGAGAGCGAGGCGCGTATCTGCGCAGCCACCTGGCCGAGGAGTTTTCCCAACAGGAGAACAAGCGCAAGATTCTGGTGGTCGGGGATAGCCTCGGCGATGATCTACTGATTAGCCTGGTGCAGAATCTGGGCGACAACTACGAGGTACAAACGCAGAAGTATAACCAGCTGTGCTACAAGATTTTCCTCGGCGAATCGCCCCCCGAAGACGGGCCCTGCGAAGACATTTTGGCGGGACTTGAGATTTCCACCAAGCTCCCCATGGCAGATGAGGTCTATGTTGCCTTCAGCATGGGCCCGACTTTCTGGGCAACCGAGTTCGCCCCTCTTCTTGAGTACATCCAGCAGCGCACAAAGCCGGGGACTCGCATCGTTCTATTTGGCCGTCGTCCACAGTTTACTGATCTGCACTCAATTGCTGTCTCTATGCTGGCGCAGGACCAATCCGTAGAACAAGTTGAGCAACGTGCGAGGGAAATCGCGGGAGATCTCACACCATTGGACACCAATATGAAAGCCACCGCCGAGAAACTGGGAGTCGACTTCATCTCTTCATTTGATGTGATCTGCTCTGAGGATCGGTGCAAATTTTTTGCAGCTGACGGGTCGTTACTATTTTGGGACATGCACCATCTGACGGTTCAAGGAGCGACGTGGTTTGGCGCCGAGGTTGTCGATGCACTGGAGAAAATACGCACAGAAACGCCACGGCCAGAAGAGACAAAGACGACTGGTCAGCCGACTGTGCCGACGGCACTAGCCGATATGCCGTTCGAGAACGCGGTAACGCTTATGCAGCGCTATATGTCGGAATTGACCCGCATCAGTATGAATGGCCAGACGGTACAGGACATATCACTCCTCCCCGCCTCGAAGTCCGAAATTGGTGCCGCCCTACTCATACTGATGAAGGACGCGACCGATCAGGAGACCCAATCAAACTACAAAACAGGCTATATCATATTGGCATTCTTTCAAGCCGATGTCGGCGAGACAAGCAAAGCTCTGGATGAAATCGGGCCTCAGCAGAAAACCTGGCAGGAGATTGTTGACCTGGAGATGAACAAACGTGGCGCGACTTTGACTGAACTTGGTTACGGAATAGAGCCTGAGCCAGGGCCTCAGTAAATACCAGACTCTTCGTATCTTTGCCAACGGGACAGCTGCTGCTTGCGAATCACAGCCGAGCGCCTCACCCGCCTTCGTGGCTAGACGCTATTTCTCGACTAATTTTCAGTAGCTCCGACTCTACAACATTTCGCCATGTTCGCTCATCGGATTGCGCAGAGTCCATCGCGGTACCGCCCTGCCCCACACCGGGCTGGAAAAAAGCGAGGACTGGTGCGGCCTCTTTGGCAAAGGCCTTCTGATCTGCGGCGATATCGCCATTCAGGATAATCATAACGGCAGATTTGATCTCGTCTTTCGGGTGATTGAGCAGAGACTCGTCAAAGGCAGTGCTCCCATTCACACCGAGACTCGCAATGAGGGTGCCGAACTGCTGCAAGATTGCTGTAGCTTCATCACTAGACACCGTCTTTTGCACGTCAATATTCTGCAGCACAATCTTCTGGGGCAAAGGACTCCGCGGCGCAGCGTTTACACTCAGTGTTTGTTCGTAATGCGCCACGAAACCATCGGCGTCGGCAGTTTGAAAACTATCGCCGAGCAGCGCAAACGCTCTGGCCATCTCCGGCTCGGATTCGCCGAAGACCTCGCCGAACCGCTGCGCGACGAGCATGTCGTGGTTGTTATAGAGATGGTGCACCACTTTCGGGAAGTAACAGCGCGTGCAGACGGTGTCGACGTGGTCCAATCCCTCGGTGGAAGTACCTGCCATGGCCTTGCGCGACTTGGTGTACAGATCGTTGTTCCAGACGTCGGCAAAGCTGACCTCGCCGGGTACTACCGTACCGAAGTCATCCGTATCCTTGGAGACTGCACAGCACGGTGCGACCGGACCACCGGATGTGATAACAGAGAAGCCGTAATGCCAGCTGCACGTCTTCGGTAAAGTCGAGTCGAATTCCTTGGGTACAAGATTCCAAAATGGATGGGATTCGTGCTCAAAGAAGTAGTCGTCGCGACCGACGTCGGTCCAGCGCTCGATAATCTTGCCAAACTCATCCGTGGAGCAATACGGTTCTTCTTGCTCCCGGTGACTTGGTAGCCAGCTCTGGTCGTGGATGAAGGCGTCCCCCGCGAGGAACGTGACGCCAATATCCTCGGCGAACTTACGTGCGGCTTCGATCTCGTGCTCATTGTGTTTGAAGATGAGGAATTTGTAGAAGATGTCTGTGTCGAGTCCCAGGCGATCCCGAGCCTTCGCCAGGCGTTCGAGGTTCTCGTGAACCAGCTTCACGTTGCCGCCGACACGATGCACCTCGTAAGCTTCCTGCGAGAAGCCGTCAACCGATGCGCTGAGCCGACCTAGCCCGGCGCTCAGAAGTTGATCGATGCGTTGATCGGACAGCGTGAGCGAGAGGTTCGAGTGTATCTCCGTCGCGATGTCACTGTCGGTCGCTTTGGCGATATACTCGTGCAGACGCGGATTCAGCAGTGGCTCACCGTAATTGTAGAACATGATGAGAAAGAGCTTTTCACCCAGTTCCTCGAGCACACTGTCAAACAGTTCCATGGAGAGCTTTTTGCGGTCGGCGCGATAGACGGTCGTCACTGCGTCCTTGCGCTTCTTGCTCTCATTCTCGATGCCGGTCGGACAGGTTGGGCAGAGCAGCTGGCAGGTGTCGGATGGATCGAGGCAAATATAGTACGGCAGAGTGCCGACCTTCTCCGCCGCTGTAAACATCTCATATTTCGACTGCAGGAAGTTGGTGAATGCCGATCGATTCTGCTTTGTGAACGCTAATGCCATTGTTCTAATTCCACTTCGTCACTGAGCCTGAGCTCCCGAAACTATTTCTCGATTGATTTTCTGCATATCCGCCTCAACGACACTTCTCCAGGTTTTTTGATCAGATCGCAGGGTGTCTAGCGCAACACCTGTGTTACCGACGTCGGGCTGAAAGAATGCCAGTACAGGTGCAGCTTCTCTGGCGAATGCCTTCTGGTCTGCAGCGACTTCTCCCTGCAAGACAATCACAATGGCCGACTTGATTTCATCTTTAGGATGATTGAGTAATGAGTCGTCAAACACCGTCTTTCCATCTATACCCACATCCGAGATACGGTTGCCAAACTGCTGCAGAATCACCGTAGCGCGATCGATATCAGCCCTGTCCTGCGGAACCACGTCCTGTGACACCTCTTTCTGCGCTTTAGTATTGGTCTTCTCTTCTGCTGGCGGGACAAAGTCCCTGGTGTCGGGATCGTTTAGCTTGGCCTCAATCAACTTTGCCAGCGCCTCACCTGCGATTGCGTTCCCGCGCGCGTTGAAATGGCTGTCGCGTAAGTGGTACAAATGTCGATCACCGTCGGCCAGCGGTGCCTCAGCGAGCAGCAGTGGCAGCAGGTCGACAATACTTCGATTGCCATCGTGGGCCCACTGCCGAATTCTGCGCTGCGGTAAATCACGCTGCAGCGGCATTTCGTTTTTGCCTACTACCGCCTCCCACAGTGCGTCACTGACCTGGTATTCATCGGGGATAATCAAGAATGCCAGCGGAACATCACCGACTGCATCCTCAATTTTACCCAATGCCTCGAAAAATCGCTCGTACACACCCGGGTGGGTAGCCGCACCGATGTAAGCGTTACGGGCGGCCAACTCAACGAATGTTTCCTCTCCCATACTGGGGGATTCCTGCGAGGGATCGGTCAACCACGGATAGCGACTGACCAGGTCTTCGCCTATCGTCTCGGGAGAATCCTGCGTCCAGTCACTGCCTTCAGCGCGGCGCAAAATTTGCAGCCGGTGCCACACGATACCGACCATATAGCGCTGTGCGTCATACCACCCCGTGGGCGCAGTCGCTGGCGGTTCGACCACAATATCGTTGCCGACATAGAGCGCGATCACCACCAGGTCCGGTTCCAGCGGCAGGGCTTCTTCGATGAGGTTGTAGAGATAATCGACCGGGTTTGTGCCGGGAAAACCGATATTGTAGATTTCGGCACCGGGGAATTCTCGCTCCGCTACCGTCGTGTAATGATAGTAGTGCGGCACTACCCCATAGCTGAATGAATCGCCAATCGTGACAACCAGCGGCAGCGAGCGTTCTGAGCGCGGCAGGAACTCGGTGTCATAATGCCCTGCTGAGTTTACCGGGAAAGAAAATCGCTCTGAACCTGGCGCCATCCGCTCTGAATCCCGTCGGATCTGAGACGACGTAGATTCCGTCATCAGCAGCGGACTCGCCCACACAACCGAAGCGATACGCAGCACGACCTCCGCCAGTATTAACGCCAGCATCACATTCATGCCGATCAGATCGAGACGGCGTTGCGCCCTACTGGATAGCCGCAGTATTATCGGCGACACGACGCACCACATTCCGTAGGCGAAACTCAGCGTAATCCAGGCGGCAACAGGATGGCGCAAGCGAAAGGGGCCGGAGAAGGAATCGGGCGTCGAGAGCACGAATATGCAGAAACACAGACAGCCCAATCCGATGTACAGAGCGATTCTAAGGCGAAATGCAACCTCATCGATCGCTTGATCGAAATGCCTGACCCGCAGCAATCGGACGACTTCACCGGCCCCAAAAATGGCGGCGGATATAATCAATGCATAGAGAATCAGCACCGGAATCAGACCGCCCACTAAATGAACGATCGGAATGCGCTCTACCAACAGCCGCAAGAGCACCTGATTCTGCCACATTTGCTCAAGCGTAAACAGGCACAGTGCGGCACCGAGGGAGTGGAGCACCAAAAACAGCACACCAAAAAAATGCGCTTTGCCGTACTTCGTCATACTGTTGACTCCGAAGATCTTGTTGTTATATCGGCATAAAGCAGAGTCCGCTTACGCAGAAAGTGTTCGCAGAATAGCGTAAGGCCTGCCTGAAGCCTCCCGCCTAAAACAATGTGTAAATGAAGGGTGCTACTGCTGAACCCTGTGCCACAACAATCAGCACGCCCAACAAGAGCATCACGAGAATGATAGGCGCTAGCCAAAACTTCTTCCGCTCCCTCATGAAGCCCCACAAATCTTTCATCAGATCGAGCATTAGAACGGTTTCTCCAAATTCTTAATCGGATTGTCTTTCGAGATAAGCCGATACGTATCGGCGTTGGCATCCAGCTTACGTGCCATCGAATCCTTGCCCAGGAGTTTCATCATGAGCCCTACAGGCGCAAACACAAGATAGAACACAATGCCCATAATGAGTGGTGTCATTACTGAGCTCATCATCAAGCCGAACCTCATCCAGTTCCGGTGCAAGCCCTTCAGACTCATGGGAGCGACCAGGCCCCAGACAACAAGCAGGCCGCCCAACATAAAGGGCCAGCGCAGTGCTGTTACAGCGGGGGCCAGAGCGCCCCAGAAGTCATAGGCATGAAACAGGGATATCCCGGAGAAAATCCACGGTAGAAAAAGTCCAAACAGACCAATAATGATCAGGCCGGTCACTACACCGAAATCTCGTAGCCCTTTCCGATCCAGCTGTGGTATTTCATGCATAGTCATTAATCCAACTCAAACTCGTCTTTCCAGTCGTCGCTACCCTGCCATTCAGGTTGATCCGTTTTGGCCAACAGGAAGTTATCAACAAGCAAGTAATCCATCTCGGTACGCATAAAGCAGCGATACGCATCGTCCGCGGTCATCACAATGGGCTCGCCACGCACATTAAAGGAAGTATTCACGAGCACACCGCAGCCCGTCTTCTCATTGAACTCAGTGAGAACCCTGTGGAAATAGGGATTGGTTTCTCTGTGTACTGTCTGGATACGGGCCGAATAATCCACATGCGTTATCGCTGGTAACCGCGAGCGTGGCACGTTGAGCTTGGCGATTCCAAACAGCTTTTCCTCCTCTTCAGTCATCGCGATTCGTTGCTCGTCGACGACATCAGCCACAATCAACATATAGGGACTCGGCCGATCCTGAATAAAGTAATCAGACACGCGTTCGGCCAGTACAGCAGGGGCGAACGGGCGGAAAGATTCACGGTATTTTATCTTCAGGTTCATAACCGACTGCATCTTTGGACTGCGCGGATCACCGATAATCGAACGCCCGCCCAATGCTCGAGGACCAAATTCCATACGGCCCTGCGCCATACCCACAACGTTTTCTTCAGCGAGAATTTGCGCAACTCTCGGGAACAGCTCTTCATCCGGGAGCTGCTGATAGACAGCGCCATACGCATCCAGGTCTTTCTTAATCCCGTCTTCCGTAAATTTTGGCCCCAGATAAGCACCGGACATCAGATCTGTTTGGTTATCGACCGTGCGCGGGCCATCTTTATAATGATGCCAGATAACCGAAGCTGCACCGAGTGCGCCACCGGCATCACCAGCAGCAGGCTGAATCCAGATATCTTTAAACGGACCATCGCGCAGTAAAATGCCATTCATCACACAGTTCAGCGCAACACCGCCAGCGAGACACAGGTACTCGGCACCGGTTTCCCTATGCAGCGTTTCTGCAAGCCGCATTACAACGATCTCAGTGACTTTCTGTATGGACGCCGCCAAATCCATTTCGCGTTGCGTGATCTCGGTTTCCGCTGCACGAACCGGGCCGCCGAAGAGCCTCGCAAACTTGTCGTTGGTCATGGTGAGACCAGTGCAGTAATTGAAGTACGACATGTCGAGACGGAAAGTACCGTCGGCCTTAAGGTCGATAAGTTTGTCGAGTATCAGGTCGACATAGACAGGCTGGCCATAAGGCGCCAGGCCCATTAATTTGTACTCGCCCGAGTTCACTTTGAAGCCGGTAAAGTAGGTAAAGGCGGAATACAACAGGCCGAGAGAATGCGGAAAGTCTATTTCCCACAATGGCTTTAGGCGGTTGCCCTCTCCCATCCAGGCCGAGGTAGTGGCCCACTCGCCAACACCGTCGAGACACAGCACGACCGCTTTTTCGTAGGGGCTAAAGAAGAACGCTGAGGCCGCATGCGACTGGTGGTGCTCGGCAAACATCAGATCGGGCAGCTCGTTCTTCTTACAATTACCTAATGCGGCCAGCTCACGCTTCAGCGTTGTTTTTAAATAGAGCTTCTCTTTAAGCCAAATAGGCATTGCTGCAACGAACGAACGAAAGCCGTTTGGTGCATACGACAAATACGTTTCGAGCAAACGTTCGAATTTGACCAGCGGCTTATCATAGAAAACCACATGATCGATATCTGTCATTTTGATGCCAGCTTCTTCAAGACAATACTCAATCGCCTCGGCCGGAAAACCAGGATCATGTTTCTTACGCGTAAATCGCTCTTGCTGAACCGCCGCAACAATTTTTCCGTCATGGATCAATGCCGCTGCACTATCGTGATAATAGGCTGAAAGCCCTAGAATATAAGTACCGCTCACGCTGTTATTCTCTATCCTGTTAGCAAAGTCAACCCAGTGACGAATGCATAGAAAAACCTGAAGCCCGACTAAAGCGGGAATACCCTTTCATAACGGATAAAACAAACGATACAGGATAACCGGGCGCCTTTCACAGCGCGTTCTGTGACCAGAGTCGCGTATTGCCAGTTCTTTATGGTTTCACGGCATAAAACCGTGCATTGCGTGAGTCTAAAGTGGTCGCTCACACCGCACAAGCCGACTAGCGATATTTACTGACAATATTTTCAAAAAACTCTATGTCATCCCCATTGGCGTCAACCAGGGATTGATAGATCGACGCAGACATTTGACTTTTAATGTCTTCAAGCTTCTCATCCATGGTCAGATCTATCTTTCTGGATACATTTTTCTGGGTGGTTTTCAACGCTATATCACTAAAGCCAAAATCCTGTAACGCGCGCTCCAGCTTCTGCAGGGATTGCTCGAAGCGGGACACGACACCTACAAATGGGAGGTTTTCTGCAGCTTTATTCGCACGCTCCACCACGGTGCCCTCGTGATCAGGGTACATGGTTGCAAAACGGTGCACATGGAAGTTCCTGCACTGGTGGTCATTAACTCGAGATAAACGGGCTTCTATATACTGAGCCAGATCGGTATTTCTTGCCAATTCTGAACCATAGGTATCACTGCCTTGCCTGCGCTCGAACGAATACACCGAGGCAACTCTATCAATCGGATGGCGCATGAAAATAACCGGAAAGATGTTCACACCTTCTACATTCGGAGGTGGCAACATCGCAGTATGCGATGAAAAGCATTTAGCCTTGACGTTTTCCGCTATCCAACCTTGTAGCTCCTCCTGATTCTGCTGCGCATTGGAAGGGAACTCTTTAGTCAGCCACTCATCCGCCTTAAAGTTTGCCTTAAAACTTTCATCCAGGGAGGTGCCGGCGTTTTTAAACAAGTGATAATGCAGAATCACGTTCCGCTTATTGTCGCTCCCGCTCGTCCAGCGACTCAGGAGCTTAACTATTCTCTCTCGCACCCTCAGCTCCCTACTTAGTGCTAAAGCGTATCAAAACTGTTTATTCAACTAGCTCACGAATATAGCCCGACACTCGCCAGTATCTTCCTGAACCCTTCCACACCATGGTCAAAGGAATATTGTTCAACAGCTATTATCTGCTCGTTTTCAGAAAATTTATTCCACAGTTTCTGATCATCATATAATCTCTCGATGGCGCTCACCCAAGCATCCGGGGTGTCTACCACCAAAGCGCTGATACCATGCGAAAGGCCTGTACCTTCCGCTGCCACTTCAGAGAGAACACACGGCAGACCATAAGCCATTGCTTCCAAAACTTTACCCTTAATCCCTGCTCCGGATAACAGAGGAGCCACAAACACTCTGTGGTTATGGAATACATCGTCGAGGCTTTTCGCGAACCCCACCATCTTCACATTCTCCGATTCATATTCTCGGAACTCTTCAGGCATATTACTGCCGTAAACTGACAATATGATTTCGGGACGGTTAGCTAACAGTAGTGGCATAACTTCATTGACTAAATACAGCAATGCTTCTCGATTTGGCGGATGGTTGTAACTACCCAGGAACGCGATACCGTCTCTTTCTTCGAAGGTGGCTCCTCTTGTTTTTTCGTCTAAAACCCACGGCGTCAAATGGAGTTTATCAATTTCAAAAATATGTGAGGTGATAACTGCGTGTTCGGCACGCGTATAACTTAGAATCGCATCCGCTTTTCTGCACACATCCAACTCCGCGTCTCGCGTTGCAAGCGCCCTCTGCATGCCTTCTTCACCACCATTCGCGGAAAGAGAGGCGCGTATTTTTCTCAAAAAATGAAGGTCTGCATTGTTAAAGAGGATTCGAGTGTCACTTTTTGCCCGAATGGCATCGATATACTTTTCAGCTACCGTATAGCGGGTAATATACACGGCATCCATTTCAGCCAGTCGTTTACTCAATACATCACTGACACAGGTGTAAAATGGAGAATACAGAACCTCTACGCCCATTCTCTGTAAATCCATGGTGTATGCACCAAAATGGGCCAGGTTTTCGGGAACAAATGTGACTTTGCACCCCAAAGCCTGCAGCATTTTAATTTCTTGAATCGCAGCGTAGCTTCCTGCGTCTTTATCCGGCTGCGGTGTGGCGTAATCCAGAAAGAGGACTCGGTGTTGAATGTTCCTATCCTTCTCGATCATCAGGTTATCAAGGCTGGCGACACCGTTTTCTCTAAACGCCTTAAACCATTTTGTCCCGAATTTTTTCTGATTAATGACTTGATTCCGCTTAAGCCCTTTTGTTACATCCGACCCATGACTTTGGCCTTCAAAATGCACAACTTCTGAAAACGGGGTATAGACAGTCTTATAGCCGGCATTTCTAACCTTAAATGCAAGATCTGTATCTTCAAAATAGCAGGGTGAAAACTCTTCACTGAATTTACCAACTTCCTCCCAGAGGTCTTTGCGCACACACATTGCGGCCCCGGTCAGATAGTCGACATCTCTCACATAATTGAACTCTGGTAAAATGGGGTTGCTGTTTCTACCTACATTCCATGGATTGCCATCGCCCCAAACGATGCCCCCAGCTTCCTGCAAGCTGCCGTCTCGATTAAGTAGCTTGGAACCGCTCAATCCGCATTTTGGGTCATCATCCAATACAGCGACCAGCTCATCCAACCAAAAAGAAGTCACTTCAGTATCGTTATTTAGAAATACAATATATTCGCCTTTGGCCAGCTCTGTTGCTTTGTTACAGTTGCGCAGAAAACGCAGATTTTCACTATTTCTCGAAATGACGAGATTACCAATTACATCCTCGGCGCTACTTGTTTCGTCTGAGGAACAGTCGTCCGCCAAAATAACTTCATAGCTCGTTTTGTTGTAGGCAAACGCAATAGACGCGATACAGTGATACGTCAGCGCAAATTGATCGTACGCAGGTACAATAATACTGACGCGTGGATTTTCAGATTTAGCAAGATTGAATGGCGGATATTTCCTGCGATTCTCATGCGACTTGACCAACACATTGTGCAACATGTGGAGATCTTTGATTGCCAATGATGACTGATCTTTGCTGATTGCATCGATTTGATACTCTAACGTCTCGTATCTATGACCGGCTTGTTTCGGCAACGATAAAAATCCGGGCTTGTTGTAGCTATTATTAATGTGACTCCAGGGCGTTTGAATAGCCTCACACTTTATAAGCTCAATTCCCAGAATATTGGGGTAACCCTCAATTCCAAATTTCAACAGTTTTTCTGAGCCATCCAACAGACTTGCAGGCAGGGGAACACACATGCTTATCGTTTTCTCATGCTCATAAATTGTAACGGTGCTAACCAGTACATCGTCGCAATAAATGACAAACTTCCTGTTCTTTAAGCTCGTCTGTGCGTGAATTGTAGTGTGTATTTGACCATGGGAAAATCTTGTGGCACCGAGAAATATGTCGGACATGTCAGTCCTCATCGAAAATTCTGAATGTACAATTGGTCGAAGCGACTCCGCATCGTGTAGCGACAGTCTGACCACTTTTTCGACGGTTACAATATCATCCAACGCTATACTAAAGACATGAAAACCCTCATGAATCTTCGCTTGCTCCAGGTCCTTTCTATACGTATCTGCCCTCCCCGTTCCAACAATCCGGCCCTCACACATCACATTCAACAACAATGGCTCGTCACTGGCCGATGAAGCAGACCAACCCGTCAACGTCCCTGCAGCAAATGAGTCAATATGGCCATGCAGCACTTCTTCCTCAACAGAATCCTTACTAAATTCAGCATCTATCCATGTTTTGGACCGCTCATCCGTGATACTTATTATCGAACTCATAACATTTTCCTAGTAGCTAGCTCTAATACTGCAAAAAACGTTTCTTAGAAAACTAACTGTTTTTAAAGCAAACATCCCTTCCCACTTGTGACTTATACCGTTCGACCGCTTGAGTTTAGTTCTTTCACACTATTCGACAGACAACTAGCCGGGGTTAGGGCAATGGCACCCGACTATTAAACAGCGCTGAAAGGACATTTCGTCGCGTTACAGGGCTAATCTGATCGCGTCATCATAGTAGACTTGATCTGGTGTCTGCCGGTCAAGTGACGGGTGTCTCATTTCCGAACTATAGAGTTGAAAGCAGTGCTCCCGTGGCGCTCTGGCACTGTGAATAGCGTCACAAGCCGTAACGCTCAGGTTCAAATTTGGGTATAGGAAAGCTATTATCGGCGTACTCACGATGAAGAAATAAACGAGGTTTCATATCTTGCCACGATTCTTTACCCTCTGGATGAGATTCGGCGGGGAATTTCAGCTAAGCCACTGATTTAAACTTGCTGGTATATTTCTTGCCCTGTATTTGAGACGATTGTCATAGACATTTTCATCCACCTATCAAGATGTGCTACGGAATGCTTCCCCTATGATTAGATTATTGATTATTGCCGTTATTAGTGTGTTTTCCCTCTCCGTACATTCGGCCGAGCCGGCGAGTGATCCGGTATCTGCAGCAGCGACAGCCTCCGAAGAACGGCAGACAGCAGAAGCGGTAGAGGTTGTGCAGAGCTATATGTCACAATTGAGTCAAAACGGCTTGGACGGCAAGACCGTGCATGACGCCTCAATCCTCCCCAACTCGAAACCCGAGATTACTGCTGCCCTTCTCAAACTGATGGCTATGACGACGGAACCGGAGACCAGGGCAAATTTCAAAAACGGGCTTATGGTACTGGCTTTCTTTCAGCCCGATGTTGGCCCAACACCCGTAGGTCTCGATCAAATGGGGCCTGAGCAGAAAGCTTGGCAGGCAGTCGTTGACCAGGAGATGCAAGATCTGAACGCAACCTTGAGCGAACAGGGTTTCTGATTCAAAAATGACCCCACGGATATCGCTGCCACTGCGCTGCAGGATCGGTTGCACCGGCAGGCAGGTGATCTATTCCGGTTCAGCCCAGTGTTATATGAATCAGGAATGATTATTTTCGAAAGGATACCAATTTATATATTACAGAAAAGCTGTGTCGTGACTAGCGCCATTACATCACAGAGAAATTACTGCCATCGCGAACGCTTAGGCTTCGCACTGTAAGCCGGATGGTCTGGAGTGAAAGTGACGCAAGCTGTGCTCCTCAATCCCACAGTGACGTGGTGACTTCACAGTGATTGGATTCACCACATATGTCTCGACTAAGGGTGACCCTGGTGATGCACAAACTCGATTCGCGCCAATTTGGGTCGCGTGCAAAATAATAGAGGTTTCCTGTTATATCTATCAGGGAATCCCTATCCACCGCCAGCCGTCCCATCGTTTCAATATCAGCGTCATACTCTGAGTACAACAGGCTTGTAGAGTGTGTGCAGGCATAGTACGGCGTCGGGTTTGACAACTGAAACCGCTTACAGTGCGAATCAACCTGGCAGGTTGAGGCTTCTGCCACAGACTTAACATCCGAGCCAAGCGTACGTATAACATCGTGAAAAGTGAAATACAGATGGGCATATGCCGTGTCCTCGGACACCATATAACGTGCCCCTGCCTCTGTCGCACTGGTAAGTTCAAACACCAACAAGTCTATGTCAGGGCGCCTTGAGTGCGGAGGGCTTCCATCCAGGTAAATTTCCAGGACAGGGGTGAGCCAGCCTGCACTCGAAAAATCTACCGCGGCACCCGCCGCTAACGTATGCACGGCGTCATTTATCTGAATACCATTGTCGGAATCGGCATCGTTATCCAGTGTTTGCAAAAAACTGGCAATATTCAGCGCTGTCTGCTCGTCGCCGCGGGCCATCTCGTAGGGCGTTATGCGCGCTGCGGGCGGTATTGGCGCGCCGATGGTTATGTCGCCGATGAAAAACTCGACAGTCTCACCTTCGATATACCCGAATGTCCCATCGCTATCGGTTATCCCATAGTGATCTCCAGATTTGTAGCGCAACCCACTAACCGCGCTATCCAACACGGTGCCAAAGGCGTTGGGCTCTGCACTGGTGGCCAGAAGCTCATCGAAGGTGGGGCCTGTTGGCTGTATCGGTTCTAACACTATAGGATCGCCGCTGCTGCCATCATCGCTCCCCGTAGGCGTCGTGGGCGTCGATTCCCTACCGGCATTGGCATCAACGCTGCCGGACGCAGCACTGCCGCTACTATTGTTATCGCCGCCGCTCCCACCGCATGACGCGAGCATTGCAGTAAGTAACAGGCTAATGCCCACTGATCGCACCGATCGTTCCCTAATCATGTGACAATGTCTCCATTCTGTGAGCATCCAAAACATTGTTATCTTTTCCAGCTGCGCGCAAGTGCCCGCTATTCTTGCCATGGCACCTGCTTGGGCAACACGCTTGCTTCCGTCAACGTCTCCTACTCAAGAATCCTTCTTACCGCCGCGAAACCGATGAAAAAAATTCGCCTTGGATTTCTCTTTCTTCGTCTTGAGCGCGTTATTGCGATATTGCTTCAACTTCTTATGAAACCCCCGGACATCTGGCGCTATCTTGCTTGCCAATATCATTAGCTGAAGCGCCATCTGAGGTCGCTTACCCTCTACAGTTCTAGCAGCATTGCCTAAAAGGTGGGCATCTCTGGCGGTGAACACAACGGGCGAGGGCCCGCGATGGAAGTCAATCCCTTCGACACTTTCAATACCCTCGATATCATTGACACAAGTTGAGATTGCACTCCAGAAGCGTGAGTAAACCCCAGGCATGAAAGCGTCGGTTTTGTTTTGCTTTATTAACGATACTACGTCGATCAATGCGTCAGAAAACTCCGCGTCGATAACATTTTCCACAGCTTCAACCGCAACAGGATCTGCGAAGAGCTTTTCAACTTTCGGAAAAAACAGTTGGCGTACTTTCTCATTACATTCCGAAAAGCGATTGTAAATCGACGTAGAGGAGCCCAGATCCGGTTGCTGCCCCTTACCCGTCATCTTAAGCACCACCAGTTCTTTGCACCTATTCCGGATATAGGCGACTTCGGGCATTTCAGATAGCCTGGGAAAGACCAGATTCACAGCCCTGACCAACGCTTGCCCTCCAGGCGTTAACGACTCGTTGGTGATTTTCACATTTTTGTTTACGTTGCCTATAAGCGAAGGGTCAATTTTCGCTGTAAAGTCGTCGAGTAGATTCCGGTTCAAAAAATGCTCTTCGGCGTACAGGGAAATATCGAGCGACTCCTGCCCAAATGCTCTCCCCCAATTCTCCAGCATAGATTGATAATTGTAATAGGCATTTGCCGGTTTACATCTTTCCAAAAACTTCTCGAAAGATTCCGTACCACCGGCCCTCAGGAATGTTGAATAGAATGACGTGCAGGTCGCTGCTTGCTCTCGCAAATAGCATACAATTTTGATTTCATCGAAATAGGTGGACAACAGCGTATAGACATTGCCCACCTCCGCTTCAGTTTCAAGTCTTGAATGAAAATGCTCACTGGAAATAATTACTGTGTGAATTTTTTCAGGAAGATTTTGCAATTCAAAGTCAAATTTCTTGATGAAACTTTGTTTGAATTCTTCCTTCTCTTGCAGAGTATTGATTCCCTCAGCTCGAAAGAAATCGTCGAACTTATCGTCGGCGATACAATAAGCCGGAAGCGCCCGATTATTGGTTTTACCAGGGCTCTGGACAAAGTAGTACCCCTCACTGAGGAGTTTCTTCCTGTTGAGATACAGAAATTGTTGTATGCAAGTGGTACCCGTTTTTTCAGTACCTATGTGCACTATCGCCTTCAATTCAAGCCTTCCTCAATATTACTCACTCAACGATCAGCTCGCGTAAA
Organism: Halioglobus sp.; assembly: GCA_037969215.1. GTDB lineage: Bacteria > Pseudomonadota > Gammaproteobacteria > Pseudomonadales > Halieaceae > Marimicrobium. The sequence goes on from JBBKWY010000121.1 coordinate 35,819, forward strand.
GCATCGGATTGATCCAACAAAAACAAGAGAGCTGCTGGATACTTCGGCTAATTTCTACTGTACAGCCCACTGCCTGGTCCCTTCAATTTTTATAAAGCCAAGTATTGCTTTTGATCACCATTCTATTAGTTTATAGGTCGGTTACAAGCCAATGCCACGATTCACTGGAGCCATGCACCGCTGAAACTATCGTGCTGATGGCGGTTTCAGGTTTATTATATCCACCTGACCTGGCCATCTCTCCCCTGCGTTAATCCTGACAAACTCACTCCCAATCGCTATCACCTGATTGCCCATCCCGCTAGCGGCCAACGGCACGGCTGCCAGTTTTTTGAGATCCGGTCCAAAAAAAATCACGTCTTCTATATCGCCATCATGAGACTCCTGGCCCGCCCCCAGTCTGCGCACAACATAAATATCGCCATAGCCATCAGCATTGATATCCGTGACTGCAATTTTCGAACAAAACACATCCAGCGCTGACGGGTTGGCCGGCTCATCACAAGAAACCCCTATGTCAGGTGATTTCTGAAAAGACCCGTCGCCCAAACCGTACCAGATCGCCAGTGACTTGATATTCTTGCCGTGCGTATAGCCAAGCACCACAATATCCGCGATGGCATCACCGTTGACGTCGGATATTTCAACGTCGCGCCACAGATTGAAGTCGGGGTTGATCGTGGTCTTTACAAAATCTCCAGCCCCTGTATTCAGTAAAATGTATCCGCCCGCTTTTTCATTACAGGCGGCAATATCGTCATATCCATCTTGATTAAGATCACCTGTTGATAAGCATCGACCACCCAATCGACTATTGATCGATGTTTCAGCGAACTGGAATACTCCCCCAACATTACGAAAAATTCCGCTTTCGTTGCGCAAATCATCGTCACGCGCTCCCCAAACAGTCGTTAAGAGGTCCACCCCGGCTTTGTTATCGAAATTTAGCGCCACTGCCAGACGCCCCCTGCCAGACGCTTCCTCTGCACCAAACGGTTGCATATATCGCGTGAAGTGAACCCCGTCGAGATTGATCCAAAGTTCGTTCGGGTTGGTCTTTGTCCCGCGTCCGGCGCCAACCGTACAATATAAATCTTCGTAATCGTCGTCATTGATCAAGATCGGAGCACAGTGGTGTCGGTCATTGCCATGAGGGAAGGAGAACGATGATTTTTCAAAGCCGCTGGCGGAGCCATAATAAATGACATCGGGCTGGATCTTATTGCCCCCGTCATGCCCGCCCAAAAACAGATCGAGATATCCGTCGTTATTGAAATCTGCTGTGGCAGCACCCCAAACGGGTCTGTTCAGGGCGACTAGCGGGGTCACCACAGGTGGTGCTACTTGCATACCTGCACGCGCCGCCTCAGATGCCGCTGTATCACCGCAAACGAGGATAAACAGTGTGACCAGCAGCGCACAGCAGACTCGCCACTGCGTGGCAACGGGTGCTGCGCTAACCTTTATTGCTATCACCATTAAACTCGTCGTATCAATACGGGCTTGGTAGTTTAAGCGTATTCTTCCCGGAAACAGAGCATGCGAAGTCGTTTTTCCCCACACAGTCCGCAAAAAATGAAAATAATATCCACGGTGCGTATGGTGCGCCTGGACAATATTCGGGCAAAAAAAAAGGACTCCGATTTCTCGTAAGTCCTTAATTTATATGGTGGAGCTAAGCGGGATCGAACCGCTGACCTCAACACTGCCAGTGTTGCGCTCTCCCAGCTGAGCTATAGCCCCTAAAACTGCTCTAACTCATTGATCAAAATGACTATTTAGCCCAATAAGATCAATAAGAAGGTGCGCATTCTAGTGATAGCCACAGTCTCTGTCAACTGCGGCTGTCACGGCGTTGACACACGGATGCCATGCCGCGCGGGGCGCGACTGGAGAATCAATCGCGAAAGATCCTGTGTTACGCTTGCGCGAGTCGCCCCATCATCTACAAGTACAAGGAGAAAGACGTGTTGGGTAAAGTAATTCTTTGGTTTTCAGCGCTCGTGTTTATCAGCTATGGCCTGGCGTGCTTATACTCACCGGCCCTGCCCGCGGGATACGCGGGTCTCGCAATGACCAACGGGGACGCGCTAGCTGAAATGCGCGCTATGTACGGCGGCCTGCAATTCGGTTTCGGGATATTTTGCCTACTGGGTGCGTTGCGCAAGGACTTTTTTCGCCCTGTGCTGGCCTCGGTAATGCTGCTGCTCGGCGGCCTCGCCCTGGCCCGTCTATATTCAACAGCAACCGGCATTGATCCAGTAACCAGCTATACGTACGGTGCGCTTGTCTTTGAATGTACTACTGCCGCGCTGGCCGCACTGGCACTAAGAAGGCCGTGAGGCGGCAGCAATAAATAAGCCCTCTGCGGTTGCTGTCACCTTGCCGTTTACCCGCATCTCTCCGCGGCAATGTTGTTTTCGTCCATCCTGTCGCACGTTAATACCGTGCAACTCGATGGGTGTATTCAACGGAGTCTTGTCGTGGTATTTGATGGTCAGGGTGCCAGTGAATCCTGCATTTCCAGATACTACATTGGCCATGGCGAGAACTTCATCAAACACGGCGGCAATAATACCGCCGTGAACAGCGTTTGGAGGGCCCGCGTAAGTCGGAGAGAAAATGACCTCACCACGCACTTCATTGCTGCCAGATTTCCACAGCTTGAGGGGTAGCGCGATAGCGTTTCGTTTGCCACTAATCGGACTATAGGGCATCACTGAGGTGATATCGTCCTCGCGCCAGCTCATCGAGGGCAACTCGTTCGCCAGGGATGACGTCGACCAGCCCTTGCCCTGCTGTAACCAGGGCTTCAGCGTCTCCATTGCCTGCTGAATATACCGGGCCGCTTCGGTCAGCACTTCATCTGGCGCGTTGCTACAGCGCAGGTGATTAATTAACTGACCAACATCCTGACTAATAACCTCGGACATGCCCGGGGCTTCTGGCACAGCGTTCTCTTTTGTCATGCATACTCCTGTTGTCTCTATCATGTACCGAAGAAACTTCCCGTACGGGAGACCTCGAGAATGCCACCAGCACCCAGCAGCGGACACTTCTCGGCAAGACAGAGCACCGCTTCCGTATCTTCTGTTGTGATAAGTGTATAGCCGGTCAACGTTGATTCTTTACTGAGAGTATCAGCATTATCGCCGCGCAGGACGGTTGTATTCGCAACTGCATTCACAGCACCGCCGACAGCGTGCTCTGCCAGTGAAGCCAGCCAGTCGTTAAACTGCTCATCAATCTGTGCTTTCTCCTCGGCGCTCATGGCCTGCGCGTCACAGGTGTACTTAATGATGTGCCTCGGTATTTGAGGTGTCATCGCAGAGGCAGGCGCTGGAGTGTTGTTGTCGGCCTGTTTCGCTTCTGCTTCCATACCCTCTTGCTCGGGCGCCTGCTCAAGCTCAAATTCGACGCGATGGAGCTTGTTCTTTAGGGCTATCACGTCGTCGACGGAAATATCGGCCATAAAATCTGCGAGGAGTTCCAGGAAAGTCGCAAATTTCCGGCGCAGCGCAGGCGGCGGACTAAAATCGATAGCCCAACGAATCACCGGTTTGTAGGATTCTCTGGTAAGGCTGATGGACTCTGTACGGGACTGTCCATCGTAAAAGTCTGAAACCACTGGATTAACCAGTTTAAATTGTTCATTAACCCAGAGCAGATCCTCTTCTGTGATATCCCTCACTCTCTGCAAAAGGCTTTGATCATAAGAAATCGGGCTCTCAATATTGGGCGATAACTTGATGACGTAGTCCGAGGTTGTTGTCGCAAAAACGCCGCCATGCATGCCGTTCATTCGCCTGAGCACTTCCGCCTCTTCCAGCGTCAAGCTTCTATTCACTTTCTTCTTTAACTTTTTTAGCCCCTGAGTTTCGATCCCGACGATCTCAGCCAGAGAGGCGTAAATATTCTTCTTCGCGATATCGTAGTTAACGGCGAGCACCTGGTCCCCAAACACCCTCACATATCGCCTGAGATATTCCACCGATCTGAGAAAAGCGATGTCTGAACTCTTTTCACCGAAAGGATGTGCGATAGAGGACCGTTTAATACCTTGTAGATAGGTCGAATACTGCTGCTCATAAACGCTGCGAATGTACACGATAACAGTCACATCGATGTCGAGCTTGGTGCAGATGTCGTGGATTTTCTGCACCAGGGGTGCCCGTATACCTTGAAAAAGTTCGCAGCTGATGAGGGCAATATTATTTTTGGGGTTAAAAAAGTAGGCGGACGTGAGCAAGCGTTCTACTTCTTCAAAATCCTGCCCGATAAGGGCCCGCTGTAAGTCATAGCCATTGCCTGACGAGACTTCGCCCGTTTTTGCGTGGGGAACCAGATCGGCGTAGTCCACACCTTGTTTGGACAACGCGTCCGAATTCAGCGAGAGCCAGGATTGGAGTGCGGAAGATCCGGTTTTCCCCAATCCAATATGCAAAAACAGTTTCTTCATGTTAAACGTCCACCGAATAGGCTGGTCAGGCGATAGTAGTCAATGTGTTGAAAAGAGGCACCCCTGCTTTGCCCGGGACAGGCGTAGCCCTGCGCCCGCAGGATCACCATTTTACCAGGTCGCTGTGAGGCCATTCGCTCACAAGTCCTTGTCTATAAAAACATTTTACGCATTGTAGTGCCATGTGACCATCCCATTGAAGGAGATTCAGACGCTATTGGACCGGAATGCGAAAGCGCTCACAGTGACACGGTTTAGCGCCGCAACTGCTGGTGCGCCGGGCTGCAGGCCCGGTACCGCCGGTGCCGCCGTTTTATACTAGGACTTTCGGCCATAAGACTTTACTATCTGCGCAGCAACTTGCAGAGGAGAGAAGCAGTGCAGATTGGACCGGACACCGTAGTAAATTTTCATTACACCCTGCGCGATGATGCAGGTAAAGAACTGGAGTCCTCCAGAGGAGGAGATCCGGCAACATACCTGCACGGCGCCAATAATATCATTCCCGGCCTGGAGTCAGCGATGACAGGGAAAGCGGACGGCGACAGTTTCAGCGCCACCGTGAACCCCGAGGACGGCTACGGCCTGCGCGACGAAGACAAGGTTCAACGCGTACCGATAAAACATCTGTCATTCAAGGGCAAATTACGCCCAGGCGCGGTGGTACAACTCAGCACCAGTGAGGGTATGCGAGCGGTCACTGTGGTCAAGCCTGGCAGACATACTGCAGATATCGATACCAATCATCCTCTGGCGGGCCAGACACTGACTTTTGAGATCGAGGTGCTGGAAACACGCAGCGCCAGTGCTGAGGAACTGTCTCATGGACATGCCCACGGCCCCGGCGGCCACCAGCACTGATTGTCACACCTTACGTGCTGTAAGTGTCCCGCAGGTATTCCAGGATATCAGTGGACTCGAACAGCCCGCGCTCGGTATTCGGATCGTAAAGATAGGGGATGGAAACCTTGCCTTCGGTCTCCTGTAACAGACGGCGATTTTCCGACTCGCTGTCGGGCTGAATATTCAATCGCTCTCTGAGCGGCGGCAGCACCCACTCTGCAAACCGGGTGCGCCCGCAGTTGCGCAAAATGTAGGGGATTTCCATCTCGCACAATAACTCGCGCACTGGCCGGGCATAGGGGCTGGACTCAAAACTGTACAACTCCAGCAGATACTCAGGCTCCCTGCCCGGACGTGCCTGCATACCGTGACTCACCCGCGGCGCGCTGGCCAACATGGAGCCCAGGGTTTGCAGCTTGCCCGCTCGCCACTTCAGCGGCATTTCACGCAGCCCGTAGGTTTCAAACAGGTAGGCGATAATGTCCAGGGACTCATACATTTCGACGCCCGTATTGGGGTCGACAAGATAGGGGAACTGCGCTTTGCCGCCGAGCGCCACCAGCTCTGGCCGAAATCGCGTGCCCGCCTTGGGGCAGGGCAATATTTCTGCATCCAGATCCAGCTCCGTCAGGGCCTCCCGCACCAGGCGGCAGTACGGGCAGTTCTCAATATCATACAGTTGCAGCGTCTGCCGGGGCTTTACCGCAGCGGGCGCACTCTGAATACCATTGCTCGCTCGCAGCAGCGTTGCCATCATCGATGTCGCCATATTGCCTGCCATCTTTTATCCCTCGCTCAACGCCCTGTAATCTTTTTCGAGTTGCTTCAGTCGCTTCTTGGACACACCGCCCAAAATTTCGATCGCGTGACGAATGCGTGCGCGACTCATGTCCGGGCCCAACATCTCCATCGAATCGACCACCGAGAATGACGCAGTGGAACCGGATATGGCAATAAACAGGGGCGCCAGGAAGTCCTTCACCTTGACCTCAAGTTCGCCCGCCAAAGCCTTCATCTCATCCCATACCGTGTCCCGCGTCCAGTGACGCAGCGCCTCCAGCCGCCACAGCGCAAACTGCAGGTTTCTGACCGTGTCGGCAGGCTCGCCGGAAATAGATGCAAAACTCTCTTCCGTCAGCGGCAAGGTACCCGACACTAAAAAATTTGCCAGCGGTGCAAAATCACTCAGCGTCTCCATCCGCTTGCGGGCGTGTGGCAGAATCTGCATGAGATTCTCACGGTTGTATGCCCAGTCGATCAATCGCTGTGCCAACTGGGGTTCATCCAGCTCCTCGCGAATCCAGGTACCGTTGAGCCAGCTGAGTTTTTCGACGTCGAAGATGGGTCCGCCCAGCGAGACGCGCTGGATATCGAAGTGTTCCACCATATCCGCCAGACAAAACTTCTCTCGCTCATCGGGCATCGACCATCCCATGCGTCCCAAATAGTTGAGCAGCGCCTCGGGCAAATAGCCCATACGCTGGTAGTACAGAATACTCGTCGGGTTCTTTCGCTTGCTCAATTTGGATTTGTCCGGATTGCGCAACAACGGCAAATGGCACAGCTGTGGCATGTCCCAGCCAAAATACTCGTACAGCAATTTGTGCTTGGGCGCGGAATTGATCCACTCCTCGCCACGCAGTACATGGGTAATACCCATCAGATGATCGTCGACCACATTGGCCAGATGGTAGGTGGGCATGCCGTCGGACTTCAGCAGTATCTGTGCATCCACCATGCTCCAATCCAGCTCGATGGTGCCGCGCAGCATATCCTCAACGGCACAACTGCCCTCCTCCTCCGGCACCAACATGCGTATCACATACGCGTCTCCGGCCTCGCGGCGCTTGTCGACTTCAGCCTCACTCAAACTCAAATCAGAGGGTTTCAGTGCCGTACCATTGCCAGCTGCGCGTCGTGCATCACGCAACTCGTTCAGCTCCGCCTCGGTGCGATAGCAGACAAAGGCCTTACCCGCCTCCACCAATTGCTGCGCGTACTGGCCGTAGATGTCCATGCGTTCGCTCTGGCGATACGGGCCATGCTCACCGCCGACATCCGGCCCCTCATCCCATTCAAGGCCCAGCCAGCGCAGCGAGTCCAAAATCGCCTGCTCTGACTCGGGCGTACTGCGCGCCTGGTCTGTGTCCTCTATACGCAATAAAAACTGCCCACCGTGGGCGCGTGCGAAACAATAATTGAACAGGGCAATATAGGCTGTGCCCACGTGGGGATCGCCAGTGGGAGATGGCGCAACTCGGGTGCGTACGGTCATGGGTATCCGATGTATCGAAAAATAGACTCGTGATTATACGGTTTAGAGGGGGTAAATCCCACACACTGTCGCGCTTTACTGTGCGGGAGGATGTGCATCACGCCAGATAGCACACCGCTGGTTTCAGGCAAAACTCTCGCAAAAGCCACTATGAATTTAACACCCGGGAATCTATACTTCGCGCCTCAACCTAAGGGGTGGCTTCGGCCTGAGATGTTTGTTCTGGTAACAAACGAACCCTTGAACCTGATCCGGTTAATACCGGCGTAGGAATAGGTGCAGTCGAACCGATCTAACGTCGTTCTCCGGGTCTCTTATTTTTATAGAGGCTCTTCATGTCAAAATCTATTTCACTCCTGCCCCCCTTGCTAGTACTCGCAAGTATTTCAGGCTCTCCCCCTGCCATGGCTGCAGCAGCGCCATCACTGGAGGAGATTGTCGTTACCGCGAACTTTCGTGATGCCACCCTGATGGACACCGTCGGCAGCGTCAGCGTCATCTCCGAAAGCACCATCACAGAGCGGGCCGCGCAACACCTGGAGGACATCCTCAACGCAGTGCCCAACGTGACCTGGGCGGCCGGTGCATCGCGCAGTCGCTTCGTGCAGATCCGTGGCATCGGCGATCTCGAGCAATACTATGACCCCAAGTACTACCCGTCTGTCGGCATGCGACTGGATGATCTGGAACTGGGCGACAGCGTCAATGCAGGCATGCTATTCGATGTGGCACAGGTCGAGGTATTGCGAGGTCCACAGGGCACACGCTACGGCGCCAGTGGCCACGCGGGCATGATCAACATTATCAGCAACGCCCCGACCGACACCTTTGAAGGCGAAGTGAGCGGCGGCGCAGGCAACTATGACAGCTACAATCTTGGGCTGGTACTGAGTGGCCCGTTGGGCGATACCGTGCAGGGCCGCCTCGCGGTACAGCAGAACAACAGTGATGGCTATATCGAGAACAAGCACCTCGACAAGGACAACACCAATAATTTTGACGAGTTGACCACCCGGGGAAAGTTACAGTGGTCGCCTACCGAGAATACGCTGTATGAATTAGGCGTGCTGTATTTCGATGCCGACAATGGCCACGACCCCTGGTCGATCGACAACGACCGCAACACCTGGTCAGATCAACCCGGGCATGACACGCAAAAGACGCTGGCAGTCACCACCAGCGGCACCTGGCAACTGGCCGACACGCTCACAGTTAAAGCTAACATCAGTTATATCGATCTGGACTTACACCAGAGCTACGACGGAGATTGGGTATCCGAGGAGTTCTGCATGATATACACCTGCTCCGGCGGCCACGATACGTCGCAGGAAATATTTGATCGCGACCGGGATCGTCTGGTAGCGGATGTTCAACTGCTGGGCGGAGAAACGGTGCTGTCTGCCGGAAGTGGCCACTATGTCATCGGGCTCTACGCCAATGACAGTAGCGAGCATTATAAATATCAATTCCCCAGTGTGTGGTATGGCGACTCCTCCAACAATAGTGACTACGACACAGATCGATACGCCCTCTACGGCGAATACGAATACGCCGTATCGAGCAGGCTGACACTGGTAGCGGGCGCGCGGCTGGAGCGTTTTGAAGATGAGTACCATAACTCCTATGGGTTTAGCAGCGACAACAATGACACCCTGTGGAATGCAAAACTCAGCGCCCGCTATGACCTCGACGACAACACCATGGTGTATACCACCATCGCGCGAAGCGCCAAGCCCGGCGGCGTGAACACCACGGCTACGGCAAATCAGCCCTTCATGTCGCCCGTTTTCCAGGACTTCACCCAGGGCAAACTCAGCTTTGACGATGAGAGCCTGCTGAATACTGAAATTGGCATCAAGACGGTACAGTTTGACCAGCGTCTATCGCTGAGCGCCGCGCTGTTCTATACCGACAGAAGCAACGCGCAACTCGAAAACTGGATGTGGGACGGTGACGCCGGGCTCTGGATCGGCTATCTGGACTCCACCAGCGACGCGAACAACTATGGCCTGGAACTGGAAAGTACCTTTGCACTCAACAACCACTTTGAACTGTTTGCCAATATCGGATTACTGCACGCTGAGGTGGACTCCATTGCTGCGTATGATCTTGATCAGGAGCAATTTATCACCAAGCAAAATCGTGATCAGGCTAAATCACCCAAATACCAGTACAACGTAGGCACGCGAGTTACCCTTAATGACGAGTGGAGTGGACACATCGAGGTCGAGGGTCGGGGTGACAGCTACTACGGCTATTATCATGATGGAAAACTGGATAGTTATGACCTGCTGAATGCCAGTATCCATTGGCAGCGCGACAGGGTTGGCGTAACCGTATGGGGACGAAATCTCACAGATGAAGACGTCGCGGTACATGGCCTGTATTTCGGCAATGACCCGCGTGACGACTTTGGTGCCTTCAAGAATCAGACGTTCACGCAACTCGGGGAACCGCGCACCTACGGCATTGAATTCACCTATGCGTTTTAGTGGCTGCGGTGACGTTGCGGCTCAATAGTCCCACAGGCCGCAGTACTGCTGAAAATACGCCGACGCACTGAGCCACTGCCGTGCCTCGCCCGATGCAACAGCAGGTCGAGACACGGTGGCGTCGCGAGTCGGAATTGAAAACACCGCAAAGGAATAGCGCTCGCGGGTACGGTCCGCATCGAGACGAACCCGGTGGTTGAGCGCTTTCACCTGGCCATTGCTGAGCCATTCAAGCAGATAGCCGGGAAAGGCGATCATAGTGCTGGTGGCGGGCGCGGGCAGCCACTGGCCGCGCTCATCCTGGTACTCGAAGGCACTGTCCAGTCCGAACGGAAAGACGGTGAATAAAGACACATCCGGGTGCGCGGACAAGCGGGTATTGCCAGCGGCTACCGCGTCAAAATGCTTCAGAGGTGGATAATAATTGGCGGACATCATATGACCGGCAAACTGCTGATACCAGATGCCAACTGCTGCAGGCAACGCGGCCAGCAGCGACATTTCCAGGCCGCGCAACTGTTGCGTAAGCGCTGGCCAATGCTCAAGAATAAAGGCCTGAAAGGCCTTCGGATAGCGCTCCGCTGCGTAAAAATCGGAAAACACAAACGAGTGCAACAGGTCTTCTGCGGACTGGTGCGTACTGTCGGCCTGACCATAATGGGAATAACCGTCGAAGGCGAAGCCATAGTCTTTTTGCAGGAAGTCGCAACGGGCGGCCAGCGTCGTCGACATAAAGTCCTGCATACAGCGCAATATTGGCGCCATCGGCAGTGCCGGAATATCGGTCAGAATAAGCCCCTGGTCGATTTCCCAAGAACTCATGGATAATATTTCCGGGCACTGACAAACATTTACTGATTACTCTGAAGGTTGAACTTTGATGGAAAGCGACATTTCGACGGCACTGATTGTAGAAATACTGGCTGCCGCTGCCAACCTCTTATATGTGGTTTTCCTGATCAGAGAAAAGATCATCTGCTGGGCCTTCGGCATTGCCGGCAGCGCGCTGAGCATCTATCTCTTTGTTGACGCCCGGCTGTACTCAGAAGCCTTTCTCTATGGTTTTTATGTCGCAATGGGTTTCTGGGGCTGGATCCGCTGGCACAGACAATTGGAGATTGACGACAACCCGGTGAAAAAATGGCCTGCGGTGTTTCACTGGTGGGCAATCCTGCTGGGCAGCATACTCGCGCTGGGTTTGGGCTATACCGTACACCACTACAGCGATGCCGCCCGTCCTCTCGTGGATGCGTTCACCACAATGTTCAGCTTTCTGGCGACTTTTATGGAAATCACCAAGGTCATGGAGGCGTGGCTCTATTGGTTGATCATCAACCTGGCCTCTGTCTGGCTGTACCACGACCGCAGCCTGGACATTTACGCCGCACTCATTGCGCTTTACAGTGTACTGTCGGTCTGGGGATTTATGAGCTGGCGTAAAACCTATCAGTCGCAGCTCGGGAAAGGAATGCATGTACCACAGTCTTAGATTATGCCTGCTGATTGCCATCGTGTTGTTGGCTGCGTGTACCCCCGCGCTGCACGTGGAACCCGTGGCCACTTTTACGCCTGAAGCTGCCGCGCTCGACGCGGAGCAAGCGCAGAGATACTGGTGGCAAGTGCGCTTTCGGCTGATCTGGCCGGAGGATGAGCAGCCGGATTTTTCAGCACACCTGCTCATCGCCGAGCAAATATTACTGCCTGTCATTATGGAGAATCAGGCGGACATGCCGCTGTGGCGCTTTCACCGACGCGCGGGCAGGGGCGACTCGGGGAACCAGTTCAGTCTGATTTTTTACGCGGATAAAGCAACGGCAACACGGATTGATGCCGAAATCGCAGCCGCTCCCCTCACGCAGTGGTTGTTGGACAATAGGTTGATAGACAAGGTGCGCTTTGCACAGCGCAGCCCTGAGGAGTTGGGACGTCTGGAGCTGACCAGCGACCCTGAATGGCCAATAGAGATTCAGCGTTCATGGCCCTACTTCATCATGGGCGCGAGTCAGACCTGGCTGATGCTGGTACAGGAGTTGAGCCAGGAAAACCTGCTGGAGGGCGACGTCGACTATCCCGCACTGCTGGCACATTACCAGCAGGTAGATGCACGCCTGAATTCACAGTGGCAACGCTATGGCCAGCACGCCTACCTTCACCACCTCAGCGCGACGTTCGGATACCAGCCGCTACAGATACGATCGACCACGCTCAAGACGTTCTAGCCCGAAATAGTGCCGATTCTGCTCCCCCGCTCTCCACTCGGCGGGGTCAAAATGGTAAATTGGCCCCTCGATAAAACAGGGAAAGGCTATGAATTCAGACGGGGTCCGCGGTGAGTAACACTGGAATATCGACACTTTCCGCGCATCGGCGCTTCTCCATTGCGCCGATGATGGATTGGTCCGACCACAACTGCCGTTTCTTCTGGCGTCTGCTGACGCGTCAGGCGCTGCTGTACACCGAGATGGTCACCACCGGCGCGCTGATCCACGGTGACCGGGAGCGCTTCCTGCACTACAACGTCGAGGAGCACCCGGTGGCCCTGCAATTGGGCGGCAGCAATCCACAAGAGCTTGCGCGCTGCGCGCGCTGGGCTCAGGAATGGGGTTACGATGAGGTCAACCTGAACTGCGGCTGCCCCTCGGATCGGGTACAGTCCGGTATGTTTGGCGCCTGCCTGATGGCGAAGCCGGCACTCGTCGCGGACTGTGTAAAAGCCATGGTAGACAGCTGCGACATACCGGTGACGGTAAAGCACCGTATCGGGATAGACGCTATGGAATCGTATGAAGAGCTGCTAGCCTTCGTTGAACCTGTGGCGGCCGCGGGTTGTTCCGTGTTTATTGTGCACGCGCGCAAAGCCTGGCTGCAGGGCTTGTCCCCGAAGCAGTATCGCGATGTGCCCCCGCTCAACTACGACTGGGTGTATCGGCTCAAAGCGGACTTCCCCCATCTCACAATCGTGATCAATGGCGGCATCCAAACCATCGCTGAGTGCAAACTGCACCTGCAACACGTAGACGGCGTCATGCTGGGCAGAGAAGCGTACCAAAATCCGTGGATGCTCGCCCAGGTGGATGAAGAACTGTTCGGGATGGACAAACCGGCGCAATCCCGCGATGATATTATCGCTGCGCTGCTCCAATACACACAGCTGCAGCTTGCGCGTGGTACATCGCTGAACCATATCACCCGCCACATCCTTGGCTTGTATCAGGGCGTTCCGGGCGCCAGAAAGTTCCGCCGCCATTTGAGCGAAAATGCCTACAAAAAAACGGCGGGGATTGAAGTACTGGCACAGGCCTACGCACTGGTGGCAAACAACGGATAGCAGGAAATCATGAACAGTAAACTTGATCAATTAAAGCAGATGACAGACGTCGTCGCCGATACCGGCGACATCGAGGCTATCCGACGATATGCCCCTCGCGATGCGACCACCAATCCGTCGCTACTACTCAAGGCAGCGGCATTGCCGCAGTACCGGGCGCTGCTGGAAAACGCCAAACACTGGGCGAGCGACCAGGGTGGCAGCGATAGCCAGCAACTCTCCAACTGCACAGATCGGTTTGCGGTGGACCTTGGCGCAGAGATTCTGGGCATCATTCCCGGCCGCATTTCCACTGAGGTGGACGCCCGCCTGTCCTTCAACACCGCCGCCTCCATCGAACGGGCAAAGAAACTGATCGGCATGTACGAGCAAGCCGGCCTCGGGCGAGAGCGCATACTGATCAAGCTGGCATCCACCTGGGAAGGCATCTGTGCCGCCGGGCAACTTGAGAAGGAAGGTATCAACTGCAATCTCACCCTGCTGTTCAGTTTTGGCCAGGCGGTGGCCTGCGCCGAAGCCGGTGTGTTTCTGGTATCACCGTTTGTAGGGAGGATTCTGGATTGGTACAAAGCCAATACGGAATTAGTCCTGAACGATGCCATGGATGATCCCGGCGTGCAGTCTGTCACCAAAATCTACAACTACTACAAACACCACGATTATAAGACCGTGGTGATGGGCGCCAGCTTTCGCAACGTTGGTGAAATCGAGGCCTTGGCAGGCTGCGATCGCCTCACCATCAGCCCGGCGTTATTGGAAGAACTGGCCAACGACGAAGCCGAGCTGCCACGGCGTTTGAGCGCCGCAACGGCTGACAGTGAGGGCGCACAAACACACCCCACGGAAGCGGAGTTTCGCTACGATCTGAACGCGGACGCGATGGCGACAGAAAAGCTGGCGGAGGGTATCCGTAACTTCGTCGCCGACCAAATAAAACTGGAACAACTGATAGGTTCACAATGATTCATATATTAAAAGCGCTGTTTGAACAGGCACCGCAAGAAAATGCGGCGTCTCAGGAACGCAACCTGCGCCTGGCAGCCGCCGCATTACTGGTTGAAACAGCCCGCGCTGATTTCACCGAAAGCAGTGTCGAAATGACAAAACTGGCCCAGTTACTCCCGACAGTACTGCAGCTGGAACCCTCCGAAGTACAAACCCTGGTGTCTGCGGCGCAGGAGCGGGTGGAAGATGCCACCTCCCTCTACGAATTTACACGTGTCATCAATGAAGGCTGGAGTTTGGATCGGAAACGGGAGTTGGTCAGTGCCATGTGGGCGGTTGCCTGGGCCGATGGCGATGTCGACAAATATGAGGAACACCTGATTCGCAATGTGGCAGACCTGATCTATGTGCCGCATTCAGACTTTATACACTGCAAGCTGACAGCACAAATTTAGCTCAGTCGCGCTCCAGCGCGGTGATCAAGTCTTTGAAACGATCGCGATTTTCGTCCGAGACGCCCATCAATACCCGATGAGCCTCAATGACTTTTCGCTTCACTGACTCTTCGCTTCCCACCACCGTCGGAATCTCTTCTATGTCGGCGGGATTGCTACACGATTCTTCATGCAATACGAACAGGCGGTGGAAAGCCATGCTTCGCAGTAAACGATTGATGCCCGGTTCACAGGAGTAAATAGCGGGAACAAAACCAAACCGCTTCTTTACCTTTAACGCCAGCTTGGCCAACAGGCCCAGCGTCGTACTGTCAATACCCTCAGCGTCACACAGGTCTACCCACACGCTGGCAAAATCTGGATCGGCAAACATTCGCTCGAAAAAGTCGTCTATGGTGGTGCATAACGTCAGGCGGACGTCGCCCTCCAGTCGAATGACATAGGCACCGTCCTGGCTGGCTGCGAGTATGCGTCCGTCTTTCATATCAGCTGCGCTTGATCACAAATAATGCCGCGATGTCGTCTGGCGCGGTGTCAACATGGTCGAGCCCAAGATGCGTCGCCAGTTGCTCCGGCGAATCGGTCGTCTGCTCAAATACCTCAAGGAAATATCGTTCCTTTTCGATCAGGCTCATTTCGGGAAGAATCTCAAGGATACCGTCGGAGAACACGGCCAGCATAAAGCTGTCGGGAAGATCGATGGCGTGCTCTTCATACACTGCGTCCTCCATCAGGCCCACGGTGGCCCCCTCACCTTGCAAATAGCTGGCACCTGCGCTGGAAACAAGCACCGGCAGCGGCAGGTGTCCGGCCACGCTGTAGCGCAATGTATTCTGGCGCATATCAATCAATCCCACCACCATTGTGGCGAATTTATCCACCCCCAGATCCAGCAGCTCCTTGTTCGCATGCTGCAACATCGCCACGGGGTCCAAGATGGTTTCGTCGCGACGGCGGGAGTAATCGGATCTCTTGCGCGCAAACAGGTTTTTCAGCAACACGGTCGCGAAAGCAGAGGAGCTGCCATGCCCCGATACATCTGCCATAAAGAAGATGACGTAACTTTCGCCAACGGTGAAGTAGTCCGTAAAATCGCCACTGAGGTAGAGCGAGGGAATCACCGTATGGCTGAACACATAATCGTTCAGCACCATGGGCGTCACCGGGAGCATGCGCATCTGCACCTGCCGGCCCGCCTGCTGATCCTGCTCCAGCATTTTAATGGTGCCACGCAACTCGGTATTCGCGGCCTCCAGTCTATTGCGTGACTCCTGCAATTCCCTGCGCAGACTGCGCTGTCGCACGCAGCGCTCTATAGACCTGATCAGAGCGGTCTTGTCTTCTATCGGACGCAGAAAGAAATCACTGGCACCGAGTCGCAGCGCCGTCATCATGCGCGCGGGGTCGGCGACGTCACAGAACATGATCGATGGTACCTGCACATCCATCTCACGCAGCGCGTGACGGGCAGCCACCCAGGAAAAGTCTTTGAGATCCAGCTCACACAAAATGACATCTACGTCGCTGTCCGAACCCAGGGAATACGTGGTATTGCTTACGTCGGTGACGACCTGAACGTGAAAACCGGAAGACGACAAAAAACTGGCCAGCTTTTTTGCACGGTCGGGTAAATCATCAACAATAAGGACATTGCCGTTTGAAGCGGTCATAGCAGGCTTTGATCATGTAGTGGTCGTGACACTACGCCCATCGTGGGATACAGGCAACCAAGGTAAATACGCTTTGGCAGGATTTAACACTTTTACCTAAAGTTGTTGCTTTCCCACCGCCCCACTCACCCGCTGCCACGGTCAGAATTCCAGATAGTCGTCGGGTTGCTCCCGCTCGGAAAAGCTGTCTGTGATCTTTCCGGTCAGGAAGTGCTCGCGACGCTGTAAATACGCGTTGCGGATGAAAATATAGCGGTCGCCCGTCACCAAATCGTCCGCTTTAATCAAATTGGCACGAAGATCGACCGCTTCTATCGTCCAGAACAGGTAGGCCCATTCGCGATCCTCAATAAGCCCTGGAAGGCCGGGGATAGAGGTGTAGGTATCCACAAAGTAGCCGGCGCTGCTGCGAACCGTGCGCGGCCCGAATAGGGGCAACATCACGTAGGGGCCGGATTCAACCCCCCAGGTGTAGAGCGTCTGGCCAAAATCTGCTGGATTGTGCTTAATCCCCATCGGCGTAGCGACGTCGATTAAACCTGCCAGCCCCACGGTGGAATTGACCAGAAAGCGTGCCGCACTCTGTACAGCATTACCGGGACGGCCCTGGAGCAGCGAATTGAAGAATGAATTGAACTCGTACACATTGGAAATGAAATTAGTGACACCGCGCTCTGCGGGATCAGGCATCACAAAGCGGTAGCCTTTGGCTGCCGGGAGCAGCACATAATCGTCCAACGTCTCATTGAAACTGAAAATGCGACGATTCATTGGCTCCCAGGGGTCAATGTCGTCATTCCCGTCGACTGCCCATACGGAATATCCCGGGTACATTACCAACAGGAATAGCAAATAACGCATTATGGTCATTTCAAAGAGTTGCCGGATTACTTAGAGAAAGCGATGGTACGCGTAGGTCGCAGCTGGATCAACCGGTGAATCAGCCCCACATCAGGACGCTGTGACAAGCACCACACTCTGGGCAGCCAGTTGCCGGAGCTGCTCCCCCCCGTGGGTGAGTATGTTTTCATGAGGCTGGCCCAGCTCATCGGCCAGCGCTACCAGCAGCGCTCCGGCGGTGCTGGCCGTGTTCTCACTGACCAACTCAAGCAGGCGCGCAGTAATCGCGTTAAGTTCTATGAAACCGACGATGTCTTCCCTGTTCCGGTAAACCACCAGATATGTTGGCTCGGAGGCAGCCTGGGGCCTGAACCCGGCGCCAATCTTGTGTACCGGATAGTGGTAACAAAGCGACCAGACCAGCGGTGACAAACGCACCACCGCTGTGAGTATATCTTCCACCTTCTCGGCCGCCGGCAATATCTCCTCCGAGATGTCCAACGCCAACTCTACCCACTCGTAATGCGCCAGTTCCGCCAGAAACGGGGGATCCTCAGCTTGCAGTGGGTAATCCTGCATCACAAATTGCAGGAACTCCTGGCTGATTTCCAGGAAATACGGTGTGTGGCAGCTGTGCTGGTCGATGAAGGCACGCACCAGAGCATGCCACGCGTCACCCTCATAAAGTGTGCGTAAAACCGGGAAACCGCCACTGATAAAGCCCTCGATATTGTTGTACACGAGGCGCTCGTATATCTGCAGTCGGCGTGGCTCTACGCCCGCCGGAGGTGGATATTGCCCGGGATTGCGCAAGTAGCGCGCCATTGCGAACTGACTGGCTTGCAGTGCGGAATCGCTCACCTCAACCCACCGCTTCGGTGGCACTGCACTGGGCACCCTGCTGCAGGGCTCGAATATGGGCCACCTCCTGCAGTAACACCGGGAACGGCGGCAGATTAAAATCCCGCTCCAACAGTGTGGGTAAGGGGCCGAGCCGACGATAGGCGTCGGCCAGCAGCGCCCACACCGGATCGATGACATCCGCGCCGTGGGTATCCACCTTCAAATCCGGCGCCTCATCGTAGTGCCCCGCAATATGGATATAGCGCACCCGCTCCAGCGACAGCGCGTCCAGAAACGCGTAGGGATCGTAGCGGTGGTTAATGGAATTGACGTAGACATTGTTGACGTCCAGCAACAGGTCACAGCCGGTCTCCTGTTGTACTGCGTTGATAAACTGCGCTTCACTCAGATCGGTGTGGGGCTGGGCATAGTAGGAGGCATTTTCGAGCGCGATTGGGCCCCCGATAATATCCTGTACCTGGCACACCCGCGCTGCCACATGACGCACCGCTTCCTCGGTAAAGGGAATAGGCAGCAGATCGTATAAATGCCCCTCGGCCGCACAGTACGTCAGGTGCTCGCTGTACAGCACCACGTCGGCCTCGCGCATCAGATCGCGCACCGCCGCCACCAGTTGTGTATCGATGGGGTCCGGGCCGCCTATATCGAGCGACAGGCCATGCAGTATCAGGGGATAGCGCTCGGCCAGTGCGCGAAACTGCTTGCCATAGCGACCGCCAACTCCGATCCAGTTTTCCGGGGCTGTTTCTAAAAAATCGACCTCTCCCTGGTCCATAGATAGCAACGGGCCCAATAGGGCCCGCCGCAAACCGAGTCCCGCTCCGTGGAGCACTCGGTCAGGAGGCGACATTACGCATCGCCGCTGCTAGTTTCACAACGCGGGTTTCTTGTCCGCACAGCTGCCTTCACCGGCAGCTTTCTTGTCGCCGCAGCTACCTTCACCTTCGGCTTTCTTGTCACCACAGCTGCCTTCACCGTCAGCTTTCTCTTCGCCACAGCTGCCTTCACCTTCGGCTTTTTTGTCACCACAGCTGCCTTCGTGGTCGGCTTTGTTCTCGCCGCACTTACCTTCACCGCATTTGCCATCGGCATGTTTGTCATAATTGGCCAGATCGTAGCCACCGCTCAGCTGCTGTGCGGAAAATGGGTTTGACTCTGCTGATACCAGAGGAGAAATAGACGTTGCCAGAAATGCTGCGCCCAGTGCTGCCGCTAGCGGTTTTTTAAAATTAGTCATAATTATTTCCTGTTAGTGGTCAGAAACTACATGGTTCCAGTCTAGAGATACCCGAAAAGTGCCTCGTGGCCAACGACCTGAAGTCACTCTCCTGATACTTCCGACAGGATAGCAAACGATAAGTTTCAACGCATGACTTACAAAAAGAAAAAACACATGGGCTATCTCCACACTTTAGTGAGGGTTTTGCTGCAAGTATTGACTCACTTTTTGCCACTGTTCCTGCAGGCGTTTCAGCGACACCGCCTGCCGGGTCCCCAGGTTCTGGGCGAACAGTGACACGCGAAATTCCTCCAGCATCCACCGATAAGTACTGGCTTCCTCGCTCAATAGCAGCAACCCGGGGCGCTGTTCAAGCACGTCCAGTAGCGGCTGTGCGAGCGCTGTGAGAGAGACGGTATTTTTTTGATCCTTGGGATACTGCCCCGCCAGGCGCTCCAGACGTTGCTGCAGTGCTTTCATATAACGGGGGTATTGGGCGAGCCACTCAGCCGGCGTATCACGTTGGAATGATTCACTCCACAAACGCGCCAACTGTGCCTCGATGTCTTCTCGCGTATCGCGCCACTTGCCCGATTCCAGCGCCGCCAATTTATGGCGCACGTCTGCAAGCACACGCAGGGCGTTAAGCAGTGTGGCTTCCATGTCATTGGCACGGCCAATGACCTCGCCCCTGCCCGCCTGTTCCAATGCGCTAAATTGCGCCTCGCTATACGGTAATTCCCGATCCGCAGGAAGCCCCTGCAAATACGCGGCGTCAATCAGGTCGTCTACCAGCGCACTGCGCTCCAGGCGTGCGGTGACCAACATCAGATTAAGCTCATTGCCACGCAGCAGCTGCTTGCGCAGGAACTTCACCTGCTGCGCCCCGGCGAGACGTAACAGACGCAATACTCCCAGTCGATGTCGAATACGCGCGACGCTGGGATAATCACACAGCTCAATCGCCACGGTCTCCGCTTTGTCCACCAGTGCCGGATAGGCGACAATTTCGATTCCCGCCTGTTTAAAGCGCCACTCCTGCGGCAACTCACCCATATCCCAAGCCGTAATGCCCTCGCGCGCAGGGGACGCCTGCGGACTGGCGCTGATGCTCTGCCGTGTATCGTCGCGAAAGCGCCGTACCAGATCGGCCAAGTCACGCCCCTGACCCAACAGATGACCTTGTGCATCGACCACGCGCACATTCATGCGATAGTAGTCATCGAGCTTTTGCTGTGCCCAGTCATTGCTATCCAGTGCAATCTTTCCGAGCACCGACAAACGACGAGCCAGGCTGGTCAGTAAATCAACATCGGCTGACGGCAATTGCTCCAGCGCCCTATCGACAAAGTCCGGCGCGGGCACCAGGTGTTTGCGTTTATCTTTGGGCAAACCCTTCACCAACTGAATGCACTTTTCACGCAGCAAGCCGGGCACGAGCCAATCAAACAGATGGCGCGGCGCACGGTTGAGCAGTGCCACCGGAATAGTCACGGAGACACCGTCAGCCTCTTGCCCGGGCTCGAACTGGTAGCTTAATTTAAAACGCATATCCTCCCACTCCAGGTGGTTCGGAAATTGCTCGCCCACGGCTTCTCCAGGATCGCGCGCGACTAACACCTCCCGTGTCATGTAGAGCGTGCGCTCTGTCTCCGGGTTGCGCTTCAGCCACGATTGCAAGGCGGCAGCTGTCACCATGTCATCGGGAAGGCGCTCGTCGTAGAAATCGAACAATGCCTGCTCATCCACCAGAATATCGCGGCGCCGGGTGCGCGACTCCAGTTCCTCCAGCTCCTTTACCAGACGCCGGTTGTGCTTAAGAAATTGTGGATATTGGCGAAAATTGCCCGCCACCAGGCCTTCGCGAATCATCAGCGCGCGACTCTCTTCCCGCGCTATCGGCCCATAGTGCACCACGCGCTTGTCCACCAGCGTGAGGCCATACAGGCTGATCCGTTCATAGGCGACCACTTGACCGCGGCGCGACTGCCAGCGCGGCTCATAGTAGTGCCGCTTGAGTAAATCGGGATTGATACCCAGAGCCCACTCCGGCTCTATAGCGCCCACTTCACGGGCAAAGACCCGGGACGTTTCGACGATTTCAGCCGCCACCAGCCACTTGGGTGATTTACGCGCCTGCGACGATCCCGGGAAAATTTGCAGCTTGCGATTGCGGCTACCCAGATACTCCCTTTTCTCCTCATGCTGGGCGATATTGCTCAGCAGCCCACTTAGAAGCGCCGTATGAATACCCTGATAATCTTCCTCATCGGGCAGCGTAGCAGCTGCTTTCATTCCCTGTTTCCGACACGCTATGCTGAGCTGGGTATGTATATCACGCCATTCGCGCAGTCGCAGGAAAGACAGGAATTCGCGCTGCATCAGTTTGCGCAACTGGTTCTGGCTCAAGGCCTGACGTTGTTCGTCGTAATAGCGCCAGAGACTAAGCCATGCCATAAAGTCTGAGCGCGGGTGCCGAAACCTTGCGTGGGATTCGTCCGCCTGCTGTTGCTTCTCCGGTGGACGATCGCGCGGGTCCTGCGCTGTCAATGCACTCGTGATGACCAGAATTTCCTGCAAACAGCCCTGCTCTGCAGCCGCCAACACCATACGCGCCAACCGGGGGTCTACCGGCAGCCGGGCCATGCGTACGCCCACATCGGTTACCTTGCCCGAGGGACTCACCGCACCCAGTTCTTCCAGCAGCTTGTAGCCGTCACGCACCATGCGCGAATCGGGCGGATCGATAAACGGAAACTGCTCCACATCGCCCAAACCCAATGTCAGCATCTGCAGGATGACTGCCGCGAGGTTGGTGCGCTGGATTTCCGGATCAGTAAACTGCGGGCGGCTGAGAAAATCCTCCTCACTGTACAGACGGATACACACACCGGGGCCAACGCGACCACAGCGCCCCTGCCGCTGATTTGCACTGGCCTGGGAAATTGGCTCAATCGGCAGGCGTTGCAATTTCGTACGGTGGCTGTAACGGCTGATGCGCGCCTCGCCCGGATCGATGACATAGCGGATACCGGGGACGGTGACCGAGGTCTCCGCCACATTCGTCGCCAGCACTACCCTGATACCGGATTTGCGCCCGGAGCGATCGAACACCCGGTTCTGCTCTGCCTGGGTCAACCGGGCATACAGAGGGAGGATTTCCAGCTCCGTGGCCTGACGCAGCGCCTTGGCCAGTTCGCGTATATCGCGCTCTCCCGGCAAAAACACCAGGATATCGCCGCGCGCACCATACTGACCGGCATCAATATCCCCTACCAGCGAGACAATCTGTGCCTCTACACCCTCCTCTCGACCCTCCTCCTGCCCCCGATCGAGGCCGAGATACCGTGTTTCCACGGGGAAGGTACGCCCCGACACCTCGATAATCGGCGCATCGTCGAAGTGCTTGGAGAAACTCTCCAGATCAATGGTGGCCGAGGTCACGATAATCTTTAGATCCGGCCGACGGGGCAGGATGCGTTTAAGATAACCGAGCAGGAAATCAATATTGAGGCTGCGTTCGTGAGCCTCATCAATGATGATAGTGTCGTATTTTCGCAGCAATCTATCGTGCTGCATCTCAGCGAGAAGAATCCCATCGGTCATCAACTTGATGGCCGTATTCTCTGTCACTTGATCAGTGAAACGCACCTGATAGCCCACCAGATCACCCAGCGTTGTCTCAAGTTCTTGCGCGATGCGCCCGGCAACCGTGCGCGCGGCCAGACGCCGTGGCTGGGTGTGGCCAATCAGTCCGTTCTCGCCACGGCCCATATCCAGACAGATTTTCGGCAACTGTGTTGTTTTACCGGAGCCCGTTTCGCCCGCGATAATCACCACTTGATGATCGTGAATTGCGCGCGCAATCTCATCCCGATTTTCAACAATCGGTAACTCTGGCGGGTATTTGATTGCCGGGACGCGCCTCATGAGTCCGGGTGATTCTTGCATACGGATAGTCTGCCAGTCAGGTTATTCACGCCAACGCGGGCGCAGTGGGTTAAGCTTCACAGGGTTTTCAGTTGAGGGGTCGACCATGCCACAGATCAGCAATTATACGTACGACGAGATAACGATAGGGCAAACCGCCACGTATTCCAAGCGGATCGAGGCGCGGGACATTCAACTTTTCGCCGCTGTGTCAGGCGATGTGAATCCGGTACACCTCGATTCTGCCTACGCCGCGACCACACCATTCAAGGAGTGCATCGCACACGGGATGTTAAGCGGCGCCATCATCTCGGCGGCCATCGCCATGGAACTGCCCGGCCCCGGCTCGATTTATCTCGGTCAATCCCTGCGCTTTCGTCTGCCGGTTAAACTCGGCGACACCATCACTGTCCATCTGGAAGTGACCGAGAAGAAAGACAAACGCAGTCTCGTCACCCTCGAGTGCAAAGTCTTCAATCAGCTCGACAAACTGGTGCTTACCGGTACCGCCGAAGTGATGGCGCCGACAGAAAAATTGCTGCTGGAACGACCCGCACTACCCCGGATTCAGATCGACGCCTAAGTCGTGGCGTCTGCCTGAGCGGGTGCCGGGCCACCGGCGAACTGCGTTGGATCAAGGTACATCAGCTGCAACACCGTGGTGTCTCCCGTCTCCCCCGAATCGACCGCCAGCACCATCACATTGCGCCGGTTGGCCTCCAGCGTGACCGCCGTGACACCAAATATCATCGCACCGCCATCGTTCAGCGCGTTAAACACCTTGAGCTCTCTTTCCTCGCGCAGTGCCTGCGCAATGTTGGCGACCAGCGTCTTCACACTGGCGCGAAACGCACCGAAGTTAATCTCGCCCTGAAACTCACTGTGTGCCAGCGACAACTGAAACGCCGCCGTGGAGTTATCCACCAGTTGCACCTTGGTCAAATTGACGACCTTGTCACTGGCGAGCTGTCGGTACAGCGCTTTGGCCTCCGTGCGTGTCGCCTCGATAAAGGCTTTGTGCAGTAGATTGACCGCCACCAACAGGAATTTGTCCTGCGGCATGGACTGAATCTGTGATTGCGCCATGGCGACCTCTGGCATTAAAAATACGCCAGTCTACTGCCCCGAAGTGGCATCGGCAACGCAAAGCAAGCCACGCTTACGCGGCGGCATTTCGCAAACTGGGTCGCTATCGGTTATTACCCGGTGGCTGGTATGGCGTCCCATCTGTTATTATTTGCGCTCAGAGCGGCCTACAAATGGCGCCAAGACTCAGCAGTCCTACTTATGCAACATCGAGTCATGCCACAAAGACCCGAAAAATCGAGAATTACCGCGCGCAACCCGTTGGCTCGCTTACTGCTGGTGGGTGCCCTGCTTGCCTGCGGGCCAGTCAACGCCCAGCTCCCCGAAACCACTCTAACGTTGCAACAGCTGACCGACCAGCGCCTGATGCTGACCGCTGAGCTGGACCAGTTTCGAGAAACGCTGAAGCTGGTGCATACCGAGGAGGCGCCACCGGAGCAAAGCCCGAACTCAGCGGTACGCACCCTGGCCATTGGCGCGGTCGCCCTGAAACAGCAACTGATCGAAGTGACTGAGCAGGAAGTAGCGCTGCTGCAGCAACAAATTCTCATCTCAAAAAACAAAATCCGCGCGGAGCAGGAATTGAGTAACGCCTACGATACAGGCACGGCGGCCACCCACTCCACCACCGCCCCCCCTGAGTACGATGCGTTGGCAAGCGAACCGGTGGCCGCCAACACTGCCGGGCCGACTGTAGAGCAGGAGACCGAGAGCGTCGAGCGGCTGCACAAACTACTGGAAAACTACTATCAGGAACTGGAGGAATCCGCTCGCATACTCCCAACCGCCGAAGAAATCGCCCAGCGCGATCTCGCGCAGCGCGACGCTAAAACGCTGAACAAAATCCCCTTCAGTGCCGATAAAGTACGACTCAGTGGCTCCGAGGCCAGTACCGCGCTGGCGCATATCAGCGAACGGCTGGTGGACCCCCGCATACCCGAGAGCCGCCGGGACATCGCGCCAATCTGCAACATCAAGACGCGTTTGCTCGACACCCTGGTCGGCGTTGAAAATCGCAGCCTCAAGCCGGTGGGGAAAAATCACTATATTGGCAGGGTACGTCTGCAACCCGGCGAGACGGTGATTAGCATTCTGTCGGAGCAGTGGCAAGTGCAGGTGCCTGACCAGGCCAGCGCCCAGGATTTTGTTATCACGCTGTACCGTCCGGTGGATGGCACGCCGGAGTTGCATGTGTTCGCCGTAGACGATCTGCTCACCGCTGGCAAACCGCATATTCCTGCCTGGCTTCCCGACGAACTGGATCTCAAGACACACGCAGGATGAAGCGAGACAATTTGCCATGGCAAGCGGTTCAACCCGCCACCCTGCGCTGGACTGATAGCGGGGTACCCGCCTCGAACCACTTCGACGATGTGTACTACTCGCAGGACAATGGCCTGGAGGAAAGCCGTCACGTTTTTCTACAGGGCAATGAACTGCCGCAGCGCTGGCAGCAACAAGCCAGCGGGCTTTTTTGCATCGGCGAACTGGGTTTTGGCACCGGCCTGAATTTCCTGCTGACCTGGCAGGCGTGGCGGGCAATGCCGGCACCGCGCCCTGAACTGCATTTTCTGTCGATAGAAAAACACCCCCTGAGCCGCCGTGACCTGGCCCGTGCGCTCGCCGCCTGGCCGACGCTGAATTCCCTGGCCGAACAGCTCCTCACCGCCTATCCCGGCCCACTCGCCGGCCAGCATCGTCTCCTGCTGGAGCCGGGAGTCAGGCTGGATTTGTGGTGGGAGGATGCCAATGACGCCCTCGCCGATCTCGCGGGACGGGGGCAACCGCTAATAGACGCCTGGTATCTGGATGGGTTTTCGCCCAGCCACAACGAAGCCATGTGGTCGCCACAGGTGCTTGGCGCAGTGGCGGCCCTCAGTCGCGACGGCGCCAGTTTTGCCACCTTTACCGCTGCCGGGCACGTGCGACGCACACTGACGGCAGCCGGTTTCAAGGTCTGCAGGGTGCCCGGCTACGGCCGCAAGCGGGAGTGCTTGCGCGGCGTACTCGAGGCGCGTGACACACCGCTGGCAAACGCCAATTTGTCACCCTGGGATCTCCCAAATTGCACCTGGGACAGGCCCGACAGTGTCATCATCGTGGGCGGCGGGTTGGCGGGCTGCACCACTGCCGCAGCGCTGGCGG
The DNA here is from genome assembly GCA_037969215.1 of Halioglobus sp. GTDB lineage: Bacteria > Pseudomonadota > Gammaproteobacteria > Pseudomonadales > Halieaceae > Marimicrobium. The sequence goes on from JBBKWY010000121.1 coordinate 62,370, forward strand.
ATCGCGGCATCAACGTTATTCTGCTGGAACAGGGCGCGCTGTCGAGTGGCGGGTCGGGCAATGATCAGGGCGTGCTCTACACGCGGCTCTCGCGAAAACACTCCGCGCTGGTCGATTTCGCATTGCAGGGTTTTCAGTTCGCCTCGAGTTTCTATCGGGCGATGTTTCGCGACGGCGAGCTCCAGCCGCATCGGGATGGCGATCTGTGTGGCAGTTTTCAGCAAAGTGCTAACACCGCAGAGATGGCCGCGCTGCGCGACGCTCTGATCGGGCTGGAAGACCTGGCGCAGGTACTGGATCGCGAGCAGGCCTGTAACGTGCTGGGCATTGAACAACCCAGTGCGGGTTACTGGTATCCAGGGTCGGGCTGGTTGCGCCCGGCCGCAGTGTGTCGCGCGCTCACCGCCCGCAGGAATATCCGTGTACTGGAACACTGCGGTGCAGTGAGCTTGCACACGGATGGCACACACTGGCATGCCGTTGCAGATGGCGAGACTCTGGCGCAGGCCCGCGTTGCCATCGTTGCCACGGGCACCGGCACCACCGCGCTGGAGCAGCTCAAGTGGCTGCCGCTGCAGGCTATCCGCGGCCAGATCACTGAACTGCCGGCATCACAGGCAACCGATGGATTGCGCGCCGCCCTGTGCCATGAGGGCTATATTGCCCCGGCGCGGGATGGCACCCACAGTATGGGCGCATCGTTCAACGTCAATATCAGCGACCCGGCACCACGCGCCGAGGACAACCGCGACAACCTGTCCAAACTGGCCGCGGCAGTGCCCGCGTGGAAAGCGCCACTGGATGCGCTGGACCCCGGCGCGCTGCCGGGCCGTGTCGGTTATCGCTGCGCCAGTCCCGACTACCTGCCCGTCGTCGGTGCAGCGCCGGATTTTGATGGCTTCGTCCGCGACTACGGAGCCCTGCGCCACAATGCGCGGCAGTCTATTCACCACCGCGGGCCTTGTCTGCCCGGCCTCTATATCAATGCGGCACACGGATCACGCGGCCTGGCCTCAACCCCTCTTGCTGCCGAGCTGCTCGCCAGCATGATTTGTGACGAGCCCCTGCCGCTCAGCCGCACGCTGTGTCGCGCCCTGTCCCCTGCGCGTTTTATAATCCGCGACCTGTCCCGCAACCGGCTAAAGACATGACCACGCTGCGTATTTTACTGTTCCTCGTCACCTGCCTGCCGCTGGCCGCCTGGCCGGTACAACAGTACCGCGTGAAAGTCGTCGATCAAAAACCGCAGCCACGGGAGAACTTTGTGCAGGGCCTGGAAATTCTGGATGGCTATCTGTATGTCAGTGCCGGCAACTACGGCGAGTCGAAAATTCTGCGCTACCATTTCGCCGACGGCCAATTGGACGCCGGAAATAATCTGGACCAACAATTCTTCGCCGAAGGCCTCACAGTGCTGGGCGACAGCGTCTACCAGTTAACCTGGCGCAACCGCGCCATGCTGGTCTATCGCAAATCGGATCTCGAATTCCAGCGCTGGCTGCCGCTACAGGGTGAGGGCTGGGGCCTGACCAACAATGGCACCGAGTTGATCTACAGCGACGGCAGCGCACAGCTCACCTTTATGTCACCCGACAGAGCGCGTATTTTGCGCGCCATCACCGTCACTGAGCAGGGCCGACCCGTCACACTGCTCAACGAACTGGAATGGGTAGACGGCGCGATATGGGCGAACATCTGGCAGAGTGACCGGATCGTGATTATCGACCCGGCCACCGGTGACGTCACCGCCAGCATCGATCTGCAAGGCCTGCTCCCGGCGTCGGAGTATCGCCCGGGCACCGATGTATTAAACGGCATCGCCCGCAATCCCGCCGATGGCGCAATCTGGGTGACCGGCAAACGCTGGCCCTGGCTGTACCGGATAGAACTGCAAGCGGTGGGCGATATTCCTGAAACCCAGCAAAGTGGGTCGAATTCGCGTTAGAATACCGCTCCCGGGTTCACACACACGTCCAACCCTCTTCAGAGACACATTATGAGTAATAGCGGCACCGTTCTCCCCACTGTCCACCCTGCGTTTGAGGCCATTCGCCAGGAGACTATCGAATCGCTGAATATTCGGGTGGAACAGTACGAACACAAAAGAACCGGAGCCGTTCACTACCACCTGGCCTCGGACAACAGCGAGAACGTGTTTCTGGTCGCCCTGCGCACCGTTCCCCACGACTCGACCGGCGTCGCGCACATACTGGAACATACCGCACTCTGCGGCAGCGAACGCTACCCCGTACGCGATCCCTTTTTCATGATGCTGCGCCGTTCGCTCAATACCTTTATGAACGCCTTCACCAGCTCAGACTGGACCGCCTACCCGTTTGCCAGCCAGAACCGCAAGGATTTCGACAATCTGCTGCAGGTATACCTGGACGCCGTGTTTTTTTCGCGGCTCGATCCACTGGACTTCGCACAGGAAGGCCACCGGGTAGAATTTGCCGAAGCCGACAACCCCGACAGCGACCTCGTATTCAAGGGTGTGGTGTTCAACGAGATGAAAGGGGCGATGAGCTCCATCAGCAGCGTGCTATGGGGCAAGCTGTGTGAGCACCTGTTTCCCACCAGCACCTATCACTACAACAGCGGCGGCGACCCGAAACACATCCCCGACCTGAGCTACGAGCAACTGCAGGCGTTCTACCGCAGCCACTATCACCCCAGCAATGCCATCTTCATGACTTTCGGTGATATTGCCGCCAGCGAGCACCAGAGCGTATTTGAAGAGAAAGCGCTGCACCGCTTTGAGAAACTGTCAGAGCGCATTCAGGTACAGCCGGAACAACGCCTGCTGGCACCACAGCGGGTGCAGGGCAGCTACGTCTATGACGACAACGACGCGACCGATCACAAAACACACCTGGTGATAGGCTGGATGCTGGGTGAAAGTTCCGATCTGAAGCAAATGCTGGAAGCGCAGCTATTGTCCAGCGTGTTACTGGACAATAGTGCCTCGCCCCTGCAGCACGCCCTGGAAACGACCGAGCTTGGCCGCTCGCCCTCGCCCCTGTGCGGCCTTGAAGACTCGATGCGTGAGCTGGTGTTCTGCTGTGGCATAGAGGGCAGCGAAGTGGAACACGCCGACGCCCTGGAAACGATGGTGCTGAGCGTGATCGAACAGGTCGCACAGGACGGTGTCAGCCAGGAGCGCCTCGAAGCCGTTCTGCATCAACTGGAATTGCACCAGCGCGAAATCACCGGCGACAGCTATCCCTATGGCCTGCAGCTCATACTGCAAGCACTGGGCTGCGCCACCCATTACAGTGATCCCATCGCCGTGCTGAATCTGGAGCCGGTTATCGCCGAGCTGCAGAAGCAGATTAAGGAGCCGGACTACATTCGCCAGCTCGCCCGCCAGCTGTTGCTGGATAACCCGCACCGCGTGACGCTGATAATGACACCGGACAAAACCTTATCCGCCAAAGATCGGGCCGAGGAGGAGGCGCGACTGGCCGGAATCAAGTCCGATATGAGCCCTGCACAGCGCGAGGCCACCGTGCAACTGGCGGCTGATCTGGTGGCCCGCCAGGGACAAATTGACGACGACAGTGTGCTGCCCAAGGTTGAACTGAGCGACGTGCCCGCCGCCCTGCCCGAACTGACCTTCAAAGAAACACAGCTAAAGGGCATGCCGTTCACCACCTATGGTCAGGGCACCAATGGCATCGTCTATCAACAGACTGTGGCGCCGCTGGCCCCATTGGAAGATGATCAATTACAAATCCTGCCGCTGTACACCAACATCCTGACGGAAGTGGGCCTGGGTGGCGAAACCTATATGACGGTGCAACAGCGTCAGGCATCCACCGTAGGCGCCATCTCTGCCTTTGTCGCCATGCGCGGTGACGCCGACGATGAACAGGCCGTCAACGCACATTTTTCGCTGTCATCCAAGGCATTGCTGCGCAACGCACTGCCCCAGGCGCAGTTGATGCACGATACCCTGCACGCCGTGAGCTTCACCGAAACCAGCAGAATTCGCGACCTGGTCAATCAACAGCGCGCGCGACGGGATCAGTCCATCACCGGCAGTGGTCACGCACTGGCGATGACCGCAGCCTGCGCTGGCATGAGCCCGCTGGCCCATCTGCACCATCATCAATCGGGACTCGCCGGCATTCGTCAGTTGCGCGTGCTGGATGACAGCCTCGCCGATAAGCAGGGCCTGCAAGCCATGTCAACCCGCCTGGGCCAGCTCCACGAAAGCCTGCTCAGCACCCCTATGCAATTTCTTGTAGTTGCTGAGGATCACAAAGTCGCCGAGGTCGCGGAACTGGCCAGCGGCGTCTGGGCACAGGCCGCCCGTGGCACCCTCGACCCCAGTTTTGCTATGCCCGCTATTCGCGAGCGTCGCGCTGAACTGTGGCTGACCAATACCCAGGTTAACTTCTGTGCCCGCGCCTACCCCACTGTGCCGGAACAGCACCCTGACGCCGCCGCACTGACCGTGCTGGGCGGCTTTTTGCGCAACGGCTTTCTGCATCGGGCCATTCGTGAACAGGGCGGCGCCTACGGTGGCGGTGCCTCGCAGGATTCGGGCGTTGCAGCCTTTCGCTTCTACTCCTACCGCGATCCGCGCCTGGTGGGAACGCTGAATGATTTTGATCTGGCGGTGTCCTGGATGCTGGATAATCGTCACGATTATCGCGCGCTGGAGGAAGCGATTCTGGGCGTAATCGGCAGCATGGACAAACCCAGCTCGCCAGCGGGTGAGGCCAAGCAGCATTTTCACAACCGTCTTTTCGGCCGCAGCCACGATATGCGGGAGTTGTTCCGCCAGCGTGTGCTGGCAGTTGAACTGGATGATTTGCGCCGCGTGGTGGAGACGTATCTCAAACCTGAGCTGGCCAGTACGGCCGTTGTTACCAGTTCAGGCCAGCTCGAGGGGACCGCTGCGCTGCGGGAACAATTGGGCATGACGGTTGAGGAACTGTAAACAGATTCTTCGATAGTCTGTAGATTCAGGACTCACCGTGAAGCCATCCATGGGGCTTGACCAGGCGCCAGTGGCCCCCTTTAATTCGCGCGGTACAACGTAAAAAAGGCGACTTAACGTCGCCCAAAAGGACCTGGTGATGGGGATTACCAGATGAACCTAAAAGTCATCGGGTTTGTGGCCGCGCCGTTTGTGTCCGCGCTTTTCTGACATTTCAGCCATCGCTACTTTCTGCTCATCGTCGAGCAGCTGGTAAATCGCAGCGCGTGTACTCGCCATGCGGTAGACCATGCGCGTGGTGATCTGGCCGATTTCATCTGCAGCCGTCAGCGCAGTGGCTTTGTCAAACGACTCAGGCTTATTGAGCAATTCCTCGCGCAGGGTGCGCAAACGCTCGTGATCCACCTCAGACTCCTCGAGGGACGCGGTGAGTAGCGTTTGTACTGTGGCCTCCTGCTCGTCGGTGAGCTGCAGCATCTTCACCAGGTGGTCGACCTTGTGCTGTGGATCATGCCGCGGTGCGTTACCGTCCGGCATCGACCAGCTTGCAGCAGTGACAAAGAGCGTAGCGAGTGCGGGGGCCACCACACCTACCAGCGTTTTTTTCCAAGTGATTTTCATGCTGCGTTCTCCTGAACATCCAAAATAATGTAAGGCAAAATTCGGTGGGCTTGCTGAACTGTTTGGCACACCGCTCTACGTGATGAATCATATAGGTGGTAGGCCGTTAAGCTCTGCCCCGGGAACGTAAAGAAATGTTAAAAAGCGCCGACAGGTGTTAAGCCGGGTGACAACACTTCGCTGTTTGTTCACACTCTGGCGGGACTGCTATCGGGAGACCGCCAGATGAGCACCAATGTACTGATTATCGACGACGACAAAGAGCTCTGCGCTCTGCTGGCCGATTTCCTCTCGCTGGAAGGATTCGAGACGCAGGCGATACACGATGGCGCCGAAGCTGTCGCGCACTGCCGCCATCACGACCACGACGCCATCGTACTGGACATTATGTTGCCGGGACTGCAGGGGCTGGACGTACTGCGTCAGGTTCGCCAGTTCAGCACCACGCCTATACTGATGCTCACCGCGCGCGGCGAAGATACTGATCGCATCCTCGGCCTGGAGCTGGGCGCTGATGACTACCTGCCCAAGCCCTGCAATCCGCGCGAACTGTCGGCCAGGCTGCGCGCGATTCTGAGACGTGGCAATCTGGTATCAGAGGATGTGGCGGCACCAGCGCTGGAAGCCGGGCAAACGGCGATGAACACCGCCGACCGCAGCGCTACCTATGGCGGCGTCGATCTGCAGCTCACCAGTACCGAATTTAATGTGTTACAGGTGCTGGTGACCAACGCCGGCACAGTGGTCAGCAAGGACCTGCTCAGCCAGAACGCATTGGGCCGAGCGCTGTCCGCCTATGACAGGAGTATTGATGTGCACATCAGCAAGATTCGCAGGAAGCTGGCAGCACTCGGTGGCGACAACCTGATCGTCAGCGTGCGCGGCAGCGGGTATCAATTCAGGCTTGGCGCCGGAGCCACCTGATCCATGAAACTGCGCGGTAATCTGTTTCTCAGGATGTTTATCGGTTTCTGGCTGATGTCGATCACTATCCTCGGCAGCTGGATGCTGGCCGCCAACTATTTTGAATCGCAACCGCCGGGTCGTGAATGGGGCGACCACAAGCGACCGGGGCCACCGCACCGTTTTATGCTCCGCACCATCTACAACCTGGAAAACCAGAACGACACGGCCCTTGCCACCACGGTGGAGGAGATACGCAAGAAACACGACATCCAAATCTACCTGGTGTCACGCAACGGCAACGACCTGCTCAAACGTGAGCTGCCTGAAAAAGTCGCACAGATAGCAGAAAAATTGCGCGCTGAATCCGATAAGTCCATGCTGAATGCGCCGCAGCACCAGCTGGTCGCCTACCGTATCTATCGCCCCTACGAGGGCGCTGTGGCAGCCGTTTTTGTGTTCCCCTCACACCGCGGTGTCATTCTGAACGCACTGGGCGACAGCCTGTGGCTGCGCATCACACTGGCGGTGTTGATCAGCGGTTTTATCTGCCTGGGTTTATCGCGCCTGATGACCAACCGCCTGAAGGATTTGCGCCTGGCGTCCCGCCGCCTGGCCAACGGCGAACTGGATACGCGCTTGCAAGTGCGCGACCAAGGTGGCGATGAAACCGATGAACTGGCCCGTGATTTCAACACCATGGCGGAGCAATTGCAGGCGCGAATTCAGGCCCAGAAGCGCTTGCTCGGTGACGTATCCCACGAACTGCGGTCGCCGCTGGCGCGCATGCGCATCGCACTGGTGCTGGCACAGGAAAGGCCCGACACCGCTACTGCGTATCTGCAACGCATCGAGCAGGAGGCCGTGCGACTGGAGGAGCTTATCGGGCAATTACTCTCCACCCAGACCCAGGACCTCACACTGGACACCCATATCGACCTCGTCCTCTTACTGCAACAACTGTGCGCCGATGCCAATTTTGAAGGACAGGGAGCGGGCAAACAGTTCATTCTGAGCACCGACACCGAGCAGGCCATTGTCGACAGCGCCGGCGACCTGCTGCACAAGAGCTTTGACAACATCCTGCGCAATGCCCTCCAGCACACCGCCGCCAACAGTGAAGTCTGGGTCTCCCTGGCCACGAGTGGCGGACGCTACTGTGTCGCCATTGAAGACCACGGGCCAGGTGTTCCGGACAATGAACTGAAGAATATCTTCGGCGAGTTTTACCGCGTGGATACCGCGCGCACGCGCGACTCAGGGGGATACGGGCTGGGTCTGGCCATCGCCAGACGCGCACTGTTACAGCACGGCGGCGAGGTAACAGCCCAGAACACCGGTGCGGGACTCAAGATCACCGTGTGTCTGCCGACCCACAACGCAGACTGAAAGGCCCGCTGCCATGGTCCCCGTGTGCCAGCAAAATATTTTATCTTATGCCATGCTTTTGCACTATTTAAGGTCTAGAATAATCTTGCGGTTTGGCCGAGACACTTAGGTGTTACGTGGCTGATTTACAAGGTGATACCTTGCCCCGACCTCCGTGTGACCTACACAAAATGCGGACCCGATCCGCAGGGAGGAACCACCATGGCTACTGAAAATCACCTCGTAGATAGCTATTCCGTGCACACCGTTCCCCTCACTCGGCCATTTGTCTGGCTGCTTGAAGGCTGGGACGATCTGTTGCACCACCGCAGCGCAAGCCTCGCTTACGGCCTGCTGATCTCCGCACTGGGCGCAATTATACTGGCCTATGGTCGACATCCGTTTTTCATCGCTGCGGCAGCTGCCGGTTTCCTGCTGGTGGGACCCGTTCTTACAGCCGGCCTGTGCGAATTATCCCGCTGCCGTGACGAGAGTACAGTTGCAGACTTTCAATCGTCACTGCTGTCGCTCAACCGCACGCGCCGGAGTTTACTGGGTGTGGCGGAAACGCTAGCCCTGCTGGCGGTAGTCTGGTTTGCACTGTCCGGCTCCCTCTATCTGGGACTCATCGGCACTGTGGCCCCGAACGTGGAGTCAGCGCTGTGGAGTGATGTCGCCGGACTACTCAACAGCAGCCAGATAGTCGCCTACACGGCAGTAGGACTCATACTCGCCGCAGTAGTGTTCGCACTATCGGTGGTCACGATACCCATGATTATCGAACGGCACGTCGACGCCAGCACTGCCATGCGCATGAGTGTGCGAGTCACATTGCGCGACTTTCCCGCCATGCTGGTATGGGCGTCCCTGATTGCCGGTTTGGTGTTTGTCGGATTCGCGACCAGCCTGCTCGCGATGGTGGTCATATTTCCCCTTCTGGGACATGCGACCTGGCGTGCTTATAAAGAATTGGTAGACTAATTCCTGCACAATTCCCGCGTTGGGAGGCTTGTTCGCCGAGCCACCCAACACCTCGTTTTGCCTTACACATACGCATCTGATGGTCGCAATAAGGTATGCTTGGTAGCTATTTCCACTGACCAAGATACCCCGATGATACCGCAGCCCCAGCAAAAGCTACCTGACAATACACCTATTATCATAGGCGCTGGCCAGTGTGTGGAGCGCCTGCCACCGCACGCCCTACCGCCCTTCAAGGCGCCTATGCAATTGGCGGCTACAGCCTGTCAGGCGGCCTTGCAGGACGCCGGCATCGCCGCTCGGGAAGTCGATACCATTGCGGTCATCCGGCTCTTTTCAGACACCGTCAATATTTGGGCCTCGCCACTGGGGGGCAGCGATAATCCACCGGAGTCGGTCGCCCGGCGTATCGGCGCTGCACCGACGCACCGTATCTACAGCAATGCCAGTGGCACCGAACCACTGCATTTGATGGCGGAACTGGCGGGCGCCATCGCCAGAGGCGAGAAAAAGGTTGCGCTGCTGACCGGTGCAGAGGCGATCGCAAGCCAGCGTTTCGCGCAGCGCAATGCGCTGGTCGACGACTGGCGCGAGGAATCTGACATACCCTTTGAAAACCGCAAATACCTCGATCGCCTGGTCTCGATGGAAGAGGTGCAAGGCGGTTTGACACTGCCAGTACGCTCCTACGCCATGATCGAAAACAGCCAGGCGCATCGCATGGGACACGACCGGCAGCAGCACCAACGCTTCATGACGCAGCTTATGGCACCGTTCAGTGCCATCGCCGCGGCCAACCCCTACGCACAGTTCCAAACCGCCTATTCGGCCGACGAACTGGCTACACCCGGCCCCAACAATTACCCCATCAGCCTACCCTATACCAAATTACTGATAGCACAGGATGCCGTCAATCAGGCCTCCGCGCTGCTACTGACCAGCGTCGGCCATGCCCGCCGTCTGGGCGTCGACCCGCAGCAATGGATTTTTCTGGAGGCCTACGCCGAGGGTGCAGACAAACTGTTGTCTGAACGCGAAGATCCCGGCCGCTCCGCCGCGATGGCACGCGTGCTATCCACCGTCATGGACAGCGCGGGAGCCAGCCACGAGGATATGGATCTGATCGATATTTACAGTTGTTTTCCCTGCGCAGTAACGGCGGCCTGCGACGTTCTGGGCCTGCCGACAGACGGCTCCCGCGCGTTGACAGTCACCGGTGGTTTGCCGTATTTCGGGGGACCGGGCAATAACTACTCGGCACATGCACTGGCAGAGATGGCAGTGCGCCTGCGGGGCGCACCGTCGCGCGCACTGGTCACTGCCAATGGTGGCATCCTGTCCAAACACGCCGCCGCTATACTCACCACAGATGCGGCCAGAGCGACCAACACCGACTGGA
>JBBKWY010000122.1:0-8519 GCA_037969215.1 Halioglobus sp.
GCAATGTGCGAGGCGCACACTTCGCGCTGGCCTCTGCACTACCTGCACGAAGCCCGGCCCGGGATCTCGTATGCCCGGAACACGGCGTTGGCCGCGGTGCCCCAAGGCACAGATTTTATCGCCATGATCGACGACGACGAAGTACCGGCCCCCGATTGGCTGGACCAGTTACTGGATGCCCAGGCCCGCAGCGGTGCGGACATCATCGTCGGGCCCGCCACACCGGTTTTTCCACCACAGACACCGGACTGGATTATGGCAAGTAGCATTTTTATGAAGCCCGAAAATGCGGCCAGCTTGCGTGAATTGGATCCGGACCCACCGGCAGCGACCTGTAATGTACTGGTGCGAGCCGATCTGCTCGGCCCTTCGGGCGTGTCTTTTGACACGGCCCTGGCGCTCAGCGGTGGCGAGGACAAACTGCTGTTTCAAACGCTGAAACTGAGCGGCCACCGCTTTGCCTGGGCGGCCGCGGCGCACGTCAACGAATGGATTCCGGCCGAGCGCGCTAATTTTGCCTACATGTGGCGAGAGTCCTATCGCCGCGGCAGCGTGAAATACTTCGTCAAGCGGCGCCTGAAATCCCGATCCCCACTGGGCACTGTGCGCATTGCCTTGCGCTTGACGCTCAAATCAATCGGGCTTATTCCCTGGCACCTGTTGCGCATGCTGGCCAGCGCGGGCCAACAAAGTCGAGTCTGGGTGCCCTATGCGCTGCATGTCGCTGACAACCTCGGCACGATCGCCGGTGTGCTGCAAATCCCCAACCGACACTATCGCCCCAAGGATGCTGCGTGCTGAATCTGTCTCTTCCGGATCAAGCCAGGCGGTGGAGTCTGCCGAATATTGTTTTCGCGACGTATACCCTTTTCCTGGCGGGCTTTTACTTTGTGCCCAACGCCGTAGACAATTACAAATTCTACATCGCCGCCGTGTTCCTGCCCGGTGTGTTCCTACTCCCACAAACCTTCCAGCGGTGTCTGCGCAGCCCCATTTGGCTGAGCCTTCTCGTCTATCTGGGATACATGTTACTGAGCTCGCTGTGGAGCGCAGATTTCTCCCAGACTATCCTGTGGCGCGATGTCCGTTACACCGCCTATATTCTCGGCTTCATTTTGCTGACGCTGTACTGGTTTGAGAGCAACCGGCAATTGCCGGACGCGATCATGGAGGCGGTCACGCTGGTCGTCATTCTGGCGGCGGCGGTCGCTATCGCTACCTTCGAGGATCTGCAGCTGTTGCCCGTATTAACCGAGAACCGGATGATCGGCCTGGGGATCACTGACAACCCAAATCCGAGCGCGTTCACTTACGGCTTTTTCGGCGTTATCGCACTGGACTACGCGCGCAGACACTGGGGTGAAAAGCTGGGCTATGTCCACGCAGCGGGCTTTTTCGTAATCCTCCTGTTCACCGTGCTAACCCAAAGCAATACCGGCCTGTTGGCATTCGCGTCCGCCTGTGCGCTGTTGTTTCTGCTCGACCATCGCCCCGCACCACCTGCAGTATTTATCGCGCTTGTACTCGGGTTTTCCGCCGCCCTTTACCTGGCGTGGGCTCTGGGTATGCTGGGCTCGGCAACGGATCTCGGCTTCATTAATCGCCTCCCCATTTGGCAACATATACTGGAGCAGTGGCAGTACGCGCCCATCTTCGGCTATGGCTACCAGCCGACGCCCATTCTGTGGCCAGATGGCAGGCCCAGCGCCCTCAATTACGCCCACAGCATTTTTCTCTCCACTCTGCGCGATGGCGGGCTGGTTGGCCTGGTGCTGTTGTTGACGGTCTACGGTTTTGCGCTGCGCGCAGCGCTGCGAATGGTTTTCACGGTGCGTCGCGCGCGCTATCTGTGCCTGTTCACCCTTGGCGTGATCTGCGTACTGGTCGACACCAATCAGGTTATAACCCGGCCCAGGGAATTGTGGATCATTCTGTGGTTACCGCTGGCCTGCCTGATCGCATACGAGCTTGGCTTGACGGACGAGGAAGCGCCGGGCAGGCCGGCGGGACGCTCGCCAAAGAATATTCGGTGATAGCCTTCCAGCGCGCGCTCCAGCGAAAATTCACGTCCCCGCTCGCGCAACATGTCAGAATCCGGCTCGCTCGCCAGACTGGCTAGAATAGCCTCTTTCAGCCGCTCGACATCATTGACCGGCACCAGCGTGCCATAGCGCCCATTTTCCAGAATCTCGGCCGGCCCGCTGGGGCAATCAGTGCTCACGACGGGGCAACCCTGCAACAGCGCTTCCACCAGCACATTGCCAAAGCCCTCAAAGCTGGAGGACAGCACAAATACCCGCGCTGCCCGCAGGAACGTGTGGGGTTCCCGCTGATAGCCCGGCAATGCGATATCATCACCGACACCCAACTCCACTGCCAGCGCTTGTAGTTCCTCACGATGGGCCATCTGTTCAGCCGATGACTTGTCACCTCCCAGAATAACCAGACGCGCATCGATAGATTGACGCACCGCTGCGAACGCCCTGATCAGCAGGGGGAAGTTCTTTTGTTCCACCAGACGCCCCATACCCAGAATCACGGGGGGCGCGTCCGGCCGAAACCACGGGTGGGTGAAAACCCCACTGGGCTCACCCGCAGGCTCCGCCTCGGCCACAGGGTTATAGACCACATGCACCTTCTCAGGATCCAGACCCAGAAGACTAATGGCATCCTCGGCAACACCGCGGGAGGCGGCGATCACACCGTGGGCCCGGGTAAAACAGTGCCGAAACATCGGCACCATGCTGTACGCCTGACCCTTACCGCTTTTGCGGCTCTGCGCACTGCGAATTGACAGCGCAATATGGAGGCCCACAAACACGCGTGTCGGCACCTTGATGCCGGAGGCTGCCAACATGGCGCTGATACTCGATTTACCCAGCGCAGAAGAGATGACAGCCGGGCGTACATTTTCAAGATAATGACTGATATCGCGAATATAGCGGAGGCTGCGAGGAATTTTTCGAGCCGAGGCCAACCAGAACAAGATGCCGCCCAGGCCCCGCCAACCGCCTCGCTTGATCGCCGTGCACAGCCCCGCGAGCTTGCCCACCGGCTCCAGTACGATCAGATTGACGCCGGGCGGAACACTACCGCACAACTCCCCTTGTAGCTCGCACACCAGCAGGTCGACGGTATAGCCAAGCGCCGCAAAGCCCGATGCCATGGCCAAGACTACCCGCTCGGCACCGCCACCGTTGAGATTGTCCAGCAAGAATGCTACCCGTTGCGGACTGGCCTGATCTGGCCCAAGCTGTTGTGTCTCAAGCGACATCAGATGAATCCCGTATTATGATCCACTGCGGATGGGGCTATCGCTCTAAAACGCACTGGTGAATACAGGCCATTATATGTCAGCTAAACCCACTGTCCAGTTTGGCACCGCAGGCCGCTTGATGACATGCATGCGCCTGGAGTTTTCCAGCAGCCGGCATTCAGATAGAATGCGCGAACTTCGCAACCCGCCCATTCTGCATTGCAGGGAGAGTGTTCTATCTCGTCCACCGATCATAAACGCACGAGACTCTGGCTGACGTCACCCCATTTCTATCCCACGTACGGGGGTGCTCAAAACCGGTATCGCAGCTATATCCCCGGTCTGCTGGCTCGCGATCTGGATGTGCGCGTGATGACCGGCACCCCGCAAATCCAGGAACGCAGCGAATCCGACTCTGACAAAAGCTGGTATGCGGCAGCACCCGGCAGCTGGCTACCACCGATCACGCTGGACGGTGCGCCACTCGAGCGCATACGCTTACCCGACAGCAAAAGTCGTGCACGCACGCAGATTTACTACGACGCCCTGTTGGAGGTGTGCCAACGCGCGGCGGAGGGGCCCACGGTGGCGCAACTGCTGACCAATATGCGCCCGCAGGCACTGCCCTGGTTACGCCGCCTGAAAGACAGCGGTGTCGCCACGGTATATTCCGTGTCCCAGTTCCCCACCTGGCAACAAAAGCCGATCAAACGCATCCTGCGACGACGCGGGTATCAGCAGGTATACAACAGCTTTGATGCCCTGGTCACCAACAGCGAGGCCATAGAGGCATTCCTGCGCGATATTGGCGTCACTACACGCATCGAATACATTCCCAACGGGGTCAATTTACAGCGTTTCCACCCGCCCCGATCCGAGGCTGAACAGCGGGCCAGAGCGGAGGTGCGAGCGCGATTCGGCATCCCCGAGGGACATAAAGTGATTGTCGCGGTGGGCGCCATCATGCCGCGCAAAGGCCCCGATAAAGTACTGCAGGCCTGGCGCCGAATTCTCCCGCAGCTGCCCGACACCCACGTCATGTTTGTGGGACCGCGCGCCGATACGCATGACCCCAAGCTGCAGAAGTTCGGGGCGGAGGTCGAGGAACTGGTGGCGAGCTCCGGCGCGCCCAACCAGGTTCACTTCACCGGCATTGTCGACGACGTCGACAACTATCTGCGCGCCGCCGATGTGTTCATTCTCGCCTCGAGTCGCGAGGGCACCCCCAACTCTGTACTGGAAGCCATGGCCACCGGGCTACCGTGTCTGGTCACACCCTTCCTCGGCATTTCTGCCGGCATCGGTCAGGCCGGCGAGCACTATCAACTGGTGGAGCGCAACCCTGAGGCCATTGCCGCTGCGCTTACCGGGCTGTTACAAGATGACGCTTTGGGGCAGTCTTTTGGAGAGAGAGGACAGCGCTACGTGGTAAACAATGTCGATCAGCAGCACAGTCTTGATCACTACGCTGCGCTCTATCAGGAACTGGGTGCGATTGCGGCGCAGCGCCGCTAGAGCAACACTGGATCAGGCGCCGCACACACGCAGATCAGTACATCAGGCGTTCTTTCTCTGTCACCAGCGGTGATCCGGAGAACAGCCGACGAGCTTTCTTGAACGCCATGCGCAGCGGTCGGTACTCCTCAAACACCACGATAAACACCTTGCGGTAGTAATTCTCCGGGCAGTTGATGCGCCGTACACCGTGCCATGAATTGCCACGGCGTCCGAACAGAATGCTTCGATTGTCCTGGGTTTGCGCGGGATACGCCGTGTCAAAATCGTCAAATGACGGCGCATTGTCTGATGCGATGCGACCGTTGTCGTCGAGGATCACAGTCTCTCCACCCCAGCTCCAATCCCAATCGTCCGCCGTGTTCAGGTAAAAAATCTGCGAGCCAATTTTCCCCTTTGAATCGCAGTGGGGGCCCACTTCCCCGCCGTTGGGCGTGAAATGCCAGTGGAAACGAAAACGGACATTGGACACATTCAGCAACCGGCAAATAAAGTCGCGGTAACTGTCGCTGCACAGCTCTTCGACAAAATCACGCCACTGTGGCGCCAGCTCCATGCCCCGCTCGTAATCCAGAATATAGCGGTCGTGACTGGCCTGGCCGTGCTTGCGCTGCTTGCCGAAAAACGCAGTGAATCGCGCCAGATCCGGCACGCTTTGCAGCAGCTCTGGATAGCGGTCCGGAGCAATAAAATACTGCGGATTCACCCACGGGAAAGGGCTTTTCGCCTGAAAATCTTCCGGATCAATGGCATCCAGAACGACCGTATTCAGGTAGGAGTTTTTGACCATCTGATCACTACCGGTAAAAAAGGCGAGTATACGATTCCCGTGATTTCAGGGACAGCAGCAATTCTGTGTAGAAATGGCGGCCCACAACGGCACAGGTGATCAGGAGACGCCGATAGCAAGGCGCTCCTTGAGCAGGCCCGCGGGTTTCGAGCGCGCATTGGCACACCCTAAAGCAGCGCCACCGATACGCGCCGTGCGCAGGTCGCCGAAGGGCGTGCCAATACCGCTGTTGACGATCAGCGCCACCGACAGGCCGCGTTTCGGATCGGCCCAGGCACCGGAGCCACCAAAACCAAAGTGGCCAAACGCCTTGCGCGGAAAGCCCCGCGTGGTTGCGACACCGTGGTAACCCAGTCGCCAGCGCATATCGAAGGGGATCACAGATAGCTTGCCCGTGGGTTTTTGTAGGGTGGTAGCCCGCTCCAGAGTCTCTTGCGATAACAGACGCACGCCATCCAGTTCCCCGCCATTCGCGAGTAAGGCGTACAGCTTGGCGAGCGAGCGCGCGGTAAACAGGCCATTGGCCGCGGGAATAGCAACTCTCAGGGATTCCGGTGAGCCAAAGTCAAAATCGCTCACCCCGTGTGGGGCGAGCGCATCAAAGATGCTGGACAGATCCGAATCGATGCCCACACGTTGCAACAGACCACTGATACGACTGGCACCGATCTCGAGTTTACTACCGAGCGACGTCTGCGTCAGCCGCTTGGTCGAATCGGGGAACATCAACTGCGCGGCACGCGGGATCTCGCGTGCCGGTGTGCCGATGTACAAACCATCCAGCCCCAACGGCCGGGCGATCTCCTTTTGCACAAGATCTGAAAACTTCTTGCCCGTGACGCGCTGAATGATCTCGCCCACCAGGAACCCAAAGGTGAGACCGTGATAGCCAGTGCGCGTGCCGGGCGTGTGTGCGGGTTTGGCCTGCTCGATAGCACGGATCATATATTTCCAATCCAGCATGCGGTCCACATGATCGATCATCTGCCGGATATGGTACAGGCCGGATTGATGGGCCATCACCTGCCTCACCGTGATGTCTTCCTTGCCCGCCTGCCCGAATTCCGGCCAATACTCTGCCACGCGGGTATCGTAATCAATGAGCCCGCGATCGGCGTATATATGCAGCAGCGTCGCAGCGACACCCTTGGTAGTGGAAAAGCTCGGGGCCATGGTGTCGCGGCTCCAAAGGGTGTCCTGATCGTCCTTATAGCCGCCCCATAAGTCCACCACACACTCCCCGCGATGGTAGACACTGACGGCCGCCCCCCCGCGATAATTGCTCAGCAGGTCGCGTAGCGAGGCTTCTACCGGGGCAAAATCAGGGTGAATGCGGCCGTCAAGATGCGTTCTGGGAGAACGTGAACAGCGTTTCGACATGGCGGGCTCCAACGGGCTTTTAGTATTTTCGGACAGACAATTGGCATTGTCTCGGCCAAAACATACCACAGTTAGCTACCCGGAGAAAAATGGCGCCGGTTGCGGCTTGCGCAAACACATAAGGGCGCTATTAGTTGAGTACGTGATAACCCCTGCCACGGAGGCAGTTTTTGACCACCTGCACTTCGCTTTGAGCCCCCTCACTCACGCCCTTGGCACCACCGCCAACCGCGCCGACACCGGCACCCGTGGCCGCGCCGGAGGCGCCGCCGGTAATCGCACCGATTAAACCGCCGACCACCGCGCCAGAGGCCGCGCCCACCGCCGTTTTCTCACCCTTCTTGACCGATTCAGCATACGTTTTACACTCGGCCAGATCCTGCTGGTAGGCGGCCGAATTGACGCCTTTTTGATCAATAATAATTTCGTCGGTGGTGGTACAGGCCGTCAGCGCGGACAACGCTAAAATGGCAATGGCTGTATACTTCATGGCTGTGAGTCTCCGCTGTTGAATCGCAAAGCCAAGGCTAGCATGTATCGCAGGCGAAAGCGGTATGCACTTGACGGAGAAACAAACATGGGTCAGCCTGAACACTTGAGGAATTCGGCGCTGTGAAGCTGGCCACGCCACAGCGCCAATTACTTGCAGCTGTGAGTGTGATACTACTTTCAGGCCTTTGAAGAGAATAAATAACTATGAAACAACTCACCGGACTCGACGCCTCCTTCCTTTACCTGGAAACCGCCAACGCCCCGATGCACATCTCGGGGCTGTCCATCTATGATCAGTCCACGGCACCGGGCGGTAAAGTGCGGTTCAAGGACATCATCGAGAATACCAACAATCGTTTGATGGGCCTGCCGGTAATGACGCAGAAACTGGTGAACGTGCCAATGAACCTGGACCACCCCTACTGGGTGACGGACGGGGCCTATGACCCCGAGTTTCATATCCGCCACATTGCCCTGCCCAAACCGGGCGACTGGCGCCAGTTGTGCATTGTGATTTCCCGCTTGCACGCGCGCCCGCTCGACCGTGCCCACCCTCTGTGGGAGCTTTACATCATCGAGGGCCTGGATAATGTAGAAGGCGTGCCCAAAGGCAGCTTTGCGATGTTTTCCAAGACCCATCACGCGGCCATCGACGGGACATCCGGCATGGAATTGACGGCGGCAACCCACGATCTGTCGCCGGATTACGATCGCGCGCACAAGGCGGCCACCGTCAGTGTAGACAGCCAGCCCTCAGCGCTTGAAATGGTCATCAGGTCGCAGTACAACAGTATTCGCAAGCCCTTCCACCTGCTCAGCGTCGCCAGAAACACGGTGCCGGGGTTAGCCAAAGTCGTCGCTGGCCTGTCCAAAGGGCAGTTGAACCGGGTCAAGGACATCCCACGCACCCGGTTTAACGGCAGTGTCTCACCACACCGGGTGTTTGATGCGATCAATGTGCCACTGGACGATGTGAAGAAAATCAAAAATTCAGTACCTGGCGCCACCGTCAACGATGCCGCCATTACCATTGTCGGCGGCGCACTGCGCAAGTACCTGCAGGCACACGATGAACTGCCCGAACAC
>JBBKWY010000123.1:0-10405 GCA_037969215.1 Halioglobus sp.
CTGGAGTCCAGCACCACCCGCAGTGGCTGGCGGCTGGCGGCTAATTGCGCGGCCTCAGCAGGAAGCCCCAGCTCGGACGCTCGTACCGTGAGCGAACAATCATCTGCCAGTACCGTGCCGACCCCGGTGACAATGGCGCAACTCATCGCACGCAGGCGCTGCACATCCTGTCGCGCCGCCGGACCGGTAATCCACTGGCTCTCGCCGGACGCCATCGCGGTGCGCCCATCCAGCGACATCGCCATCTTGGCCCGCACACGCCCTCGGCCCCGTGTCATGCGGGCAATGTAGCCGGGCATCACATCGTGCGCCTCGCGCTCCAGCAAGCCACACTCCACGGCAATACCCGCCGCGCGTAACTTTTCCAGACCCTGTCCCGACACCAGCGGATTGGGATCATTCAGTGCGACAACCACGCGCGCCACCCCCGCGCTCACCAGTGCGTCGGCACAGGGCCCGGTTCTACCCTGATGGCTGCAGGGCTCCAGCGTCACATAGGCGGTAGCGCCCTTGGCATCGCCCGCAGCGTGCAGCGCTTCAATCTCAGCATGGTTGCCACCGGCGGGACAGGTAAATCCCTCACCGATCACCTGACCGTCGCGCACCAGCACGCAACCCACGTGAGGATTGGGCATCGCAGAATATTGGCCGCGCCGCGCCAACTGCAGCGCGCGGGCCATCATTTGGGTATCAAAGGTATCCATGGGCGTAAAAAACCGGGTTACTCGGACTTCGGCTCGGCTTGCAGTCGTTCGATTTCATCACGAAACTCGGCGATATCCTGGAAGCTGCGATAGACGGAGGCAAATCGCACATAGGCAACCTGATCCAGCTTTTTCAGCGCGGTCATCACCAGCTCACCGACCACCAGCGATTGCACCTCGCGCTCGCCGGTAGCCCGCAGCGCGTGTTTGATTTGAATAATATTAGCCTCTATGTCTTCAACCGAGACCGGCCGTTTCTCCAATGCGCGCAACAGGCCGGCGCGCAATTTCTCTTCATCGAAGGGTTCACGATTGCCGTTCTGCTTGATCACCCGCGGCATCACCAGCTCAGCTATCTCGTAGGTAGTAAAGCGTTCGGCGCAGCTCAGGCACTCTCTGCGACGGCGCACTTGATCACCTTCGGCCACCAACCTGGAGTCGATAACCTTGGTGTCTTCGGCGGCGCAAAACGGGCAGTGCATGGGCGTATCTCAGGAATCTAAGTGGCTGAAGATTAACATATTTCCGGGGTTTTACGCTTTACTCATTTGGGGTACGGGGATTTGGGGACCGGTACTTCCGGTCTCGTGCCAGAGTTCCGCGAGTGTGGAATTGTTGGTCGTGTGTATTGAAGCCGGGAGCGTGGGGTTTAGCAGCCTGCGTGAACGGCCGCAAACTTCCCCTGCGTTTCGGGCTGCTGCGCAACTCGACCATTTTTCGCTACGCGAAAAACTGGGACTCAAACAGTGCTCGCAGAAAGCCCCCGAAACGCAGGGGAAGTTTAAGCAGCGGCCCTATTGTTCACACAGACTGCCAAACCCCACACACCCTCCTATCCAGCGAGATTCAAGATCAACAACTCCAAACGATTGTGCACTGTGATTTCCGAGTACAAGTGCTCCGCACTGACAGCAATCCAAACCGTCAGGCGCATTTTTATCGGCAGGCACCAGATATTGAAGTTCAGTGGCAAGGAGGTCGATGCCAGTCGGGGTGCCCGAAAAAATCAGGCCACGCTTAGCGCATTCCCCACATTCGGGAGCTTTCTGCGAGCACTGTCCGAGTCCAGAAAATTGCGCAGCAATTTTTGTCGAGTTGCGCAGCAGCCGAATGTGGGGAATGCGCTGTGGCCTTTTTCGGGTGCCCCGACCGGCATCGGCCGGGTTCCGAAGTGACAATTATCCAGCCAATACCAGACTATAGCCTGTAACAACAGATCAGCCGTAAACAGGAAACCGCTTACAGATTTCGAGCACTTTGCCCTTAACATCCGCGATAACAGCGTCCGAAGTGCCATTCTCCAGCGATTCCAGCACATCACACATCCAGCCAGTGAGCTCGACGGTTTCCGCCTCACCAAACCCACGCGTGGTAATCGCCGGCGTACCAACCCGCAGGCCAGACGTGATAAAGGGCGAACGTGGGTCGTTCGGCACAGCATTCTTGTTGACCGTGATGTTCGCATCACCAAGCGCCGCGTCTGCGTCCTTACCGGTGTATTCCTTGCCGATCAGGTCCACCAGCATCAGGTGGTTCTCAGTGCCGCCGGAGACAATCTTGATGCCGCGCTTGATAAACTCTGCGGCCATCGCCTTGGCGTTTTTCACCACCTGCTTCTGGTACGTCACAAACTCAGGGCTCGCCGCTTCCTTGAAGCTCACCGCCTTGGCGGCGATCACGTGCATCAGCGGGCCGCCCTGGCCGCCGGGGAATACCGCTGAGTTAAATTTCTTTTCCAGTTCTTCGTTAGCCTTGGCCAGAATAATGCCGCCGCGCGGGCCGCGCAGAGTCTTGTGGGTGGTAGAGGTCACCACATCCGCGTAGGGCACGGGGTTGGGGTAGATGCCCGCTGCGATCAACCCGGCCACGTGGGCCATATCAACCATCAGGTAGGCGCCCACTTTATCGGCGATTTCGCGAAAACGCGCCCAATCCATGATTTGCGAGTAGGCGGAGAAACCGGCGACGATCATTTTCGGTTTGTGTTCCAGCGCCAGCGCTTCTACCTGGTCGTAGTCGACCTCGCCGGTGGCGGCGTTCAGGCCGTACTGTACGGCATTGTAGATCTTGCCAGAGAAGCTGGGCTTGGCGCCGTGGGTCAGGTGGCCGCCATCGGCCAGACTCATGCCCAAGACGGTATCGCCGGGGTTACACAAGGCGAGGTAGACAGCGGAATTTGCCTGCGAACCCGAGTGGGGCTGAACGTTGGCGTAGTCGGCACCGAACAACGCTTTGACGCGCTCGATGGCCAGTGTCTCGACCTTGTCGACGTACTCGCAGCCGCCGTAGTAGCGTTTGCCGGGGTAGCCTTCAGCGTATTTGTTGGTGAGTACCGTGCCCTGAGCCTTTATCACGCGCGGGCTGGTGTAGTTTTCCGAGGCAATCAGCTCGATGTGCTCTTCCTGGCGACGCTCTTCTTCGCCAATAGCAGCAAAGATCTCATCGTCAAACCCTTCAATGGTCATGTTGTTGTCAAACATGCTGGCCCCCTAATCAATAATGGGGCGATCACAGGTGTGCCCCCGGAAAGCGGCGCATTCTACCCTAAAACAACCTCTACAAAGAAGAACGAGATGTGATTTCTCTCGGCTTTATTCTCAGGGGAAAGCAACCCTGCGCCGCAATGCACTGTAGCGCACATATTTACGTCCCAGCGGGCGTCATTTCGCGATTCTGGCACGGCGTTTGCGTAGTACTTCCCAATCTCCTCCCGATCCACACGAGACCCTATGAACAATAGCTGGAAAGAATACCGGGCAGATGCGTTCTACGATGAGCTGATCGCCAGTTCCGGCCGCCCGCGTATTGCGGCCCGCCGGGTGGTAAACCTGCTGCAGAGCCTGTCTGAGGAAGAAATGGTCAGTCGGCGCGCTGCGGCTGAGCTGGCAATCCGCGAAATGGGGGTTTCCTTCACCATTTACAGTGAGGGCAAGAACATCGATCGGGCCTGGCCATTCGACATTATTCCCCGGGTGATACCCGCCAAAGACTGGGCGCAGGTGAGCCTCGGACTGGCGCAGCGCAGCCGCGCGCTGAACTGTTTTATTGACGACATCTACAACCAGCAAAAGATCCTGGCCGATGGCGTTGTGCCCGCCGAGATAGTGCTCGATTCGGGAAACTACAAGCCGCAGTGCGCCGGGGTATCGCCCCGTCATGGTGCATGGGCCCATATCTGCGGCACTGATTTGGTGCGTGATCAACGCGGCAAGTTCTTTGTATTGGAAGACAACCTGCGTGTGCCCTCAGGTGTGTCCTATATGCTGGAGAATCGTGAGATCACCAAACGCGTATTGCCAGAGCTGCTGGAAAACTACAGCATTCAACCAGTGGACGACTATCCCTCGCGGCTGCACAGCACGCTGGCCTCCCTGTCACCCCGGACAGAGCGTCGCCCCTGCATCGTGGTGCTCACCCCCGGTATTTTTAATTCGGCCTATTTTGAACACGCCTTTCTCGCACAGCGCATGGGCGCGGAACTGGTGGAGGGCGGGGATCTGTATGTCGATGATGACGACGGCGTGTATATGCGCACCGTTGACGGCCCGATTCGCGTGGATGTGGTGTATCGCCGCATCGATGATGACTTCCTCGATCCCGAAACCTTCCGCGAGGACTCGGCGCTGGGCGTGCCGGGTATCATGCGCGCGTGGAAGGCCGGCAATGTGGCCATCGCCAATGCGCCGGGTGCTGGCGTGGCAGACGATAAAGTCGTGTACGCCTATGTGCCGGCGATGATCCGCTATTACCTGAACGAAAAACCCCTGCTGGCCAGTGTCAAAACCTACCTGTGCATGAACAAAAAGGATCGCGATTACGTACTGGCCAATCTCGACAAGCTGGTGGTCAAACCGGCCAACGAATCCGGCGGCTATGGCCTGCTGATTGGCTCTCACGCCAGCAAGGCCGAGCGCGCCAAGTTCGCCAGGCTGATCGAGGAGAATCCGCGCAACTACATCGCCCAGCCCATTCTGGCCTTGTCGACCGCGCCCACCTACATTGATGAACGCGTGGAACCGAGGCACCTGGATCTGCGCCCGTTTATCCTGCACGGCAAGGAGACCTGGGTCACACCGGGCGGCCTGACCCGGGTGGCACTGACCAAGGGCTCTCTGGTGGTCAACTCCTCTCAGGGCGGCGGCAGCAAGGATACCTGGATAGTGGAGGGCAACCGATGAGCATGCTATCGCGGGTTGCCGAGCGGCTGTTCTGGATGGCGCGCTACCTGGAGCGCGCCGAGGATACCGCGCGATTGGTGCACTGCTACACCCACCTCGTGATGGATATTCCGCAGGGTTCGGAGCCCGGCTGGGACATCCTGGTGCGCATACTCAACGCAGAGCCCAATTATGCAGAGCACCACCGGGTCTATAACGAGCAAAACGTGATGAAATTTCTCATCGCAGAACCGGACAATAGCAGCGCCATTCTAAACTCGGTACGCGCAGCGCGGGAGAATGTGCGCACCACGCGGGACGTATTGCCAGGCGAGGTCTGGGAGCATGTGAACGAGCTCTACCTGTACGCCCAGGAGTACGCGGAGAAAAGTGTCGGCCGACGCAATCGCTACCAGTTCCTGGAAACGATCATTGCACGCTGTCAAATGATCAATGGTATGCTGGTATCCACACTGCCACGCGGCCACGCCTACCGGTTCATCAAGCTGGGGCAGCTGCTGGAGCGAGCTGACATGACCACACGTGTAATCGACGTGGGAGCCGCTGCGCTGCTGCGCGATGAACGCCTGCAGAGCACTGTTGATCCGCTGATCTGGGCCAGCCTGCTCAATTCGCTGTCCGCCATGGGCGCTTATCGACGCGAAATCGGCCCCCAGGTGGAAGCCAGCGCAATGGTCGATTTCGTGCTGCGCGAGGGCGCGCTGCCGCGCTCGATAAAATTCTGTCTCAACGGTATCCGCAAGGAGCTGGTACCGCTGAAAAATAACACGGACGCGATCAAGTTAGTCGTCAAGGCAAGGCGCAAACTCTCGGCGTTCGACCCACAAACCTGCTCGCGTGAGGAACTCCATATTTTTCTCGACCAGTTCCAACTCCTACTGACGAAGCTGTACAGCAGCATTGACCAGACATGGTTCATGACAGCTGAACGACGAGCGACTGCTACACTGAGCTGATAGGCATTCCGCAAAAGACCACCAGAGACGGTAAACACTGATGACCATTCGCGTCGCGATCAACCATCGCACCTCATACAAGTTTGACCGGCCAGTAGCGATGTCGCCGCACACCGTGCGCTTGCGCCCGGCCCCGCATTCGCGCACACCAATCCATAGCTACAGCCTCAAAATCAAGCCTGAAGGCCATTTTATCAACTGGCAGCAGGATTCTTTCGGCAACTATCTGGCGCGCCTGGTGTTTCCGGAAAAATGCACTGAATTTGAAGTCGATGTTGAAGTGATTGCCGATATGACGGTGATCAACCCCTTCGACTTTTTTGTGGAAGAATATGCAGAAAATTTCCCATTCGACTACGCCGAGCAGGTAAACAAAGAACTACAGCCTTATCTGGAAACGCTGGAGGGCGGCCCGCTGTTCGCGGAACTGCTGGCCGAGGTGAACACGGAAAAACGCGCCATTAACGATTTTCTGGTAGAGCTGAATCAACTGGTGCAGCAGCGTGTTGAATACCTGCTGCGCATGGAGCCCGGCGTGCAGTCCCCGGAAGAAACCCTGGAGACAGAAAAAGGCTCCTGCCGGGACTCCGCCTGGCTGTTGGTGCAACTGCTGCGCCATCTGGGTTTAGCCGCGCGCTTTGCCTCCGGTTATCTGGTGCAACTCAAGCCGGACGAGAAATCACTGGATGGCCCCTCGGGCGCAGAGGAAGATTTTACCGATCTGCACGCCTGGTGCGAGGTATTTCTGCCGGGGGCCGGCTGGGTGGGACTGGATCCCACGTCCGGCTTGTTCGCCAGTGAAGGGCATATCCCTCTAGCCTGCACACCACACCCGGTGTCCGCGGCGCCGATTGCCGGCGCCACCGACGAGTGCGAAGTGGAATTCGATTTCAGCAATACCGTGGAGCGGGTGCTGGAAGACCCGCGGGTCACCAAACCCTACACCGAGGAGCAGTGGCAGCACATCATGGCGCTGGGCCAGGCGGTGGACAAAGAGTTCGAGCGCGAGGACGTGCGCCTGACCATGGGCGGCGAACCCACCTTTGTCTCGATCGATGATATGGAATCCGCACAGTGGAATACCGGCGCACTGGGCGATGACAAACTGAGTCTGGCGAAGACGCTGTTATTGCGCCTGCGCGACCATTTTGCACCCAAGGGCCTGCTGCACTACGGTCAGGGCAAATGGTACCCGGGCGAGGAAGTGCCGCGCTGGGCGCTGGGCGTCTTCTGGCGCAAGGACGGCGAGCCGCTGTGGGACAACCCGGAGTTGCTGGGCCGGGTGGACAAGGATTACGGCTACGATGACGCTGTCGCCGGTCGCTTTGGCAAGTATCTGTGCGATCTGCTCGCGCTGCCCCGTGCCTGCTGCCAACAAGCCTATGAAGACGGCTTGCACTACCTGATGCAGGAGCAGACCCTGCCTGAAAACCTGGATATTCTTGCGCAAAAACTCAAGGGTGATCTGGACCGTCGCCGCCTGGCCCGTTTGATTGAGCGCGGCTTTGGTGTGCCCTCCGGTGTCGTTATCCCACTGGAGCGCAGCACTGGCTGGCCCGTCGCGGAGGATCAGAAGTCCTGGCGCAGCAGCCTGTGGCCAATGCGCCGCGAGCGCATCACACTGATTCCAGGCGACTCCCCGATGGGCTTACGCCTGCCCCTGAACGAGCTGCCGGAAGTCGCCAAAAAAGCCGCTAAAGTCCAGCCCCAGCGCGACCCGTTCGAACCCCGTGACCCACTGGCAAAGCGCGCCGATATGCGCTTCGCCAAGCCAGAGGAAACAACGGAAGACGACAATGCCGAGTCGGTGGAGTATGAAAAGGTGGTGCGCACTGCGATGTGCGTCGAAGTCCGCAAGGGTCGGCTGTACGTGTTCATGCCGCCACTGGAATACCTGGAGGACTATGTCGAACTGATTGCCGCGATTGAGCAAACCACCGCAGCGCTGAAGCTGAAAGTGCTTATCGAGGGCTATGAGCCACCGCGTGACCCGCGTATGCACAAATTACTGGTGACACCGGACCCCGGCGTGATCGAGGTCAACGTGCACCCTTCCACCAACTGGAATGAGCTGGTGGCAACTACGACCACCCTGTACGAAGAGGCCCGACTCTCACGCCTCTCTACTGAAAAGTTCATGCTCGATGGCCGCCACACTGGCACCGGCGGCGGCAATCACATTACGCTGGGCGGCGCGACACCAGCCGACAGCCCACTACTGCGCCGACCCGACCTGCTGCGCAGCCTGATCACTTTTTGGCAACACCACCCCAGCCTCTCCTACCTGTTCTCCGGCATGTTTATTGGCCCCACCAGTCAGGCACCCCGCGTCGATGAAGGGCGCGATGAGATGCTGTATGAACTGGAGGTGGCCTTTGCCCAGATGTCAGAACTGGACGCGCCGGCGCCGTGGTTGGTGGATCGGCTGTTCCGCAACCTGTTGATCGATGTCACCGGCAATACGCACCGCGCGGAATTCTGCATCGACAAACTGTATTCACCCAACAGCGCCACCGGGCGATTGGGTATTCTCGAGTTTCGCGGCTTTGAAATGCCGCCACACAGCCGCATGGCGCTGGTGCAGGCACTGCTGCTGCGCAGTCTGGTTGCACGGTTCTGGCACACGCCGTATCACAAACCGCTGATCCGCTGGGGCACTGAATTGCACGACCGCTTCATGCTGCCCCACTATATCTGGCAGGATATGAAACACGTGGTGGAGGACCTGAAAGAGCACGGCTACGCTTTTGATCTTGAGTGGCTGGCCCCCTTCGAGGAGTTTCGCTTTCCGCATTACGGGCGCGTACAACTCGACGATATCGAACTGGAGCTGCGCTGGGCGGTGGAGCCGTGGCATGTGCTCGGTGAGGAAACCACCAGTTTCGGCACCTCCCGCTATGTGGATTCGTCGGTTGAACGCCTGCAGATACGCGCAACCGGCCTGACTGAAGGGCGCTATGTGCTGGCCTGCAACGGTCGCCGCGTCCCCATGCGCAGCACCGGTCGGCACGCGGAGCACGTCGGCGGCGTACGCTACCGCGCCTGGGCACCGCCTTCAGCCCTGCATCCCATGATAGGCGTGCATGTGCCGCTGACGTTCGACCTGATCGATACCTGGAACGGGCGCTCGCTGGGCGGCTGCACCTATCACGTGTCGCACCCCGGCGGCCGCACCTACGAGACGTTCCCGGTGAATGCGTTTGAAGCCGAATCACGGCGCATCAATCGCTTCGGCGTATTGTCCCACACGCAGGGGCCCTTCATACCGCAGCCTGAAGTCGACGCACTGCGCGAGTTTTTCCCGGACCAGCATCCGCCGCGGCCTATGGCGCCGCCGCCGGAGGAATCGCCCGGCGAGTATCCCTACATCCTGGATATGCGCAGCCCGCGCAGAACGTGACATCGTCAACGCCACCAGATTGAGGCTATACTAGCGCCAGCCAGACGACCTTCAGTCGCTCTGGCTCGCCCAATCCGCTCGTGCGTCGACGCCATTACCGCAGGTATATGTTGTGCCCAACCCCGTAACATCTCCAGAACCCGGCCAATCACAGTCGCAAAGTCAGGTCATTCCTCTACTCCCCCTGGAATACAAGAGCCGTAGAGGACTGCTGGACGAGGCCTGCACGCCAGAGGGCAGCGTGAAGCCCGAGTGGGAATACATGCTGGGCGGCCTGCGCGATCTGGGAGCAGAGGCGCTGCGCGAGCGCGAGCAAAAGACACGCCGCATTCTGCGCGACGACGGCGCGACCTTTAACATCTATGACGATGAAGGCGGCCCCGGTACCAGCTGGGAACTGGATCCCGTGCCGTACATTATCGGCAGCGAAGATTGGGCGCGCATTGAGGCGGGCCTGCTGGAGCGCTCGGAACTTTTCAACCTGTTACTGCGCGACCTTTACGGCCCCCGCAGCCTGCTGCGCCATGGGCTACTGCCACCGGAGGCCCTGTTCAGCCACGGCGGTTTCCTGCGCGCCTGCCAGGGCATCCAGATGCCCGGTGACCACGAACTGATTCTGCACGCCGTGGATATGGTAAGACGACGCGACGGCAGCATGTGCGTTCTGTCCGATCGCTCCCAGGCACCCAGCGGCGCCGGTTATGTGCTGGAGAACCGCACCGTGATGTCGCGCGTATTTCCCAGCCTCTACCGCGACAGCCATGTACACCGCATCGCCAGCTTCTACCAGCGCTTACGCCACAAACTGATTTCCCTGTCACCGTCCGATGAAGCGCCTCTGATCGCCCTGCTCACCCCCGGCGGCCAGAATGAAACCTATTTCGAGCACACCTATCTCGCCAGCTATCT
Source organism: Halioglobus sp. (assembly GCA_037969215.1). Lineage (GTDB taxonomy): Bacteria > Pseudomonadota > Gammaproteobacteria > Pseudomonadales > Halieaceae > Marimicrobium. The sequence continues at coordinate 10,148 of JBBKWY010000123.1, forward strand.
GGGCTTCCCACTGGTGCAGTCCGGCGATCTCATGGTGCGCAATGGCTTCCTCTGGATGAAGTCTATGGACGGCTTGAAACGGGTGGATGTGCTGTTGCGCCGGGTGGATGATACCTACTGCGACCCGGTGGAGTTTCGCAGTGACTCCCGTCTGGGTGTGCCTGGCCTGCTGGAAGTGGTGCGGGCAGGGCGTGTAGTAATAGCCAATCCGCTGGGCAGCGGTGTGCTGGAAAACCCCATTTTTCTCAAATACCTGCC
>JBBKWY010000124.1:0-21164 GCA_037969215.1 Halioglobus sp.
AGTGCGCGTGTTTCCAGATCGGGACCGGCTGCCAGCTTCACCAGTTTGTAGCCGGGAAAATCCGGGTCATCGAAGCCACACTGGGGCAGGTCACACAGCGCGACGCACTGTCGTGCATCTAGCACCGTGACAAAACCATCCCCATCGATATCCAGCGGGTCGCCGGGCGGTGCCGGGGTGCCCTTGGCGAGGCCGATGGCATAGATGTCACCGGCATCCACAATCAGATCGCCATCTGCATCGCAAAACCTGGGAACAGGCGCCCCACATTGTGAGTAGGAGAGGCTGCTAAGAGAAAGTAGCGACAGTGTGACCAAGATTTTAGACAGATGACGCATTAACGCTCTCCCGATTATCCGTTGTTTCGTTGCTGCCAGGGTGTCATTTTATTGTTCTGTAGCAAGCGACTAAGCGCGCGATGTATGCACTCGGCGAGTCACGCTCCAGCCGAGCAAGCCACTCAGCGCTAGCCACAGCGTGGCCGGCAGCGGAACTGCCACAATGGTTGCGGGCGCACCGGTCGCTACCGGTAATGCCGTGCCGGCCGCATTGGCGAGCACGGCGCCGCCCAGAATCTGAAGGCTGGTATTTGCACCCGGGGTAAGATTAAACACATTGAAACTCAGTGAGGCCAGAAAGAACTCGCCCGGTTGCAGCGCGTGCAGTCGCGCCGGAAGCAGCAGGCTGATTTCGGCTACATTCACCGCCCCGCCGGTATCGCCGCTGCTGACGTCAAGCGCGGTAATCCCCCTGAGGTCTCCCAGAAAGTTACCCAGACTGTAGTCGGCAAATGACAATACCGATGCGTCGTAATTCACAAAGATATCAAACGCACCGAGTGAATCAGGACCGAACTCGCCCAATCCGCTGACCATGAGAGACACTGAAACGGTGTCGCCATTGCTGGCGACAGTGGTATCGGGCTGCAAGCTCAGCAGCGCAGCATTAGCAACGGGGGACTGTGCTATGCAGGCCAGCAACAGGACCGCGAGGAACCGCTTTGAATCATTTAAAGTAGACAAAATTCTGGCGCTCCTGTTTTTATTATTCTGGCTCGCTGTTCGAGCGGGCCGAACGAGATAGATGTAATCTACCTATTGTACAAAAAGCAGCAAGATGCGCGCCATTTTGGCACAACTCGTTAAAATACCAGCGGTTACGAAATACCAGAAATATCAGACATTGCCAGAACGATCGCGAGTGTAAAATAAGCTGACACTTGAGGCGGGAATTACCACGCCTCCGGGCAGCGACAAACCACACCCGCAATGGCAGCAGTGTCTATTTCCGTGGTGGCAGGCCGTGCACCATCGTCAGTGATTTAAGCTCTGCGCCGGCGCGGCGATGCTCCGACAGGGCCTGGTATTCCGGATCGTTGTACCAGGCGTCCGCCACCGTTTCAGAGGGAAACTGAAAAATGATCATACGGCCGGGTCGCGGTTCGGAGCCTTCGAGGTGCTTGATGTTATCGTCAAAGGTGATGAAGGAGCCGCCATGTTTCTTCAGTATCGGGAAGAAGCCTTTTTCATATTTCAAATACTCTTCCTTGTCGTGAGCGACAAGGTTGGCAATGATGTATACGGGTACATCTGACATTGTGTGATTCCTCTTGGTTTGTGTGGGGTGGATTAAATCGTTTTCAACCAGTTGGCGACGGCTTGACCAATTTCAACCGGTGAGTCTTCCTGGATAAAATGCAGGCCTTTCACGGTGACTTCCTGCTGGTTCGGCCAGCTGCGACAGAACTCGCGTTGTGCCCCTGTCAGGATGGAGCCTGGCTCGGCATTGATGAATAACTTGGGTATGTCGCTCCCGGCCATAAATGCGCCGTATTGTTTTACCAGCGCGACCACCTCTTCAGGTTCACCTTCTATCGGTATCTGCCGCGGCCAGTTCAGCAGGGGCTGACGGTCATCCGGGTGGTAGTAAGGTGCACGATAAGCATCCATCTCTGCCTCGGACAGCTTTCGGATGACTGAGCTGGGCAGTACCGCTTCGATGAACATATTGCGGTTGAGGATCAGGTCCTCGCCTTTGTCGGAGCGAAAGCCTTTGAAGATGCCCACGGCACTCTCTGGCCAGTCGCTCCAACTCACGGGCTTGACGATACCCTCCATGTAAGCCACGCCTTTGAGGGCTGCGGCGTGCCGCATCGCCCAGAGAAAGCCGATGCCGCTGCCCCAGTCGTGAATGACCAGCGTGACGTTCTGGTTGGCGCCAATCGTGTCAAGCAGGCCCTCCACATAGCTGTAGGCCACTTCCAGCGTGTAACGTTCCGGGCCTTCGCTGGCAGGGAGCTTGTCGGAGTCGCCCTGGCCGATCAGGTCGGGGGCGATCACCCGGCCCGATTTCACCAGCTCGGGTATCACATTGCGCCACAGGAAGGAGGAAGTGGGGTTGCCGTGCAACAGTACAATCGGATCGCCGCTGCCTTCCTCTACATAGGCGATTTGCTTGCCGTTTACTTCCGCGAATTTTTTCTCATAGGGCATGGTTTCAGACAACATGGTGGACCTCCTGGGGACTGATGGGGCTGGCAGCCAGTCCGAGCATGGACAGGCTGTTATCGATGATGCGTTCCAGTGCCTGGCGTGGCAGGTTGGTGCGGCTCTGCACGCGCAGGCCGAAATTGAGGGTCATCACTACGCAGGCAAGCTCCCGTGGACTGCGCGTGCTGTCCATCTCGCCGCTGTGTTGCGCTAGATGAAAAACCTCAGCGAAGGTATTTTCAATGCTGCTCAGCTTCTGTGCGGCCAACTGATTGAGCGGTGGGTCGACATCGGCCAATTCCAGTACGGTATTGACCAGCATGCAGCCAAATTTAGCCCGGCGTTTAGAGACCTCCAGCACAGTAGTGTTGAAGAAGGCGCGGGGCAGGGCAGTGGCGGGTAATCGTTTAGCGTCCTTCTCGATAATAGCCAGGGTGCGGTCACCGAAGAGCTCCAGCGCCTCACGGAACAGTTCTCGCTTGGTGCCAAAACTGGCGTAGAAGCTGGAGCGGGCTATACCCATCGCCGCGAGTAAATCAGGTAGCGAGGTCGCTGTATAGCCGCGGGCCCAGAACAGCTTCATAGCCGCTTCCAGGGCGTGGGTGCGATTGAACTCGGGTGCTCTGGCCATCATTGCGCCTGCAGTGGAACGAGTTCAAATTCTGAACCAATTGGTCCAGTATGGCAACACTTTTCCAGCCGGCTTCGGAACAGGCCAGTCCGCGTCAGGCAGAGAGCTCCCGGCCCGTTAGAATCCCGTTCCCGGCAGTGACGGCGTAAACCAGGGGTCGTGCTTGTCGAAGTAGTCCTTGCGTCTGACTTTGCGATAGGCCGCCAGTAAACTCTCAACCTGACGGGGCAGGCTACCGTGAATTAACACGCCGTCAGCGCCGGCGTCAAATTGATCGTTGAGGCGTTTTGCGCAATGCTCTGCGCTGCCCAGAGCAGCTGACTCCGGCATCCAGTGATCCGGGAACAGCGAAGTCACCTCTGCCGTCTCGTAACGCGTAAAGTCCTGGTCGGCGGACTTGCCACCTTCGAAAAGGGCGTGATTTCTGATATCCGATAATACCGACGAATCCCAGCCATTGATCTTGCACATCAGCTCGCCATAGCCTTGCATGTGGACATAGGTCAACAATCGGGCGGGACCAATCGCCAGAGTTTCCTCTTCGCTTTGATCGGCTGCGGTAACCAGCGTCGCCCATACCTTGCAGGCATCTCTCTCGCGGCCAGCCTGCTCAGCGGCGCTGCGTACAATCTCTGCCGCTTCGGCAATCGCTTTGTCCGTCAGGAAGGGGTGCAAGAGTACCCCGTCATAATGACGACCGGCGAGCGCCAGCGTTTTCGCCCCCATCGCGCCCAGCAACATGGGGGGCGCGTGCTTGGGAGGCGTCTTCATATACAGATAGGGGAATTTGCCCAGCGAGTTCTCGCCGGAGAACGTGCCGTTGTTCCACAGGCAACGCTGCACCTCGGGAGTCTCCGCCAAACCCTGGAGATTGGCGCGCTTCGTACCAAAAATATCGTACAGTTTATCGAAGCCGCGGGCGAATCCCATCGCGAAGCGATTGTCCGACAAATGGCTCATCGTTGCGCCAAAAGAACAGAGCTCCATGGGGTGGTGGGTGGGATAGTTCATCAGGCCTGTGGCAATCTTTATCGTTGAGGTGATGGCGGCAGCCGCGCCGCATAACACCTCGACATTTTTAAAGTCATAGCGCTCCGCCGGCCATATCGACCCAATGCCCAGCTTCTCGGCCAGAGGCACCTCTTCGAGGGTTCTCTGTGGATCACTGATTCTTCCGGGCAATGTGTAAATGCCCAATTCTGGAAATTCCTGGCCCATACTGCTGTGCTCCTTTCGTATTATTTTGACGCGTTAGATAGTAGTTTTTAATGTTAAATTTTTGTAAGACTGTGACGACTGGAGAGATTTCACCCCTATTTTATGAGTAACAGACTCGCTTGGCGAAAACCCTACCACAAGTATCTTGCCAGCGAATAGAGCAACTCACTATTAGAGTGCTTTATGAATGAATATGACAATTTTGCGCATTGCGATGTACTTGTTTTCAGCAGTTCCTGCGCTTACATTACAGGGCCGCCCACTCCAGATTATGCGTCATCAATGACGTTTGAAATTCGATGGCGATTCTGGTTACTGAGGCAATACAGATGACAGTTGTTTGCAAATGCGAGCGCTAGTCATAACAATAATCGTATTAAGCAAGGGCAACTCAATGAACAGACTAAAAGGTAAGGTAGCGTTGATCAGCGGCGCAGCATCAGGGATTGGCATTTGCACGGCCCTGCGCTTCGCCGAAGAAGGCGCTACTGTTGTCGGCTTCGATCTGAATCCAGCGGGTGAGGGTTGGCAAGGCATCGTATCTTGCGCCGCTGACAGTGATTTTGTGACAGGCAATGTTACCAGTGAGGCCAATGTTATATCCGCTGTAGCGCATGTGACCAAAAAGTTTGGCCGCATCGATATCCTGGTAAACGCTGCCGGTGTTTCAAGTTCCGGTGCGACGACAGAAGTCGAGGAAGTCGAATGGGACCGCGTAATGAATATCAACGTGAAGGGCAGTTTCCTCTTCGCCAAGCACGCCGCAAAGGTAATGCTGGAGAAGCAGTCGGGCAGTATTGTCCATATCGCCAGTATTGAAGGCATGGTGGGGTTGAATGGGCAAATTAGTTACGGGACCTCTAAAGGTGCTGTGATCCAGATGACGCGAAACATGGCCGCAGACTTTGCTCATAGTGGTATTCGGGTCAACTGCGTTTGTCCCGGTGCCATCGAAACTACGATGACGTCAATTCTAAAGGACGAAAGTTTGAAGGGCCTGAAACAACAAATGGAAGCGGCACACTTGATGGGCCGTTTTGGTGAAGCGATTGAGATTGCTAACGCCATTCTCTTTTTGGCGTCCGATGAAGCATCCTTTGTGACAGGTCATCCGCTAGTGGTAGACGGCGGTTGGACTGCGGGCACCCTGCTATCGATGTAAGCCTATTCGAAACGCTGAAAATAATAACAATCCGGGAGCTGCCAAAAGAGCCGGCTCCCGGCACAATAGTCCAGAAAAATATCTGTTGAAACTGTGAACGAGGTGCCCTCCACTGGGTCGACATGTTACCCGCACAGTTCGATAATCCCCCGGGTGAGCTCGTATAGGCGTCATCGACTTTTCTTGAATCTCGCAGCCAACACATAGAGCCCGTACGAAAGTGGGGCAGGGACGCGCACAGGGTGATCAGACTGTATGTACTGATGAGTGATGGTTTATGAAAGCGAGCGGACTGACCTTTCACCACCCGGTAGCGTTTTGGCTGGGATGCTTGTTGATTTCGGTTGGCGTAGTGGCACACCTGCCAATGTTTTTGCACGCTTCGTATATGAACTATCGGATGGTGGGGATGCCGATGGATGCGACCATGCTTGCCGGAATGGGGATGATTCCGTTGGGCCTGGCCCTGGCGTGGTACGGTTTGATGCCGCGTTTGGCCCTGCTGCGACATGAAAACCATGCGGTTATTGGCTTCCAGTTAGCTGATACGGCGCCCCTGAATGCAGAGCACTGGAAGTTAGTGCTGGCGCTGCTGGTGGCCGTGACGGTCGATGTGATGAAGCCCGCTACGCTCGGATTTGTGATGCCGGGTATGACGGAAGAATATGACATCAGCTCCAGTACGTCGGGTACACTGGCGCTGATAGCACTGACGGGCACGGCGATCGGCTCGATTCTCTGGGGCCGAATGGCCGATATATTGGGTCGGCGCGCAGCTATTTTACTCTCCGCCCTGATGTTTATCGGCACCAGTATTTGCGGCGCCATGCCCAGCTTTGAGTGGAACCTGGCCATGTGCTTTCTAATGGGGCTTTCTGCCGGAGGCCTGTTGCCAATTACATTTACCTTGATGGCCGAGATGATACCGGCCGCGCATCGGGGTTGGTTGTTGGTGGCGCTGGGTGGAGTGGGTACGTCTGCTGGCTACCTGCTGGCGTCCGGTTCGGCGGCCTTGTTGGAGCCGTTGTTTAGCTGGCGCATATTATGGTTCCTGGGTTTCCCCACGGGCATCGCGGTTATTTTTCTCAATCATTATATTCCCGAGTCACCACGTTTCTTAGCCAATGCCGGGCTCAAACGCGAGGCTCACGCCGTGTTGGAAAAATTCAATGGCCGGGTAGTGGAGGGCCTCCTGGGTGGGGGCGAACAGGCTGTCAGCGCAGGTACATCGGGCTTTCGAAACTTACTGAGTGGCGGTTACGCTAACATCACCCTGGGGTTAGTCGGGAGTGGGCTTGCCTGGGGCCTGGTGAACTTTGGCTTTTTACTGTGGCTGCCCACCAGTTTACATGACATGGGCATGAGCAGTGCAGTCGCTAACGGACTGCTGGCCAAATCCGGTCTGCTGGCGCTGCCGGGCATCGCGCTGGTGGTCATCCTGTACCATTACTGGAGCAGTATCAGGGCGCTGGTGTTGTTTATATTGTTGACTGCCGCCAGTTTGCTGTTGTTTTTTGTGCTGGACTCTCTCAATGCCAAGTCAACGTCTGCATTGATTGTGGCCACCGCTATGGTACTGATCAGTTCCAGTGGCGTGATTGCCATGTTGATTCCCTATGCCGCCGAAATTTACCCGGTACACCTGCGTGGTACCGGTACCGGGCTGGTGGCCGCCAGCTCCAAGGCGGGCGGTATTCTGGGCGCGCTGTGTGGCGTATTGGGGGTGTTTGATGATCTCGCCTTTTCGACGCTGTTTATCGCGCTACCGCTGGTGATTTTCGGGGTGCTACTGCTGCGTTCTGGTATCGATACCCGCGGCCGACGTTTGGAAGATATCCACGCCGAAGTAATAGGCGTGGCTCCACCGGCATAGATAAAGGCTGGATCAGGAGCGAAAATAGCGCGTGAAAATGTCAAATAGTTCCGGGATATCAGCAGAATCCAGATGCAGTTCGATAATCAATGGGCCCAGTTCGGTATAAGTGTCGGCTTCCAGCAGGGCTCTTTCCAGATCGCCCTCAGTTCTGACTTCCAGGCCATTACAGCCGGGAATGACCTCCGCCAGTTTGTTGTATCGCCACTCGGGAATATCATTGAACTCCCCGTCATGTATCAGGCGCTCAAAGGTATAGCCCTTATTGTTAAGCACGAAAATGAGGGTCGGCTTTTTGTAGCGGGCCAATGTCGATAGCTCTTGAATGGTCATCAGCAGCGAACCGTCACCTTCGATAGCAATCACGCGGTTCAATAATTTTGGCGCGAAGCTGGCGCCCACTGCGGCGCCAAAACACATCCCCATTGAGGCCCAATACGGTGTGGTGATAGAAATATTGTCGTCCTGTAATTGGAAGTGGGCGGAATTGATGCCAGCGCTGGTGTCAGCTGCGATCACATCACCGGGTTGGATAAAGTGAACCAGCCGCTGGTAGAAACGGGTGGTAGTCAGTGCAGCATTTTCTACTGACTGAAAGGGGGTTGTCGTTTTATAGACAAAGGATTTGATTGGCTGGTTGGGAAAGCGCAGGCCATCTGCTGTTTTCATTTGCCTGCTGAGCTCAACGATAAAGTCGCCCAGCGGTATGTTTGAGCGGACATCGGCGTTGATAACGGTTTCATTCTCGCGCACGAACACCATTTGCTCGGGTTGTAGCTTGGAGGTGCCTGTGCCCATGTTCAAGTCAGTTTCGTGGGCACCGATGAAGAGGACAGTGTCGGACCCCTCGACAAAATCTCGAATATCCTCTGGGCACAGCGCACCCATATACACGCCCACACAACTCTTTAGTGTCTCAACGTAACCGGCTTTGCCAAACATCATGGATGCCACTGGCAGGCCGGTTTTCTCAATAAGCGCTCTCAGCTGTCTCTGCAGCCCTAAGCGCTCCACTTCGTGGCCGACACAGATTACGCTGCGCTCGCTACGGTCGATTCTGGCGACTATATCGGCCACCAGTGAGGTGACCGCCTCGCTTGGGCTGTGGGAGACAATATCAGGGATTGCCAGTGCCGTTGGCCGCGCGCACACTACTTTTTGTATATTGATGGGTATCTCAATATAAACGGGTTTGCGTGTTGTCAGGCAAGCGGTGATGGCCTTGTCAATCTGTGCGGTAGCCGTTGCAGGATCATCAAGCAAAATCGCGGCGGCAGTTACTTCAGCCATCATTTTCAGCGGGCCGTAAAAGTTTCGGGGGATAGTGTGATGCATTTTGGGCTGAGTTTTGAGCGACCCGGAGTGCGGGCCCCCAGCGATAACGATCAGGGGAACATCCTCAGCGTAGGCCCCGGCCACTGCATTTATAATACTGAGCGTGCCGACACCTCCGGTGACGACAGCAGCGCCTATACCCTGAACTCTGGCGTAACCATCGGCGGCATAGCCCGTATTGAGCTCGTTGCAGCAACCCACATACGCCACGTTTGAGGCATCTATGCGCTCAAAGAACGGCATGATAAGGTCACCGGGAACGCCAAATATATGCTCAACGCCGATTTCACTCAGGCGCTGCAATAGATAATCAGGAATCAGAAACTCATTGTCGGGCGTTGTTTGGTTCATATTTGGCTTCATATCAGTTGCAGTGTTTCGACAATAGCGCAAAACTGATCTACTGCGCACCTAAAGGCTTGTGCCAACTTCTCCGATACCACATGTAGACCTCGCTGCAGTCGCCTATTATGTTGCGGCGGCGCTGGTTCGCGCTTACTTTGCACTCACGGGATCAGATTGACAACTACTGCCAGAGAATCCAACGGTCGTTTTTTCTTCCGCTATATCCTGCATCACAAGCAGGCGTATACGTGGGGTATTGTTTTCATCTTTGTCACCAACTGGCTGGCGGTATCTATTCCGTTGTACCTGGGGGAGAGTATTGATCTGCTCAGCAGCGATACGCTCGGGCAGCAGCAGGACGCGTTGATGCGCAGCATTGGCGCGGTCGTGCTATTCGCGCTGCTGATGGTGGTTACCCGCACCGTGTCCCGCATTTTATTCTTCAACCCCGGACGCTCGATTGAGCGGGAGCTGAAGGACGATGCCTTTGCCAAGCTCACCAGGATGCAGCCGGCGTTCTACCGGGAGCATGAAACCGGTACCCTGATTTCCATCGTCAATAACGATATCAATGGCGTGCGGGCGTTGGCGGGCATTGTCATGCTGCAGGTGTTCAACATTCTTTTTGCGCTGTCGCTGACGCCGCTGAAGATGTACCAGATATCCCCCAGTCTCACTTTGTATTGTATTTTTCCGGTGCTCATCGCCTTTGCTATTGCCCATAAAGGCATAGCCTATATGCGGCAGATGATGCGGTTACGCATGGTAGAACTACAGGAAATGTCCTCATCTACAATAGGCTTTCTGTCCGGTATCGAGGTGATCAAGTCCAATCATATTCAGGACTGGGCCGAGACCGCGTTCGACAAAGAGAATGGCAAAATACTGGACCGCTCCCTGCGCCTCACTCTGGTGCGTACTCTGGTGCTGCCCGTCATCGGTTACACTGACCGCGTACTGAAGGTGTTGATACTGGCCGTGGGTGGCGCTTACCTGATTCAGGCAGAACTGTCGTTGGGCGATCTCACTGCGCTGCTCTCCTACGCGGCCTTGCTGGCCATGCCCTTTATCTCTCTTGGTATGGTCTTTTCAGCGTGGCAAACCGGCCTTGTTTCACTGGAAAGCATGCGCCGCATATTGGATCAGCCCGAGCACACACAGGATCAGGTGCACCTGCCGCCAGAAGAGCGCGATAAGCTGTTTTCCCACCATCTGCGTGTTAAAAATTTTAGCTATACCTACCCCGGCAGCGATACGCCTGCCCTGAGCAATATCAGCCTGGAGATCAAACCGGGGCAGATGGTGGGCTTACTCGGTAAAGTGGGTTCAGGTAAAACGACATTGGTGAACTGCCTCAACAACTATCTTGAGGTTGCGTCCGGCTCTATTTTCATTGACGACGTCGATATCACCACACTGTCGCGACAGGATCTGCGCAGTGCAGTGCGCACGATTACCCAGGATCCGTTTCTGTTCTCCGATAGGGTGAGTGAAAACATTCAGTTTGGAGCGGGCGAGCTGGCCGACCCTTTGCCTCTGGAGCAGGCGCTGTACCAGAGCGATATGCTGGATGAGGTACGTCAGTTCCCCGAGCAGGAAAGTACGCTGGTAGGTGAGAAAGGCATACTGTTATCTGGCGGGCAGAAGCAGCGCTTGAGTCTGTCGCGTGGGATGTATACCCCGTGTAAATTGATGATTCTGGATAATGTGTTATCCGCTGTAGACAACGAAACCGAGCGCTTCCTGCTCGATCAGATATTCAATCACTCGCGCAGTGCCGCAACCTTGATCATCTCTCATCGCGCTACCGTGCTGGAAAAAGTTGACACTGTAATCGTGCTGAATGCGGGTCGAATCGTGGCACAGGGTACCCACGCAGAATTACTGCAAAGCTCAGACGAATATCGACACACCTGGCAACTACAACAACATGATAGTGGGGCCCAGGCATGAGCGCCACAGGGGTACAAACAGTACGCTGGGGTGTGGTGCGGCGCTTTCTCGGGCACTTCAGGCCCTACCGTAAGCTTGTTATTCTTGGGCTGAGCTTGATACCGGTGTCTGTCACGTTCGCCATTTTATTTCCCTGGCTGATTATGCGCATCATCGACAACCAACTGGTGCCCATGCAGAGCGCCGGCCTGTTGTTTTGGTGCCTGGCGCTCGCCGGTGTGCTGGTGGGCAATTTCCTGGCTGATGCGGTTTTCAACTACTCACTGCAATCGGCGGCGCAGTACGCCATCCGGGATATTCGGGCTGAGATGTTCAACCGCGTGCTGCATTTTCCCCGGCGCTACTTTGACAAGACTCCGATGGGCGTTACGCTCACGCGTCTGACAAGTGACTTGGAAGCCATCAGCGAATCCTTCGCGCAAGGCTTTCTAAGCATGGTTCGCGATGTGCTGATAACGGTTGCTCTGTTGGTGTTCCTGTTGTTTATCAGCTGGCAGCTCACACTGGTGTTGCTGCTTATTGGCCCGCCTATTTACTTCATCACTGAAATGCTAAGGCGTCGCCTGCGTGACACCTATCTGCGCGCGCGGGTAGTGTTGTCGCAGGGCACCGGATACCTGCAGGAATGCCTCAGTGGCGTCAAGACCGTGCAGCTATACAATGCTGAAGACGCCGTGCAGAAACGCTACGCAACCTACACCGAAGGGTTTCGTGACGCGCAGTCGAAATCCAACCTGTACGATTCTGCTCTATATTCCATCATCGAGGGCATTACCACGGTCAGCATGGGGCTTATCATCTGGTATGGTTCGAAGGAGATACTAACGGCCACAATCTCTCTGGGGGTATTGGTCGGGTTTATTAGCACGCTGGACAAGATTTTTGTGCCCATCCGTGAATTTACTTCGCAGATGGCATCCATACAGCGTGCCTTTGCCGCCTTTGATCATATTGAAGAGATTTACGAGCAAGAGACAGAACACGAAAACATTGACGGAGGGCAGCGCCTGAGCGCTGGCCAGCGCGCGCAACTGGATACCTTCCAGTCACTGGAATTTAGCGATGTCAGGTTTCGGTATAACGCTGGCGGCCCCTGGGTATTGCAGGGCGTATCGTTCCGCCTCGACAGGGGTAGAAAAATAGCGCTGGTAGGCAGCACGGGTTCCGGCAAGTCGACGATTCTGCGTCTGCTCACCAAAACCTATGTCAACTATGAGGGCTCCATCAAGCTCAACGGTATCGAGCTCAGTCAGATTCCCAAGGCTGAGGTGGGTAAATTCTTTTCCCTGATGCAGCAAGAGGTGTTCCTGTTCAACGAGAGTATCGCCTTCAATATTGGGCTGAATCGTGGGTCTGGCAATTCGGACTTCGTCACCGAAGCCGCCAAATATGTGTACGCCGACGAATTTATCGATCGCCTGCCGGGTAGATATGATTTCGTGTTGCGGGGCAATGGCGGCAACCTGTCTGCCGGTCAGGGGCAGCTGATCGCGTTCGCGCGGGCCATCGCCAGTGGCAGCGAAGTGGTAATGCTGGACGAGGCCACAAGCTCTGTGGACTCAGTAACGGAGCAGCTGATACAAAAAGCGATAGATCATGTATTTGACGAAAAAACTGTCATCGCTATCGCCCACCGCCTGAGTACTATTGCGCATTCAGATGAGATTCTGGTGCTGGACCGTGGCACAATTATCGAGCGTGGCACCCATGGTGCGCTGGTGGCTAAAGCCGGTTTTTACGCTAACCTGGTGCAGGAACTCGATTCTGAAACAGACCAGCGGTAATATACGTTGGGAATTGCGTGCAATCACTGTGAGTGAGCACCTTTGAACGGGTAGTGTTTGCTCGCCATGTCTGTTCGGGTTTGAGGATTTCTGGACGGTGCCACATAAGTTTAGAGCGAACCAGACTTGGTGAAAATAATAATGGCAGCACCTGTTATGGTAATGCCTGACAGTTACGGAGAAAGTACAAAATGGCTAAACACGACCTCGGCGATATGGAGCAGATCCGCGCTAAACTTGAAGGCTGGTTACGAGAAAATCTGGCAGACGCCGAAAACTTGAAACTGGGTGAGCTCCATTTCCCTGAGGCAAGTGGAGAGAGCAGCGTCACCCTGATTTTGAAGGCCGATAATAATGGCAGTGAGATCGGGCTGATATGCCGCATGGTGCCACCCCAGAGCGCAGTATTCGAAGATCACGATCTGCCGTTGCAATACAATATGATGAAGATAGCGGGGGAGAACGGCGTTCCCGTACCGCCACTGCTAGGCATGGAAGATGACGACAGTCTGCTGGGCAGTAATTTCTACATCATGGGGCTTGTGGATGGTCTGATTCCTACGGATAACCCGCCCTACGCCTTCGGTAGTTGGGTAACTGAACTGAGCGACGATGAGCGTTCGACCATGTGGAGAAACGGTGTAGCCACCCTGGCAAAAATTCACCAGATCAACATCGACGATTACGATGTCAGCGGTGTTCCTGTATCACCTGAAGGTCAATCTCCGGTTCAGCATGAGATCGACAAATTTAATGCAATGTTCAGTGACGAAATCAGGGATAGAATGCCACCCGTTGTGGCCCAGGCGATGCAGTATATTAATGAGCATGCCCCGGCGAGTGGTGTTAAACGCCTGTGTTGGGGCGATTCGCGGGCGGGTAATATTATCTGGAAGGATCTGGCCCCGGTCGCCGTTATCGACTGGGAAATGGCCAGTATAAGTGACCCCTTGCTGGATGTGAGCTGGTGGTACTGGATTGATAATATTCTTAGTGTTGGCCTCGGTCTGGAGCGTTTGGGTGGTCTGCCAAGCAGGGAGGAAATTTATGCCCAGTGGCACGCCATCACCGGCTTGTCCATAGAGCACGCGGATTACTATGATTTGTTCAACATCACACGCTTTGCGGTGATTCTCGAGAAAAAGTATGTCGCTATGGGCCGGGACGGTTCGGCGGCCAGTGAAAACTTTGTGGTGACATTTGTGGAACAGCAACTGACGAAAATGTCGGCTGTGTAGCGTTCGCCAATTCGCCCAACAAAATAAGAAGGAGTACCACATGATTCCCGAGCGCTATGCCGGCTACGAGAAGTACGTCACCCTTGGTGCGGTAAACTTCACCTGTGTTTCGGGTGACAAGGCCGCAAATCTCGCAAAGATCGAAGCGAATATGCGTGAGGCGGCTGCACAAGGCGTGAATATCCTCGCCTTCCCGGAAGAAGCCCTCACTGGCTGTGGCGGTTGCGTGCCCTGTCGAGCGGGTGCGGACCACTGCGATTACCATTCGGATTTGGCCGAGACCGTGCCCGGCCCATCCACAGAACGCGTGGCCGAACTCGCAAAGGAACTCGACCTCTACGTCGCATTCGGTATGGTCGAGAGGGACCCGGACGATCCCTCGATTCTCTATAACGCCTCGGCCTTCGTCGGCCCTGAAGGCATACAGGGCACGTACCGCAAAATTCACCTGGGAACGCTGCCCTGGGTCACTGAGGGCATCACCTTCAAACCGGGCAAGTCGATTCCCATTTTTGAAACGCGCTTCGGTCCCGTCGGTGTGATCATCTGTTACGACTTTTGGTTCAACCCCGAACCGACCCGTATCATGGCGCTCAAAGGGGCCCGTATTATCCTCAATACCTGCGCCTCCTTTAACGGCCCCTATAAGCGCGACAACATGGTCGCCGTCACGTGCACGCGAGCGCAGGAGAACTGCGTGTACACCGTCAGTGCCAACCAGGTCGCGGGTGGGCCACAGGCAGAGAGTTATGCCGCCGGCGACGTGGAAGAAACGCGCAGCGGGAATTTCGCAGGCAACAGCGTCATCGCCGGGCCCGATTTCCCGGCCTTCGCCCGCCCCTATGCTATAGCAGATCAGAGTGAGCAGTTGATTTCCGCGACGGTCAGCTTCGAGAAATTGCACCGCTGGGAATCGATCTTCCCCTGGCGTGACTGGCGCGCCGGCCGACTGTCAGCAACCTCCGCACTCATCGCCGACGAATTCCAGAAGTTGGTGCACGGCCCCTGATATGAATGCCGACATCCCGATCGACAACCCTCTCCGCCGCGTACCTTCTGTAGATGCACTGCTGCAACAAATGCCGAGTGCGCTGGCATGCTGGGGGCATCAACAATTGACCGCCGCGCTGCGAGAGGAGTTGGCCGACATACGGGCACAGATTTCCCGTGGTGAAGTACCGGAACTAGAGCCTGAGTTGATTCACAAAAAGGTTTCCGCACGACTGGCGCGAAACAACACCGCCAGCCTGAAGCCGGTGATCAATTTGTCTGGAACGGTGTTACACACCAACCTGGGACGGGCCAGTTTGCCGCAGGAGGCTCTGGATGCAGTGGCCGCTGTGGCAGGGGCGCCCAGCAACCTGGAATTTGACCTGGAGTCCGGCGTGCGCGGTGATCGCGAATCGCACATAGAGACGCTGGTGTGTGAGCTGACGGGGGCCGAGGCGGCGACGGCCGTCAACAATAACGCGGCGGCAGTACTGTTGGTATTGAATACCCTGGCCTTGAACCGCGAGGTTCCCGTATCCCGCGGTGAGCTGGTGGAAATAGGGGGTTCTTTTCGTATTCCTGAGGTGATGGCGCGCGCCGGTTGCACGCTGGTTGAAGTCGGCGCTACCAATCGCACACATTTGAAAGACTTCGCAAAGGTCATCAATAGCAATACGGCGCTGTTGATGAAAGTGCATGCCAGTAACTATCAGCTAACCGGTTTCACCAGTGCGGTGCCGGAGGCGGAACTGGCACAGCTGGCGCAACAACACCAAATACCTTTCGTGATCGATCTCGGCAGTGGCAACCTGGTGGATTTCGGCAAGTTGGGTTTGCCACCGGAGCCCACGGCAGCCGAGGCCATTGCCCAGGGCGCGGATCTGATCACCTTCAGTGGTGACAAGCTGCTGGGAGGCCCACAGGCGGGCCTGATTGCCGGTCGCAAGGATTTGATTCAACAGATCAAGACGAATCCCCTCAAACGGGCGTTGCGCCTCGACAAGATGACACTGGCCGCGCTGGCGGAGGTGCTTAAACTGTACCGCGACCCGGACAGCCTGCTACAGCGTTTGCCAACCCTACGCCAGTTGACGCGGTCCAGGGATGATATTGCGGCGCAGGCCCAACGCGTGCTGCCTGCGATGAAGCAGGCACTGACGCCTGCGTTCTGCGTGGTTCTCGCGGATTGCGCAAGCCAGATTGGCAGCGGTGCACTGCCGGTAGCGACCCTGCCAAGCGCGGCGCTTAAAATTACACCATGCTCGGGTGCAGATGCTGATACCCGACAGTTAGCGCATGCATTACGTCAGCTACCCTTACCTGTCATCGGGCGCCTGCACAAAACCAGTATCTGGCTGGACCTGCGCTGTCTGGAGCTGGAGAAGGCGTTCATCGAGCAATTGGGTGAGCTGCACATTTGATCGTGGCCAGCGCAGGTCACGTGAATCACGGAAGCTCCAGCAGAGCACCGATACACTAATTGAATACGGAGCACTTAAGTGCCAAATATCCCAGCCGACATCTTGTCCAAACTGCCCAATCCCAATGCACTGATAGGCGGAGAGATTATCACTGAATTTGGCAGTGAGCGTTTCGAACATATTTATCCTGCCTCAGGCTCTGCTATTGGTGACTTTCCCCTGGCAGATGCCGAATTCGTTGATCGTGCAGTCAACGCAGCTCGCAATGCATTACCAAAATGGAAATCGCTGGCCGCCAACCAGCGGCGAGGCATGATGCTTCGTCTGGCTTCCCTATTCAGGCAACACGCTGAGGAACTGGCCGAAATCACTGTTATGGATAACGGCGCACCCTTGATGGTCGCCAGACATGCACCCCTTGCCGCCGCAGATTGTTTCGAATACTTTGCCGGCTGGTCAGACAAAATGGAGGGGGCAGTAATACCCGTATGGCCAGGTGAGGCTTTTGATTACACACGGCTGGAACCCTATGGCGTTATCGCTGCCATTATCCCCTTTAATGGCCCTGTTGTGTCAGTCGGGCTGCGTCTGGGGCCTATTCTCGCGGCCGGCAATACCGTGGTGCTAAAAACCTCGGAATACGCTCCTTACACTGCCATGCGTATTGCCGAGCTTACAATAGAGGCTGGCTTTCCTGCTGGCGTCATTAATATTATTCCGGGGACCGGAACTGCAGGCCAGGCGCTTGTTCAACATCCCGGTGTCGATAAAGTGGTCTTTACAGGCGGTGTCTCCACCGCAAAAAATGTACTCGCTGAGGCCGCAAAAACGATCAAACCCGTGACGCTTGAACTGGGCGGAAAATCAGCCAATATCGTTTTTGCCGATGCCAATTTGGAGGCGGCGGCTGGCATGGCGATTTACTCCTCTGTTGTCGCCATGAGTGGCCAGACCTGTATCTGTCCATCTCGCCTCCTGGTGGAAGATTCCATTTACGACGAATTTGTTGAGGCCGTTTTAAAGACAGCCGCCAGTATAAGCATCGGCGATCCGCTTGATGCCAGCACTGTGATGGGACCAGTGATAAATGCAATGGCGTGTACACGCATTTCGAACATTATTGAAAATGCTCAGCAACAACGAGCGGGAGAGCTGCTGACAGGCGGTGAACGTCTGGGCGGAGATTTGGCTCACGGTTTCTATTTTCCTCCCACAGTTTTTGGCAATGTTGACAATCGTTCCGAGTTGGCTCAAACAGAGGTCTTTGGACCAGTGCTATCGATTACTCGTTTTAGCGATGACGACGAGGCCATTTCTCTTGCCAACGATTCAGAATTTGGTTTGGCGGGCTATATTCACACGAGCAGTATTAAGAGAGAACACCGCCTGGCAGCGGCACTGGATGCGGGGTATATCTCGATCAATGGCGCTGCCCCCATGCCGCCAGGCGCTCCCTTTGGCGGCAATAAGGCAAGTGGCATTGGGCGTCTAGGCGGCAAGGATGGAGTGCTCGAATTTATGCGCGCAAAAAATGTCTACGTCGCACTCTAAACGACACACGGGAGGCGGGCAGACAAAAACGCCTTCCCGCAAGAACCCCTCACTGGCTCTGCGCCCTGTCGCGATGGCGCAGATGAGAATAAGCAGTTGATTTGTGCGACCGCCAGCTTTGAGAAACTGCACCAGTATCACGGGGGGTTACACATTTGATCGTAGCCACCGCTGGTCATGTGGATCACGGCAAGACCTCGCTCATCAAACATCTCACCGGTGTCGACACCGATCGTCTGGAAGAAGAAAAGCGCCGCGGCCTTTCTATTAACCTGGGCTTTGCCTATCGCAAGCTGGAGGGGCATAGCCCTATCGGTTTTGTTGATGTACCGGGCCACAACCGCTTTATCAATACCATGATTGCCGGTGTCAGTGGCATCGACCTTGGCATGCTGGTAGTGGCGGCCGATGACGGCCCCATGCCGCAGACCATTGAACACCTGGACGTACTGAGACTACTGGGTGTGCAGAACTTCCTGCTGGTTGTCACCAAAATAGACCGTGTACCGGCAGAGCGAGTGCAGGAAGTTGAAAAACAAATGCAGGAGCTGTTGGGTGTGAAGGAAGGCGAGGTGCCCGTTTTTCCTGTGTCCAACACCGGTGGCGAGGGTATGCCGGCACTGCTCTCCCACCTGGAACAATGTGCACGCAATACAGCCGTGAAACCCGCCGAGGGTGGGTTTCGCCTGTCGATTGATCGCGCGTTCAATCTCAAGGGCGCAGGGTTGGTGCTCACCGGCACCGCAACCGCGGGCTCGGTCAGTGTGGGGGACTCCCTGGTTTTGCAACCGTCCGGTGTAAAACTACGGGTGCGTAATATTCATGTGCAGGATGAGGCAGCCAATACCGCTTGCTCCGGTCAGCGCTGTGCGCTGAACGTCGTCGGTGATGTTGCAAAGGATGCGGTCGCGCGCGGCGATTGGTTGCTGGATATCAACGCCGGCCCGGTATCCCCTTGTGTCGACGCCCGCGTGCGCTTGCTGCACACCGCACCCTTTTCATTGAAACACCTGTCCCCGATAAAAATATATCTGGGCGCCAGGCGTGTTGCTGGCCGGTTATTCATTCTTGAGGGCAGCAGGCGCTTGGAGCCGGGCGCTGACGCGTTGGTACAACTATTGCTGGATGAAGCTGTCAGTTGCTGCCATGGCGAGCGCTTTCTGCTGCGGGATGACAGCGAAAGCGTCACCCTGGGCGGTGGCGTGGTGCTTGACCCCTATGCGCCGCGAACGGGCAAGAGTCGTCCACAACGACTGGACATGCTGCGAGCACTGGATACCGACTCTGCTCAAGACGCCCTGGATGCGTTGGTACTTGAACAGGGGCAACTGCTGGACCTGGAAAAATTTCGGCACAGCTGGAACTTGCGCGCGCATGAGATGCAGGAATTGTGTGGGCCGCAACTGCACCGAATTGACGCCGGCGCTGCCAGTCTGCTGGTCTCCGTAGAACGTTGGCAACAGGGGCTGGCAGCTATCCCCGAATACCTGGCGCGCTGGCACCGGCATAACCCTGGTGAAGCCGGCATCCAAGTGCAGGTGCTTAAGTCAGGGTTGGAAGCGACACTGGAAGCACCGCTGTTTGCCGCCATGTTGGGCGATCTGCTACGAACCTCGATGTTGATCCTCAAAGACGGCAAGTTGTTTTTAGCCGGGCACACGGCGTCAGCGTCCGATGAAGAGGTCGAGCGCTGGTACAAGTTCGAAGCCTACCTGCAGCAGCGTGGTAAGAACATCCCCCTGTTATCGCAGGTTTCCACGGAAACAGGACTGGACCAGAAAACGCTGAAGAACATGGCGCGGATTGCGGTGTACGAGGGCAGGCTACACAAACTCACCGATAACCGCTATGCCACCCCGCAGCAGTTGGCACAACTGGCACAACTGGTGAGCGATTTGGTGACTGAAAACCAGACTATCACCGTCATCAATTTCAAGGGCCGCATGGGTACCGGTCGCACGGTGGCCATCGAGGTTCTGGAGTACTTCGACAGCATCCGTTTCACACAGCGGCGGCAGGATACTCGTGTGATTCTGGACGCCGAGCTACCCGCGCGCCTGTTTAACAGCTAATCTTCTGCAACTGGCAAACACCGGTGTCTTTCGCTATCCTGCATCTCAAACCCAACTTGGTATTCCGATATGGATAACATGTATCTCGGTATTCTGGCATTTTCAATTGTGTTTGCGACAGGGTTCTACTGGTTTCGACTGGTTTATACCGTCGCTCTACCAAAAAACAGAACAGGCTTCCTGGTGAGTATGCTCACAGGTGCTGTTGTGGGTGCAGTCGCGCTCATGCATGGCTCGGGCATCATCAATGGTATTTTCTCTGTACTGTCGATCCTTCTGGGTGGTGTTTTTGTTTTCACCTGGCTGATCAGCGCACAAAAAGGTGGCAGCGAACATCTGACCCCGGGTGCGCCGCTGCTGTCATTTAGTGCGCCAGATCATCTTGGTGTCACATTTGACAGTAGTACGCTCGACGGTAGACCTGTCTTGCTCAAGTTTTTTCGTGGCCACTGGTGACCCTATTGCGTCGCTGAACTAAAGCGATGGGAAGAGCTTCGGTCGGAGCTCGATAAATTCAACATACAAATAGTAACAGTATGCACCGATACGCCCGGTGCAATTAGGCGCGGCATGAATAAACATGGTCTGCGGGCGATTATGTTGTCAGACCGGGATGCGAGTCTGATTGATCGGTTTGGTATCCGCAATCAGGGCTTCCACAGTGGCATACCGGGAGGCGCGAAGGCCCTGCCAATACCTACCACTGCACTGACAGATGCGCAGGGTATTGTCCGCTGGGTAGATCAATCTGAAAATTATCAACAACGGTCAGATCCGGACTACGTATTAACCGCAATTCGGGGGGTGTTGGGGGGCTAGGCAGCTACCGAGAAACTAACGAGTTTTAGCTTGGACGAAAATGGATGGAAGCGCTGTGAGTTCACGAGACAAACGCTATCGAGAACTCACCTGCATTGATGTTCTGGTGCATTGAACCCGTGATTATTGTTCCCGCCGTGTAACGCAACAGATAAACTCTGTATATGGAAGAGCGACGTCCCCGGTGGGGTGCCTGGTCTTCAAAACCAGTGAGGCGCCCAGTGTGCCTGGTGGGTTCGACTCCTACCTCTTCCGCCACTGAATCTTGGGCAGGTGTGAATGG
>JBBKWY010000125.1:0-10983 GCA_037969215.1 Halioglobus sp.
CCTGTGTACACTATTTCGGCGATCAGGGCAGAGGGCACAGCGGCCATGTGTGGTGATTTGATGACTCACCTGGATGAGTGCCGCGCCCGGGAGGCGGCAGATCCCGAGTTGCTGGCGGCAGAGCACGAGCTGCAGAGTCGCATGCAGGAGGAAGCCAGGCAGCGTGTCGAGGAATTGCGCGCGGTGCTGCGGGCCCGGTCAGATGATGACGAAGATCTTGATGACGACGATGATGATGACTTCGATGTTGAGGTCGAGTATCGAGAGTAGGACACACCATGACTGTACGAAGTGAAATTGCCAAATCCCGGCGCTGGGTAGTGAAAGTGGGCAGCGCGCTGCTCACTAACGACGGCCGTGGCCTCGATGAGGGCGTAATTTCCTCTCTGGTGGATCAGCTGGCACAGCTGCGCGGGGCGGGCTGTGAAGTGGTGCTGGTCTCCAGTGGCGCGGTTGCAGCGGGTATTGTGCGCCTGGGCTGGACGGCGCGCCCACACCTGTTACACGAGCTACAGGCGGCTGCTGCAGTGGGGCAGTCGATATTGGTGCAATGCTATGAGGCCAGCTTTAAGCGTCACAATATTGCCACGGCCCAGGTATTGCTGGTACACGACGATGTACTCGCCCGCGACCGCTACCTCAATGCCCGCGGTACGCTGAAAACGCTATTGAAATTGGGTGTGGTTCCCATCGTCAATGAAAACGATACGGTGGTGACCGAGGAAATTCGATTCGGGGATAACGACACGCTTGCGGCACTGGTAGCGAACCTGATCGATGCCGAAGTGCTGGTGCTGCTGACCGACCAGCAGGGGCTTTACCATGAGGATCCCCGGCGCAACCCCGATGCCAAACTGGTGGAGACCTGCGATGTGCAGGATCCGACACTGGATGATATGGCCGGGGAGGGCGGTGCCCTCGGTCGCGGTGGAATGGTGACGAAGCTGCGCGCTGCGCGTTTGGCTGCCCGCTCCGGCACGGAGACTGTTATTGCTTCGGGCCGCACAGAAAATGTCCTGGCCAGTATTGTCGCCGGTGACAAGGTGGGTACCTGGTTGCGCACGGGTAAGAAACCCGAGAACGCCCGCAAACAGTGGTTGGCGGGGATGGTGCAAACGGCGGGCAGTGTTGAGCTGGATGAAGGCGCCGTACGTGTGCTGCGCGAGTCCGGTCGCAGTCTGCTGGCTGTCGGCGTGCGCGACACCCGCGGTAATTTCTCGCGTGGTGATATGGTGTCCTGTCGCGACCCTCAGGGGCGCGAAGTAGCGCGCGGGCTGGTCAACTACAGTGCCGACGAAACGCGTCGCATTATGGGCTCACCGTCGCGGGATATTGAGTCCATTCTCGGGTACCAACTGGATGAGGAGCTCATCCACCGTGATAATTTGGTGCTGCAGTAAGCGCCAGTGATCTCGGGCCGCGTCACTCATTATCCATGATTCTGAATTCCTCGACTAAAAAATCGATCAGCGTACGCACGGCTAGCAACATACCCCGCGGAGAGGCAAACACAATATGAATTGTCTCGGTGGGGAGCGACCACTCGGGTGGTGTAATCTCAATGAGTTCGCCACGTTGAAGTTCTCTGCGGACCATCAGATAGGGTAGCTGCAGGATGCCGACACCAGCCATGCACGCGCTGCGCAGGGCGGCCATATCCAGCGTGATGAACCTGGGTTGATGTTTCACCTTCACTTGACGATTTTCCGGGCCGTTGAGCACCCATTCGAAAGCCGTATGTGGCTGGCCGTGACCCAAGCTTGGCAATGATGATAAATCGAGTGGCTCTTTAGGCTTACCACCGTGCTTCACTAACTCAGGACTGGCCAGCAAGCACTGCTTGCGCTCCCCCAGTGAGCGCATACGCAGAGTGCTGTCATCCAGTGGCGTGGGCCGCACACGAATTGCCAGGTCAATGGCTTCGCCGACGGGGTCCACACGGCGATCCGTTGCCTCCAGGTGGAGTTCTACCTGAGGGTAGAGGATCATGAACCTGGCTAATATCTCTGCCACATTGGTGTGCAGCATGCCAATTGGGCAGGTCAAATGCACGACCCCACAGGGCTCCGCCCGTGTCTTGTCGATCGCTTCCTGTGCAGCTTGGGCTTCCACCAACATTGCGCGGCAGTGTCTATAATAATCCTGACCCACCTCGGTGACGGCGAACTGCCGCGTCGAACGCAGGATTAACTGCACCCCGAGGCGAGCCTCAAGGGCCGCGATGCGGCGACTGAGCTTTGATTTTGGTTCACCGAGCGCGCGACCGGCGGGTGCAAACCCGCCATGATCGACAACGTAAACAAAATAAGCGAGATCGTTAAGGTCTTGTTTCATTTATCTATCGTTCCATTTTTGACACTCAGTGTCACGAAAAAGGTATCTACCGCCTCTATCGTTCCGAATATAGGATAACTGTCAAGCCTAACCCACTCTCGGAGACAAGCCATGACATTCAAGAAAGTAGCGGCGGTATACAGCGCACCAGGACAGCACTGGGTCGGCGACGGGTTCCCCGTGCGTTCGATGCTGACGTATGACCGTCATGCGGAACTTATCAGCCCATTTCTATTGCTCGATTACGCGGGGCCGATGCGATTTGAACCGACCGAACAACCGCGTGGCGTGGGGCCGCATCCACACCGAGGCTTTGAGACGGTCACCATCGTGTACGACGGTGAAGTGGCACATCGCGATTCCACCGGTGCCGGAGGTACCATTGGTCCTGGAGATGTGCAGTGGATGACGGCGGCGTCCGGCATTTTACATGATGAGTTTCACTCGCCCGCATTCACCAGGCAAGGTGGCCAGCTCGAGATGGTGCAACTGTGGGTGAACCTGCCCGCCAAAGACAAAATGTCTGCGCCTGGTTATCAAGAGCTTCGCAATAAGGACATTCCCGAGGTGGCGCTACCCGGCGGCGCGGGTGCAGTGCGTATTATCGCTGGCACCTATCGGGGTCATGTCGGTGCGGCCAGGACGTTCACGCCCCTCGATGTGTGGGATGTTCGCCTCAATGCCGCGCAGGGTGCCGAGCTTGAGTTTGCCGCAGATCGAACGCTGGTTATTGTTGTTCTTCGCGGCAGTGCTGTATTAAACGGCGATGTCGTAAACGCATCAGAGCTTGCCTTGTTTGATCGAAACAAGGGGCGTGTGACGATAGATGCCAAAAGCGAAGCCAGACTATTGGTACTGAGCGGCGAACCCATTGATGAACCGGTGGTTGGCTATGGCCCGTTTGTAATGAACAGCGATGACGAGATTCGCCAGGCGGTTGCGGATTTCAGACACGGTGACTTCGGTCAATTGTAAGTGTAGCGGGTATCCGCTAGCGCTCGCGTTTCCAGTTCTCCTGGATCGATGGACAGCAACGTCTCAATGCCCTAATCTTCACCCGCTGCCACAATGCGGCAATTCTCAGGGCGGGGTGAAAGTCCCCACCGGCGGTAATCGTTAGTACACGTAGCCCGCGGGCGCTCCTGTTTCGACAGGAGGACAAGCAGATCCGGTGTGATTCCGGAGCCGACAGTAATAGTCTGGTTATGAGAATAAGGTCTGTTGATTTTCCATCCCACCAGGGAGCGGTAGGCGTCCTTATTTGCCCTGTTGTTTAACTTTCTTTTCTAAGGAAAAACAGCAGATGAAACCATTTTCTCTTGATACTCACAGCGTTGTTCACAAACCCCAAATTGCGCTTATCCTGGCGCGTTGGCATAGCCAGATTGTTGATCAATTCAAAGCGTCCTTTCTAACGGAATTTCAGGCAATTGATGGTCGAGCCGTAGCCGTCTTTGAGGTGCCCGGTGCGTTTGAGATTCCGCTACTTGCGAAACAACTCGCTACCACGGGCGACTATGCGGCTATTGTGGCCGCCGGCCTTGTGGTCGACGGTGATATTTACCGGCACGAGTTCGTGGCAGCGGCGGTGATAGACGGGCTGATGCGCACGCAGCTGGAAACGGGTGTGCCGATTTTCACAGGTGTGCTAACACCGAAAGATTTTGTCAGCGAGGGTCAGGCCGAGTTCTTCGAGAAACACTTCGTTATTAAAGGCAGAGAGGCCGCGCAGGCCTGCGGGCAAACCCTGTCGTACTACAAGCAATTAAGTGCGGCATAACACTGCGCGTCGGAGCGGACCATTGTCTGGAAAAGCAGGGAATGGTCGTTCCGCCTGAGCGCAGCGACTCGCAAGCCTGGCGGCGCCCGGGGAAACTGTCCCTGAAGCGGGCCGAGCCTTAGCTCAGCCAGCGCCCCAGGGGCGTCTTCACCCACAGAAAATTCATCAGCTTCTTCATACCTTCGGCGCTCTTGGCGCTGTAGGGATAGCCGCTCTGCAGTTTGCCGCCGAAGCGGTCGATCACGATGGGCATTTCATGGCAGTAGCCGCGGAGACCTTTTTTACCATTCACCTGACCGACGCCGGAATTCTTGCGGCCGCCAAAGGGTGCCGCGGGAATGCCATAGCTCACCGCCATGTCATTGACACTGCAGGCTCCCGTATCGATCGCTGAAGCGAGGCGGTAGCCTTTCTCCTTGTCCTTGGTCCAGACATTGCCGTTAAGCCCGAACTCGGAGTCGTTGGCCAGCGCCAATGCTTCGGCTTCGCTGTCCACTTTCTGGATGCACAGCACTGGACCAAAGGTTTCCAGCATCATGATATCCATCGTGTTGCTCACCTCGGTGATTACCGTGGGCTCGTAGTACAGCCCCGGCAGATTTGGATTGCGCCGCCCGCCCATCAGAATGCTGGCGCCCTTGGCGCGGGCATCCTCCACGTGAGCTTCGATAATGCTCATTTGGCGGTCCCAGAATACCGCGCCAATGTCTTCATCCCACCCGTGCTGCGGGCCCTGGCGCAAGCTCTTGCCCTTCTCCAGCACCAGTTGCAGGAATTCGTCGTAGACCTCTTTAACCACATAGATGCGTTCGGTACCGCAGCAGTAATGCCCGGTGTTCATGCACGAGCCAATCCAGGCGCCGTCGGCTGCCCTGTCCAGATCGGCATCAGCACACACGATCATTGCGTCGTTGCCGCCCAGCTCCAGCGTGCAGGGGATTAATTGACTGGCGCACGCCTCGGCAACATTGCGGCCGGTAGCGACCGAACCGGTGAAGGAGATTTTGTCTACGCCACCACGCACGATGGCTGCGCCGGTCTCGCCGTCGCCCAGCAGTACTTGTAGCACACCCTCGGGCAACCCGGCCTGGCGGAAAATATCTTCTGCCAGCTTGGCAGAGTAGGGGGTAACTTCAGAACCCTTGGCCACGATCGTGTTACCGGCCAGCATGGCCTGAGTGGCCTGATTCATCAGCAGCACGAAGGGCCCGTTCCAGGGCGTAATCAGGCCGACCACACCCAGTGGCTTGTAGAGGATACGCAATTGCTTCATCAGCCCGAGAATGCCATGGACCTTGCGTTTGCGCGGCTTGAGAAATTTCTCTGCATTTTTGGCGTAGTAGCAGAGTTGATCCGCTACGGAAAACACCTCCATGCTCATCGCGTCGGTGGGCGCTTTGCCCGTTTCCTTAACCACGGTTTCAATGATCTCATCCTGACGCTCCAGGACGATCTTCAGGGCGCGCTCGACGATGGCGGCACGTGCTTTCATCGGCGTTGCGGCCCAGCCAGGCTGTGCGGCCCTCGCTTTGGCGATGGCCGCGGCCACGTCCTCGGTATTGGCGCAAATCAGCTCGCCGATGGGCTCCAGCGTGACAGGGCTGCGCAGTTGCAAGTGACGGTGTGAGTCATTGGATTCGATCGGTTCGTAGATTGACATGGTGTCCTCCTCGCATGATGAGGCTAAACTAATGGCCATTAGTTTGGGTGTCAATGTCTTTTACGACGGCGATGACTGACCAAAAAAGTCACTGTAGGCCGGTCACTTAGCCTGCGTAACCTGCAGTCACTTCAGTCGTTGCAATTACAAGTCAGGTTGAATGTGGAATAATGCGCCGCGTCGAAACCCAACCCTTACTGAGCGCATGCCGGTGTCTCCTACATTACTACTGATTGTCTACTGTCTGGCCATTGCGGGTTTCTCGCTGATGGGCGGCCTGTTGCCGAGCCTGATCAAGATGACCCACACTCGCACCCAGGTGGTGATGAGCCTTGTTTCAGGACTGATGCTAGGGGTGGCGTTTTACCACCTGCTGCCGCACAGCGTGGCGTTGGCAAGCGGTTCCGGTGGGGTGGACACCACCGTCTGGTGGCTGATGATAGGGTTGATCGTCATGCTGCTGCTGTTGCGTGTGTTTCATTTCCATCAACACGATTTCAGTGGGGAGGAGGGCGAGCAACACGATCACGAGCACCACGAACACAGCCACAGTCATGGCAGTCCCGTCGGTGGACGTCCGGCCCACGGGCTGAGTTGGTTAGGTCTGGCGCTGGGGCTGGCGGTGCATACCCTGATTGATGGTGTCGCCCTGGGCGCAGTGATGCATGCGGGTAGCCATACCAGCGGGGTGATCGGGATTGGGGTCTTTCTGGCTATTTTCCTGCACAAACCGCTGGATGCGATGTCCATCGTCACAGTCATGCAGGCCGGTGGCTGGAGCAAGGGCGCGCGAGCGACGACCAACCTGGTATTTGCTTTGATGTGCCCGCTGGGGGCGATGCTGTTCTTTTTCGGTGTCGACGTAGTGGCGGGTAGCCGTGACCACCTGGTGGCGGTAGCGCTGGCGTTTTCTGCGGGGGCATTCATTTGTATAGCGCTGAGCGATCTGCTGCCCGAGGTCCACTTCCACAGTCACGACCGGGGAAAATTGACGCTGGCTTTTCTTCTGGGCATTACGATAGCCTATGCCATAGGCGCTGTGGAGCCCGCCGGCATACATCTGGCGCCACACTGAGGAGTGGTGAGTTAATATGGTTAAACGCATAATTTATCCGCCAATCTGGCTGCTGTTCGGTTTAGTTGCCATCTTTGCCAGCAATGAGTACTTTCCGGGGCCGCGATTTACCAGTCTGATGTGGCAGCTGTTGGGCGGCTTGCTCATTATGGTGGGCCTTGGCCTGCTGGTGATCGCAAATGGCCTGTTCACCCGCGCTGGAACCGGTGTCATCCCTTTTCGCAATGTGTCCGCCCTGGTGACTGATGGGCTTTATCGCTACACGCGTAACCCCATGTACCTTGGCATGGTGGCTGTGCTACTGGGGTGCGCCCTCACAGTGGGCGCCACCGTGGCCGTGTTCATTCCGCCCATATTTGCCGTTATTGTCGAGTTGCGATTTATCCGCCCCGAAGAGGCCATGTTGCGAGACATATTCCCAGAAGACTACGCGGCCTATTGCGAGCGCGTACGGCGTTGGCTATAGTCGAAAATGCGCCTACGCTATATAGCCGCGCCCCACATCAGTGATGCCGGCAGCGAAGCTTGCAAATGTTGGTTTAATTACCTGGGAGTAAGTATGAATAAGAAAATTATAGCGGGTCTGTGCCTCTGGAGCGTATCCAGTGTCGCCATACCGGTTCTCGCCGCCGATACAGATCCTGCACAGTGCGTGGAGTGTCATGAGCCGATCGAAGACTGGGCGGGCATGACGGTCGATGAGATCATTGTCGAGGCCAAGTCGCCGGAGAACAAGCGGCACGAGGCCAATCAGGCGCTGACCGATCAGGAATTACGATTGATCATTG
This sequence comes from Halioglobus sp., assembly GCA_037969215.1. Taxonomy (GTDB): domain Bacteria; phylum Pseudomonadota; class Gammaproteobacteria; order Pseudomonadales; family Halieaceae; genus Marimicrobium. The sequence goes on from JBBKWY010000125.1 coordinate 7,638, forward strand.
GGGTGCTGTTGCCGCCCAAGTAATGCGGTGGGCGATAGCGGCGCAAACGCCGGTTATAGCTGAAGTAAGTGTAATTCGAGTTAAGCCCTGTCCAGCCAACCGGTCAGGTGCTCGTTGACGAGTTTCGCCAACGCAGTGATATGCCCGGGCGAGCTGTTCAGGCAGGGTATGTATTGGTACTGCTCTCCGCCTGCGCTCAGGAAATAGTCCCGGTTTTCCACTGCAAGTTCCTCGAGGGTTTCCAGGCAATCTGCTGCGAAGCCCGGAGAGATAACCTGCACGGCCTTGACGCCTTGCCCCGGGAGTTCCTTCAGGACCGCATCGGTGTAGGGCTTCAACCACTCCTCCCGACCAAACCGGGATTGAAAGGTGGTCTTGTATTCTTCCTCTTTTAACCCCAATTCCGCTGCGACCAGACGCGACGTTTTCAGACATTCACAGTGATAGGGGTCACCCTCATCCAGGTACCGCTGTGGCACGCCGTGATAGGAAAATAGTAATACTTCGGCGCCGCCATGCTCCGCGCGATAGGCCTTTACGCTGTCGGCGAGTGCGCTGATATAAGCCGGGTGATCGTGATAGTGATTTATCATGCGCAATTCCGGCAGCCACCGCCGGCGCGTGAAATCGGCGGCGAGCGCATCGAAAGTTGAGCCCGTGGTGGCGCCGCTATACTGCGGATACAACGGCAGTACTAATAATTTGCGCACGCCGCGCTGCAACATGGCCTGCAACACATCGGGAATTGACGGCGTGCCATAGCGCATCGCAAACTCCACGATGACCTGGTCGCCATACTCGCGGCTCAACACGTCACGCAACGCATTAGCCTGGTCCTGCGTATGGAACAATAGGGGAGAGCCTCGCTCTGTCCAGACACTGCGATAGGAGGCGGCAGACCGCCCTGGACGAATGTTCAGGATCACCCCGTGAAGAATGAACCACCACAGCAGGCGCGGAATCTCCACTACCCGTGGATCCCACAGGAATTCCTTCAGATAGGCGCGCAGCGCGTTGCGCTCCGGTGCATCGGGAGTGCCCAGATTGGTGAGCAGGATGCCCACGCGGGGAGGCTGCTCGTGGTCGTAATTGTCAGTGCCGATATATGTCATGCGTGGGACGATATACGTTTGCCTGCAAGATGCCAAGTCGTACCCCGAACTCTCATGCCGTGCGATCCGCAGGGCGTTTGGTCAGGGGATGTCATGCACACTGGTGACATCGCTAATCTTGCCCGCGCCGTGGCACACGTTACAGGTCTCCACCACCGTGCCTGCGTCAATCGCCGCTTGCGTGGTGCTGAAGTTACCGCCTTGCAAGGTCATATGTGACACTGCTTCAGTGCCGTCGTGGCAGCTGGAGCACACGGCCGTTATCGGTGTGACAACCGTGTCGTCAACCGGGCTTTGCAGATCGACACCGGTGTTAATCGTTGTCGCGAGTACCTCGCTGGGCAGAGGCAATGTGTAGCCGGTCGTCGTGTGGCAGGCTACACAGTTCGCCAGATTGCCTGGATACTGCACTTCCTCCTCGTCATACACGTGGGTGCTGAAACCGCGAAATCCGACAATTTGCAACGGGTTTTCGCGCATACCGGCGGCGTGTATGCCGTGCACCATAGTCTTGAAGTCCAGGGATTCTTCTGTCTTGCCGTCGGTCGGCGGGGTGGACGCTATTGCTCTCACGCCACGATCGGTATTGCGTGGATTGTGGCAGGTGACACAGCTGTTGATATCGTCTGTCCGATTACTGCCATGCAGGCTGAGGACCTGGTGGCAGGACAGGCAGTTATCCAGTTCAACAGACGTTCGGCGCGGTACCGCCATGCCGCCGGGTTCATTGATGGAGAAGAAGGAGTGGACGTTGGTCAGCGGCACTTGCGCAGCAGACTCGCCCGGTTCCAGTACGACTGAGAGGCGCCCCTCGATCACCGCCGCGCCGCTGCCTGTCGCGGGAATGAACGGCCGCGCGCTGCCATCGGGTATCGCCAGTGGCATAGTGACGCTGAAGCTGCCATCGCCATTGGGCGTCGATCCCGTCAGGGCGTTGGCAGAAACGGAACTGGCATCATCTTGCCCGTTGCCCGTGTTGGTGTAATCCGAGGTGCTCCACGCATTGCGCACGCTGACCGAGGCGCCGGTGAACACCGGGTCGGTAAGGATGTCGTAATCCTCGCCCGTTTCCGGGTTGCTGATTCTGAAGCTCACTACCGGGTTTTCACCCTGCATACTGTTGTCTACGCTCAGTATCTCGGCCATGAACTTCTTGCTCGCCTCTACTGAAAGTATCTGGTGGCTGTCCTGGATGCTGCCGGCGCGGCCCCCCTCTGAGTGGCAGCTGTCGCAATTGGAATCGTCTGTCTGGCCTCCGGCATGTCTGGCAAAATTCACGTCGTCGTGGCAGCTGCCGCAAGCGGCTTGGCTGGCGTAAAGCGACCAGTTGTCACCCTGGGCCGTTTCGGTCAGTTCATAGTCCAGATCGGCGCCGGTGGCGGAGCCCACATGGCAGTTTACGCAGTTGTGGATGTCCTGGGGAAAGTGCACATCCGAGTAATCGTGTGGCGTATTGCGGAAACCATAGATCACATAGGGATTGCCCGCTTCAACACTGGGCAGATCCGCACCCCGGTGGATCTTGTGGATCATCACTTTGAAGTCGACGGTATTGGTGCTGTCGGGGTCTACCGAGCCGGCGTTATGGCAGGCTACGCAGTATTTAACCTCCTGCCGTCCACCGCCGTGTAGCGCCAGCGGATCGTGGCAGCGATTGCAGTTGGCAGTGGCCGCGATGTCCATGGTGAAAATGCCACTGGTCGCGCCGGTGGCGGGTACCCAGTCGTAGTTGGGGTTAGCTTTGCCGGGGGCGCCGTCAAACTGGATGGCCACGCGGTGGGTGAGATTGGGGTTGTAGCTGAGGTCGAGTCCTTCGGTCTGCGCCTGCGCCAGCACATCGGCTGGCAACGCGGTCAGGTTGGTGGCGTAGCGATAGCTGTACAGGCCGTCACCGAGATTGGTGAGCTCGCCGATACTGCCGCCCGATGTGCTCTCAAAAGTGGCCTGGAGCTGCGGCACAGTGCCTGTGCCGACCTCGGGCTGAGCAATCACATTAACGTAGGATTGCCAGGTGCCGGTGAAATTGCCCTGCGGACTGGTTTCAAGTTTGGACACGACAAAGCGCACGTCATCGATGGTGAGATCAGTGATCGCAACGTTGTCGCCATCGCTGAGCTGGAACTGAATGACGGGCTGGTTATCGGCATTCAGCGTGGCGTCAGAAATATAGGCATTCAGCACCTGGGCTTCGGCATAGGGATTTGCCGTGGGTGTGGGAGGAATGGGGGTGGGGG
>JBBKWY010000126.1:0-7404 GCA_037969215.1 Halioglobus sp.
CAGTTGATGTTGTTGACAAACATCATCCCGGTATCGACCTGACTGGCGACACGTTTGCCGCGCGCTTCGTCCTTCGTCCACACCGAACCGCCGAGGCCAAAATCGGAATCGTTGGCCAGTGCGATAGCCGCTGCCTCATCCTTGACGCGGTAGAATGACACCACCGGACCGAAGAACTCTTCGCGGAAGGCCGGGTTTTCTGGGGCGATGTCCGTGAGGATTGTGGTCTGCATGAACGAACCCTCGCGGGCTATGCGCTTCCCGCCCATCAATAGTGTGGCTCCGCTATTCACCGCGGCATCCACTTGCGCCAGCAGTTGCACCAACGCAGCTTCAGTGGAAAGCGGCCCCAGGGTGGTCGTCTCAATCATCGGGTCCCCCGGCTTGAGGGTTTCCAGCGCCGCCTTGAATCTGGCAAGGAACTTGTCTGCAACGGCATCGACAACGATAAAGCGCTTGGACGCGCAGCATGTCTGCCCGCCGTTGTACATGCGCCCCCACACGGCCCACGGGATGGTATGGTCCAGATCGGCATCCTCGAGCACAATGAAGGCATCGTTGCCGCCAAGCTCCATCACGGATTTCTTCACGTTCTGGCCAGCACGAGCCGCCACCACACGCGCCGCGGCGACGCTTCCGGTCAAGGCGACGCCCCTGACACGAGGGTCGTCGATCAGCGGGCCGATTTGTTCATGTGAAATCTGCAGGTTGGTGTACAAGCCAACCGGTGCTCCGGCATCGAGCAGCAGTTTTTCGAAGGCAATGGCGCATTGCGGCACGCAGCTGGCATGCTTGACCAGTAGCACGTTGCCGGCCATCAGCTGTGGTCCGGCGATGCGGGCGAGCTGGTAGTATGGAAAGTTCCAGGGTTCAACGCAGAACAGCACACCGATAGGCGAGCTTTCCATCTGCGCCTCACCCTCATTCGGGTTCAGTATGGTCGTGGCCAGAAAGGCCTCGGCGTGCTCGGCGTAGTAGCCCAGGATGTCAGCGCTGTACATGACTTCGCCGCGCGCTTCGTCGATGCGCTTGCCCATCTCGAGCGTCTCCAGCTTGGCGAAGTCGTCCACCTGAGCGCGTAGTAGCGCCGCCGCCTTGTTGATGATAACCGCACGCTCGGCGTAGCTCATCTTCTTCCAGCTCTGGAAGCAGTGATCGGCTGCGGCAAGCGATTTGTCGAGCTGCGCGTCGTTTAGCTCCTCAAAACTCTTGAGTGTATTGCCGGTGTTGGGGTTCACGCTTTGGTAGGCCATGGTAATGTCCTCCTTTGGGGTTGATGATTCGCGGCGCCAGCGGTGTGTCGGCGAGGCAGTCTTCAGGCCTCGAGGATCTGTTCGAGCTAGGCCTGCTTGGTAGTGGCATGGTCGAGACCATCGGTCGCCGACTCACTGGGGAGCCGCACGCACGAAGCCGGAATTTGGTTGAGAAAGATTACAACTGTGACTTGAAGTAATTGTAGGAATGCTTGAGCGCATCACCCATTTTGTCCATTTCTGCGACCATACTTTCCCAAGTATCCTCCCCGGCTGCCTTCAGTTCATCCAGCTGGGCGCTCGCCTTGCTTGACTGTGCCCGAAGATCAGCCATTTCCTGTTTGTACTTGGCCTCCATGTCTTTCTTGGCACTCTTGGATTTGGCCGCCAACTTGTCAATCTGTGCATTCGTATCGTCGAGTTGAGATTTCATCTCTGCGACGTATTTATCTCTGGTTGCCATACATACTGTTCCTTTTGAGCTTGCGAGTCTGGAAGGAGCATGACGTAACGGTCTGCTCAATATGTAAAGTATGGCTAAACTTGCGTTGGCTTTCCGTTCGTCACCGCACATAGTCACGCCTGATCCGAAGTCCTCGCATCAGCTCGACGACCGTTACAGTATTGCCAGGCGACCTTACCAAGGGCGGATGAGAGTGAGCAAAAATAAATGTGCGTATGTGTGCCAGCGTACCGAACTAAAGGGGCGGAATCGCCCAATCTACAATCTGGTAGAAAGCACCCTGCATTCGTTAAAGGAGAGCTCTTGTGAATGTACCAACCCTATTCGCCGTTACGCTTATTACAGCCTGTTGCGTCGGCAGCCTCACCGGCTGTGCCACTGAATACATCATCACCACCACCGATGGCCGGATGATCACCGCTGATGAAAAGCCGGAATTGGACAGCGAAACCGGTATGCTGCACTACGAGGACGAAGAGGGCCGCGACCAGCAGATCAAGCAAGACGAAGTCAAACAAATGATCGAACGCTAGGATTTTTGACGTTTTAGTAGACCGCTCCGCTTTCTGCGGTGCAAGTCGGTGCGCTAGCGAACCGAATCAGCGCCATAATTGCCCTATTATTCTCAGAAGTTCATTCGCCGCACTTTTAAGGTCACACTTCTATGATCACAGTTACCGCGCTTCGCGGCTCGCCTGGTCGATAGACACGGCAGCGCCCTGGGCCGCACAAGGAATCACAGCCATGACAAAGACTCTTACAATCCCCGCTGCTCGAACTGCGAGGTTCTGCCCGCGGTTTCGCAGGTCGTACCAATGGCCAGCGGTTTTGCCCCTGTTGGCCGCCGCACTCGCGCTGGTCGCATGCAGCAACAACACGTCGCTGCCGATCGAAGCCGGTTATGGCCCCAATCCGACGTTGCCCGCGCCGCAGGATGCGTTGATCCCCACGGTGCACATCGCCGATGCACATGGCTGGCCGATGGGGCAGACGCCGCAGGTGGCCAGCGGTCTGCAGATCAATGCGTTTGCCAGCGGCCTGGATCATCCGCGTTGGCTCTACACGCTGCCCAATGGCGACGTACTAGTGGCCGAGACCGATGCACCACCGAAGCCCGAAGACGGCAAGGGCCTGCGCGGCTGGGTCATGGGTCTGGTGATGAAGAAAGCCGGATCGGGCCACCCCAGCGCCAACCGCATCACGCTGCTGCGCGACACCGACGCCGATGGTGTCGCCGACGTGCGCAAGGTGTTTATTGACCAGTTGAACTCGCCGTTCGGCATGGCACTGGTGGGAGAGCAGCTGTATGTTGCGGCGACCGATGCAGTGCTGGTGTTTCCCTACACCGAAGGCGCCATGCACATCGATGCCGCGCCGCGGCAACTGGTGGCGTTGCCCGGCGGACCGATCAACCATCACTGGACGAAGAACATCATCGCCAATGCCGAAGGCTCGAAGCTGTATGTCACGATCGGCTCCAACAGTAACATCGGTGAAAACGGCATGGCCGCAGAACAGGGCCGTGCGGCCATTTGGGAGATCAATAGTGACGGTAGCGGTCACCGCGAATTCGCAACCGGCTTGCGAAACCCAAACGGCATGGCCTGGGAACCGGTCTCGAAGGTGCTGTGGACGGTGGCCAACGAACGCGACGAACTCGGCGGTGACCTGGTGCCCGACTACCTGACTTCGGTGCGCGACGGCGGTTTCTACGGCTGGCCTTACAGTTATTACGGCCAGCATGTGGATGAGCGTGTCCAGCCGCAGCAGCCCGCGCTGGTGGCCAAGGCGCTGACACCTGACTACGCGCTGGGCTCGCATACCGCCTCGCTAGGCCTCGCCTCCTCCGACGGGCAGACGCTGGCGCCCGACTATGCGCACGGTATGTTCATCGGCCAACATGGTTCGTGGAACCGCAAGCCGCGCAGTGGCTACAAAGTCTTGTTTGTGCCCTTCGCCGGCGCCAACCCATCGGGGCCGCCGGTAGAAGTGGTCAGTGGCTTCCTGCACGACGACCAGGCCTACGGTCGTCCGGTGGGCGTAGCGCTGGACAAGGCTGGCTCTCTGCTGGTGGCTGACGATGTGGGTAACACGGTGTGGCGGGTCAGCGCGGCCGCGCGATGACCACTTTCGCTAAATATTCACCCACTGCATTGTCGCTCATGACGGCACAGCCAGGGGCACGCTGGTCAACATTTTGCTCTGACTGAAAACCAGGTCCAGGCAATCCACATTCTCAGATCTATCTTTATAGTCCTTAAGCCGGTTATATAAAGTTTTAAGACTGACACCTAGTTCGACAGCTGTAAGCCTTTTATCACCGGCATTGCGCTCCAGAGTAGCTTCGATGAGCATTCTTTCCATGTCGTCCAGTGAGCTGCCCACGGGCATCCTCACCAGGTCTTCATCGTCTGCAAATACCGCTTCGGTCTGTATTGCTGGTTTGATGTCTGGCAAAATCGATGCCTCAATTTGAGACTCCGACAGAATATAAGCTCTTTCGACGCAGTGCTTCAGTTCACGCACATTTCCCGGCCAGTCTTGCGATCGCAGAATTTCCAGAGCATCAGCCGCGAATGAGATATTTGTTTTATACTTTTCATTGAGTGAATTGAGAAAGTACTGAGCGAGCCCTTCGATATCTCCTCCGCGCTGCCGCAGCGGAGGCACACACACCGGGAATTGTGCCAGGCGGTAATACAAATCCTCTCTCAGCTTGCCATCTCGCACAGCCTGCTCAGGTGAGAGGTTAGTCGCAGAGATAAAGCGCACATCGATGCTGATGTCTTCCTCTGCTCCAATGCGGCGGACTTTCTGAGTGTCCAAAACGCGTAGTAGCTTAGCCTGCAAGTTGATGTCCATCTCGGTGATTTCATCGAGAAATATAGTTCCGCCATTTGCCTGTTCAAAAAATCCATGGTGGCGTTTGTGGGCTCCGCTAAAACTACCTTTCTCGTGACCAAACAGTTCACTTTCAGCTAGACTCTCAGCCATTGTTGCACAGTTGAACGCTATCAACGGCGCCGCTGATCGGGTGGAAAGCGCGTGTACAGTTTGTGCTACCAGCTCTTTACCGGTCCCCGTCTCGCCTACTATCATAAGGCTGGCATCACTTCGTGAGACTTTCCGCAAGATGCAATACAGCTTATGCATTTCCTTGGAGCTACCGCGCAGATAACCAAACTGATCTGCGGGAAAAGGCCTGCCAGAATCGATCGGCACCTTCACGGGATTACGTTTTCCAGCGATATCCTGAAGAATAGGTGTAATCCAGCTGGCGTTGAAGGGCTTACAGAAAACGTAGCTGGCCCCCTTGGAAATAGCTTCGTTTGCTAACCCGGGGCTATCGTGCTCGGCCATAAACATGACATAAACATCATCCAGAGTACCGTCCTCCAGCAACATCGTGCCACGGCCATCTTCAATGCCATTCATTTCGATAAATGCAAGAGTGACATCGTTTTCAAATACTGCATCGCGAGCTTCTGCGAGAGAGGAAGCACGTAACACTTCAAAGCCCATATCAGTACACAGCCTGCTAAGCATTCGCGCATGAAACGGTTCTTTATCCAGGATAAGGCAGTATTTCATCGGCTTCGGTTCTTCCTATGCAAAGGTAGTAGTAACGACACCTGACGGTCGCGCCAGACACCTAATTGTTGTCCAGTCTGGGCCCGCATTAACGGGTCGAAAGTCACGAGCGACTCCCTGTCATGAGTAATTGCTGTTTACAAACTCCCAGTTGACCAGCTTCCAGAAGGCTTCCAGGTATTTGGGCCGGGCATTGCGGTAGTCGATATAATAGGCATGCTCCCATACGTCAACCGTCATCAGGGGCGTGACGGCAGGATCAGTCAGTGGTGTATCGGCGTTACTCGTATTGACGATGGCCAGGGTGCCGTCCTTGTTTTTAATCAGCCAGGTCCAGCCCGAACCAAAGTTGCCCGCTGCAGAACTCGTAAATTTATCCTTGAACTCGTCAAAGGAGCCGAAAGCGTCCTCCATAACTGTGGCTATGGGTCCGCTGGCCGCGCCGCCGCCTTGCGGGCTAAGGCAGTTCCAGTAAAAGCTGTGATTCCAGACCTGCGCGGCATTGTTAAAGAGGCCACCCTTGGCCGTCCTGATAATATCCTCCAGTGACTTACCTTCGAACTCACTGCCCGACGTTTGTTTATTGAGCTTTTCTAAATAGCTCTGGTGATGCTTGCCGTAATGATAATCAAGCGTCTCTTTCGAGATTTGCGGTTCCAGTGCGTCTCTGGGGTAGGGTAGTTCGGGTAGCTCAAAAGCCATTGTTAGCTCCTTATACATGGGTTAATACTTTGACAAGCCACCGTCCAGCGGCAGCATGTTCGGTTTGATGCAATGTTTACTCTTCCGATTTTTTTGCTCTACCGACCAGTCGCGCAACGGATATTGTTGTATCGACTAAATTGCAATTCGATCCAGATAGTTTTCTGGGCACTCTCTTCCTGTTAAAGGTTGATAATTTCGTGCGCGTTTTTTGAACGGTATAACCGCAGGCGGCCTTTTCCCAGATCCTTTTCAAGAGAGATCGCAATCCTCAATACCTACGCTGTAATCGTTTGGAATTTGATCGTCGTACCTATTCAAGACGTGAACTCCACTTAAAGTTTATGAGATTCTTTATCGCAGCATCCAGACTCTTCCCGTAAGATTGCACAACAAGCAGGCAATCATCTGTACGCCAACACACACAAGTCGATATTTTCGAACACCTGCTTGTGCCTCCGATACCCCCACAAGTCCCACAGCATTTCTCAGATCTATTTGATCGAAACCTTAGCCATCACTACATTGAGCCGGTAGCGCGTTTAGGCGAAGCCGCTCGGGCTTTAAGGCAAGTTGTGCCTGAAAAACGAGCACTGGTAATACGTGAGGCAAGCGCTAGCCCTGCACCTGATCAAACACCGTTTTCACGGCCTGATAACATGAACAAGACGCCGTTTTGAGTCCTCGTACGTCAAGAATCTGTAACTTGCCACGGCTATAGTTTATCAGTTTGCGTTGCTTCAGCGCGGTGGCCGCCGCGGTCACGCCTTCGCGCCGCAGGCCGAGCATATGTCCCAGAAATTCGTGAGTCAGGGCAAACTGGTCAGATCCTACTCGGTCTCGAGTCATTAAAAGCCAACGGCACAGGCGCGCCTCTGAGTCGTGAAACCGGTTGCATGCGGCAGTTTGTGAAATTTGCGCCATCAATGCATAGGTATAGCGGTACAGCGCCTCCTGCAACGCTGCATTGCGGTCGAATTCGACGCGAAAAACCGGCGTGGACATTCGCAACGCGCTGCCCGCACCCTGAACGATGGCGCGGACGCCGGAGACACCCATCCCCAGAATGAACGGCATCCCCGCCATTCCTTCATTGCCCACCATGCCTACTTCCAGCGATCGCCGTTTGTCTACCGTGGTCAGCAGGGAAATCAAGCAGTTGATGGGAAAGTAGACGTATTTGATCGGTTTCCCGGGGAGGTATAGAACTTTCCCGAGTTCCAACTTAACGGGCTCGAGATGCGCCTGTAGCTGCTTGTATTCCTTTGCAGGGATACTCGCTAACACACGGTTGGCCTTGTGCCCTTTGTTCGTCATTCAATTTTCCTCCAATCGTCCCGGAACTGGTTAACAGACACGTTTCAATCTCGGCCGCCGCTGCAGCGCTGAACGAGA
>JBBKWY010000127.1:0-3468 GCA_037969215.1 Halioglobus sp.
CCGCGGAGAGCTTTAACCTGCCGGTGTGCCCGCATTTTCTGATGGAGCTGCATGTCTCACTGGTGTGCGCGGTGCCCAACGGCCGCTGGGTGGAATACATACCTCAGCTCGATGAGATCACCGAGCAGCCGCTGGTGATCGAAAATGGTCAGGCGCTGGCACCGACCGAACCCGGATTGGGCATCGCCTGGGACTGGGATGAAATCAACAAGCGACGCGTGAATGCGCACACGGCGGTGATACAACAGTGAGGGCCATGGCATGACCGACACCCAAAAAGCCGACGCGGTTTACGGCGTGACCAACCCCCAGTCCAGCGATGACGGCGTGCAGCGTTTCGGTTCAGTGATCGGTTTGAAGCCCGAGATGGAGGCGGTGTATCGCGAATTGCACGCCAACGCCTGGGATACCGTTATCACCTGCCTGGCCACCTACCACATACAGAACTATTCGATTTTTATCACCGAGATCGAGGGCAAAAAATACCTGTTCAGTTATCTCGAATACACCGGCAACGACTATGAGCAGGATATGCAAGCAGTGGCGGCCGACCCCGAAACCCAACGCTGGTGGCGTGAGACAGATCCTTGTCAAAACCCATTGCCGGGGCGTGAGGCGGGTGCTAATTGGAGCGCGCTGGAGCGTGTGTTTTTTATGCGATGAAACGCATCCAGCGGCTGCGTAAAAAGCCTGTCCGCAGGCGTCAGGGTCGTCGCCAATGATCGTATTCGAGTAATATGCATTAATCGGCCGCTGGGGAGAGTTCTGATTGCGATCATTTAAGCGGGTTTTGTGTTACTTCGGGTTGCTTGCTCCACTGTGGATAATAGGCAGTGTGACTTACTCCGGAATGATCTATCCCGGGTACAGCCATATAGACCAGGTAATGAGTGAGCTTCATGCGGTGGGAAGTCCGATTGAAAAGATCGCCCCCTTTATAAATCACTATCCGCTGTCGATTTTGTTAGGTGGTTTTGGCTGCTTCGTGATGTCATATTTCAGCAGCCGTGCGGCTAAAGTTTCGGGCTTGCTGATTCTCCTTCATGGGATTGCTACGTTTTCGGCGGGTTACTTCCCTTGTGATGTGGGCTGCGATCCAGAATCAACTTCATTCAGCCAGGTTCTACACGGTTTGTCAGGTCTGTTGATATTCCTGACCTTTCTAGCTGCTCCCGCAATCTGGATATGGATTTCAAAACGTGAATTGCAGCTAGTCTGGTTCGGTTGGCTCTCAGCGGCCGTAGTTTTGGGGCAGCTATTGATGATGATTCCGATGATGGATTCTATATCCACGGGGAGAAGTATTGGGTTATATCAACGGTTGGCTTACAGTCTCCCGCTAACATGGTTGTTTCTATTCGCGCTCATACTCATTTCCGATAATAGCCCCGCCAATTTCTGCACCAAACGGAACAAAAATGATAAAAGTAGTGCGCCATAACAAGGCCATGAATTCCGTCACCGAAAAGCGTAGTCTGGGACGCGCAAACAGCGCGCACTTTATGGCGGCGGTTTATAGTCTAAGTTATGCGGGAGCGTTTTAGATGAGAATGATGTGCTTGAGTATGACGTTGATTGTTACTCTACTAGTTTGTAATGCCTGCTCCTATAACTCAAGGACTGGAGAAACACGGTTCACCCCGCTAGGGCCTGGTGTTCATGAAATAATTGACACGGTGGTCAGTAATGTCAGTGAGTGTGCGGGGCGTGACAAGGCTTGCGAGAAAACGACATCCCAAGATGGATATGAAGAAAGCCGAGTGAAGGCGATGACGAATGAAGAATTCACAGAGTATGTCGAGCAACAAAAATGACTAGGGCTACCCGGTTTCGTCACTTTAGGAAGGTCGGACAAATGGCGCGCGCAAAGAGCACACGCCCATGCCGTCGGCTGAACCTCTTTTCAGTCGGCCGCAGGCTGCGGGCGGTGATTTTCTTATGAAGTTGATCTTAGCAATATCGGTGTCCGTCGTGATCGGCCTGATAGCGGGTGTAGCCGGAACAACTTACTTTTTCATCTACATGGAAGGCTCCACTCAACATACGACAAAATTGGATCGTACATTTGAGGCAGCAGATCTAGACAACTACAGAGCCAAAATCGAAGAGATGAATGCTATAGAAGCATGTAAGGAAAAGCTGCTTGATGGGTCGTGAACGTAATAAGGTCGGACAATCGGGATGCGCAAACAGAGCGCGCCCATGCCGTCGTCGTTGTAAGGCTTTCCCAATAGTATGAATATATTCGAACTAATAATATTCGATTGTGATGGCGTTCTGGTTGATAGCGAAAGGATTGCAAATGAGGTGTTCGCTAATGTTCTTAATGAAGAGAAATTTCTTGAAGCCGGGGCTTACCACACATTTAGAGATATGAATAAATTGGCAAATGAGATTGCTTGATTCGAGTACAAACCGCGTTTTAACAAGGCAAGCAACCCGATGCCGTAAGCGGGGGTTGTTCAGGAGTTAGGCGCCAGTAAAATCATCATCAATCACAACCAAAAAAAGGGAGTTTCTAATGTCAAAAGCAAATGATTATGCGGAAAAAGTTGTTAACAATTTCATGCGCGATATTACAGATCATATTTTTTGTAATATTCAAAGCAACGAAGAGCTAATGAGGGAATATCAAACTCAAGTTCACCAGAATTCACTTGTGGAAGTTAATGTAGCTATTGGGAAAAAGGTTAAAGAAATATTTGATCTTGAAAATGAGGGTGAATGTAGTTCTCCGAAAAGTTGGCTAATAAAGAGCTTTACCCAACATAGAAAGTAATTTTTTTCGCAATAATATCTTGAATGGCTGCCTTGTGTATTCCTGAGAATATGCCTACTAAATCGGTCCAGCACTGCACACTACGGGTGCTGGACAGGCTTTAAGTCGCGCTTCTATGGTTTTGCTTGGCAAAAGTATTCCACTAAATCACAACTTAAAGCCTGCTGCTTACAGCAACATTTTCTCCCAGTGCCCCGATGCAAGGTTCAGTTTTGTGCAGCAGTCCTAATCTGCTCAATAATAGGCTTCCAAAACCCCGCCGGTGTCGCATAAGGCGTATACAAACTCAACCGGTCAGGCAGCGCCCCGTATTTCTCAGCCACCCGTGCAGCAACATTCTTCGGCTCATCGTAAATACAGAACGCTTCAAAAAACGTGTCATCGATCAGGTCCGCCAATTGCTCCCACTTGCCTGTTTTGGTCAATCGGTTTGCTTCCGGCTGCAGATCGGCGTAGCCGATCGCAGCCATCGGGGGAATGTAGGCGGGTGAGGAGGCGTAGAACCCCCGCAGGCCCTTGATACTGGCCTTGGCGGCCTGCATGGCTTCTTCGGTTTCACCGGTGGCGATCATCGCGCCCAGCGACATGATGAATTCGGATTCGGGCTTGTCGACCTTTGCCAGGCCCTTGCGCACGGCGTGCAGGGCATGCTGCTCGATGAACACCTGGTTGTTAAAGGGGTGCATGAT
>JBBKWY010000128.1:0-2664 GCA_037969215.1 Halioglobus sp.
GAAGCACTGTTCGCGGCGAGCGGCCGTGCACCTGGGGTGACGCTAGTTCTAGTTGTGCAGGTACACTATTTTCCTTGATACCAAATGGCCGAGCTGATTGCTCTCTCCTGAAGAGTGGTCGGCTCAGGCGCCTCAATTTGCAGGTGCATCGCGTCGTAGGACGACCAGCGCGGCGTTGGAATTTCGATCGCACGGGCGTAATAGAACGCCTCCTGTACCGGATCGAACTCTGGATCTTGCCAGAAAGCACCTCACTGGCTCGCGCCTATGGTATTCGTGTAAGTCGCATTGGCAACATCCACCGTGCTACCCACCGGCGGCACTTTTCCGTTAGCCGCCAGCTTTCTATCATCGGAAAACGCCACATCGAAGATCTTCTCATGTGTGGCCCCCTGCGCGTCGACCCAGCCCTTTATCACCTGCAGCCGATCCAGGTTGGCGCCCTCCGGATCCTTGGCCGCCCAAAGTGCGAATGTTGGCGCCGATGACCGCTCGCCCGGGGCCTGGAGCGTCCCACCCATAGGCACTCCGCGCGCATAGGCCTGCTCCAACAAAGTCACACTTTCCATCATGTCAGCGCGGTAGTTGAAGCTACCAAAGAATCGTAGACTGATACGCGGTCCCGACGTGGCGTAGGTTTCCTTGCGCAACAGCGCATCGAAGATCGACGCCCGGGTATTTTCCTGCGCCCATACGCCAGCCAAACCGGCTGCGCCCCATTTTCGTGAGCGCTGCATAAACTCGGGCATCAGGATTGATTCGCCGAGGCGCAGACCCGCTGTGCCATCCATCAGAGGCAGTTTGCCGGTGAAGTTATCTTCTTCTACCGGCGTACTCGCATTGTGGCTATCGCTACTGCCAATGACACCGAATCGGTAGGGATTGAATCCCTCTGCATGGGAGAACTCGATACCTGTGCGCATGGCATCGCGGGAGTAGCTGCCGCGCGGCTCGCTGTAACCACCTGTGGGGCTAAGCATTGAAGTCATGATTTCAAAGTCTGCAAATTCATCCTGGGGCGATAGCAAAGGGTGCGTATCGGAGGTCCCCTTGATTTGCATAATCTCGCTAACCGGTTCATTGCGCATACGCTGCTCGGCATACTCGGCAGTTATCGGGCTGCCATCAAACTGCGTTCTAGCGTACATCAGGCCGTTCGAGACATTGCCGTTATGGGGGATGGCCAACATAGTTTTGCCCTCTTCCCGCTGCTTGTCCAGCGCGTCCCAAAGATCTTCGGGGTTATCTGAATCCAGAGAGGTAAAGGGGAATTCTGGCACCTTGTCATCCCGGTAGATCACGTTGCGATGCAGGTTCTGCTCGCCTGGCATCGACGACCATTCGTAGCCCACCAGGGCGGAAAAGACGCCCGGTTCGTTGTAGGTATTGGCGGTATCAATCATTAGCTGCCAGGCATCAATGCCTATTTGCCGAACCTCGGGTGAGTCCCCATAGCTGTCAAAGCCTTTGATATTCCCAGCGATCTTGCCGAGAACCATGGTCAAAGAGAGCGGGCTGTCATTCAGCAGACGCTCGCGCAGGCTGCGCTCCTCGAACGGCAAAACAATACTGTCATCCACACGGGCGGCACCCAGATACTCCGAGTGATCGGTGACCGCCGCAAAGTCCAACGGGCGGTCTATGCGAATAGCGTAACCCGCCCCGTGTTCTATGGTGCCGCCACGGGCAAAAATATAGGCATCTGCTGGCGTCGCTTTCACGCCCATGGTGTAGGCATCGGTTGAGTAGCTGGTGTGAATATGTAAATCGCCCCAGAGCAGATGACGGGTAGGGCTGAACTCGACTGCCGGCTTCGGCGGCGGCGGCTCCGCCTCAGCGGCGTCATACTCTGGAAACAGAGTGGGATCCTCTACCGGACCACAGCCGGCCAGAGCGACTGCAGCCAGGCTGCACAGAAACAATCTCAACGTTGGTTTCATAGCGTTTTATTCTCATCCACTACCATTAGCGGTATCAATATCTGAGTGCATTGCACCGGATCGGCGATATGCTTTAGCGGGGTAACAGCGGTCACTTGCTAACGCCTCTGCGACGGCGGTAGTAGACATAGACAGCGCCGGCGAGCACCAGCAACGCGGTGAAGTAAGGCAAATATTTCGGCAGGTAGGTAAACACAATCATATTGATCAATACCTGCTTCGCGACCGAGTAGTTTTCCGGCATCGGAAGTACACCTTTATCCCGGACAAAGTCGACGTACTGCGCCTGCATTTCCCGATACCGGTCTGGCATACCTTCACTCAGGTCAACCGTCTCACCGGGATCCTCAGCGATGTTGTATAGCCGCCACTGCATGTCACCTACCGGAGGCCGGTTTCTTATCAGCTTGTAGTCGCCGCTATAGAGCGCTGAATTCCCGGAAAACTCGTACCCTATAACCCGCTTGGGAAGGTGCACAGCGCCCGCCCCGCCCGCCAGCATGGGGGCCAGACTCACGCCCGTGATCGTCTCGCGACCCTCCACGGGCTCTGGCAGCAGCACACCGGCCAGTTGCAGCATTGTTGGAGCGAGATCAGTGACGTAGACAAAATCACTTTGCACGGTGCCCGCAGCGCTTGCAGACAGCCCGGCGACAATCAGCGGCATTCGAACACCGCCCTCGCCAGCATAGAACTTGTATCCGTCTAGTGGCGTATTCGACAC
>JBBKWY010000129.1:0-8954 GCA_037969215.1 Halioglobus sp.
CCGCGCGTTTCGACAGCTGGTACTCGTACATCGGGTCGTAGTATTTCTCCAGCAGCAGGGCGACCCAGTGCCGGTGCAGGGACAAATCCGACGTCTGCCATTGGCGCTCAAAGGCCAGACTCATCGCTTCACTGACCTGCTGACAACGCAAACCACCGAGGCGCTTGCTGATCCGCCCGAGATCCTGCTGCAATTTTTCACCGTGCAGTCGTGCGCCAGCCTCCCCAAACTTCAGTGTATATTGCCGGCCCAGGTCTATCACGTAATCCTCAATAACCACATCGATACGCTCGTCGAGGCTCTCCTCTACGACCACCATAGGCGCGACACGCATTTTCTCGCGCAGCGATTCCGGCAGGGCCAGATTGCCGATCAGGCGGCCCTCGTCTTCCAGAAAAATACGCGGCTGGCCCTGCGCCAGCAATCGCAACAGGGCGATGCTGATACTATTCTCAAAATCGATCTGGCTGGGTTGCGGTGTGAGCATCTGGCCAAAACTGGAGCCGCGGTGATTGGCCAGCCCCTCCAGATCGACGGCGCGCGTGAGCCGGGCAATCACCCGCGTCTTGCCGGTGCCTGTTTTGCCACTGATCAACACAAAGGACGCACTGTCGAGCGAGCGCTCCAGCTCCTCCAGCAAAAATCGCCGCATCGCCTTGTAGCCGCCGACAACCAGCGGATAATCAATGCCTTCGTCGCGCAACCACTGCTGTACGGTTTGCGAGCGCAGGCCGCCGCGGAAGCAATAGAGGTAACCCTGTGGGTGCTGCCGGGCGAACGCCGCCCACTGCGCCACGCGCTGTGCCTTCAGCTCACCGTGCACCAGCTGATGACCCAATTCAATGGCCGCTTCCTGCCCCCGCTGTTTGTAACAGATGCCCACCTGCGCGCGCTCGTCGTCGCTCATCAGGGGCAGGCTGAGCGCGGAGGGAAACGCACCGCGTGCAAACTCCGCCGGCGCGCGCATATCCATCATGGGGGTGGGGCTAAGAAATAGCGCGCGATAGTCGTCGATGTCGGGGCGCGCTGGCATGATTAGCGTTTACTGCACCTCGCCGCCGAACAGCGCCAGCACGCGTTCCTGCAGACTGGTGATTGCATCGGCCATCAATGCGAAGTCAGCGTCCAGACGTGCGGCCTGGTCTGCTTCGGGAATGTCTTCGTTCTCTGTCATCAACTCATCCGCGAACTTCAGACGACGCAGGCACAAATCCTCCGCCAGCAGCAGCGACATCCGCTCGTCCCAGTTCAGTGCGAGGCGGGCAACCTGCTTGCCCGCGTTCAAATGAGTCTCCACCTCTTCACTCAATAAATCAACGCCGCGGCAGCGCACCACGCCGCCTTCGTCGCCCGGATCACGCAGCTCACACTCCTGCCCCAATTCAAAATCGTCTGGCAGGTTCTGATGTGACAGCCAAGCGGTCATCACCGTAGCCGGGGCATTATTAACCTGTGGCAACACGGCCGGAAAGCTACCCACACACTCCCGCAGCAGGCCCAGTAGCTCCTCGGCGCGCGTGGCACTGGCAGCATCGACGAAGATCCAGTTCGCCTTCACATCGATGTAGGCGTATACATAGGTGGAGCGACTGAAGGCCCGTGGCAGGCAGTCCTGGACAATCTCGTCTTTCAGGTCGAGCCGCTCCTTGCGATAGACCTTGCGACCCTGCTCGGATTCGATGTCCGCTACTTTTTCATCCAGCTGTTCGCGCACCACCGTGGAGGGCAGCAGCTTTTCCTCGCGCTTCAATTTGAGCAGAATACGCCCAGTGGCGGCGTGTACCAGCTCACCGGATTCCTCGCCCAGTGGCGGCACCCAGCCAAACGTCGATGCCTGGGACTTGGCACAGGGCACAAAACTGCGCGGGTCGAGTTTCTCTGCCAGCGCTTCAGGCGAGAGGTCAAACGGTTGGGTCAGGCGATAAGCGCGAACATTCTTGAACCACATGGGGGGTTTCTACCTCTGGCAAAAGCGGTGGATTGTAACCCAGCGGCGTTCCAATACCAGCGCGTATCCTGCCAGAGGCTGAGACAACGCCCAAAAGGCCGCGGGGGGAAGAAAGCCACAGCCCGTACAATTTGTTAACCTGCCTGACCCCAGGCGCCGTTGTAAGCGCGGCTCGAAACCGCTTTAATCCCCTATCCTGAGCCAGATTGCCCTGAGCGCGCCCCGTGGCGCGCCCACTACCGAGGTATGCAGTAATGTCCAACACCGCCAAAACCACCCCTTCCCGAGCGCGTAAGCTACGCAACATCGAGCATTGGGACCTGGAAACCGATGTCGCCATCGTCGGTTTCGGTGGCGCGGGCGGCTGCGCCGCCATTGAGGCGGCAGATGCGGGCTCCAGCGTCACTATCTTCGAGGTGGCCAGTGCCAGCGGCGGCTCCACTGCTATGTCCAGCGCGGAAATTTACATGGGCGGCAACGGCGGTACGCGAGTGCAGCAGGCCTGCGGGTTCGAGGACAGCACCGAGGACATGGTCACCTACATGATGATGGCTGCAGGGCCGCAAGCAGACGAGGCGAAGATTCGCAACTACTGCGACAACAGCACCAACCACTTCCAGTGGCTGGTCGACATCGGCGTACCGTTCAAGGACAGCTTTCACAAAGAGCGCGCCATCATGTGCCTGACCGATGACGGCCTGTTGTACACCGGTAGCGAAAAAGCCTATCCCTTCGCGCAGCAGGCCAAACCCTGCCCGCGCGGCCACAATCTGTACGTGGAGGGCGACAATGGCGGCCCACTGTTTATGAAAATTATCACGGAGAATGTGGAAAAACGTGACGCGATCAGTGTCGAGTATGAAACCCGCGCTCTCACCCTGATCGTGAATGATGACGACGAAGTGGTGGGCCTGGTGGTACGCAAAGACCAGCGGGAACTCAATGTGCGCGCCCGTCAGGGCGTGATTCTCTGCGCCGGCGGTTTCGTCATGAACGAAGAGATGATAGGCAAGTACGCTCCCATGCTGACCCGCGGCAACACGCCCATCGGCAACCCCGGCGATACCGGCACCGGCATTATGATGGGCATGTCGGTCGGCGCGGCCGCGATCAACATGCACGAGGGCTTCATCACCGTTCCCTACTACCCACCCGCCAGTATGACCAGCGGAATTGTCATCAACGATCAGGGCCAGCGCTTCATTAATGAGGATGTCTACCACGGCCGCCTTGGCGCGTTTATCCTGCAACAACAGTCCGAGCGTTTTTATTTTATCCTCACTGTTGCGCAATACGGTGATTACGAACGCGTGAGCTATATGGGGGCCGAGGTCGCCGGAACGGGCGAGACCGCAGAGGAACTGGAACAGGAACTGGGACTGCGCGAGGGCACCCTGCAACAGACCCTCAAAGTGTACAACGAGGATTGCGTCAACGGCGAGGACACCCAGTGTCACAAGGCTGCCGAGTGGCTGGAGCCGCTGCTACCGCCACTGGTGGCGCTTGACATAACACCTGGACGCGGTACCTTTTTGCCCTATTTTACGCTCGGGGGCCTGGACACGCTGCCCACCGGCGAAGCGGTCGACCCGCAGCGCGAAGTGATTCCAGGGCTCTATGCGGCCGGTCGCACGGCCTGTGGTGTGGTGCGCCGCGCCGAAGGCTACAGCAGCGGTATGTCGGTGGGCGACGCGACGTTCTCCGGACGCATGGCGGGTAAACAAGTTGCGGGGAGGCAACGCACATGAGATTTCTTCACACAATGGTACGCGCACGCGATCTGGATGAAACGCTGGATTTCTACTGCGATAAGCTGGGTCTGATCGAAACCCGTCGCTACGACAGCGAAGCAGGGCGGTTTACGCTGGTCTTTCTGGCGGCACCCGGTGATGTCGAGCACGCCGAGCAGCACCAGAGCCCCGTGGTGGAGATCACCTGGAACTGGGATACCGAGGAGTACCACGGTGGCCGTAATTTCGGACACCTGGCCTACAGCGTCGATAACATCTACGAGCTGTGTCAGCGCCTGATGGACAAAGGAGTAGTGATCAATCGCCCGCCCCGCGACGGGCACATGGCATTCATCCGCTCACCGGACGGCATCTCTATTGAGTTATTGCAGGCGGGCGACTCACTGCCGCCGCAGGAGCCCTGGGCGTCGATGGAAAACACCGGCAGTTGGTAAACTACCTGTTGGCGGTGCTCACGCCCTGCCGCGTAAGAAGTTAAGAATCCAACGCGCCACACGTTTGCCTTCGTCAGTACCCTGTAAGGACGCCACACCCGATGTGTAGACGTCCTCGCCAATCAGCTCGCGCCTGAACTCCATCATTACACGGGACAGTTCCGGCACAAATTCCGGATGCCCCTGGAATGTCAGTATATGATCGCCAACCCGAATGACGGCATTCTCACAAAAGTCGCTGCCCGCCAGCACCTCCGACCCATCGGCCAGTTCCAGTACCTGATCCTGGTGACTGACCAGTATCTGAAGGTCTCTTTCGCCCTGATCGTGCCATGCCGGCGTACGGCCAAAATGGTGGGTGTGCAAGCCCATGCCCCAGCCCTTGGATGATTTCTCCACTTTTCCGCCCAGCGCTTGTGCGACCAACTGATGGCCAAAACAAATGCCCACCAGTTTTTTGTGCCTGCGATGTACCTCGCAAACAAACGCCATCAGCGGCGCGATCCAGGGTTTGTTTTCGTACACACCGGATTTACTGCCGGTGATCAAATAGGCGTCGACCTCATCAATATCCGCTGGATATTGACCCTGCTCCACATCGTAAACCACAAACTCCAGCTTGGGATCAGCCCGCCCCAGGATAGCGATGAACATATCCGGATACTCTCCGAACCGGGGCACCCATTCGGGACGCACCGCGTCTGCTTTCAATATCCCCAGTTTCATGCTCTGCCGTCTGCGCTCGCTTTAGAGGTCGAATTCTACCGCGAATGGTCGCAGATGCGCGCAATCATAGGCAGCGCGCGCGATACTGTCCATACCAGAGACAGGCTGGTAATGTGTGCGCTTCATCCACCACCGGTAATTGCGACGTGCTTGTCCCAAGGTTTTTTCTCACTATAGTGCTTCTGTACAGCTCCGCCCTCCATGCCTTCAGCGGCTCAGAATCCTGCCAGGGCTGCCACGCCGAACAATACACACAGTGGCAGGGCTCCCACCATGATCTTGCGATGCAATTACCCGACGAAAACAGCGTGTTGGGAAACTTCGACAACGCCAGTTTCACCTACAACGGCATCACTACCCGATTCTTTCGTAAAGGTGACAAGTACATAGTCAACACGGATGGCGAGGACGGCAAATTACAGGATTTTGAAGTCGCTTACGTGTTCGGCGTTACGCCACTGCAGCAGTATCTGTTGCCGCTGTCACGCGGTCGACTGCAAGCTCTGAGTATTGCCTGGGATGCGCGGCCGGCTGCCGCAGGCGGCCAGCGCTGGTATCACCTGTACCCTGATGAAACGATAGACTACCTGGATCCACTGCACTGGACAGGTAGCTACCAAAACTGGAATACCAGCTGTGCGGAGTGTCACAGCACTGACCTCAAAAAGAATTACACCGCCGCCTCGCGCTCCTTTGAGACAACGTTCGAGGAACTGAATGTCAGCTGCGAAGCTTGTCATGGCCCCGGCGACACGCACCAGAAACTGGCGGAGGCAGGCGAACTCAAAGGCACATCCAATGGCGGCTTTCCAACCGCACTGGCGCAACGCGGGCAGTGGGCATTGCCTGAGGGTGCGCATATCGCACAGCGCACCACCCCCCTTGAATCGAATGCACAGATAGACAGCTGCGGCCGCTGCCATTCGCGCCGCGGCACACTGGGCGACTATCACTACGGCGCCCCGCTGCTGGACACTCACCGCCTCGCCTTGCCGCAGTGGCCTCTGTATTACCCGGACGGCCAGATTCGCGATGAGGATTACGTCTACGGCTCATTCGTGCAAAGCAAAATGCACCAGGCGGGAGTCGTCTGCAGTAACTGCCATGAGCCGCACAGTCTGCAACTGCGCGCCCCGGGCAACGGGGTGTGCGCCCAGTGCCATGTGCCAGCACGCTATGACAGCCCACAACACCACCACCACGTAGAGGGATCAACCGGCGCCCAGTGCGCCAACTGCCACATGCCTGAAACCACCTATATGGGTGTCGATCCGCGCCGCGATCACAGCATGCGTATTCCCCGACCCGACCTGAGCATGGTGATGGGGACACCCAATGCCTGCAACCAGTGTCACGAGGAGAAGGATGCGCCCTGGGCGCTGGAGGCACTGCGTCAATGGGGCATACAGTTCCGCGATACCAGCACTCATCCCGCACGCGCCTTTCAACGCATCGCGCAGGGCGACAATCGTGTAGTGCCACAGCTCGTCGAGATCGCCAGCGATGCCAATGCTGCGCCCATCTGGCGCGCGACCGCAATGGAAGCACTGGGGGAAGTCGGCGGCGGACAGGCGCTGCAAACCGCAAGCCAGATATTGTACGACGACGACCCGCTACTGCGGGCCAGCACCGTGCGTGCGCTGGAGTTCATGCCACTGCCACAGCGCATCCAACTGCTGGATCATTTGATTGATGACCCGATCACCGCCGTACGCATGGAAGTTGCCTCATCGCTGGCCAGCGTACCGCTGGACCAGCTGCCGCCCGAGCAGGCCGCAAAACTGCGTGTACTGTTTGATGAATATGTCAGCATCCTGCAGCAGGATGCCGATATGCCCGCCGTACAACTGCAGCTGGGCATCTTCTTTGTCACCCGTGGCGACCTGCCAGCGGCGGAAGCGGCCTATCGGGAAGCCCTGTATCTGAACACACAGTTGATCCCGGCCTACCTGAATCTCGCAGATTTATTGCGCGCCCAGGGCAAGGATGAGGAGGCCCGTAAAGTGCTGTTGCAGGCGCTGACGGTGGCCCCACAAAACGGCAATACGCTGCACGCGCTGGGCCTGTTGGAAACACGCAGCGGGCAATCCGAAACCGCACTGAAGTACCTGCAGCAGGCCGCGGCAGTGGAAACCCAGGGGACACGCCATCGCTTCGTCTATGGGATTGCACTGCACGACCTCGGGCAACCGGCAGAAGCCATCGTGCAACTGCAGGCTTTGCTGCGCAGTGTGCCGCAGAGTGAGGAAGTCCTACTGGCTTTGACAAATTACAGCGCGGAACTTGGCCAGCGTGAAAAAGCCCTCAACTACGCCCGCGCGCTGACACAAATAGCACCGGGCAATCGTTCCTACCAGCAGTTGTATCAGAGTCTTGGAGGCAAAAGTCCCTAACAACAGCAGCCTACGGGACCTTCACAAACTGCAGTTGTAACGTCACGGGAACCGCGGTGCTTATCGCTTGTAACCCCGCTACCTTTTGCAGTGCCGCCACACCGGCGGTGAGATTAAAGTCTGCGGCGTTGATCAGCAGGGGGGACGCCGTAAATACATGCAAGCGGCTTTCCCCTTCTCCCACTATGACCAGCGATGCGGTCAGTACTTTTTCCTCGCCGTGTAACGAAAGCGTAATGGGTAGCTCTGCCGTCACGATGCCACCCTCTGCGGCCATCGCGAGCACGGCAGTATCAACCTCTGCGCTCACCGTAGCGACGGGGAACGTCACCGTCTCAAACAACATTTCACGCATTCGCTCGTTGCGGACATCTATCAGGGTCTGCACACTTTCCAAATTGACGGAGAGCTGTGCATTGCCCTCAGCACCGATGTAACCGACCAGCGAGGAAAAACTGTGAACTTCGGCAATACTGTTGTTTTTGATAGAGACAAAGTTGATTGTCGACGTGGTGCTGTCGAGCTCCCAGTCAGCCCAGGCCACGCCACAGGAGGCGAGCAAAAAAATGGCCAATAGAAAGTGTTGGAATCTTCGTACGATACGCATAGTGCTACTCCCGCCTTCTGCAGCGATTGCCGCAGGTGTGATGGTATTCAAGTGCCGACGATTGTAACGTAAACTGTCTGTAGCGCGCAGTCCAGCCATTGCAGCGCTTTCGAGTGCCGATACACGCACCACTATTATGCCTGGGGCAACAAGCGTCTCAATGGCCACGGCAGTCACCAACAAAAATATAAAGAGGCTCAAAGCCATGACACGCATTCCACTCGCCGCCCTGACTGGCGCGCTGCTGTTGCCACTGATGACAGGCTGCAGCGATTCTTCTGATTCCTCCCCGAGTACCAGTAGTGAAGATGTTTTGATGAATCAGCTGCAGTATCTCGGCAGCCACAATAGTTACCACATTCGCGCAAAACAGGATCTGTTCGACGTCTTGTTGGCGTTCCTGCCGGATCTGGCGCCCACACTGGATTACACACACGCACCGCTGCAGGAACAGTTTGAGAACCAGGGTATCAGGCAGATTGAACTCGATGTTTTCGATGATCCGCAGGGTGGGCTGTATGCCAACCACGTCGCCAGAACACTGTTTGGGGAGGATGCAGCATCGGGTATCGCCGAGTTGGACGAGCCAGGCTTAAAAGTTCTGCATGTGCAGGAGATCGACTATGAAACAACCTGCTACACCTTCATCAGCTGTCTGACGCAGATCAAGACCTGGTCGGATGCGCACCCTGACCATCTGCCAATTACCGTACTGGTGGAGGTCAAGGATGAGGCCATTCCCGATCCCCTCGATCTGGGATTCGTTACCCCTGTACCGTTTGGTATCGATGCACTGAACCGCATCGACGCTGAAATACACAGTGTGTTCCCCCGCGAGCAGCTGTTAATACCCGACGATGTACGCGGCGAGTTCGTCACACTGGAGTTAGCGGTCTTAACACAGGGCTGGCCGCCCTTGTCGCAAGCGCGCGGCAAGATCATGTTTGCGATGGATAACACCAGCGGCGTCCGGGAGGAGTACATTGCGGGGCATACCTCGCTGGAAGGGCGCGTCCTGTTTACCGACTCACCCGCGGGGACACCCGAAGCAGCCTTTATGAAGCGCAATAATCCGCTGTCCAACCCCGGCGAGAT
>JBBKWY010000130.1:0-87951 GCA_037969215.1 Halioglobus sp.
CAGTCGTAACCATGTGCCGAATATTGGAGATTCACCCCAGCGGATTTTACGCCTGGCTCAAACAACCCGAAAGCAAACGGACCATCGAGGACAAGCGCCTACTGGGGCAGATAAAACAATTCTGGATTGAAAGTGGGTTTTCCTATGGTTATCGGAACATCACGCTGGACATGAAAGATCACGGGGAAACCTGCGGTAAGAACCGCGTGTACCGCATCATGCGCGAAGCCGGCATTCATTCACAGCGGGGCTATAAGCGGCATCGAGGTTTTAAGGGAGGCGACCTGAGTCATGTGGCGCCGAATATTCTGGACCGAGAGTTTGAGACTGCTCAGCCCAATCAGTCCTGGGTCACCGACTTCACTTACATTCGAACCCACGAAGGCTGGTTGTATCTGACGATCGTGCTGGATCTGTTTTCGCGTCAGGTAGTGGGCTGGAGCATGAAGAGTAATCCCAAGGCCGATCTGGTTATTGATGCTCTGTTGATGGCGCTATGGCGGCGAAAACCAGAAGGTAGAGTACTGATTCATTCGGACCAGGGCGTCCAGTATACCTGTGCCGACTGGAGAGGGTTTGTCAGGGATAACAATCTTGAGCTCAGCATGTCGCGCCGAGGTAACTGCCATGACAACGCTGTAGCCGAGAGCTTCTTCTCACTACTGAAGACGGAGCGAATCAATTTTGAGTAGCGCGGCATACTCCTGTGCAACGACCGGCCGACTGAAGTGGAAACCCTGCCCCTCGCCACAATGTTCTGTGCGGAGAAAGTTAAGCTGCTCCATGGTTTCTACACCTTCGGCGCTGACTCGCATGTTGAGACGATTTCCCATGCTGATCACGGCGCTGACAAGGGTGGCGGCGTCCTGATCGGTGGTAATATCACGCACGAACGACCGGTCGATTTTCAGCGAGTCGATCGGAAAACGTTGCAGATCGCTTAAACTAGAATAGCCGGTGCCGAAGTCATCGATGGTGAGCTGCACGCCCATATCCTTAAGGGCCTTCAGCACAGGAGTTGTGGACTCGGCGTCCTGCATGAGCGTGTTTTCTGTCAGTTCAATTTCGAGATTGTTCGGTTCGAGGCAAGTCTCCTCCAGGATGTCGCATACGCCTTTCAGAAAATCCTTGTTGCGCAATTCTGTCGTGCAGATGTTGATAGCCACTGGGCTCGACGGAAGACCGTCATCCAGCCAGCTACGGTGTTGCTGACAAATTTCGCGAAGCACCCAACGACCGATCGGCACTATCAGGCCGCACTGTTCAGCAACGGGAATAAATTGGTGCGGAAAAAGTAATCCACGCGTCGAGTGTCGCCAGCGGATGAGTGCCTCGGCCCCAGTAATCTTGCCAGTCTCCAGATTGATTTTGGGCTGATAATGCAAAGCAAATTCCTGCCCTGTCTCGGCACAACGCAAGCCGGCTTCGATGGAATGCCACTCAATAGAATTATCGTTCATCGCAGATCTGAAGAATTTGTAATTGTTTCGCCCGGTTTGCTTGGCGTTGTACATCGCGGCGTCGGCATTCTTGATCAACGTGTCAGCATCCTCGCCATCGTTGGGATATACGCTGATACCTATGGACGCATGGATATTAATATCGTGTCCCGCGATACTGTGAGTGTCTGCCACTTTCGATATGATCTTCGCCGCACGGTACGCCGCGTCCTTTGCTCTTTCTATGTCCGAAAGCAATACAACAAATTCGTCGCCCCCGTGGCGGCTGACGGTATCCGAGTCGCGGACGCATGTCAGCAGCCGATTGGCAACGGACTGCAGTAATTTGTCTCCCACCTGATGCCCCAGTGAGTCATTGATCTTTTTAAACAAGTCCAGATCCAAAAATAACACCGCTAGCTGATTGCGGCGCCGACGGGCCAGTGAGATAGCTTGCGTTAGCCGGTCATTTAACAGGACGCGGTTAGGCAAGTTAGTGAGGGCATCGTGCTGGGCGAGATGGGACATTCTGAGCACCATCTCCCGCGCCAGGGAAACATCGTGGAAAACCATTACGGCGCCGACTACATTGCCACCGCGGTCGTGGATAGGAGCGGCGGAATCTTCTATGGGTAATTCATGTCCGTCGCGTCGAACAAGAATACTGTGTGCGCTGAGGCCGACGGTCTTGTCTCGCTGCATTGCCATCTCGATGGGACTGCGAACCGGCTCACGTGTCGTACCGTCGATTATTTTTAGCACCTCGTCCAACAGCTGTCCGTTCGCTTCTTCCAGCGACCAGCCAGTCATTTTTTCTGCGACCGGGTTAAGGTAGGTGACATTGCCTACCATATCGGCGCTGATGACGGCATCTCCAATGGAGTTAAGTGTTACCTGAGCGCGTTCCCTTTCAACATACAGTGCGTCCTCCGCTGACTGGCGAGCAATGACATTGCGTAAAGAGTGGGACAGAGAGTCACCCTCGATGTGACCTAGAAGGAAGTAATCCTTTGCGCCATTTTCTATTGCTTGCTTAGCGATTTCTTCCTGCTCTACCCGGCTGAGAATCAGAATAGGGGTACTGCCTGCGACCGCACCTAGCTTGTTGAAGGTCTCTATCCCCTCACTATCCGGCAAGTACAGATTCAGCATGATCGCATTGAAGCCTCCCTCGTTGATCCGATCAATACCCTCGGCAAGTGTTGCAGCCTTCTCGACGGCGAACGGACCATATCTTGATCCAGCGAGAGCCCCACCAATCAAATCTACTGTCGCGAATTCGCCATCGATGAGCAGAATGCGATTACCCATATCCTCATACCCAATATTATTGACAGCTTAACTCTACTATGAGGCAGAAGGAGGACTGTGTTCGGTACCAAACATAGTATGACGATTAGGCAAAAATGTAAGGAATTATGAAGATTTTCAGGGGGATGTTGTCGCTTCATGAGAGCGATCTTCCCCTGTTTATGAGCGGCTGCGCGAAGAGGTCGAGATACTAATAAAGTCCGCCTTGGCTTCCAGGCGCGCGCTCAAAATGGGAGGGTTTTTGCACTGATCGGTTGAATCCAGGAGCGCACAGAGTCAGATAAACCAAACAAGAAATTAGCCATATCACCCGCTGCGATTCTCTCCAACTTTCCCTTTTCGATCGCGAATGTACCACAGCGCTCATGCCAAAAACGCCAAGGCGACACGTCGCTCGTAAGAAGTTTTCTGGAAGCCACCCATGTAAAACTGTGCTTAATGTTAGTAGTGAGGCGTAAGTAGGTCAGCCCTCGATCTACGCAGTGCTATGTGCGACAACAGACAGACCACATTGGAGATTCCAGATAGTCTTGTTTGATCGGATTCAAGACATGCGTCTGCAGTATTGCATTAGCAATGAGTAGGATTTGCCGAATATGAGTTGCCATACAGTAACTTCGCAAGGAATCAGAAGTAACTTCCATGCTTGAGACAATTGTTGTCATCCTCATTGTCCTCTGGCTGTCTGGCTTGGTTTCCTCGTACTCGCTGGAAGGATCCAGCCATGTACTACTTTGTTATCGCGGGTGTCGTGATAGGGATCATCTATGAATAAATCAGTTGCTAAATTATCCGGGGAACCATTAGTCACGTGTTTAACAACAAAAGAACGTCGCGTTGTCGATGAGGATTGCGAGGAGGTGAACCGAGTTGACCGGGAGCTAGATCGCTTATTCAAGGAGTTTTGGCACGGCTCAGAGCATGACATGGCATCAGCCAGATCGAGGACGCGACAGCAAAAGCTGGCTCCGGAAAAATCCAATCCTTAGTACTGTGTTGTGACAACACTTTTCCGCTCAACGGCCGCGACAGGCATTGATTAGCCATCAATGCTCTCTGGCTATTGTTTGCTGGTGTCATCTTCGACAGCGACATCATTGCCAGCGACAGCGTCAAATGCCGCCTGCCCTTGATCGTTGAAATAAGGTGAGCCAAATAAATAAAGGCGCATTGACTGCGCAGTGATTTTGTTATCGAAGTACACGCTGACTCTGCCGCTCAAGTAGGGAGTTAGCGCCGCCAATAAGCGCCGGGCAAGCTCGCTATCGTCTTCAGCACAGATCAGCAGCAGGCCGTTATCGGGTAGTGTGAGGTTGGCTGGCAGATTATCTATTAGCAGATCCTTCACGGCCAAGTTGTCTCCTGGAATCGCTCGTCCAAGATTGTACAGCGCTAATGCGGCACCGATACGTTGGGACAGTTGCTCCAGCTCTGCCGGGCCAGGTCCTGGTCGGACTTCCAGCAGTGTTCGCAACTGTCTGTAATCGGCGGCGTACCGACTGAGTGACTGCAGTACCTGCTGCCGCGCCGTGTCTGATGCCGGTGTCCACCTGGCATGCCAGCTCACTGCTGCGTCTGTAGGAACAACTGATAGCTCAATTAGCATGCCTTCGGTCGAGCTTTCGAGAATTTTGGGTTGCGGTAGACCACTATCGTCGGGGCGGCCAAACAACATTATCACTCCGATGATAATCAAAATCAGTGGGATGATCAGCCACGCCTGCTTTTTGGTTTGGTTGTTTTCAATGTAAGCGTCATTCACCATAGTCGGCCACTCATTTTTCCATGTGATTGTCGGGTCGGTTCAGTCCTGCTGGTTTGCAGTATAAATGTTGTTCTTTTTGAGTTTATGTTCAGGGAGCAACACAACGCACCATTGTGCTCAGCGCTTGGAGTATGGTCCAAGTTCCACAGGTTTTCTGTACGACACCGCACTTAAGTAACACCGCCTCTTTCGTCAAGCAAATCGATGAATCGGATCGAGATATCGATGATGGCAGCAATGTTTTCATGCAGTTAGTGAGGTTCACGGACAAAACAGCTAATCCTTAAGTGTGGTAGCGAACAGACATGATTGCAGATTGGGAACACGCTAAAAAATTGGAGAGGGAGTCCCCATGTCAAAGAAAACTGTAATGACCGATATCAAAACACTGCGCAGTCATGCGCGTAAACATATTGAGCAAGGGGCGGTTACCGCTGGGTATTCCGCAGACCGGACACAAGTGCTGAAGTTGCTTAACGAAGCACTCGCTACCGAAATTGTTTGTGTTCTGCGCTACCGGCGCCATCACTTTATGGCTCGAGGTATTCATGCAAAAGGTATCGCCAATGAGTTCCTTGTTCATTCTAACGAAGAGCAGGGGCATGCTGACCAGATTGCCGAACGCATTGTGCAGCTGGGTGGTGAGCCGGATTTCGCGCCGGAGAGTCTTGCCAGTCGCAGTCATGCGGAGTACGTGGCAGGCAACTCATTGCTTGAGATGATCAAGGAGGATCTAGTGGCGGAACGTATAGCCATCGATAGCTATCGCGAAATGATTCAATACCTCGGCAATCAAGATACAACGACCAGTGACATGCTGAAAGTTATCCTGGCGGTTGAAGAGCAACATGCCGATGAACTTGCCGATTTACTGGCGGAAAAGCCAACGGATTTGTTCAACAATTGAGGCGCAAAGAACACCGAGCATGCAGATAGTGAGCACCTGCGGCAGCCACGCCGCTAGTGACGCTGAACGAGTGGAAACATGCATACTGGTGCTAATGTGATAAACCTTCACGCCTACACTGCTGCCCCGGCTTGGGCTTCCAGACTGCGGTTAGCTGTGCCCTCCATGTTCTGGCAGCCATGCCTACTCAAAGCAATATTGGATTGGAGATAAAAATGCTGGTGAGTATTTATCGCTATATACCTGGGTTAGATGACGCTCCTCGCATGCAAGACTACACGCTTGAACTGGAACAAGGCGAGGACATGATGGTTCTCGACCTTCTAGAACGATTGAAAGAGCAAGACACAACCTTAACCTTTCGACGGAGTTGTCGCGAAGGCGTGTGTGGTTCCGACGGCATGAATGTCAACGGCTCGAATTGTTTGGCGTGCATTACGAGTATTTCTACGCTTATAAATGGAGGTTATTTGCCCTCCGGTCAGACTGTTCGACCCAATCGAGGCGAAGCGGATATCGTCATACGACCATTGCCCGGACTACCGGTGATACGGGATCTGGTCGTCGACATGGCGATGTTTTTTAAACAATATGAACGCGTCAAACCCTACCTCATCAACGACGAGCCTGCGCCTACAATAGAGAGACTCCAGTCTCCGGAAGAAAGAGCCAAGCTTGATGGACTCTATGAATGCATTCTATGCGCCTGTTGCTCAACACAGTGTCCGTCTTGGTGGTGGAATCCTGAAAAGTTTATCGGGCCAGCCGGGTTATTGAACGCGTACCGCTTTCTTGCTGATTCTCGTGATACTGCCAGTGAGGAGCGTTTATCAGAACTTGAGGATCCGTTCAGCGTCTTTCGATGCAAAACTATTTTGAATTGCGTCTCGTTTTGCCCGAAGAAATTGAAACCGCGTGCCGCCATAGGAAAAATTGAAAGGTTGTTACTGAAGCGTGGAATCTAGGCGATAGAATCATGAAAATGTACAAAAAGACGTTCAGTATCAAACGGTTATGGATCATCCTCAGTGCAGGCATGGTTGTAATGTTCGGTATATTGCTGTTTCTCGGATCAGAAATATACCAGATGGCACCACCTATCCCAGAATCCGTCAAATCTATTTCCGGCCAAGTCCTGTACACACGTGATGACATCGAGACAGGTCAAAATGTCTGGCAATCCGTTGGCGGGATGGAGCAGGGCTCGGTCTGGGGGCATGGTAGCTACCTTGCTCCTGATTGGAGTGCGGACTGGCTCCACCGGGAAGCTGAAGCTCTTTTCGCTATTAAGACCGAGCGGTCCCTAAACGGATTAACACCAGCCGAAATGGCCGCGGTTGCAAAAGCGTCTCTGATCAAGGAAATGCGTAGCAATACCTACGATCCGACGACCGGCACGATCACCATCAGCGATGAGCGCGCGCAAGCGATCGAGCAGGTCGAGTCGCATTATCTCGAGCTGTATCAGGGCAGTACTCCCGAAGCATTGGCACTCAGGCGCGACTACGCCTTGCCGGTACACGGTACGATTTCTGAAAAGGAGGCACAGCAACTTTCAGCTTTCTATTTCTGGACGGCCTGGGGTGCGACCACGGAACGCCCTGGTAAGGACCTTACCTATACCAGCAACTGGCCGCATGAACCGCTGGTCGGCAACAAGCCGACGGCAGGCATGTTGATGTGGAGCATTGCTTCGATCATCTTTCTGCTAGCGGCGGCGGGTGCATTGATCGCGTTCTACGTCTACCAATACGATGTCTGGCGCGATGATATGTACCCGGAAGAGGGGATGTCCAAAACTGACATTGTGGGCGCCGGTATTATCACGCCATCGATGCGGGCAACGGCCAAATATTTCTGGCTCGTTTGTGCAATGTTTCTGGCCCAGGTTTTGTTCGGCATCGTAACAGCGCATTATGCGGTAGAAGGGCAGGGGCTTTATGGCCTGCCATTTGCGGAATATTTCCCCTATACAATTACCCGCACGTGGCATACCCAGCTGGGACTGCTTTGGATCGTGACCGCTTTTTTGGCTGCCGGGTTGTATATCGGGCCGTTGCTGGCAGGACGCGACCCGAAGTTCCAGCGCTGGGGCGTGAATTTTTTGTTTATCAGCCTCATTCTGATAGTCGTTGGATCTTTTGCCGGACAATGGGCGGCTGTTCATCGTTTGATTGACAATCTGACGACAAACTTCTGGCTTGGACACCAGGGATATGAATATGTCGATCTGGGCCGGTTCTGGCAAATCTACCTGACCGTAGGATTGGTGCTCTGGGTCATTCTTGTCGTTCGCGCCATATGGCCCTATCTAAAGAACAAAATTGATATGTCGTTGACCTATTTGGTGGTGGCTGCCGTTGCGGCGATGGCGCTTTTCTATATGCCAGGCCTGTTCTGGGGGCAGCACACACATTTTTCAGTGATGGAATACTGGCGCTGGTGGGTTGCCCATCTGTGGCTGGAGGGAATTTTTGAAGTGTTTACCGTGGCGCTGATTTCTTTGTTGTTTGTGCACATGAGAATATTGCGCAAGACAACCGCCACCTTCATGGTCTTGTTGTCGACGATTATCTTCCTGTTCGGCGGCGTACTGGGCACGTTCCATCATTTGTATTTCAGCGGTACCCCTGTTTCGGTCATTGCGGTGGGCGCTATGATTTCGGCGCTGGAGGTGGTGCCGTTACTTGTGGTTGGATTTGAGGCGTACCACCGACGTCAGTCGGAGAGGGTTGAAGCGTGGGAACAGATTTATCACTGGCCGTTCATGTTTTTTGCCGCGGTACTATTTTGGAATCTCGTGGGGGCCGGACTGTTCGGATTCCTAATCAATACACCAATTGCGCTCTACTATATTCAGGGCTTTAACACCACGGCAAACCACTCACACGGAGCGTTGTTCGGCGTCTATGGAATGTTGGGGCTAGGTCTGACGCTCTATTGCTTGCGCGGTTTGACCGATGTGACCTTGTGGAATCAAAAACTGATTAAAACAGCTTTTTGGTGCCTGAACATCGGTCTGGCTATGATGACATTTTTGTCGCTCTTGCCGCAGGGGGCATGGCAAGCTTATGCCAGCATTACAGATGGCTACAATTTCGCCCGCTCGGCTGAGTTTATGCACAGCCCGGTCATGCAAGCGTTGGTGTGGGCAAGAGTGCCGGGAGATCTCGTGTTTAGTGGCGGAGTGTTTGCCTTCGTTTGGTTTGTGTTCAGGGCGTTCGTGCCTGCTACAAAGCTCAGGAGAAATTATGATTCATGACCCCGACCAGCCTTTCGACCCGTCCGAAATTCGTTGGAGCTCGATTTCGAGTTGGGACAATGAAGGCGGTGCCCTCTCGTCGTTACCGCAGGGCAAGTACGCAGAAATGCCCGACATGACGAACTCCGAGCTGGTGCTGCTGCGCATTCGCGTCATTGCACTTGAAAACCTCATGATCGCCGTTCTGGCGGAAGGCTCTGATCGGCAGCTACAGATAGCGCGCGAGATGGTGGAATATATCACACCCCGGCCAGGGTTCACTCACCATCCACTTACTATCCGTGCAGGTGAGCACATGACTGACATTGTCGCTCGCGCGACCCATTTTCGAGAAGTGCAGCTGGAGTGAGCGCGTCGCAGACCTACTAATCCAGCCCCGCGGAACCGGTATAGCAGGCCCATCCACCTCGTTTGGTTTGTCCTGGTCTCCAAAATGAACTATACACACTCGATACCAGGGGAGTCAGAAATCACCATTTTTGATACAAAACGTGTTTAATGAATGGTATTCATGGCTAATCAGTAAACTGAATATTGAGGAATAGAGATGGATACGCTGCATTCCGCGACGATTCTTATGGCCGCAGCGGTACTCGTCGTATCCATCTCCAAAAAAACTGGATTTGGTTCGGTACTGGGCTATATTGTCGCCGGCTTGGCTATTGGTCCCTGGGGGCTGAACCTCATCGCGGATGCGCAGAGCATCCTGCAGTTTTCTGAGATAGGTGTTGTTTTACTGCTATTTATTATCGGGTTGGAGCTACGTCCAGAGCGGTTATGGATACTAAGGAAGTCGGTTTTTGGATTAGGATCGGCGCAAGTGCTATTTACCGCTCTTGTGGTAACTGGTGTTGCGTACATGTTTATCGATTCGTGGTTGACGGCCGTCGTAGTGGGTTTCGGGCTGTCACTATCCAGTACCGCCTTTGCTTTGCAGTTGATAGGAGAAAAGAAAAATCTCTCAACGCCACATGGCAAAGCGGCGCTTCATATTTTGCTGTTTCAGGATTTGGCCGCTATTCCAGCACTGGCCATTATTCCTGTGATAGCGGTTGGGGAGATCACAACTGGAACTAGTATTGTATTCGGACTAACCAAAGTCGTTCTTGTTTTGCTCTCCTTTTACTTTTTCGCACGTTACCTCTTGCGTCCAATCCTTCGCTTCGTGGCAGCAGTACGAACTCACGAAATATTTACAGCTGCTGCGTTACTGCTCGTTTTGGGCTCCGCTTTAATCATGGAATCAATCGGAGTGTCCATGGCCTTGGGCGCTTTCATTGCTGGTGTGCTGGTAGCCGACTCGGAATATCGGCATCAGCTTGAAGCCGATATTGATCCGTTTAAAGGGTTGCTTTTGGGGTTGTTCTTTATAGCCGTGGGTATGTCCGCCAATCTGGGGTTATTGATAAGCAAGCCGGGAAGCATACTGGTTATTGCTCTTGGTTTGGTGCTACTGAAAACGTGTGTTTTGTTTCTGATAGGCAAGATAGCTCGTCTTCCAAATAACGAATCGCTGTCGCTGGGTCTTTGCTTAAGCCAGGGAGGGGAATTTGGTTTCATTCTCTTTTCCCTCGCTGCAAGCTACGGTCTGCTCGGTAATGAAACCAAAGATCAATTGATTCTTGCTGTCACGCTATCAATGGCAACAACCCCGATTATCGTGTTGCTGCATGAAAAGACAAAAGGGCGATTTTCAAATGGCAGTAGCACCGAACGCTTTGATGCGATCAAAACCCAGAGCCCCAAGGTGGTGGTGGCAGGTGTTGGTCGATTTGGTCAAATAGTTCTGAGAATACTGCGAACACAGGGTATAGCGTTTACCGCAATCGATTCTGATTCGGAGCATGTTGATTTTGTGCGCAGACTTGGTAATACAGTTTATTATGGTGATGCCTCAAATAAGCAACTACTAGATACCGCTGATACGGCATCCGCACATTCCTTTGTGCTCGCAGTAGATAACGTAGAAACCTCAGTAAAGATAGCCGAGATGGTTAAACGGGAATACCCGGATATGCGCTTGCTAGCGCGAGCCAAAACGCGCATGCATGAGATGAGGCTTCGCGCTCTAGGAGCTGATTTCGTTATCAGAGAAACCCTTCTGTCTAGTATGTTTCTGACAAAAGATCTTCTGGTATCGCTGGACTTTACTACTGAAGCAGCAACGAGTGTTACCGAGCGTTTTTATCAGCATGATAGAGATACATTGGACAAGCAGTTTGCGCACCGACATGACCAGAAGAAGCTAATTCAGACCACAAAAGAAGCAGCAGACGAACTGGAAGAGCTGTTCTCGGAAGATAGGCTTGCCTACCTAAACAAAGACAATTCTATTTAGTGACAGCATCGACCACCGGAGGATGCATGTGTTGGATGTCCATCTACCAGTGGCTGCGTGAGCAATGCATTTTTTGAGCAGGCTATTTATCATGGTATTGGGCTATGTCGGCCACAAAAACTTCCTGATAAGTAAGCGGAAAAACCGCTTATTGATAATCGAGTGGGAGTGCCCCCTTGAAGAAGAGGGCCTGAATGTTGATGCTGTAGAACGACTGCTCCAGCTACATGATGTCTTCGTCCGGACCTGGCGCATCCATGGTGTGAATGGCCAATAGGTCCGGGTTGGCATTCAGCATAAACTGTATTTCCGCCTTGGCGTCCGTGATACTTCGATCGCCCGCGGCCATCAAGTCCTCAGGGTCGAAACTCAGTTTGACGCTCATAGAGTTCGATGTTGTTGCAGGTCTGAAATCGCCGCGACTCGGGTGTGTACTGGTGGTTTGTCTGCGGCCTCCACATAGCGCAACAACATGGAACCACAGCGATGACCTGCGGTGTCCAGCCAGTTGGGATAGGCCTCGCCCGGATCTTCCGCACTGACCACGATGCAAACACTACCGTCGTTGCAAAGCGCTGCGCGGTGCTTGTTGGTGTGCACCCGGTGGTAGCGATAATCCAGTGATTCCATCCAGTAATTGGACAACTGCAGATTCCAGGTGCGGCACTGTGCAGGTGGGGTAAACGCCACCACCAGCGCTTGCCCGGGCTCGAGCTGCCAGTAACTGTTGTGGTAATAGATGGCGGGGTCGCCGCCAGTACGCAGGCACATCTGCTGATCATTGGGGGGCAACTGGTTAATGTGACCGGCAAAGATCTGCATCCAGTTGTGGAACAAGCCTGCGGTGCCGCTGACGAATGGCACCACGTTCACCAGCTGGTTGGCAAACGTGGCGGGATCGAGGACTGCGCTGCCGCGCGGATCGAGGCACTGAATCGCCAACTCGGCTTTCTTCTCATTGGGTCGATCCCGGAATGTCTGCCGCACCAGCACATTATCGGTGGCCTCAGTCATCGGTAGCCAGTTGCCAGGATACCTTTTGACAGATACCAGCAATTCGAAGTTTCCGTGCTCATCAATCTCCAGATCTGCCAACTCCACATGCCCGGTGGGGGCCATATCTCCTCCACCGGTGAAAGATCCTGCCTTGGTTTCGATACTGAGGTAGTCAACACTGCCGCTATTGCCGCGAATGCGATATTCGTGGCGGCTGTCCACCGCGCAGTTCTGATAGAAATTGTCCGGATTGTCGTTGCCGATCTTCGCCGTTTCGTGCGACAGCGAGTAGAACTGCGGGTGCTGCGGGTCGTTGAACTCTACTTGCTTTTCAAGACCGAGCCGTAATAGGCGCGTCAGGTAGCGGTAGCCCTCGGCCCGCGTTAAGGGGTCATTGGGCACACCGGGTGCCAGCATCTGCGCCCCGGCTGCTTTAAGGCCATCGCAGAATTCGTTCCAGAGTTCGCCGTTGAGCAGCTTTTCTTCAGGAGATGATTGTGCCATGAGATTCACTTGTCCATTGTAGGGCGTCCAGTATGGCAAAGCGCAGCACAGAGTACACCAGTCACATGAACCATAACGCTGAGTACGACATCGTTCATGATGGTATTCATCCTTCCATCATGAGCAGGGTCCAGACTATTTCAGTATCTTCTCGCCCTGGACAAGGCTGGTGCTTCTTGTACGTATCCATACCTGCTAATGTGTGGTGGGCGCACCACCAACGCTATCAATCTTTGCAATGCAACTTGGCCCATTCCTCTAGAAAGTTCACTCCGAGCCCCGGGTTAGTTTTGGGTGAAAAGCAACAATGTGAGGCTTTACCGTTATGAATACGCAATCGTCATTATCTAAAAACATGAACAAGTATTGCCTCTGTACGACATTGGACCGTAGTGCACTAGAGCAACAGCTGCGCCTTTATATCGACCCGAAAACACTAATCGAAAGACCACATCTGTTTTCTGATACCTCGTACTACATTTCAAAAGAGGATGTCGGAGCAATGGAAGCGATCATTTCAACTATTGAAAATGTGACCGAGATGGAATCTTTCCAAAGCAGAGTAAAAACATCCACAAAACGGATAGCGTTAAATAATTTCGGGCCCAAAGGTGTGCTGATGGGATACGACTTTCATCTGACTGATGAGGGTCCCAAGCTTATCGAAATTAACACGAATGCCGGTGGGGCTTACCTGAATTGGGTGCTGGCAAAAGCACAGATTTCTTGTTGCGAAGGCATAAAGCCAATAGTGAATTTGGGTGGATTTGAACAAATATTGATCGATATGTTTAGGGGAGAATGGACATTGCAGCGTGGTGAGTTGCCCTTGAATACGATTGCAATAGTCGATGATAGGCCGCAGGAGCAATACCTGTATCCTGAGTTTCTGCTTTTCGCCGAACTCTTTCGAACGCATGGAATTCAATGTGTGATCGTGGATCCTTGTGAACTGACGGCAGAAGGAGATTTTCTCATGGCTGGTGGCAAGCAGATTGATCTCATCTATAACAGATCGACGGACTTTTACTTTGAAGATGCACGCTATGCGGTCATTAAAAATGCCTTTCTAAAAGGGCATACGGTTGTTACACCAAATCCCTATCACCATGCTCTCTTTGCGAACAAACATAACCTGACGATCTTGTCAGATACTCTGGCCCTTAAAGCGCTTCAGGTGGATTCTGAAGCAATGGCAACGCTTACAAAAGGTATTCCCCGCACCATTACGGTGACACCTGAGAACAGGGATCAACTGTGGCAGCAGCGGAAGCAGTATTTCTTCAAACCTGTGGCAGGTTACGGTAGTAAAGCTACTTATAGAGGAGACAAGATCACCATAAAAGTCTGGGATGACATTGCTCGAGGTGACTACGTTGCCCAGGAGCTTGCAAGGCCCGGGGTGAGGGTCGTACAAGTTGATGAAGACCAGAAGGATCTCAAAATCGATATCAGGGTTTACACGTATAAGGGCAGTACGCTTTTGCTCACTTCGCGACTTTATCAAGGTCAAACAACAAACTTTAGAACTCGGGGCGGTGGCTTTGCTCCAGTCTTTCTCATTTAGCCTAGTTTGAGAATTTCGAGCTCAGTAATGGCTTTGCGCTGATAAGATTGAGACATCGGAAAGGTGGATAGAATACCCGAAGGGGTTTCCGTTGCAGCAGAAGCGGCGTTCACCTTAGACTGAAATACGCCCCGTTACATTCTGGGTCAACTCGGTCTATCACACCGCCACC
This sequence comes from Halioglobus sp., assembly GCA_037969215.1. Lineage (GTDB taxonomy): Bacteria > Pseudomonadota > Gammaproteobacteria > Pseudomonadales > Halieaceae > Marimicrobium. The sequence continues at coordinate 14,262 of JBBKWY010000130.1, forward strand.
CAGTCCAAAGTGAGTATTATTGGCAATTGGCGTTGCATCGTCGGCATTCTGCTTCATGTCTGGCAGCATCGGCAGGCAGGCCGTAGATGAAGCATTCCCCTGCGACTTTGTCGAGATTAAGCAGTTGCACCATCAATAGGGAGATGACAGTTTTGCGGTTCGGTTATTCGACATGCAGTTGATGTGTTTTTACGACGTCAAGGTCAGAGAGCCGCCGCACACTTGGGAGGAATTTTGCTCTAGCCCTTATATAGAAACCCGATTCGCGGACAACGCTACATCGCTCACTGCGCTGACAACGATAGACCACTCGCAACTCGCCAGGCCCCGGGTTTCGCTGCCGTATCCGGACAGATACACTGGTGATGTATCTGGTATGGCACCGAAGAGATCATACAGCTCCAGCACACAAATGGTTGCGCGACAAAATAAAGACTGCGGTGGAGGTGATTCGACAACCGTCGGGATTCCCGAATTGGAATGAAACTGAAACTTTCCAGTTTCTAATCCTTGAAGCAGCAGCGAACTTCGATGCAATTGCGGTCCGGTGTATCCGGCGGAGTGGCCGGGTCCTCCAAGGGCACTGTGGAAACTGAACGTGTTAGCCGTCCGCAACCGCAACGCCAGAGTGTAGGTCGACATCAGGGCCCGCAGGGACGAAGTTCGCGTTCGAGGGCTGGTTCCAGGAGAGAAAATAACCTGCCTTTGATGCCTCAAGATCAAGGGTGTCAGCGAACGTCGGTATTGCTCCCAGCCGGCTCAAATAGGCGGCAATGTAGGTGTAGCTGCGAATAAAGTGTTTGTTGACACGATACAGCGAGTGATAAATCGCGTCGAACCTCGACAGGTGCGGGTAGGCATGCACATCGGCAAGCGTCAGTGTTTCGCCACCAATGAAAGGGCCGGTGTGCGCTAAATGCGAATCAAGCTTGCCTAACGCCGTAAAGACGGTGCTACAGTTTAAGTCGTAGTCAGTCTGGTCGTTGGCAAAACCTGCGCGGTAGATGGGGCTGATAAGGTCTTCGTTCAGTGATCGAATAATCTCATCGATGCCCGTGCGTTGGAGTTTCGGGTACAGCGTGTGGTGTTCAGCAGTTGCTAGCGCAACGGAATCAAACATCTGAATGATCTCAGCGGACTCATTGTTAACGATAGTTTGTGTTTTTGTGTCAAAAAGTACGGGCACGGATGCTCGGCCGGTGTAACCAGGCGACGCCAGTGTGTAAAGACCTGGAAGGCGATCAAGCCGCGCAACCGGGTTAGCCGTATTCCCGTCGCCAGGATAGATCTGGGCCAGATCCCAGCCTTTCTCCGTCTGCACTGAGCCGGCAATCGTCAGGCCAATGTGCCGGTCCAGGCCGGTCAGCTTTCGTGCAATCTCCGTTCGATGCGCAAACGGGCAGAGTTTTGAGGTGAACAACCAGTAACGTCCTGATTCGAACAGATACTGTGTGCTACCCAGTGTATCGTGAAATGAAGTGGTCGTGACGTGGCAAAGTTCATTCGTACTCATGGTTAGCTCCAAGTCGAAACGTGTTTCACTTATGCAGGGTTGTTGAGTGAGTAGAGGTGTGATTGAACTCGCCAGCCACGTCTCTCTTATCATCGCGGTAATCAAGCTGCCTTGCGCCACTCCAGCTTTCTGAATACGGCATCAATTGGCGTGTCGGCTAGGTGATTCGTGTAGTTCGACATCACTTTTTGAGAGACCCCAAGAATCACCTCCAGGATATGGCGGCCGGTAAAGCCGGCATCCAGAAACGTCTGAACTGCAGCATTGTCCACATTACCACGCTCTCGCACCACACTCAGCGTAAATGTGCGAAGTGCTTAGGCCATCACAGCGTGCAGTCCAGGTATCATTCCGTTGACTTTTTTTGATCTGGCCAGAAGAGGTTTGCTGGCTTCTGGTGCGGTGTCCTCGGTATGTAGGGAAAGTTTAGTCATTGTGTTCTCCAATTCAGTAGGTATTCTCAATGTGGTGGAATGACTTGTATGTACCAGTTGGTATAGACTAGTATTGTTTAGACCGATTGGTCAATACATTGTCTATATCGTTTATGTATATCTAATATTTCATGTTTTTATATGCATAAAAAGTGATTGTTACGCGATGAGATTACACAAGATATCAACATTAATCCCAGTCCATTTTCTGTCATGTTTGTATCGAATGGTATAAACATGCTAAGTTTGCGATATTCAAGAGAGAGGCGGAGAAAGCATGCCCTGGGAAAAATCATTCGACGAAGATCTCGCGCTGGAAAAAGCGATGCAGGTCTTTTGGAGTAGAGGCTTCGGCTCAGCTTCGATGGCCGAGCTTATCGCAAAGACCGGGGTCAACCGGGGGAGTCTTTACAATGCGTTTGGTGGAAAACAACCGCTGTTCGTGAGGGCGCTTCTCAAGTACGACCGGGACAGGCGAAAGGCCTTATTGTCGGAGCTAGAAGCACTGGACGACCCCCGCCGGGCTATTTGCAATTTTTTCGATAACATCATCGCCAATACGTTGGACGATGCGGATCACAAAGGGTGTTTCCTATTCAACACGGTTTCCGAGAGCGGCACTCACGATGCGCAGGTCAATGAAATTGTAGCCAACGGCCTGCGGGAAATAGAAGGCTTTTTTCGGCGGAGCATTGAAGTGGGGCAGGCGCGCGGCGATATCCGCAAGGACATTGATCCCTCATCCAAGGCCACGGCACTGCTGGCGCTGACGCTCGCTATACGGGTTCTGGGTCGTGGCCCATACAATGAAGCCGCGCTGCGCACAATTGCTGATGAAGCCAAGAATCTCATCGCATGAGATTTTCGACGGTAATTGCCTTATTGCGGGGCTCCACAATCCGGCTATCAAGCCGACAGCTGCGCTCTGTATTCGCGCTACTGATAGCCGGTCTTGCAGCCTCGCCAACTTATACTTCTGCCGCGGAGACTGAAGTCATGCCAGCACCCAAAGTGATTATTTTTGATGTCAACGAAACCTTACTGGATCTCGCTCCGCTACGGGCCTCAGTGGGTGAGGCCTTGCAAGGCGACGAGCAGTTCCTTCCTTTGTGGTTCTCCACGATGTTGCACTATTCATTGGTCGAGACCTTGACCGGCGAGTATCACGATTTTGGCGAGATCGGCACAGCCGCTCTTATTATGGTGGCGAGCGCACAGGGCATCGAACTAGACCCCGAGGTGGCACGCCAGGCAATTGCCGGTACCATTACCAAATTGCCTGCCCATTCGGATGTCGTGCCGGCTTTGAAATCGCTGACCGCGCGTGGGGTTCGGCTCGTCAGCCTGACCAACTCCTCCAACGCCGGTGTCGCTGCGCAATTCGAATTCGCTGGCATAACGGCGCTGTTTGAGCGTCGCTTCAGTGTCGAGGATGTGCGAGTCTACAAACCAGACCCGCGCACCTACCGTATGGTGCTGGAGCAACTTGGCGTAAAGCCGGAGGAAGCGCTAATGGTCGCGGCCCACGCATGGGATCTGGCGGGTGCCAAGGCGGTGGGATTACAAACGGCGTTTGTTCGTCGGCCAGGGGCAGTGCTGTACCCACTTGCCGCACGCCCGGATTATGTTGTGGAAAACTTGAAGGAACTTGTCGCTCAATTGAGCGACCGGTAGGGTCTGGTGAGCTTGGCGCACCCAATATTGGGGCCGCCAGGATAGTCTGTTGCTTTATATGACAAGTATAATAAGACTCATTGGAGTGGCGATGATGTAAAAAACCTACGACCTCTAACTTTGTCGCGGTCAGGGGTTAGCGTTATACACTTCTGTGTCCGGGTAGAATCCATACCATGCGAACCAGTAGGCACGGACCGCTGGTAGCAAATTACCGTCGGCATCATGGGCTGAAGCGGTCGACTGCGCTGCATCATAGCGAATCTCCACTGGCTGCCCCGCAAAGGTATCCATCACCTTGCCATCGGTTTTGGCCAGCTCTGGAAAGGGCCAGACTTTTGAAACTCCCTTTGACTGAAGACCAAGCACCCATGTTTTGCGCGAATATCTGCGATCATTCTTCGATACCGGAAAAAAAAGCCGCTCGGTTCTGTCATAGCCCGCATAGGGGTCGGTGCTATAGTCACGGTTGGATCCCGTATTCAATGAGAGGACTTCGCTGTTGGGATGTTGCCTTCGCCACTCTTTCCACGGTACGTGCACAACAGGCAGGCGCTGCAGTTCTTTGCCAGCCATCGCTCCTGTCACTGCACGCCCGGGGATTTGCGACCACAGACTATCAGTCTGACGGTCATACATCAGCAGGTCGCTGTTATGAAGGAGGCCAGAGACGCCAAAATCAAGAGTTTGGCCGTCCACTGTCGCAGAGAACGCCAGGCCTGTACCGCACAGCGGACAGAAGGTGATTACAACGGGTTCGCCGTCAAAGTCGGCATTGACGATCTCGTGCCATACCAGTACCCGGATCGGATACGCCCTCGAAACTCCTTTGTGTTCCAGGCCTAATACCAGATCAGTATCGTTGAGATACTGTGTCTCACCGGCGGGTATATACAAGGGCCGGTCTATGGCGGGAATGCCGTCTCTGGGTGGGCCACCGGCAAGGATATCGGCGGCGGGGATCAGGCTCCTGGTAAGGTCAAAGCCATTCTTTTCGTCTCGAGCCAGAACGCCTGTGCCGGAAAAAATAAGTAGTAACACCAATGCCAATCGTACTTGCTTCATAATTACCTCGATATCCTATGATATGACGAGGTGTTGCAGCGCCAAACGGTAGCCCAGTATGCGACTCAGTGATCAGTGTTTTCATCGGAACAGACGTGGGCCATGATCTGGTCCACTTCATCGTCACTAGCCTTGGCATGCATGAACGGGACGGCACGGATCAGGACACGCAATTGCTTCACGTACCGCCGACAGTGATGGCACATCAATACATGCATTTGCATTGACATACGTCGCTGCCACGTCAACTCACCGGCTAGTAACAGATCGGCGTCCTGGACAACTTCGCGACAACTTAACACTCCCCTGTCTCCTGATAATGATCTACAAGTTTGAATAATTCCGCCCTGGCCCTGTGCAACAACACTCTGGCATTGGATGCGGAGATGGACAGTTCGTTACAAATTTCATCGAAGGGAATGTCGCTGGAGTCGCGCATTTCGAGTACGGCTCGCTGGTTCGCCGGAATCTCAGCCAACAATTGCTCCAGGCATTTCTCCAGATCAGCACTCATTAACAGGGCATCGGGTGAGTCCACATGCCAATTTGTGGGTGAGTTGTTCCACCTGCCATTGTCGGAAAAGCGATCTGCAAGGGCATCATGGCTTTCATGCGCGTCTCCCATATCGGCAAACAGGAGTTCCCGTTTGCGACTCCGAAGTTGCATTTTTGCCTCATTGATGACGATTCGGCTCAACCAGGTCCGCAGTGCGGATTTTCCTTGAAAATTCGATATGGCTTTATAAGCCTTTACCCAAGCATTTTGGACGACTTCTTCTGCTTCGCTGCGGCCTACGATGGGGGTGGCGAGGGCAATCAATGCGCGATGATGGTCCCTGACGAGCGCTGAAAATAGCTTTGGATCGCCAATTTTTAGTAGTTCTAGCTCATCACTATTCACAAAACCCCCAATCTATCTAGAAGTCGACAACAACCGCAGCTAGAAAAAAAGACGCTACGTCCGCAAGATCCCAACGACTTATGTCACACGTGTTCGCACGTACTCCGAATCATCCGTCCCCTGTGAAGCGAATATCCGATCCCGTGTGGAATGACGGCTCATTCTGGAGATTGTACGTTAATTGTCCCGCATTCTGCCAGCTGTTCGGGTACGCAGCTCATGTGACAGGCTTGTATTTTGGTCGGGGTACATCGCCGACTGGAGCAAAGGACAAAGGTTGAGCGTTGTATTGCAGTTAGATTGATCTGGATGGACCACCAAAAAATACGGATGCGTTGCCAAGACAAGCTTTGAAGAATATCTGTGTAGATTTTGTAACAAAGCACTTTGTTAGTCATCTACGAAAGGTGCGTGAAGGAGCTTCCCGATGAATTTATCGCGCGAAACTGGATTGAGTGACTACATGCGACATTATCTTTGCATGAACTTTTAGATTTTTCGTCGAGTGCTACGTGGCCGGCGAATGGAAACGTCCACATACGTCGTAGAAACTGACGACTCTGGTGGAGCGTTATTACATTTGGCGAAGGGACTGATTGTATGATGAAAAATATATTTCTGACACTGGTATTGGTTTTTCTAGCCAATACTAGCCATGCTGAATTGCTCAATCATCAGGGGTGGGACAATCTGCTAAAAGAGCATGTAATTCTTCTGCGGGGCGGGCAGGCAACTGAAGTTGACTATGCAGGTATGGCGCAACATCGCGAGGCGCTACGAGCGTATCTTGATCAGGTTTCGCGTGTCAGCCTGGCACAGTTCGACTTGGCATCGCCGACTGATCAACTGGCATTTTTGATAAATGCCTACAATGCCTGGACTGTGGAACTGATTCTGACGGCCTACCCCAATCTCGAATCTATAAAGGATTTGGGCAGTTTGTTCAGGTCGCCATGGGGTAAGGCGTATATCCCGCTTTTGGGTGAGACCCGCTCATTGGATGATATCGAACACAATTTGATTCGCGGATCAGAACGTTATGAGGATCCGCGTATTCACTTTGCCGTTAACTGCGCCAGCATCGGTTGTCCAGCGCTGAGAAACGAGGCTTACAGCGTAACGAGGCTGGATGATCAGCTAGAGGATCAACTACAGCTCTTTCTGGCAGATCGTACCCGCAATCGACTGCAGGATGGATATCTCCAGGTTTCTTCTATTTTCAAATGGTACAGCGAAGATTTTGAGAAAGGCTGGATGGGGTTTGATTCACTGTCACAGTTTTTTTCATACCATAGCACGTTGCTGGGATTGACCGAGGACGAAGTCAGAAGTGTGAACTCGGGGGAAATTGAGATTGAGTTTCTGGACTATGACTGGCGTCTCAATGACCACGTAAGGAAATCTGATAGATCGAAAAGTCATTAGAAACGCATGAACATTTTGATGTGGTGTGCGTGATCGAGAAACCAACACTTCATTTTACATTTTCAGGAGAAAGCACAATGGCTACAGCAGCAGAACTCTTTATACGGTGTTTAGAAAATGAGGGGGTGGAAAAAATATTTGGTATCCCCGGAGAAGAGAACCTCGATATCATGGACGCGCTGCGCGAAAGCAGTATTGAATTTATCACGGTGCGACATGAACAGGCGGCTGCGTTCATGGCCGACGTGCATGGTCGACTGACGGGTAAGGCGGGCGTATGCCTTTCTACGCTTGGTCCAGGCGCGACCAATCTTATCACGGGCTTTGCCGATGCTAACATGGATCGTGCGCCCGTGGTCGCGATTGCTGGCCAGGGTGCGACCACCCGCATGCACAAGGAAAGTCACCAGATTCTGGATCTGGTAAAACTGTTCGACCCGATCTCCAAGTACAGTGTTGAAATACTCGAACCTGAGATCATTCCGGAGTTGGTGCGCAAAGCCTTCAAGGTGGCGCAGGCGGAAAAGCCCGGGGGTTCATTCATCAGCTTTCCGGAAAACATAGCAGAGGAATCTGTTGACTCAGCGCTCGTGCCACTTCGCGTTCAGGGCCCTGTTACGCCCAGAGCACCTGAAGAAAAAATCCTGCAGGCGGCACGTATACTTGATGAAGCGAAGTATCCGATTATTATGGCTGGGAATGGTGTGATTCGCAGCAGGGCCTCAGAAGCACTGGTGGTATTTGCCGAAAAGCTCAATATTCCCGTGGCACAGACGTTTATGGCCAAAGGCTGTATACCCTTTTCACATCCCCTGTCTCTAGGCAGCGTGGGGTTGCAGGCACGCGATTTCGTCGCCTGTGGTTTCGATCGCGCCGATGTCGTCATCTGTATTGGCTACGATATGGTCGAGTATGACCCTCAGTTGTGGCATGCGTATAAGGACAAGAAAATCATTCACGTCGATCAGAGTTATGCGGAGGTTGATGCGCATTACATTCTGGAAGCCGGCATTCTGGGGGATATAACCGATTCTCTGACACGAGTGACGCAGGCGGCCACGAAAGTTCATGCAGGTAAGCCAGATGATTTGAAAGGCATAATCATGCATGAACTGGATGATTATGCGGACGATGCCAGCTTTCCGCTGAAACCACAGAAGATTCTTTACGATACCCGACAGTGTTTGGGGGACGAAGATATTCTTATCTCAGATGTCGGTGCGCACAAGATGTGGATAGCGCGCCTGTATCGTTGCAATCGGCCCAACACCTGTATCATTTCGAATGGCTTTGCCTCCATGGGAATCGGTGTGCCTGGTGCGATTGCTGCCAAAATGGCGTATCCCGACAGGAATGTGGTGACGATAACGGGCGATGCCGGATTTATGATGAATTCGCAGGAGATAGAAACGGCACTGCGTTATGGCGTTGCCATCGTCATTATGATCTGGAACGACTCCGAATATGGATTGATCAAGTGGCACCAACAACGGCGTTTCGGCCATTTCAATAACATTGGCTTCAGCAATCCTGATTTCGTGAAGTATGCCGAATCCTTTGGCGCGAAAGGCTATCGCGTAGAATCCGCGGGGCAGCTTGCGCCTACGCTTAAACAAGCCATTGCCGACAACACAGTCGTTGTGGTCGATGTAGCTGTGGACTATTCGGAAAACATGAAACTAACCGAGAAACTGGGAAAACTGGTTTGTCAGATTTAGGTCCATGATAATTTTTAGAAAAGGTATTTCAGTATGATTGTCCGCGAGCTCTTTGTCGGTGTTTCAATAGCCACATTCACTATCGTAGTGGGGGTGGCACAAGCATGGCCTGCCGCTTGGTGGATGTTTGCGTTCATTTTGCCGCTGATCTTGCTCGGCATTTACGATATGTTTCAGCGCAAACACGCGATACTGAGACTCTACCCGGTGATAGGGCATCTCCGCTATCTGTTCGAGTTTATACGCCCGGAGATCCAGCAGTATTTTGTGGAATCTGACACTAACGGCGTACCCATCAGCCGCGAGTTCAGGTCCCTGGTATATCAGCGTGCCAAAGGCGAACGTGATACGCGTCCCTTTGGCACACTCTTCGAGGTCTATCGCGATGGATATGAATGGATCAACCATTCTCTCGCGCCGAAGGCAATCGAGAAAATTGATTCCAGGGTTCGTTTTGGTGGCCCGCAGTGCAGCCAGCCCTACGATGCCTCGTTACTCAATATTTCGGCCATGAGTTTCGGCGCCTTGAGCCAAAATGCAATCATGGCCCTGAACAGAGGCGCCAAGGCTGGCGGTTTTGCTCACAATACAGGTGAAGGCGGTATTAGTCCGTATCACCTTAAGTACGGCGGCGATTTAGTCTGGCAGATCGGTACTGGTTACTTCGGGTGTCGTGATGCCAATGGCAATTTCGACGGCACTCTGTTCGCAACCTACGCGGGCAAGGATGCAGTAAAAATGATTGAAATTAAGTTGTCCCAGGGAGCCAAGCCCGGACATGGGGGTATCCTTCCGGCGATCAAGCTCACTCAGGAAATTGCAGATATCCGGCACGTTCCAATGGGACAGGATGTCGTGTCACCGCCAGCGCACACAGCGTTTTCTACACCGTTGGAGTTGCTACAGTTCGTTGCAAACTTGCGTAATCTCTCCGGCGGAAAACCCGTTGGTTTCAAGTTGTGTGTTGGCAAAAAGTCTGAATTTTTAGCGCTATGCAAGGCGATGCTTGAGTCTGGCATTACCCCGGACTTCATTACCGTGGACGGCGGGGAGGGTGGTACCGGTGCAGCTCCAATTGAACTGACCAACTCAGCCGGAACACCCTTACGCGACGGCCTTAGTTTTGTACACAATGCGCTGGTCGGCATCGGTGTTCGAGATCAGGTTCGTATCATTGCTTCCGGCAAGGCTCTAACTGCGTTTCACATGTTGCGTCTGATGGCGTTGGGTGCGGATACGATAAATTCGGCGCGCGCTATGATGTTCGCGCTGGGCTGTATCCAATCCAGGCATTGCAATGAGGACACTTGTCCGACTGGTATCGCGACGCAGAATGCCAAGCGTTACAAAGCACTGGACGTTGAAGATAAATCGACACGGGTAACCACTTATCATGCCTCTATGATTAAACATTTGCGGGAGCTGATCGGGGTAGCGGGTCTCAACAGTCTCAAGGATATTGGTCCCGCACTTATCAACCGTCGTATTGGCAGTTGCGATACCATGGATTATTCGGAAATTTACGACGCTCTCGGTTCGGGATGTCTTCTTTCAGAGCTAAGCATTCCCCAAAAGTGGCAAAAAGACTGGAGCCAGGCGAATTCGTCGACTTGGCAAGCGCTTTGAACAGCAAAACCCTGGTGTGCTGGTGGAAATACAAACCGGTGGGTCATCGCGTGGTATTAATGACGCGCGTACCGGACTTGCCGACATAGGCAAGGTGTCACGAGCGTATGTGAAAGGGGTCAGCGGATAGCCGCCATGTTTTCTTTGTGTCCGCTGTAATTTAAACGTTCACGGCGCATCTCATCTCTAGAAGCTTACACTGGAGCGCGCGGGGAATTTCGCAATGACTATTCTTGATGCTATAGGGCGCACTCTGGCGCGCTACCTCGCAAAACCGCGCATTGCCGAGTTGAGATATGCGAGCACCGCTCCGGATATTCTGGCGAAGACGCTGCAGAAGGGAGACATCCTGCTGGTTGAAGGCAGTAGTCGATTCAGCGCAGCCGTTAAATATCTGACGCAGTCGAGCTGGTCACATGCGGCGATGTATGTGGGGAAGGACTCATTTTCGCTGATCCCCGGTGAGGAACAGCATGTGCTTGTCGATGCAGATGTCGTCGAGGGTGTGAGGTCGCTGCCGCTGAGCGAGTTTTCTGGTCTTCATACAAGAATTTGCCGGCCAATGGGTCTTGAGCCTATGGAAGTTGACGCGGTAGTCGCCTATACGATCTCTCGACTTGGCCATCAGTACAGCGTCAAAAACGTTATCGATCTGGCCCGATATCTGATACAGACGCCCCCGGTGGGAAGCTCAAGGAGGCGCAAAATGCTCGCGTTTTGCAGCGGCGAACCAACCAGGGCGATTTGTTCTACGCTCATTGCGCAGGCGTTTCAGTCCGTGCGCTATCCCATATTGCCCGAAGTCACTCTCGAAAAAACGCAAGATCCCGGCTGTGTGGGCTGCTTCGATGAAATGCTTCACATACGGCATCATAGCCTCTTTGCCCCCAGGGATTTCGATGTTTCACCGTACTTTATGGTCGTGAAACCGACACTACATTTTGGCTTCGATCCGCACAAAGTGAACTGGCGAGACGCCGCCATTCAGAGCTAATGAGAAAACGTCATGTCAATGAACTATGAAGCGGGTTTTCCTTTCGGAAATAATCCATACGTGTAACAAACCATTCTGGGCTGCATCTAATGAAATTGGGACAACCAGCTGGGCAATACATCCATGAATTCGTCTCGCGTAGTCAAATTTTTTACTCTGAACCTAATGCTGGCGTTATCCATGCAAGCCTATGCGTATGAGGATCCAGCACTATTTAACGGATTTGACGTAAACGGCGGATCGATAGCGGCTGCTGACATTTATTACAACACGGAAATGCGCGATGACATACCGGCGATTGATGCGCCGCACTTTCTTGAAGGCACCGCCAGGGATGGAGTAATTGGCCTGGAAGAGCGCGTACTCGCCATTGAGTACAACGGGGTCACGAAGGCGTATCCTATAAAAATTCTTGATCTGCACCAGATTGTGAATGACAGATTTAATGGCAAACCAGTAGCGGTCACCTTTTGTCCACTGTGTGGTACCGGTATAGTGTTTGATTCCAGTATTCGCGGAAAAGTTGTAATACTCGGGGTGTCTGGCCTGGTTTATAACAATAATATGCTTCTTTACGATGGCGGTACTGAATCGCTTTGGTCGCAGATAATGATGACTGCTGTAACGGGGCCAATGAAAGGTGAAAAGCTCAAATCATTGCTGTCCCGTCACACCACATGGGGAGATTGGCTGGAAAGCCATCCGGATTCGTTGCTCCTGTCCAGCGATACCGGTTATCGGTTTGACTATGATGCTAATATTTATTCCGACTACAGGCGATTGCCGGTGGTAACGTTTCCTACGGTGCACCAGAATTTGCGAACCCATGCCAAGAATCTGGTGGTGGGTATTACCCTTGACGAGCAGGCGCTGGCAATACCATTTGAACAGTTGGATACTTTGGACGACCCCCTGCGCGTTAGTGTTGGCGAAACAGAAGTTGACGTGTACTGGAATAAGATTTCCTCTACGGCGAAAGTATCAGACCTTGAGGGTAATGAGATACCAAATATATCGATCTATTGGTTCGCATGGGTCGCATTCTATCCTGAGACAGAGCTGTACAATCCACAACCTGAGTAGTGCATGGCAGCGGCATAACAGCACCCCATACTGTCTTCAAAATCACGGAGAGCTAGTGCTGAAATACACAATCCAGATCGCCCTGATTCTTCTTGGGGGACTCCTGACAATACACACGTATGCTCGGACCACGGAGCAATGTCCCCCGCAACAGGGTGTTGCCCTGCAGGTGCTTGGCTCCGGTGGCCCGATTGCCGATGACGGTCGCGCCTCTACTGGCTATATCATATGGATAAATGGAGAATCAAAAATACTGATTGATGCCGGGGGCGGTACATTCTTGCGTTTTGGCGAAGCTGGGGCCAGCTTTGAGGACCTCGATTTTATCGGTCTAAGTCATTTCCATACGGACCACTCGGCAGATCTGCCAGCGTTGCTGAAATCCGGGTATTTCTCGGGACGAGAGCGCAGCGTCAGTATCGCGGGACCAGATGGCAGCGACATTTTTCCGGGCCTGGAATCTTACCTGCAGCGTATGCTGAGCAAGGACGAGGGTGCTTACGGTTATCTGTCCGGTTACCTCGACGGTACAGGTGGTCTACCGAACCTGGTGCCATTCGAGATAGACCGGAGCGCCAAAGGTCCAGTGTTGATAATGGGTGATAGCAAATCTGATATTGAAATTAGCGCTATGCATGTCCCCCACGGTATTGTGCCAGCGCTGGCCTTTCGGGTTCGCATTGGTGCTACGGTTATTGTGTTTTCCGGTGATCAGAACGGTAGTGATTCCCGCTTTATCGAATTCGCCAAAAATGCCTCGATACTGGTGATGCACATGCCCATTCCTGAGGGGGCCGAGGGTGCCGCCCGGCGGCTGCATGCGCCGCCAAGTCTTATTGCAAATATCGCCAATCAATCCAGAGCAAAAACGCTATTGCTCAGTCATTTTATGGCGCGCAGTCTGGTAGATCTCCAGCAGAGCGTCAAATCAATTCGATCCATCTACGGCGGCAATGTCCTCACGGCCGAGGATCTTGATTGTGTTGTGGCTGATAGTTAGTGGCTGGGGTAAACGCATGTTCTTCGGTTCGTCGGTTGCCCAGAAAGCGGGCTCTTCTTGGCCTATCCAACTGCGCTGAAATCACAGGAGAGCGTACCGATGTCTGATTTGAAAACAACCGTGACGGCGAGGTTTTATCTTGTAGCGTGCTTTTACATGCTGATCGGTCTGGTTGTGAGTAGCCCGTCGCAGGCAGGAACGGCGAATAAAGGTGTGGATACTGTCCAGGCTGCACTGCAGGCCATGGGCGGCGTTGCAGTGCTGGAAGACCTGAAGACTATTACCGTTCAGGGTCGGACAACACACTGGGTACCAGGCGAGGCGTTCCAGACCGGTGGCGAGCCACGTCTGGTGGGCAATTCGGACTTTCTCATGAGCCAGGATTACGCGCAGCAGGCGACCCGCACTGAGTGGAACCGCAACTTTGAGTTTCCGTTTCCACACCCTCAGGGGTTTATCGAGATTGTCACGGAACGCATGGGTTTCGTGCGGGGCGTGGACGCCACGGATTCTTATCGGACGATGGCTGATCTCACCTCCAGCCCGCCGATGCATGCCATGTCAGGGGTACGCCTGGCGACAGAACAGCGCGAGATAGCCCGGCGCTCTCCGCACTTCCTGCTTGCTGCGATGCAGCAACCCGATCAACTGTCATCCCTGCCAGAGCAGCGGGTAGAGGGTAGATCCTTGGCAGCCATACGCTATCAACACGCTGGCAACGCATATATTGTGATGTTTGACCCCGACACGCACCTGCCGGCGCGGATCCGTGTTCGTGACGAGGATGCGCTGCAGGGCGATTCGGATTTTGATCTGGTATTTTCCGACTGGCGTGTGTTGGGCGATCTGAAGTTTCCATATCGAATGGATTACGAATTGAATGGCGCGAGGATCGCGCAGATTCAATATGCCCAGGTGAGCGTTAATCCCGAGCTGCCGAAAGATTTCTTCCATGTTCCCGAAGACATCGCCAAACATGCGCAGATACCTGCGAGTGGTCCTGTTCCATACCAGTGGGTAATTCGTCGCCAGTACCTGGGCCTGTTTCTGGATACCGACAAAATCAACTACGATCCCAAGCGTGGCGGTCTGCATCTTGTTTCGCTGGCGCTGGGTGTCGATCAGGTGTTGGGCGGTACGCATAACAGTCTGGTAGTAGAGATGAACAACTATCTGATTGTGTTCGATGCACCGATTAACGAATGGCAATCCGAATGGACACTGGCAGCAGCTGCAGAAAAATACCCAGACAAGCCAGTAAAATATCTAGTGATCTCCCATCACCACGTCGATCACAGCGGTGGTGCGCGCACCTATGCCACTCAAGGAGCGACCATTGTCGTCCCCAAAGGCGATAAGACGTTTTTTGAGAGCGTACTAAAGGCACCGCACACCATTGAACCCGATGCGTTGCAACAGCAGCCAGGTCGAACGAATATCCTGGAAGTCGATGGTATGCGTGTCCTGACCGACGGTCAGCGCGAGGTAGAGTTGTATACCGTTGAGAATACCCACGTAAAGAACATGCTGATTGGCTACCTACCCGATGTGTCCATAGGGTTCGTTGTCGATCTATGGAGTCCATTGCGCGACACTTCCCCAACGGGAGGCCAGAAGGCTCTGTTCAATGCATTACAAGCGTTGGGGATAACACCCTCAATTATCGCCGGAGGTCATGGCTATTCCGCACCTTACAACGATCTGCAGCGACTGATGACCATCGGAAGATGAAACGATGCCACGCCGAGTACCGCGGTGTGCGCATCAAATAAACACTCAATAGGGAGTAAAGTTATGAACAAGGTTACAGCTGGAATCCTGGCGGGGTTCATCGCCACAATCGTGCTATCCATCATCATGATGATCAAGTCGATGATGGGAGTAATGCCCGAGGTGAACGCCATCAAGATGCTGACGGGCATGGCGCACAACATGATGGGGATGCCACAAACACCCGTCGTGGGATGGGTGATCCATTTTTTGATCGGAGCATTCGTGTGGGGAATACTCTTTGCGCAAACATTTGAAAAACTACCTACCGCCAAAGCATGGTCAAAAGGAGTCGTGTTTTCGCTAGGTGCATGGTTGCTGATGATGTTGATACCGATGCCAATGGCCGGTGAGGGTCTCTTCGGTCTCAACATTGGGATACAGGCACCAATGGCTACGTTAATGTTGCATATCATTTTTGGCGTTGCGCTCGGTGTGGCATACGACCGGTTGTATCTCGAAAAGCGCTAGGTGATCCCCGCTTCATTGAATTCGCCAATCAATCCAGAGCGAAGACGCTATTGCCCAGATAGTGGGTTGTTCTTGGCCTATTTTAAGTCGATTTTCTTATCGGATACCTGCTGCGCTCGTAACAAAAGTTGCTCAATTGCATCCAATGATTATTGCGATTTATTTTGTTAATTGCGCATTGGGAACCGGCGATGATTCGTCGGGCCCATACCATGACTTTGAGGCAGCTTTACTATGCAAACGTCATTATTTTACCGGCTTTCCATACTGATTCTAATTGGGGCATTGTTTCCGATCTCTGGCTACTCGCAAAACACAGATCATGAAAACCAGCAGCCAGCGATTGGAGGTTATAGCCCCGTTTCCTACTTCACCAGGAATATGGCGGAGCAGGGACGTGTGGAATTCGCTGTAAAGTACGGGGGGAGTACGTACTATCTAACATCGGCAGATCAGGTCGAACTATTCACTAAAGATCCAGCGAAGTATCAACCGAAATACAAAGTTTGCCCTTACAGTCTGACACTGGGGCGTGCAGTGCCACTAGACCCCACCAATTTCAAGATCGTAGGCGGCTCCCTGCTGTTGTTTCACAAAACTGAAACAACTGACGGGCTCAAGCTGTGGAACGACTCACCAGTGGATGAACCGACGCTTATCAAACTCGCGGATAAAGAATATATCCTATTAAGATTTTGATCGATTGCTTGTGACGTTTCTGGACTTAAGCTGCAATTTAGCTGTTTCTGGAATGTCTGTCGCTGGGTATTACTCTGCCGTGGCTCGTGGCTTTTCTGCCGGTCTGCTCTGACTTTCCGAGAAACTGTTTATGCCATGGAGAGTAATTTTCCCGGAAACATGTAACGATCACTCTTCTGTTGCATCCAATTGGGGTGAGACTTGCTCTCGCAATGTTTCTTTTGGCGTACAACAATGATTATTGGAGAACTATTATGAATACAATTGCAAAAATGGCGCTTGCCGCCTCAGCTGCAGCGCTGTTTTCCAGCGCAGTTATTATGCCGACCTATGCAGGCGATACGGATGAGGCTGGCTCGGTCAAGTGTCAGGGCATCAACTCCTGTAAGGGGACCTCAAAGTGTAAAACGGCAGAGAGTGCTTGCGCAGGTCAGAATTCCTGCAAGGGTCACGGCTGGATAATGGCTGGATCTGCCGACGAATGTACCGAAGAAGGCGGCACGGTTCTTAAGTAAGAAGATAATGGAGGAGGGTGTAGGGACACGGTTCGCCGTGTCCTTCATTCGATTAGACAATGACTAATACGCTTCAGGGTTTCGGTCTCGGCTTGCGCCCAGAGCATTATCATGACTTTATAAACGGCCGTCCGCGGGTGGACTGGTTGGAAATACTGTCCGACAACTATCTCGTTCCCGGCGGGAAGCCGCTGTATTTTCTGGACAAAATTAGCGAGCGCTATCCTATCGCCATGCACGGTGTTGCCATGAACATCGGTTCATGCGACCCGCTTGATCTGGAATATCTGACGAGCATAAAGGCGTTGGCAGATCGCGTAAGCCCCGCTGTTGTCTCGGACCATCTGTGCTGGACCGGTTTCGCCGGCCAACGCATGCACGATTTGCTGCCACTTCCCTATACAGATGAATCCATTGCACATGTGGCGGCCCGCATCAGGCAAGTACAGGATATTCTGGGGCGTCGATTGACGATAGAAAACGTCTCAACCTACGTCCAGGCCGCCGCACCCCTTAAAGAGTGGGAGTTTGTTGCGGCCATAGCAGCTGAAGCGGATTGTGACCTGCTGGTCGATATCAATAACATCTATGTTTCCAGTCGCAACCACCAGTTTGATCCACTGACATATCTGCAGGCCTTACCGGCGGAACGGATTCGTCAATGGCACCTGGCCGGTCACAGTGATCATGGCAGTCATTGCATCGATACACATGATCAGGCGGTGTGCGAAGATGTCTGGGCCCTGTACGTTGCCGCTACTGAACTCTTCGGTGAAATACCCACGATGATCGAGCGTGATGACAATATTCCGCCGCTGGAGGAGTTAATCGGAGAATTGGACCGGGCGCGAAGTTTGAGCCTGTCAGGAGTCCAGCATGCAATTGCGTGAATGGCAGGACCGATTCCAGCAGCGTATTTTTCAGCCGCAGCTACAGGATGAAGCTCTGTTTGCGAATCTGTTGCCCGGTTCCACCAGCTGGCAGGCGCAATTGGAAATCTATAGCAACGCTTATGTTATTCGGTTGGTCGAAGCATTGCGTAGCAATTATCCCGCGCTGCACGAGTTACTCGGCGATAGGGATTTTGACTTGATGGGCAGTGTCTACCTGCGCCAGCATCCGCCCACGCATTCGTCCATTCGCTGGTTTGGCCATGTGTTGACGAGCTTCCTCCAGAGCGAGCAACCTTACGCTGGCTTGCCGATAATGTCCGAGCTTGCCAGCTTTGAGTGGGCCTTACGCCACACCGTCGACGCCGCTGACAGTGAGCGACTAACGGTTGAGAGTCTGCAGGCGATTGTGCCTGAGTGCTGGGGTGAATTGCGATTTGTCTTGCATCCGTCAGCCAGTGTTCTGGTGTTGCAGTGGAATACACCGCCGCTGTGGCGAGCCCTGTCCGCGGAACAGGAGCCACCTGAGCCGGCCAAACAAACGCTGAACTGGATTGTCTACCGACAACCTGATCTGGTGGCGGCGTGGCGCAGCGTATCCGAACTGGAAAAGGTGGCACTGGATTGTCTCTCTCGGGGAGAGAATTTTTCCAATATCTGCGAGGCGGTAGCGCGGTCGGTGCCTGACGCCGGTGAGAGTGCCTTACGATCGGCAGAGTTGTTGCGATCATGGGTCGAACAGGGGTTAATTTCAATCCGACACGAGTAATTAACACAGAGGTAACGCGATGGACAGTAATTCGTTTATTGGCAAAGTGCGCTCCACATGGGTCGGGGTTGAGGAACAGGTACTCAATCGACTGGCACCGGTTGCCGATCTGGTTGCGCGACTTTACATTGCTAAAATTTTCTTTGCGTCTGGCTGGAATAAAATCACTGACTGGGACACTACGCTCTATCTCTTCCAGGAGGAATATCAAGTGCCCTTGCTGCCGCCCGAACTCGCTGCCTGGCTGGCGACCGGGAGTGAGCTGGCATTATCCGTCCTGCTCGTGGTCGGCCTGTTTACCCGATTTTCAGCCTTTGGACTATTTGTATTGAATATTGTTGCGGTAGTGTCTTACTACGATGCGTTGAAGGACTCTCCTGTCGCAATACAGGACCATCTTGCATGGGGAATCATATTGTCACTGCTGATGGTTGCGCAGGTAAGGCAATTAACGGTGGATCATTTGCTGCTACGGCGTTTTGAACGATCCGGTTGAAACTTACAAGTAGTCCTGGTCTCGGCTCCATACTCGATGCACTTCAGTCCCCGGCGAAATCCGGGTTCAAAGTTTTGTCAGCCTGTAACCGGTTGGCCAATAGATCGATAAAGGCCCTTACTTTGACCGAGGCGTGACGGCTTTCGCGGTGCAGAATATGCACAGGATATTCCGGCGGCTCGTATTGCGGCATCAACACCTTGAGCACCCCGTCCTCTATATCCGCCGCAACCTGGTAAGACAGCAGCCGGACGATACCGAAGCCCGCACGGGCGGCGCTAATTGCACCGTCGTTCGATGTGACGGCCAAGCGCGGTTCAACCTTTAACGGGTGTTCCCCGGCCAGAGCAGAGAAGCGCCAGTTGTTCCCGAAGCCACCGGCTGTAGATGCGATGAGTGTATGGTTTCGCAAGTCCGTTGGTACTCGCGGTGCTCGGTGCTCCTGCAGGTAAGCCGGCGCCGCTACGAGCACATGCCGTACCGACCCCACCCTAAGCGCGCGCATGGACGAATCGGCTAGCTCTCCGATGCGCACGCCGACATCCAGGCCCTCCTCCAGCAGGTTGACTGAACGATCGAGAAACACGGCGTTAACTTCCATGGCAGGGTACTGGGCGAGATACTCAACGATACCCGGCATCACGAACTGCCGACCGAACATCACCGGAGCCGTCACCGCAAGATGTCCACGGGGTTCGGCGTTGATGCCTGCGGCTGCTTCATCGGCCGCCTCCAGTCCGGCCAGTATATGTCTGGCGTCCTCGAGATAGCGCAGGCCCGCTTCCGTTGCACGTACATAGCGCGTGGTGCGGTTCAGCAACTTGACGCCCAGCGTGTCCTCCAACGCGGCCACTGCCCGTGTCACGACCGGAGGCGATATCTGCAGACGCCTCGCTGCTGCGGCGAAACCGGCCTCTTCGGCCACTGCGACATAGATCTGTAGCTGGAAAAAGCGGTCCATCTATTATTCCACTTATGGCAATAAACAATTGTGATATTAGAGCATTCTTCTCTGAATGGGAATTTGAGAAAGTAGCCCCATCACACAGCCGGGGCATACCAGCCCGGATCAGGGAAGGAGAATTGAGAATGGCTCACAAGTTTGCCGAGATCGTGTTCACCCCCGTTGTGCTAGCCATCCAGCAAGAGCTGGGCAGCCGCACAGGCTATGCACGCATGGAGTCAGGCGATGACTTCAATCACCGTTTGAACGGTCGCGAGGGCGCTTTCATCACCGCCCGGGACAGTGTGTACATGGCCAGTGTGGGCGAAACCGGCTGGCCCTACGTGCAGCACCGCGGTGGTCCAGTGGGGTTTGTGAAGGTGTTGGACGACCGCACCATCGGTTTCGCCGATTACTCAGGCAATCGGCAGTATGTCAGCACCGGTAATTTCAGAACCGACAACCGGGTGGCGTTATTTTTCATGGACTACCCCAATCGCACACGGCTGAAAATGCTCGGCCGGGTGCGCACTGTTGGTTTGGATGAACCCGAGCTGCTGGCCCAGTTGGAGGACGACGGCTACCCGGCGCAGATTGAGCGTGGTTTTGTCATCGAAGTGGAAGGTTTCGATTGGAATTGCCCACAACACATCACCCCGCGCTTTACCGAGGCCGAGATCGGGGATCAATGGGCGGCGCTACGCACGGAAAACCACCGCCTGAAAGGCCTGCTCGCGGGTGCCGAAAAAAACCAGCCGACGACTGCCAGGCGCGACGATCAAAAAGTACTGCAGGCGCTCGGTGAGGGCCCGCTGGAGCTGGTGGTCAGCGGTATACGCCAGCTCGCGCCGCGCGTACGGGCGTTTGAATTGCGCGCCCCCCAGGGAGGTGAACTGCCAGTGGTGGAACCGGGCTCGCACCTGCGAGTTCCCGTGCGTCTGGCATCGGGAGGCATGGTGGAACGTCATTACTCCATTGCCTCAAACCCGGTGCGTCGTGACATCTATGAAATTGCCGTGCTGCGTGAGGAGGGCGGCAGCGGCGGTTCCTCAGCGGTGCATGATTCGTACCGCATTGGCACACGACTACGTGTAGACATGCCCGCCAACCATTTTGGGTTGCACAGCGACCAGCGCCCTGCGCTTTTGATTGCCGGCGGTATAGGGATTACCCCGATCAAGTCCATGGCCCAGACGCTTGCCGCGCGGGGCGCCGACTTTAGTGTGCACTATGCCGGGCGCAGCCGATTGGAGATGCCTTTTCGCGATCGTCTGGAGCGTCACATGGGCGATCGTCTGCGTGTATACAGTAGCGCCGACGGTGAGCGGATCGACATTGCGGCACTAGTGGCCGCCGCGCCTGACGACGTGGTGATCTACGTTTGTGGGCCACCGCGCCTTATTACTGCTGTAACGAATACTGCAAAGGAACTTGGTATAGCGGGTGAGCGGGTGCGAATGGAGCTGTTTGCATAGTGAGCTATTCGGTCGCCGACACTGAATTGCATTTTTTTGATCCAAGTCTTGAAACAGAGTATTTACTTTATGGAGCAAGCAATGAGCATTGACGAAAAAACTCGGCCGCCGCTGCCGCCGTTTACTGATGAAACAGCCATGCAAAAGGTGCGACTGGCCGAGGACGCGTGGAACAGTCGCGATCCCCATAAGGTCTCCATGGCGTACACATTCGATAGCCGCTGGCGCAACAGATCAGATTTCCCGTTGGGTCGCGATGAGATTGTTGCACTCCTTACTCGCAAGTGGGAACGAGAACACGAGTACCGCTTGATCAAGGAGTTGTGGGCACATTCTGACAATCGTATCGCTGTGCGCTTCGCTTACGAATGGCATGACGAGGAGAACCGATGGTACCGCAGTTACGGCAATGAAAATTGGGAGTTTAGCGCGACGGGCCTGATGCAGGTTCGCCACGCCAGTATCAACGACCTTGCTATTGCAGAATCTGAGCGACTGTTTCGCTGGCCTCAGGGTCGACGGCCAGATGATCACCTCGGGCTCAGTGAACTGGGCCTTTAGGCAACCTTAAACAACGTCGCGCAACCGCGTAAATTACCCAAGGAGACAGGAATATGAGCAACATCACACTTTATCGCCACCCACTTTCCGGCCACTCTCATCGCGCGCAGCTGCTGCTATCGCTGTTGGGGCTTGAGGCGACACTGGTGGACGTGGATTTGGCTGCAGGCGAACACAAGCAGGCGGAGTTTTTGACCAAAAACCGCTTTGGCCAGGTGCCGGTACTTGAGGATGGCGATACCGTCATCGCGGATTCCAACGCTATCCTGATATATCTAACCAAGAAGTACGATACCAGCAAGACCTGGCTGCCGGCAGATCCTGCGGCAGCGGCTGAAGTTCAGCGCTTTCTGTCTATTGCAGCCGGACAGATTGCCTTTGGTCCGGCCGCGGCGCGGCTGGTGAACGTTTTCGGTGCGACTCTGGATCACAAGCGCGCGATTGAAGTGGCCCACAACGTGCTCGGCGTACTGGAGATTCATCTGGACGGGCGCAGGTGGCTGGTGGGAAACAACCCGACCATCGCGGATGTGGCCAACTATACTTATATCGCTCACGCACCGGAGGGCGATGTACCGCTGGATAACTATCCGAACGTGCAGGCGTGGTTGGACCGTATCGCAGGCTTGCCCAAGTTTTTGACGATGCAGGTAACAGCGGTGGGACTCGCTGCTTGAACGCTGGGCAAACAGCGAAAATTCCTGATAGTTGTGAAGGAGATAGTATGAGCGAACTTCTAACTTATAATCTTCAAGGCGGTGTTGTCACCATCGTAATGGATGATGGAAAAACAAATGCCATGAGCATTGCGATGTTGGATGAGCTACATAGAGCATTCGATCAGGCAACAAAAGATAACGCTATTGTTATTCTCACCGGGCGCGAAGGTATATTTTCCTCCGGTTTTGATTTGAACGTATTTGGGCAAGGCGCACAGAAGGTTCTCAGGATGCTCACTCTGGGCGCCGAGCTGGCAGAGAAGGTTTTATCCTTTCCCATGCCTGTTATCACTGCATGTAACGGGCATGCATTGCCGATGGGTGCATTCCTGATGCTATCCGCTGATCGGCGAATCTGTACTGAAGGAGACTACAAAATTGGCATGAATGAAGTTTCGATTGGGCTTACCGTACCCTATTTTGCGATTGAAATTGCGCGACAACGACTTACTCCTGCTGAGTTTAATCGCTCGGTGAATACAGCGTACATGTATACCCCCGATGAGGCTGTTAGGGCTGGATATTCTGACCAGATGGTTTCTGTTGATAAACTGATGGAAGCAGCGATTGAATTGTCTGATGAGCTTCTTAAATTGGATATGAACGCCCATAGGGCGACAAAATTACGAGTGAGAGAAGATGCTTTGAAAAGGCTTCGGTCTGCAATTGAAGCGGAGCTGGTACTCGAGAATGTTAAGGTTTCTCTAGGGGAGGGGTAACTGAATTGAAATAGAAAAGTGCTATGCACGGATTCGAATTGAGTAGAGCGGGAACGTCAGCCAGCCGTAGCACTCTTCTTCAAACCCCTAGGTTACAAAAACTGTGTAAAAAGTACCCCCATGCGCGTTAACGTTTGCCACGTTGTTTTGAAGCATTGATCCTGATATATAACACGCCCAAAAACGCAGAGAGAACCGACGCGCCCAGGATTGCTGTTTTTGCGTTATGGAGATGAGCCGGTTGCCCGTCAAAACCCAGTGTGGCAATAAATGTAGACATGGTGAAGCCAATGCCTGCAATGAGAGAAGCGCCAATGATGTGTTGAAAATTAACACCATTGGGTAAGCGACCTATTTTGTAGCGCAGAGCTAGCCAACACGCGCCAGATATGCCGATAAATTTTCCGAGTACAAGTCCAGAAACAATGCCTAATCCAACTGGATGCTGGAGGCTATCGATAAATGAACGAACGCCAAATACTACGCCTACATTTACCAACGCAAACAGCGGTAAGACAAAAAGTGCTACTGGTAAGTGCAGGGTATCTTCCCACCGACGCAAGGGCGTGCTGGCACCTTCTGCAAAATCACGTACTTCCAGCACCTGCTCATGATCCTGCCTGCTACCAAGAACATCCACGGCTTCTGTTTTCTGCTGGATAGAGCTGATAGTTGATTTAGCCTTATCAAGCAGATCGCCTGGCGCCAGCTTCGACCGTGCCGGCACCGTCAGTGCGATTGCGACACCGGCAACCGTGGCGTGAACCCCGGATTTTAGCGTCATCCACCACGTTGCAAACCCGATAATGATATAGAAAAGCGGCTGTCTTATACCTGCGTAGTTAGCTATTGCCAAAATAGCAAGCAGTGAAAAAGCGCTCGCCAAATGCATTACAGATATTTCCTGAGCGTAGAATATTGCAATGACCAGTATCGCCCCGACATCGTCGACGATGGCGAGGCCAACAATGAAGGCTAAAAGACTGGCAGGTATGTGTTTTCTTACGATGGTAAGGACACCCAGCGCAAAAGCCGTATCGGTTGCCATTGGGATGCCCCAACCGATCTTTGAATCAAGTCCCCAGTTGAATAACGAATAAATTACAGCCGGACAAATCATTCCGCCTAAGGCACAAAAAATCAGCATGCGTCGATTTTCTGGTTGAGCGAGATCTCCGGCGAGTACTTCCCGTTTTATCTCAAGTCCTAGCAATAGGAAAAAGATCACCATTAAGCCATCATTGATAACGTGTTTGAGTGAAGCTCGCAGTTCAAAATCACCCAAAAATAGGCCAATTGGTGTGTGCACCAGATTCAGATAGGTAGAAGAGTAAACTGAGTTTGCCCACCATAGGGCTACAATTGTAGACAACAGAAGCAACATGCTAGAGGTTGTCTGGGCGCGAATGAAACTGGAAAACGGATGGCGTATATTATCCAGACCACGCTGCAATATATTTTTGGAGGTGTTGATCATCTTCCTCATCTAATTAGGTCAAGAAAAGTCGGGGTGTAGGAGGCTAACAACCCCACTACACCAGACGAACTTGACGGCGGCGTGAATTGCTTCTTGAGCTGAAAACCTCCTTTCAGCGTAACCTGATAATAATCTACTGTGCGATTTCTGATACGACCACGTGTCTCCTACGCCTCAAGCCAGTTCATATCTCCCAGCGACTTCGATACTTCGATGATCGCAGTTTGAATTGCATCGGCGATACTGTTTTTGGAGAAGCCGGCGCAGGTGTCGATGAACATGAGGATCGTGGGCGGGGCGGTTAACGTCCGAACGCTTCTTGGCGTATCGACGAAACGCCCTGAGCCGGAATTCCGCCTGAATCCTTGTCAGCTTGTTGACGTGACCGTCAAGACTCCATTCGGCCCCGGATCGGATAGTCGTTGTCACGGATGAATTGCAGTCCCTTGGCGAGGCCTGCGAGGTCCGGACGGGCGAAGGGCGCGTTCGAAATGTCCAGCACCTGCAGCAGGCCGTCAGCATTGACCACAAACACCGCTGGTTCCGCGAAAGGGCGGTCGGTTTCCTTTTCCGAGCGCGGCTCCGAGATATAAAGGCCGAGGACCTCCATCTGATTCACCGTCAGATCGTAACCGACGGGAAATGTCACGCCGATATCGTCTGTGAAGGCGCGCGCCCGATCCTCGGGGTCGGCGGAAACAGCGATGACGCCGATGCCCGCCTTGGCGAATTCGGGCGCAGTGCGTTCGAGCGCCGCAAGGTAGGTCTTGCAGATTGGACAGTGCTTGCCGCGGTAGATAACCACCATCTGCCAGTCATGATCATCCACGGGCTTGCCAAGTTGCAGATCGGCGCCGCCAAGGCGTGCTACGATAACCTCCGGAAAAGGTTTGCCAGATTTGAGTTTGTTAGTCATCGTCATCTCCTCGGAGTGGGGTTTCATCCTAATCTCTTATTGAGACCAGGGGGAGTTGTAAGTTAACTCGCAAATAAGGTCGCAATAGTCGTGCCACAATTCTTGACAGGTATTTGGCCGAAGAACGGGTTTTAGTTTGGCCGTTTTATTTGTCGACTATTAAGACTCACTCTAGCCGCGCAAGCGCGAGGTCAGCTGCAGCGACCAGATCGGTAACCTGGTAGTCTGAACGCTTAATTTTTTCCAGTGCGGGTTTGACATCCTTGTGGATGGGGAGCTGGGAGAAAGTCCCAAGGATTTCCTTCAGCGTAGTTTCATCGGTTTTGTGGCCCAGGCTGTCCAGCTATACCGGCAGGGTACCTTTGGCAATCTCCGGAAATGTGAGGAAGACGCCGCTCGCCGAGAGAGCGAAGGCATCTCTTGGCAACTGGGCGAAGAACACCCGGCATGTGCCAGCGGGCAGGTTGAACTCTACCAGCTTTTTTTCCAGCGGGACCAAGGAGAAAACAGTTTTCACGACATCGAAGAAGATAATACGCGGTGCCGTTGTCCGAGCTTGTTCGGACATAAGTAGATACCTTTATATTTCGTTGTGTGAAACGTTTGCGAACCCGTCGAGCAATAAATGGCACTGATAGTTAACCCATATTCAATAAAAACCTTACAATCGAATGTAAGAATTACATGCGGTAATATCTCATGATCGGTGATCGGTGATCGGTGATCGGTGATCGGTGATCGGTGATCAGTTATCTTGCTTGAATTTTCCGCCCACCGCATGTTCTCCAGAATCAGATTGGTAAATGAGTTACATCACCCTAACGCAAAAGCGTCAATGCGCAGCGCATAGCCGTATTTTCTCAATGGTAACAACTATGAAGCAACTCTTGTGCCAGTTGTAATTTCACCAGTGGGAAAAAGACTGGATGGTTCGAGCATGCTCCAACCGAGAGTACGGACAGCTGGATTCATTCGGCTCCACCCCGGAAAACCGCAACGGAAAGTTGAGCGAAGTTTGTAAGACTACAGCGGCCTGTGCCAACAGCCAGCCGACAACCGCATAGATACCCACGACCCTAATAAACCGTGCGACGGCGAAGCTCCTGAAAAAAATTGGTCATAGTGGGAACCTCCTGAGGATCCGCTCTGGCACTGTTCAGATTGAGTATCCTCGGGATTTCCTTCTGCAGTATGGTGTGGAACAAATACAGTTTGATCCACAAATTTGCAGATAGTCAGGAGAAATCATGGTGAAGTTGTGTAACCGACCGCGAGCGGTATGCATCAGAAACTAAAGGTATTCCCGGAGCGATCCGCGATGCGGACTGAGGTTGAGGCGTCTAGCGAGAGGGCACGCCGGCAGTTTCGATTTGGTAGCAGGTGGTCTCGGTGCCACCGGAAAGTGTACAGCTCACGGTGGTAATACCTGACACCAACGCGCCGCTTTCGAATAAGCATGGTATCCATGCCAGCCGATGATGCGGTATTCGTATCGTCCCCCGTACTCGTCGTCGGCGCTGATGGTCATAGCCATAGCCAGAATCTTCGCTAAGCATCTCCGACTCAGTTGACTGTAGTGTTACAGTTTGCTAGCCTGCACTGGAGAACTGTAACATTACAGTATTGGAGGTAATCATGATCGCTCAGGCCGAGCAGCTGTTGCGGCGCGGGTCCAGTGTCACCAGTGCACTGCTGCCGGCGATTTTCAGCATTTTTAGTCAGTGGCGCCTGACCGGCGCGCAGCAGATGACCCTGTTGGGTCTCAATAACGAGAAGACCCTCTACAACTGGAAGAGTCAGCCGGAAAAGGCCAAGTTGAGCCGGGATTTACTGGAGCGAACCAGTTATATCCTCGGTATCTACAAATCCTTGCAGATTCTGTTGCCCGATCAGGCCCTGGCCGATCAGTGGCTGACCAGCCCCAATGATAACCCGCTGTTCAACGGTGCAGCACCGCTGGATCGATTGCTGGCAGGGCAGGTGGTAGACCTGGCTGCGGTCAGGAATTTCCTCGATGCGGAGCGGACTGGCTGGTGATTGATATTGATACGCTACCCCGTAGCGACGTCAATGAGCCGGTCTATCGGATCATCCTGTCACGCTACCCGCAGATCAGCCTGTTCGAGCACGTCGCCAGTGCCAAGGATTGGGAGGTGCTCTACGCGGTCGAGTCCTTGACTAACCCACGTTTGCGCGATCAGGTGGGCGATATTCGCCTGGTGCCGCCGGCAGACCGGGTGTACGGTGATGGTGCGTCCTGGATCATGGCGGCTTTTACCCATCCCCCAGTGGATGGTCGTGGCGGGCGCTTTAACCGGGACTTCGGTACCTACTACTGTACGGCTGATGAGGCGGTGGCCATTGCCGAGACATCTTTCCATCGGGCACGGTTTCTGCGTGAATCCAGGATAGAGCAGACCACGCAGGAGATGCGTGTGATACGGGCACGACTCGGGCCTGTCGCGCTGCATGATGTGCGACAGCTGGCCGGGCATGCAATCTACGACCCCGACGATTACGGTGAAGCCCAGCACACCGGTGATGCTTTACGCGCTGCCAAAAGTTACGGCGTTCACTATCGAAGCGTGAGAGCGAAGGGTGAGTGCTACGGGGTGATGCGCCCGAACGCAATCTCGGACGCCATTCATTGGCGTTATCTGCGTTACCACTATAAAAAAGGCTCCATTGTTAAAGTCGAACCTCTGGACAGCGCTGGTAGGCGGTGAGGCCATAAATCTGTTCTCTTCCATGTCCACTTTTTCCCTAATAGACATTGACAACAAGTTCTTCTATTCTTGGTCGCATAATTATTAGAGAGGAGTGCATGCGGTGCCTACAAATTTCCGTAAGAAGAAGATCTTCCTGCTGGTAGTGCTGGTTAGTTCACTGGCTGCCTGCAGTAATAACAACAATAACGATCGAAACGCATTACCGGTGGAGCCTGTCGTGCCAGTAGTGCCGGTAGAGCCGCCTGAAGTTATCTCTATTGACGACAGCAATGCCGAATTTTGCGAGTTATTGGATTCCGCAAATTGTATTCTGCCGTTCCCCAGCAATTTCTTCACTCGTGAAAGTGACACTACAGACAACGGTCTACTGGTTAACTTCTCAGAAAAGGCCATGCCGGTGAATGACTCAGGCATTGTTGTCGATCCTACCGAGTGGAACCGCAATGATGGTTTTTCACCGGGCACTGTCATGATCACACAAGTGCCCGCGCTGGACATGGAAGCGACCGGCGCGCCTCGCTTGATAGATTTATCAGACAGTCGCCAGGAAGACAGTCCTATAGTGGTTATTAACGCAGCGACCGGTGAGCGGCAGTTAATCTGGAGTGAGCTTGACGCCAATGCTGAGCTGGTGGACGAAATGAGTTTGCTCATTCGTGTGGCTAAAAACCTGCAGGACGGAGAGCGTTATATTGTCGCCCTGCGAAATCTGAAAAATGCTGCTGGCGAGACCATTCCCCCCACCGAATTGTTTCGCGCTTACCGCGATAAAATCGCTACAGACAGTGATGCCGCTGAAGCGCGACGTCCTGCGATGGAAGAGCTTTTCACCGCGCTGGCCGGTGCCAATATTGCGCGAGAAGATCTCTATCTGACGTGGGATTTTACCGTCTCATCTACGCGTAGTTTAAGTGAGCGGATTCTTCATATGCGCGATACGGCGTTTGCAGCACTGGCGGGGGGAAGTCCTGAATTTACTGTCGACAGTGAAGAAGACCTGAGCATGACAGACGACAATTGGGGGCGAAGGATCAGAGGCACCATTACGATCCCCAATTTTATGAATACCGACGATGCCGGTCCCGGGTCGTCATTGTTCTACGCCGATGACGATGATTTTCTGCCCGACCGTATGAATGGCGACAATACCACTGTGCAGGAGTTTATTTGCAATATAAGTAAACAGTCGTTGAATAATATGGCGCCTGATTCGGCTGAGGCGGGTGGTGCTACTCGAGTTTATTTGTACGGTCACGGTTTGCTAGGCACTCGCAACCAGTCCACCAATGGCGCTCATCAGGGCACGCTGTCAAATCGCTATAACTTAATGAACTGTGCGATGGATTTTATCGGTATGGCCGATGGTGACGTCCCCAATGCCATTGCACTATTGCAAGAAGGATCCAACTTTCATACGTTGCCCGACCGCACTCAGCAAGGGTTTATCGGCTGGATGTATCTGGCGGAACTGCTGCGCCACCCCAACGGTTTTTCTAGCCATGAGGCGTTTCAAGTCGATGGTAACAGTGTTTACGACGGCACTGAGGTTTACTACTACGGCAATAGTGAAGGCGGTATATTAGGGGGCGCACTAGTGGCCACTGCCCCAAATATCAAGAGCGGCGTGCTGGGTGTGCCCGGTATGAATTATTCGCTGCTGCTGCGGCGCAGTGTCGACTTCGATCTCTATTCCGCTTTTTTAAAGCCCGCTTATCCCAGTGTGCTTGATCAGACGATATTGCTGTCGCTCTTCCAGATGTTGTGGGACAGAGGTGAGAACAATGGGTATGCCAATCATTTGGTATCTGATCCACTGCCGAATACACCCGCCAAAAATGTATTGCTACAAGTGGCATTCGGCGACCATCAGGTGACTCACACCAGTGCTGAAATCATGGCGCGTACAATGGGAATCCCGCTGCATCAGCCCGCGTTGGTTGAGGGACGCCACCATGATATCAATCCTCATGTAGAGCAGATGGCCATAAGCACCTACCCGCACCTGGGCTCGGCCCTGGTTTTCTTCGATGGTGGCCCCGGTCCTAACGATGCTTGGGAGGACACCGGTACGCCGGTACCCCCCATTGTTAACTTGCCGCCACGAGCAGGTAACGATCCCCACGAGCGACCCCGACGGGACCCCGGCGCAATGGCGCAGATATCGGCCTTTATGTCACCCGAGAGTACCGTTATTAATGTCTGTGGGCCTGGGCCATGTCTGGTGGACGGCTGGGATGGTGTTCTGGAATAGTGGAGTTCAGTGCGACCAACCGCCGGTTGGTCGCGACGGACGTGCAAGATATCGGCTCTGGATGAAATCTGGACAGGCCTAAAAGCTGTGTCTATTCTTCCTATACGCTCAAACTGCACGAAAGGATGGTAGGCCTTATGTTTCCTAAACTCTTTGCCGAATGCCTCGGCACCTTCTGGCTGGTGCTCGGCGGCTGCGGCAGTGCTGTACTCGCGGCGGCATTTCCCGAACTGGGAATTGGTTTTGCTGGAGTCTCTTTTGCTTTTGGTTTGACGGTGTTGACCGGCGTCTACGCGCTGGGCCCGATCTCTGGCGGTCACTTCAATCCGGCGGTGTCTGTCGGCTTGTGGGCCGGCGGCCGTTTTCCCGCAGCGCACCTCATCCCCTACATCGTGGCTCAAGTGGCAGGCGGCATCATCGGTGCCACCGTGCTGTACCTGATCGCTAGCGGCAAGGCTGATTTCAGTTTAGCTGGCGGCTTCGCGTCGAACGGCTATGGCGAGCATTCTCCTGGCAAGTATTCAATGACTGCTGCACTGGTCTGTGAAGTGGTCATGACATTCATGTTCCTGATCGTCATCCTGGGTGCAACCCACAAGCGCGCGCCTGTCGGTTTTGCTGGCATTGCCATTGGCCTGACGCTGACCTTGATCCACCTTATCAGCATCCCGGTTACCAATACCTCGGTCAATCCTGCTCGCAGTCTCGCTCCGGCAATCTTTGTCGGTGGCTGGGCACTTGAGCAGTTGTGGCTGTTCTGGGTTGCGCCGATTGTCGGCGCCGTCATGGCGGGGTTGGTATATCGCACGGTTCTGGAACCGGAGCCGGGTGATCCGCCGATCACCGGGCGCGTGCAGCACTGACAGGGCGTTTGCGGCGCTCACCTCCCGACAGCCGTCGAGGGAGGGCGGACGTTGTTCACTGCCTGTTAAATCGAAGGCGCTAATTGCCCCGGTCGAGCAAGGGCTTTCAGTGCACCCCCGACACCGGTCGCATCTGCGTATCGCACGTCCCGCCGACTTGCACTGTGACAGATTGTGCCGGCCCGGCGCAGGATTCTCCGCGCTGCGCAATCGTGCACGTCAGTCCCAGTGGCTTACCCGCATCCAGCCAGAACGGTGTTTTGCGGTATCGGCCGACGTCCTCCACCGGGCAGCCTGAGGGGATACCGTAGGCCGTGCAGCCGGTGGCGGTCGAGAGCGACACCTTGCGGCCGTCGACCATGAAGCCGGGGTAGTCGTCCCGGAACTCGACCGTATCGCGCTCGTCATCCTCGCGCAGGACAAATGTGCGGAAACTGTAATCGTTCCCCACCTTATTCCCGGCCTGGATGCGCATATTGGCGATCAGTGCGAAGTCGCCGCCGTTGCGCGCAACGGCCCCTGACATGTACTCCACGCGCTCGTGCTGGGGAAAGCACTTGCCCATTGCCGGAGCGTGGTAATAGTGCGCTGTGCGTTCCAGATCCGCCAGAGGCGTGCCTGGAAACAGCGCTAACAGGTCGGTGTCGTCACCGAACAGGATGCGTTGTACATCGCCCACATTCTGCGTGTACATCGCCTGCAGCCTGGCATAGTACGGCTGCGCCGCGAGATCGTTGCGCAAGAAACAGGAGGTGAGCCCGGAGATCTGGGTGAGATACTCATCCCAGATATTGTACTGTGACACCTTGGTGGCGACACCGGCAAAATCCCCTTTGGTGACACAGCCCTCGCGGCTGAAACAGCGCTCCGTCGCGCGGTTGCGGATAGTCAGCGCGATGATGTTCCGCTCGCAGGCGCCGTAGGCATTACAGCCGCGGTCGAGGTGCCCCTCGAACAGAGCAGTGCGCATGGTAAGGTCGAGGTGGCGCGCCCGGTCCAATTCCTCCCGAGGCCAGTCACCGGAACTGGATTGTTCGAAGGCGAGCCAGGCAGCCAATAGCGAGCCGCGCCGCCCGGTCAGGCGGTCGTTGGCCTGCGCGCACTGTGCGCTCTCGTGGAAGGCACGCACAATGGTGTCGGAGTCGCCCTGCGTAGCCGCAGTTGGGCGCGGCTCGGAAGCCTGCGCTACAGACCGCGGTGGATCGAAGAACGGGACCTTCTCCATCGCGTACAGCTTGCGCACATTGATCACAAACTTCTCGCCCGGCTTACAGTGGTGATTGCTCACAGTCAGCGCCTTACGCTGTGCAATTGCCTCAGAGACACGCGCCGTCTCCGCCGGTGTTGCTACGCGCGGGTCGGCAATAACCTCAAAACCGACATACGGCGTACCACTGCTATCGGTCACTGGCCGGCCATCGCGCACCACCAGACAGGGAATCAGCGTAGTGCCCTGCGCCAGCGTGCCGGCCGGACTGGCCGTTCCACTGCTCAGGAAGCGCTGTACCTCATAGTACGGCACTTCGAGGTCGCTGTTGAATTCGTACAGCGTCATCACCGGGGTCGCCGGTATCGCGGCCAGCGCGGTTTGAGTCGCCACTAGCGCGAGTGCGACGACCAGCTGTTTCAGGCCGATCCTGTTTGTCCACATTTTACAATTCCCCGGCGATTCATTCGTTCACCTGGGTCTGCCAGGTGCATAGTGTTTGTTGATGGTAACGTTAGCTGCTGCCCACAAATACCTCACGCACAGACTGCTGCAGCTATTTACCGGATTTTGGCAGAGATTACTACTGTGTTGCGCAGATAAAGTAGGCGTGGTGCGCGTGATGGGTGTCGGGTAGCGTAATAATGCGCTCAACGATCCACCACAGCGGTTCGCTCCAGGGCATTTTGTCACGCAACCATAAATCCCAGCGAAAGTTTGTGTGGGGGAGGATGTTGGTGATGAAGGTCACCAAAATGGCGGACGCGCGCAGCGGATGTTTCGAGAATAGGGGCTGCCATTCGCGCTGGCTCATCAGTTGGGCTAACAGGCGCAGGTAGTAATTTTGCTCGGGTGGCTGCAGCAATTCGGCGGCGGTGTCCGCGCCTATATCGAGTGTCAGTAATCGTCCGGTGCGGATGGGGTGTCTAGCAAATGCTCCGTCTGAAGGCGCTGCTCCCACTCCGTTAGCCAACGGGGCAAGTCCTCGGCGGGCATTGGTCGGGCGATAAAATAGCCTTGCGCAACGTCGCAGCCCACGGCTCTTAGCCAGTCCCAGTCTGCGCGATCTTCCACGCCCTCGGCCACAACCTCCATACCCAATTGAGTCCCCATGTCACGACTTGCGACGAAAATCGCCTTCGCAGTCGGGTCGGTGCAGGCACCGTGGACGAAGAGCTTGTCGATTTTAAGCTGGTCAAAGGGCAGATCAGTCAGTTGCGCCAGAGATGAATAGCCCGTGCCAAAATCGTCAATTGCCAGTTCGACCCGCTTCAGATGCAACCGACTTAAGGTGTCGAGGACCGTAGCGAGGTTGGGTATTAGCTGCCGCTCAGTCACTTCCAATAGAATTCCATGGGTGGAGACGCCGGCTTCTGTTGCCAACCTGGCGAGATCATCAGGAAAATTGAGTGTATTCAGATTGTCCATGGAGATATTGATGGCGGGTTTGACCTGCAGCCCGGCATCGTGCCAAACGCGAGTCTGGTGAAATGTATCGGACAACACCGCCATCGTGAGCTCCTGCATTAACCCACTTTCTTCGGCCAACGGAATGAATTGGTCGGGGTAGACCAGGCCGTCATTGGGATGACGCCAGCGAACCAGAACTTCCGCACCCACGAAGTCCCCTGATTGCACGCACACCTTCGGCTGGAAGTAGTTAATCAGTTCACCGTTGGCAATCGCAGCCCGTAAAGTGTCGGCATCGTAAGCGGTAGTTCGCGATCTGTTTGACGATCGTGCTACTGGTGGCTCCATGGTGGCAAGCAGTGCTTGCAACGCGTTTGGCGCAACGGGTTTTTGCAGATAGCCAAGCACATCAATACCGCGAGCGGTGGCCAGTTTCTGCACCGTCGCCAGTGCCCGTTCGTTCTCGCCGCTGACAAGCACCAGAGAACCCCTATACCCAAGCGTAACCAGCGATCGTATAAACTCCACTCCGTCTATACTTGGCATATTGATGTCGAGCAATATCAACTCAGCCATGTCGCCGGCATCCAGCAGGCGTAGTGCATCCTCGCCATTGTCGACAGTTGTAATGGCTGTAAATCCCAGTTGGTCGAGCATGTGCCTCAGGATCTTCAGCATAAACAATTCATCGTCAACGACGAGGACGGAGAGAGTCTTATAAGCTTCCATGACCAAGCTCCCAACCAACTACTAATAATATGATGTTGCTCTCCCTTTTTCCGGTTCCATCCACAAAGGTGTCACACACACAAAGCCTTTTCATAAAGTTCATTTACACACAGGTTTAGCAAACGTCCACGTCTGCTTGAGGGGCAGTCGATAGTGCGTGTCAGTATTTCAACAGGATTGAAGGTAGTGATCAACCTCAATGATTGCCTGATCGAACAATCCTACCAAAGCCTCAATGTCCTCAAATCGCCCAGCACTGACGGCGGCCTCGATTTGCTCACACCGCTCTCCTAATTGCATAGCTCCCACAGTGCGTGCCGAAGATTTTAGTTTGTGTGCCGCCGCTTTAACATCTCCAAATTCGCGGGATCTCCATGCGGCTTGCAGTTCCGAGCTGATTGATGCCGCACTGTGCCGAAAGTTGTCAAGAAACTCACCAAGGATCTCTGAGTCGTCCCCCACTAAATCCCGCAGGACATCGACATTCACGGGTAGGTCTGCGGAGTGTCGCCGGCTCGGAGCTGACGATGCGCTTGGCGCCGCCGCATTTTCGTGCTCTACGTCTGATGAGCGCAGCGGACGCGGTGGCAGCCACCTATTCAGTATATTCTCGATATCCTCAAGTCTTGCAGGCTTGCTCAGGTAGTCATCCATACCGGTGACCAGGCACTGTTTGGCCTCTCCTGCCAGCGCATTCGCCGTGAGCGCGATAATGCCTATGTGCTCGAATTCATACTCTTGCGCGCGAATCGCGGCCGTTAGCTCATAGCCATCCATGTCTGGCATATGTAAATCCGTAATCAGCAGGGGATAGTTGCCATTGCGCCACAGTTCGAGGGCTTCAAGGCCGTTGTTGGTAATGTCTGCGACGACACCCAGCAACGCAAGCTGGTTTGCGATCACTTTCTGATTGGTTTCATTATCCTCCGCGACGAGAATCAGTCGTCCCATTTCAATAGCTTTTTCCCGCGAAATTAACGTACCGCCGTTGCGGCGGCTGGTATCAAAGGCATGAATCGATTCCCGTTCCAGCGATTTGCGACCAGCCGCGACAGCAACGGCAAGCGATAAGGTTTTCCGGCGTAATGCATTGCCATCCACCATGAACAAGCCCGCGCCTTTTTGTCGAAGATTGTGCCGTTTGCCACGTTCAATCACCACCGCGAGAAAGCGCAGATCCGATTCGGGTGCCAAGCCTGCCGCCATATTCAGATCGGCTGCCGTAGGATGGGTTTCTCCCGCGTCAATAACCCTGATCCACGCGCCCGCATCTCTGCTACGCGCCCAGTCCTGCGCCTGCTCCAGGCTATCGATACGCTCTACGGTGGCACCACTGTAGGACAAATAGGCGGCCAGATCGGGCGCTAGACCCTCAGGTTTGCCGATTACCAGGCAGGACACACCATCGAGTTCCGTGCCTTCGTCTATATTCGATGGCGTGTTCTCTGCCATGCTGAATGGGATCCGCACAGTAAATATCGAGCCAATGCCCGGCTTACTCGCTACCTGTATTTCGCCGCCCATCAATTGGGTCAGGTTTTGTGAGATCGCTAATCCGAGTCCTGTTCCGCCAAATTGTCGGCTGATAGAAGCCTTGCCTTGCTCAAATGGGGCGAACAGTTGCGCCAGCGTCGCCGAATCCATGCCAATACCATTGTCATTGACACGAAATTCGATGGTAACGTCGTTCCCCTCGCGTCCGACGCATTCCGTGCGCACCGAGACGCGGCCCCGCTGATCTTGTCTCTTACTGCAGAACTTGACAGCATTGCTGATCAGGTTGATCAGAACCTGCCGCAAATGTTGGGCGTCACCCAGAAGGTTGGCAGGGGTGGTAGGATCGACAAATACGGTGAGATCAATATTCAGCTTTTCGGCGAAGCGGTCCATCATGACGCAAATGTTCTCTACGCTGAATGCGACATCCAACGGTGCGCGGTGAAACTCCATTTTTCCGGCCTCGATCTTGGACAGATCAAGAATGTCATTGATGATAGCCAGCAGTGACTCCGCCGACTCTTGAATCAGGTCGACCATCTCCACCTGATAGATTTGTAAACTGGTCCGGTGGAGGACTTCAAGCATGCCGATCACGCCATTTATCGGTGTGCGGATCTCGTGACTCATTGTCGCGAGAAACTTGGACTTTGCGGCATTGGCGGCTTCCGCCTGTTCTCTGGCGCTCTTCAGCTCTTCGATAAAGCGGGTTCGCTCACTGACGTCGCGCACTACGCCGGTAAATTGCCAATCCCCCGATCCGGCTGTCTCGACGATACTGAGTTCCAGCGGAACAATAGTGCCATCCTTATGCCGCCCGATGACCTGGCGGTCAACGCCAAGAATCTTGTGTGGCAGTGTGCGGGTGTGGTTATAGAGGTAATCGTCAAACTTATCCTGGAAAGTATTGGGTGTCAGCATTTGAATATTTTTGCCAATCACTTCGGCCGCATCGTAACCGTAGAGGCGTTCGGCGGCAGAATTGAATGACTGCACCTTGCCCTTGGCATTAAAACCGATGACGCCGTCGACAATAGAGTCCAGCACCATGTTCAGGCGCTCACTTTCCGACTGCGCGTGTTTGTGAGCGACTTGCAGCGCCCATGCAGCGCGCCGCTCATCTGAAACGTCTCGAAAGGTGAGCACCGCGCCGACTATCGCGGATTCACGATTGCGAATAGGCGCACAGCTATCGGCGATGGGCCGCTCCACGCCGTCGCGGCTCACAAGTAAGGTGTGGTTGGCCATTTCCCGAACCGCGCCTGTCGCCAGTGTTTCGATTACCGGGATCACCGCTGGCTGTCGTGTTTGCTCATTGAGAATACGAAAGACCGTGTCGACAGGCAGTCCGATGGCCTCATCTTGTGTCCAGCCGGTGAGTTGTTCGGCCATCGCATTGAGACGTATTATCCGGCCGTCAATATCGGTGCTTAATACGCCATCGCCGATGGATTGCAGTGTTATTGATAACTCTTCTTCACGCGTATTCAAGGCATTTTGCACCACCAGAAAATCCGTAATGTCGCGTGCGGAAGCGTATATATTCCCTTCAACGGGTAAGGCGCTGGAGGCCCAGGCCAGGCTTCTCCAGGACCCGTCTTTGCACCGAAAGCGATTTACAAAACGGGTGATATCCTGACCGGCACCAAGACTCTCCATCGCTTGCCGCGTAGAGTTCAGATCATCCGGATGGACGATGTCCAGAAAAGGACGCGACAGTAACTCTTGCTCTGAGTAACCGAGTGTTGTAATGAACGAGTGATTGACCTGCTTGAAATAGCCATCTGTGGTTGCAATACACATGAGGTCCAGACTCAGGTCGAAGAATCGTCTGCGTTCATCTTCCGAGTGCTGGCGCTTGAGCTCCGAGTTGTGCATCAATCGGGCACTCCACAACAGCAGCAAACCGATGATAAAAATATTCAGTGGGATGAATAGTGCGGTGCCCAATGCCTCATTGAAAAAGCCGTACGCCTCCCCCTTGAAACGAAAAAACGCGGTTGCAACCTCGGTGGCAACAATCAGTGGATATCCCCAAATTAGAATGATTGCCCCTGGATAATTACTGGTCGCCAGAGACATGAGCCCCACTCGCGGGCGGGCGCACAGAATGCCGAACGCCAGCAGCGGGAACAGTGCCGCAGTATGCAAAGCCATCAACGAAAATATCTGCAGCGAGTAGCTTTGCTCAATGTCAAAGAGGTACTGCTCTATTCCATACAAGGAGAGGTACATCACCGCGAAAGCCAGTAATTCGGACGGCTTTAAGCCCCGTTTTGTGATGGCGTCGAGAAACAATAGCGCCAGGCTGCTGAGAATGAAGCAGAGCGCCGTTCCGAGAGCCGTCTGGCTGCGTATCGCGGTGAACTCGTCCATGAGCCTTTGCGGAAAAAGTAGCTGATCGGCACCCAGTCCCCACTCCAGCTGGTAGTCAAAAAATACGAGTAAGCCAAAAACCAGCACTACAACAGCACTGAGTTTAGCGGCCAGGCCACGCGCACTCATTACTTTCAGATTAAAGCTACCGGCAGGACGGTATTGCAGTGCGAGTGACAGGCCCGCGAGGATGAGTGCACTCGCTGTCATTGGGTTCATGGAGGGGAAGCCAGGCAGCAGTCGTTTGATGGCCTCGATGTCCATTGCCCAGCCACACAGTACCAGTGTGCCGCATAGCATGACAGTGATGCCGATGGCGACTGAGAGTCGCTCCAGTTTAGTAAAAGACCCGCTGGTAGCAGGTGATGGGGATGTCGTTCGCACAGCGCCTCCGTTACGGGCTGAATCGAGCCGCTATGCAAACCCAAAGACTGCTATTGTTTGCCGCTGCTTCGCCTATACTAGCACGGTAAGAAGAGGGCGGGGTTGGCAGGAGACTGCGTTACGGGGTGCGGCGATCCTCAACCATTGCGACTATCAGGGCGGTAGCGTCCAAAGGGAACCACGCGTTAGTGCGCTCAATCTCTTTGGCCCGGAATTCTGGCCCCATCGACAGAAACAACTCATACTGCGGCTTATAGTGATCCCATCCCCTGCAGTGCCTTTCCTCGTGGGCCAAGGTACTCGGTGAAACGACCTCGCTCACGTAGATGTCACAGTGGTTGGCGGCCAGGTAAGAGCAACCCTGTACCCATTTTGTGCCACAGTGAGCTTCAACTGATTTGACGTAGTGAACTTCAATGGTAGGCTCGATAAAGTGCGCGTAGTTGTACATTGTTTCAATGTCCAACGGGGTGTTGTCGTCCAGCCAATCCCCAGGGCCGTAGTTGTAACTCGTCCAATCACCCGAAGCACAACCGGCAAGCAGAAAAGTTAACAGTAGTATTCTCATCAGTTAGTCCTTTAACAGCCTCTATTGTCTTGAAAAATTTCGATGGCGGCCTGGGAATAACTTTCAACACGCTTATTGCAGATCCGCGTGGAAATAGCCTGTCAATGTACGCGGTATCGAATTAGTACGCTCTTCCAGTTGATCGTCGGTGCCATCATGGGCCTCTACAAGGGAGTCAACAATGCGTATCACTACGCGCGTGAGTATAAGTAGTTCTACGTAGAGTTTTTCGCGGTGACAGGGCAGGCGCTATTCAGCCCGGATACGCACTTGGCCGGTGTTTGGCACTGTCGCGATATCACAAAAAAGTTGGCGAATATCGAGATTGCCCCAAAAGACTGCCCCAAAATAGTGGTACGAATTATGCATGTGAACCGCTTGTTAACAGCAATTACTGTTTTTGGTCGAAGCGAGCGGAACAGCTGAAGTGGGCATGCAATGCATTTTGGTAACAAATGCCGAGCGAAGCCTCACCAGGGCGCTGTTGTCTATTGCACATTGCACCAAACTCGGAGCAGTCACTGGAGGTTTGTAACATGGCGGTTCGACCACAGAGAGCTTTCACCGCGACAAATCTGTCTCTGGCAGATGCGGCGCAGATGGCGACTATCGGCCTGTTTTTCCTCGCATGCGTCTACAGCTTCTTTTTTGCCGATGCGGTGTTGCTGCCTATCTTTCTGGCGGCACTGATCAGTATCGTGCTGCGTCCAGTGGTGCGGGGGCTACGCAGAATCGGCATTCCTGAGGGTGTGGCCGCCGGGGTTGTGATAGTGCTGCTCGTGGCGGGCGTATTTCTGGGGCTTAATCGCTTAGTCGAGCCGGCCAGAGAGTGGATTGCCCAGGCGCCTGCGGCACTGCAGGAACTCCGACAGGAATTCAGCGAGGTATCGGAAACCCTCGATAGTGCCCGGGAGGTAACCGCTGAACTGGAAAATATAACCGAGGATGAAAATGCCGCAGGCGAAAAGGCCTTTGCCGTGCGCGGACCTACACTACTTGAGCAGTCCATGAGTTACACCTGGACCACAGTGACCCAGATCACTCTCATGTTGGTGTTGCTGTATTTCTTTCTGGCGCTGGGGCCGCGTACACTTGATGGCACCTTGCGGTTGCTGCCGTTTGAAAAACAACGGCAGTACTGCCGCGATCTGATAGCGGCGGTGCAGGGACAGCTCGGCAGTTATCTGCGCTCGCTCACCATCATTTATCTGGTATTGGGCGTGCTCACTGCGCTTGCTATGTTGATGTTTGACATGCCTAACCCACTGCTGTGGGGAATGATGGCGTTTGTGCTGGGATTCGTACCGTTTATTGGTCCCGTGTTGACCACCTCGGCCATCGCTCTGGTGGCGCTGATGACCTTCGATGGTCCCACTCAGATTCTCCTTCCGCCGCTTGCCTATGGTGTGATGAGCCTGGTGGAAGGTTTTTTTGTCACCCCCAATATTATCGGCCGCACCATGATGGTCAGCCCCTTTGCAGTGTTTGTCTCCATTGTCTTCTGGGGTTGGATCTGGGGTTTTCCGGGCGCGGTGCTCGCGGTACCGATCCTCGCTTCCATGAAGATTATCATTGACCATGCGGCCGGACTGCGCTCGGTTGAGCAGGTAGCGGAAGAATTCGCAGTTCAAACTGACGCTGAGGACGATAGTCTGTGATAGACCATCCAGCGCACTAACCGCCATCCTCGTTCGTTAACGCTCTAGACGAGTAGAACAGCGCAGACAATGGAAAAATAGCTTAAGTATTGTGAGGTTTTGAACGTGCAACAGGGTCAGCGAGAAAAGACAATACCTTGCGTATTGCCTTTTCTGCTATTAAACCTGACTAGGCGGTAGCGACTTTTTCCGCTCCTGCCGCTTCCAATAGCTTCTTAACCTGCTTTTCGTTGTCGTCATTGTATTTGACACCGATTAGCACCGAACCCTTTTCCAGGGCCGCTTCATAATATTTGACTTCGTGTTCGGGAATGGCTGCTCCAATCGCACCGCCAATCACACCACCCGCCATGGCGCCGGCACCGGCACCGGCCAGAGCTGCAACCAGTGGCCCTGAAGCCAATAGACCGATTCCACCCGTGGCAACTGCACCCACGGCAGTTAGTCCACCGATAATGCCAGCCAACAGGCCGCCGGAAACGGAACCAATTGCAAGTCCTTCAGAAAGCTTGGTACCTTCATCTAAAGCAAAGCTGTTGCCACTGACCTTGTCGCCTGCGATCACAGAGATCTCGTCTTGTGTAACACCCATGATCTCCAATTGATGAATTGCTATAGAGGCTTTGGTGGGCGTCTCGAACAATGCTGTAATAACGTTACTCATAATAATTTCCTTTTCAGTTGGTACAGATATGATTAAACCCATTACTAATCTAGCAATAGTTATGCCAAATACTTGATTGCGATTTTTATAAAAACACCTTATAAATTAGCCTATTTTTGCTGTTAGACAATTTCCTATAGGCGATAGGATCTCAAGATGGCTGTAAATATTGCGTACAGCGGCGGTAAAAATTACATCGGATATCATCAGCTATTCTCTGATCGTTTTCATTTTACGGGACAAAAAAATTCCCGGCCGTTGTGTTGCGCCGGGAAACAGGGCCTGGGTGGAATAGTGCTATTCGTCGACGCTTTCCAAATCGGTTGGGTCATAATCTTTCATGCCCATTAACTCCGCTCGGGTGAGCGTAGTCGTGAGTCGTGAGCCGTCAGTCGACAAGGTAAGCTTGTCCATAGGTACCACGACCTCTTTAGTGTCATCTTCCAGCCCAATAACAATCATAGGTTGGCCAGCGCTATTCTTGACCACCTCGTCGACGTCCCCAAGCTGCATGCCGTTTGAATCATAAATGTCTTTCCCTTCAATCTCATCGATGTCCATGTTGGCCAGGGCGCTATGCATATTCGCCTGGACTGTGGGGCTCAGATTGTCAGCATTCTTCATAGTATCGTCATCAGCCATTGCTGCGACCGCGCCTGAGAGTGCCAGACAGACAACTGCTTTCGCCAGTATAGTCTTCATAATGTTGGTTCTCCGTTCGAGTAATAGTCAGTGGGTGCTTTCACTGGTTTGGGATTTGCCCCAAGCAGCATTGCAAGTTAGGTGTAAGCAACCTCCGTGCCAACGACGCGTTCAACGAGGAAAGTCGATGCAGCGCTGCTAGATTAGTGGTGTCGCGTGCTGACAGTAATTTTCTACCGTAATCAAATGTCGCTTTTGCGTTGGCCAAGGTTGCAATTTCTACACGACGGTTGCAATTTCTACCCGGTCCATACCTGGTGGCGGCTGGCGGCATGAGCGCGCAAGGTTTACATGTTGGTGTAGGTTGTGCCGATGTGAAGATTGCTCATGGCACCCGCATCGGGACTGGTGTCCTCGAGAGAACCACTTTTTTGATGTACTGGAAAACGGTAACACCTGCTGGTTTGCAGCAAGGTGCTACCGTAATAATTGCGTTGAAGGGCGAATCCGTTAGCTGTTGAAGGCGTCCTTGACTTCACCCTTGATTTTGTTTGCGGAGCCTTTCACCTGCTGGGCTTTGCCTTTGTTTTCTGTCTTTTTGTCTCCCGTGAGCTTGCCAACGTTTTCCTTAACCTTACCTGCAGCCTTATCGAGCGTACCTTTGGCCTTATCGGATGTACCTGACATAGTTTTCTCCTCTTTCTCAGAGTCTGTTGTGCACCGCGCGATAGTGCGCGGTGCTGTTGAAGGGCAGAGCAAGAAATATGCCAGCGCTGATAGAGTGTTCGTCTGCTGTAGTGAGTGCGCCGCAATTCGTCGGTAGGATACACAGCTGAAATGTAAGTCTGGCCGGGGCCAGTGAAAAAAATTTCATTAACTCGGCTACA
This sequence comes from Halioglobus sp., assembly GCA_037969215.1. Classification (GTDB taxonomy): domain Bacteria; phylum Pseudomonadota; class Gammaproteobacteria; order Pseudomonadales; family Halieaceae; genus Marimicrobium. The sequence continues at coordinate 57,980 of JBBKWY010000130.1, forward strand.
AAAGCGCCTCACTGATTCTCTGGCTGAGGATAGTTTTCCGATTTATAGGAAAATTATATTTTGGTCGGCGCGCTCATGCCTGTGGCACGCTCTTTGCTTTACTCACTCCCACAACGTACACCGCGAAAATGCATCGTTTGCCGGAGCAGTGGATGTCACGCTGACCGACTTGGGAGAGTTACTATGTTATCGGCAGAAGTTGGAAGGTCGGAGAATGTATATCACACCCGTAGCTCGCAGAGCTGCCCTCGCATACCGTCACGCCAACAGCGCTCTCACGCTGCGCATATGTTTGAGGACCAAATCAAATCACCTGACTATCCTTGTGTGGGCGCGAAAGCCGCGATGCAGCGTATCGATCGGGACTTCGCCACCTTTATCGCCATTTTTGCAGGCCTGCGCGGAGTGGGTGAGCGTTCCATTGTGGAGTGCGCGAACGATCTACAGAGGTCATAAAGACCACAACAACGAGGAGAGTACTATGGACATTTATAGCCGTTTGAAACAAGACCACGATGAGCAACGCGAATTGGCGAAGAAAATCATGGAAACCTCCGGTGATAGCGAAGAGCGCCGCCAACTCTGGGAGGCGTTTAAGCCAGAAGCGGTGGCTCACGCTAACGCAGAGGAACAGGCGTTCTACGCCACGCTGATAGAGGAGCCCGATACGCAGGAGCAGTCTCGCCACAGTGTGAGTGAGCACAAGGAGGCCGATGACCTTATTCAGGAATTGAGTGATATGGATATGAGTTCCAGTGGCTGGATCCAGAAGTTTGAAAAGCTTAAAGACGCACTGGAACATCATATGGATGAGGAAGAAGGCGAGGTATTTGCAAAGGCTAAGAAAGTCATCAGCGACGAGCAGGCGCAATTGCTGGCGGATACTTTTGAAATCCGCAAGCGCGAAGAATTGGCGGAGGCGTAAGCAGTTTGGAGAACTTTATGCGTGTGGCACTTTCAGTGCCACTTCTCTACTTTGCTGTCATCGGCTTTTTCCGTATTAGCGGCAAGCGCTCAACGTCCCAGATGAACAAATTTTCAATGTGGGGTAGTGGTGAGCCGTCAGCTTGTCGCAGATTGGGCCAGCAGGCGGCGTAATTCCTCTGCCCCAGTAGGCCGAACAAGACGCGACACTTCCACGCCGTCGCGCAGCAGGATTAACGTTGGCCAAAGCTTGACGCCAAACGCACGGCCCAGTGCTTTGCCTTTCCCATCAGCTACCTTGATATGCAGCAACTCGGTATGTTCATTCAGTACCGTCTCCACAGCTGGCCGTGCAGCCTGGCAGTGAGCGCACCAGGATGTTCCGAATTCAAGTATAGCGTCTCCCACCAGTTCACTGACCTGCGCGAAGGTGGGTGCATCTTCTCCATACTGGGGATTGAAACCCGGGCTGCTACTTTTCATTCAAATTTCCATCCCTGCACACGTTCAAAAAGGGGGTGAGCCTCACGCCGCTATGTTTCCGTAGCAGAGCCCTTTAATCGGATTAACGACAATCTGCGCAGCAAAACATAGAAGACCGGCGTAAAAATCAATCCGAAGAGTGTAACACCCAGCATTCCGGAGAAAACCGCAATGCCTAGCGCCTGGCGCATTTCCGCGCCCGCGCCCTCGGCGAGCACAAGTGGCAGCACGCCGAGAATGAAGGCAAACGACGTCATCAGTATCGGTCGCAGCCTGAGGCGTGCGGCCTCGACCGCCGCCTGCCAGGGGTCGCGCCCCTCGTTCTCCAGATCGCGCGCAAACTCGACGATCAAAATGGCATTCTTTGACGCCAGCCCGATCAATACTACAAAGCCGATCTGAGTGAGGATATTGTTGTCCATCCCCGCCAGTGCGACTCCGCTGATCGCGGATAACAGACACATCGGCACGATCATGATGATTGACAGTGGCAGGGTCCAGCTTTCGTACTGCGCCGCTAATAGCAGGAACACGAATATTACCGCGAGCACGAACGCGATGAATGCGGTATTGCCGGTGGCCCTTTCCTGGTAGGCGAGCTCGGTCCATTCAAAGCCGATGCCATCGGGAAGAACCTCAGCGGCCAAGCGTTCCATGGTGTCCAATGCTTCCCCGGAACTGTATCCCGCAGAATAATCGCCAAGAAGGTCGGCGGCTGGGTAGAGATTATAACGGGGTACACGCGAAGGGCCGGTAGTGTTTTCGACTCTGGCGATGGATCCAATGGGTACCATGAACCCATCGTCGCTACGCACCCGAATGCGTAATGCATCGTTGGCGGTCAAGCGGTAGGGCGCATCGGCCTGAGCTGTGACCCGGTAGGTGCGGCCCAGGTAGTTGAAGTCGTTGACGAACGCTGAACCTATGAACACTTCAAGTGCTTCGAAGACGCGCGCGACGGGTATTTTCAGGCGCTCGGCTTTGTCGCGATCGATATCCAGAAATATCTGCGGTGTGTTGATTTCAAAAAACGATCGCGCGTGATTCACCGCGGGATTCTCGGGATCATTTGCGGCGGCAGCCAGCGCCAGCGTTGCTTCGTTGAGTACCTCCAGGCCGCGGCCGCCGCGATCCTGAATCATCATGCGAAAGCCGCCAGAACTTCCGATACCGCGTACCGGGGGAGGCGTCAACACCACTACCTTGGCCTCCTTGATCGTAGAGACTTGTTGGCGAAGATCGGCGAGCATCGATGCAAACGTGAGGCCCGCTTCCGCGCGTTCATCGAAGCTGTCAAATGGCGTAAAAATTGCCGCCGAGTTCGAAGCTACAGCGCGCGTTGCCCCGTGAAATCCGGTAAATCCCACTGTGTTGGCGATACCATCGACGCCTAACAGAATCTTAATGGTGCGCTGAACGATCAAGTCCGTTTCAGACAGGGATGCACCTGAAGGCAATTCAATCGACACAATGGCATAGCCCTGGTCCTGTTCGGGTATAAACCCGGTGGGTACGCGGTTAAACTGCCACCCCGTCAACACCATCAAGCCCACATAGACCAGCAGTACCAGAAACCCCCTGCGCACCAGCTTCGCACAAAGCTCCCCGTAGCGCCGGGATAACCCTTCCATGCCCCTATTAAACTGCGTAAAAAAGACCTTGTGCGGCGAGCGATACCATATCGGCGGTGACTCTTCGGCTTCGTCCCTGTGCGGTTTCATCAAAATTGCTGCCAGCGCCGGCGACAGCGTCAGGGACACAAACACAGAGATTACTGTTGCGACGGCTATGGTAACGCCGAACGCCTGATAGAATTTTCCGGAGAGCCCTTCCAAAAATGTCGTTGGAAGAAAAACAGCGACCAATACCAAACCCATGGCAAGCAGCGCTGAGCCCACCTCATCCATTGTCTTGTGTGCGGCCTCCCTGGGCGACATCCCTTTGCGCATATTGCGCTCCATGTTTTCCACCACCACGATGGCATCGTCGACGACAATGCCGATGGCAAGCACCATCCCAAACAGTGTTAGATTGTTGAGGGAGTAGCCCAGCGCGGACATCACCGCAAAAGTACCGATAAGCGAGATGGGGATAGCGACAATGGGAATGATCGCCGCCCGCCAGGTTTGCAGGAAGGCAATGATTACAATCACCACCAGCACAATCGCTTCGAATACGGTGTATTCAACCGCTGTTACCGACTCGGCAATAAACTCTGTGGGGTTATAGCCGATGTCGTATGCAAGGCCTGGCGGGAAATCCTTTTCGATCTCGCTCATTGCATCAATCACGGCAGCTGCGGTTTCCAGAGCATTAGATCCCGGTTGCTGGAAAACAGGCAGCGCCACCGCGGGGTTCTCACCGAGATAACCCCGGGTTACGTAATCCTGAGCACCCAATTCGATGCGGGCGACATCGCTCAGGCGAACGATCTGCCCCTCGTCACCGGATTTTACGATGACATTGCCGAACTCCTCCGGGTCGATAAGGCGGCCGTGTGCCTGCACACTGTATTCATAAAATTGTTGTTTTGATTGCGGCGATTTATTGAGGGTGCCACCGGCAACCTGCACATTCTGGGCCCGCAGTGCCGTGAGAATATCGTTGGCCGAGATGCTGTAGGACTGAATCAATTCCGGATCCAGCCAGATGCGCATGGCGTATTCCGAGGCGCCGAACATGCGCACCTCGCCGATACCATTAATACGGCGAATACGGTCGCGGATATTCAGTACTGCGTAGTTACCCATGTATGTCTGGTCATAAGTGCCATCCGGTGAAAATAAGTTGATGACTAGCATCAAATCCGGGGTGCTCTTAGTCGTGGTCACACCGAGGCGGCGAACCTCCTCTGGCAGGCGCGGCTCGGCGACAGCGACCCGGTTCTGTACCAGAACCTGTGCGGCTTCGAGGTCAGTGCCCAATTCAAATGTAATGGTTAACGCCATACTTCCATCGGAAGTCGCCTGAGAGAACATATACAGCATGCCCTCAACGCCATTCATCTCTTGCTCAATTGGCGTGGCTACCGTCGCGGCAACTGTCTCGGCGTTGGCACCGGGATACGTCGCATTCACCTGAATCGTAGGTGGCGCCAACTGGGGATACTGTTCAACCGGTAGCGTGGTAAACGCCAATCCACCAATAATGATGATAAAGATCGAGATCACCGTCGCGAAAATCGGCCGCTCAATAAAAAACTTTGAAAATCTCATGTCGGTTGTCCCTATTCCGAGACTGCGCGACTGGCGTCGGACGGGGGAGCGACGGCGTTCGGGGCGTCGGGAGTGGTCGCTTCGGGGCCGCTTGCATCAGGCATGGTCTGAACGGGAGTCCAGGTCAGTGCGATCTCCACTGGAGTCACCACCTGCTGTGGCGAACGAATGCGTTGTGTGCCATTGATAATCACGCGTTCATTCCCGGACAAGCCCTCGCGAATAATCACAAAACCGTTATCCAGCACGGGTCCCGGTTTTATGTAAACTCGCTTCACCGAATCGTTGTCGTCCACGGCGTACACAAATTTTCGATTCTGGTCGGTGTTGATCGCTTTTTCCGGCAGCAAGATCGCCTCGTATTCGTCACTGCCTATCAAACGTGCGCGACCAAATAACCCGGGAAAGATGATACCGTCCTTGTTGTCGACCAGTGCGCGGCCTTTGACAGTGCCGGTACCTTCATCAATCACATTGTCGACAAAGTCCATATGACCTTTGTGCGAGAAAGCGTCCTCATCCAGTAATTTGATGAAAATCAGGTTGGGGGCGGACACACTGCTGGGGCGCTTGCCTGCTCTATCCAGGCGCAGGTACTTCAACAGCTCGCTCTGCGAGCCTTCAAATTCAAAATGGATCGGATCAACGCTGACAACGCGGGTCAGCAGTGTTTCATTGGCGCGCACCAGATTGCCAACATCCACAAAGGCCTCACTGATTCTTCCAGCGACGGGGGTTGTAACCTGGGTAAACTCCAGGTTTAACTTGGCTTCATTCAATGCGGCCTGTGCCGCGGTGTATTCCTGCGAGCGCTGGTCAAACATTTCTTGTGAGATCGAATTGGTTTTAAGTAGACCCTTGGCTCGATTGAAGGTCTTTTCCGCCAGCGTGAATTGCGCGTCAGCGCGCTGCATTTCATACTCGAAAGGGCGTGAGTCTATCACGAACAGCACATCACCTTTCTGCACAAGCTGACCGTCGCGGAAGGATTTTTCCATCAGGTAACCGGTGACACGGGTGCGGATATCAACCCGCTGTGTCGCTTCAAAACGACCGCTGAATTCATCCCACTCGGTGATTTTTTGTCTCAGCGGTGCCGCCACATCTACCTCTGCTGGGGCTGCGGCCGGGGCCTGCTGTTGTTCTTTGGCGCATCCGGTCACTGCGACGAGTAGCAGTGTCATTACGTACAGGGGCAGTCTTTTCATGGGTAGAACTCTCTATTTTGGTCGTACGGCTGCCATCAGACCCTCCATTCGAGCAGGTGCCAGCGCTTCCCCCGGCGTTCATTCGCTGGGTGTGACAGGGTACCTAAAACAGGGCCCGATCCGGTTGATCAATTCTGTCTTATAATTGCCTATTTATAGGAAATGCAGGATATATATTGCCATATGTATGTGGGGAAACTATTCTGGTCGGGATTTACTTTTACGGTATAAATCTATATATGAAGACTATAGAAATAAATCCTCTCCAGGAAATCCTGAATAGACTGCGTTGCGGTGTTGCCCGTTTGACTGAGGAGGGAGACTTAGAGACAACTGCAATCCAGGGGCTGTCAGTTTACCGGCGCGATGCCCCGGGCGAACCCATCACCGGTATGTACGAGCCCAGCCTCTGTCTGGTGGTGCAGGGCTCCAAGCGCGTTCTGCTTGGTGGCGACACCTATGTCTACGATGCACAGCGCTATCTGATCTCGTCCGTGCGTCTGCCCACCGTGGTGCATATTCTTGAGGCCAGTCCGGCAAAACCCTATCTCGGGCTTAAGCTGCGGTTTGATCCGCGCGAAATCTCCCGCATGATGGCTGACAGTAACCTGCCCCCACCCCGCAGCCAGCAGTCCAGTCGTAGCATGGCCACGAGTGCGGTAACGCCACTTTTGCTGGGGGCCATCACACGGCTGATCGGCCTGCTGGACACCGAGGAGGACATTCCAATTTTGGCGCCACTGATTCACCAGGAGATCATCTATCGGCTGCTAACGGGCGAGCAGGGACTGCGACTGCGCCAGATTGCGGCTGCAGGCAGCCAGAGCCAGCAGATCGCCCAGGTTATAGAGTGGTTGAAGCACAACTACATCGAGCCACTGCGGATTGACGACCTGGCCTCGAAGGCGGGCATGAGTACGTCGACTTTTCATAGCCATTTCCGCACCATGACGGCGCTCAGTCCATTGCAGTACCAAAAGAATTTGCGTCTGCAGGAGGCCCGGCGCCTGATGTTGGTGGAATATCAGGATGCCGCAAACGCGGCGTTCAAGGTTGGATACGAAAGCCCTTCCCAGTTCAGCCGGGAATACAGCCGCCTGTTCGGCGCGCCCCCATTGCGTGATATCACTAATTTACGTCAACAAGTGGCCTGAACGCGGTATCAGTGGCAGATCTGCTTCTGGAATTTTTCTCGCAGTGACTCCAGGCTGTCACTATCACTGATGAGTGCCAACAATTCAGCCGGCTCGAGCCACTGTTCAAGCTGCTCCAGTTGGTCAGTGTGCTCAAGCTTCCACTGGGCGGTGACAGCGGGCGCGTTAAATTCAGTGAGCGGATCTGTAGCCGGTGATAATTGTGCCCGATGCCACTGCAGAAACGCGGTGTTCTGCAAGAGTTGGCGTAAAGGCCTGGTGTTTTCTGAGGGAGACTTTGCGTTCAACTCGGTCTCCAGACAAACCAGTATGGCCTCGCGCTTTTTCTCCTGCGGTGATCGCAACAAGCCGAATGTGGCTAATAACGCGGTACGACGAGCGCCACCGCTAAACCATGACAGTGCCGTAGATGTGACCAAGCCTGCGGTTATGGGTAGTAGCCAGTAGAACATTTTTGCGCTGATTAGCCAGGCGATGGTCGCGATAACAATACCAACCAGTGTGTGGCGATAGTGGGTTCGTATGACTTCTTTCATATTTTGTGCGCCGTCATTACGGCTTTGTGGCAGCCAGCCACTGTCTTTACCCCGGAGTATTGACACCACCACGCCAAATTGCGACACCATCAGAATCGGCGCATACAATGCCGACAGCAGCACCTCAAGCGCAGTGCTGAGTACCAGTAAAAGTGGGCCGCCAAATTGTAGGCAGCGCCTGAGGTTGAGTAGTGCAACGCTCAGTCCGAAAATCTTCGGCGCCAGTACCAGGCTCATGGAGAATAGAAACAGGTCGAGTGCTCGCTCTGCGTCGAATACTGGCCACGAGGGAAATAGCGAAGGATTGGCAAAATACTCAGGTCGGACAATCGAGGCCTGAATCGCAATCGCCAGACCGACCACAATCAACAGCAACCAGAATACAGCGCTGAGATAGGACATAATGCCCGAAAGCAGGTGCAGGCGTGAGGCAAACTTGAAACCACGTGCAAACAGGAAAGCACTGTGCTGCAAATTGCCCTGACACCAGCGGCGGTCCCGAATCAACACGTCAATGAGCGATGGGGGAGCCTCTTCGTAGGACGCGGCAATGTCGGTGTCAAAACGTACACCCCAGCCCGCCCGTCGTAACAGCGCGGCTTCGACGAAGTCATGGCTGAGTACATGTCCACCCAGCGGAGGTTCTCCCGGCAACAACGGCAGTCCGCACGCGTGGGCAAAAGCACGGGTTCGAATAATGGCATTGTGTCCCCAAAAATTTGACGACCAACCATGCCAGGCGGACAGTCCGCGCGCATAAATTGGGCCATAACAATGTCCGGCGAACTGCTGCAGACGTCCATACAGCGACTTCCCCCGTACCAGCGTGGGTAATGTCTGTATCAGGCCGACGCCGGGTGCGCCGGCCAATCGACGTGACAGTGTCAGCATACACTGCGCGCTCATCACGCTGTCGGCGTCCAGAACAATCATGGCCTCGTAGGCTCCGCCCCAGGTTTGCACCCAGTCAGCGATATTGCCCGCTTTGCGTTCGGTATTTTTCTGGCGGCGGCGATAGTAAACCGGGCAGCCGTGTTCGTCGTGATTAACAATGTTGAGAAAGGCATTTTCCTCGCGTATCCACGCGTGTGCATTGTTGGTATCGCTGAGAATGAAAAATGCGTAATTACCGGGAGCGACGGTCAGTAACTCTGCGCGCATCGCGGTGACAGCTGCAGTGATTCTGGCGGGGTCCTCGTTGTAGACCGGGAGGAGTACAGCGGTTCGAAATGTGGGCCGGGCTTCGGGTGATTTGATCAGCAGGGGCTTCAGATTCAACAGCCAACCGAGCGTCGCTTGTGCGAATGCGAAGGCTATCCAAACGAAGTTTACACTGAACAGGCCCAGAAACAGCCACTGCAGATTGGTAATAGTATTGGGGCTGAGCACACCGTACATTTCGGTGATGCCATACCCCGATATCGCAATCGTCATGGCGCCGATGAAAAAGCGTGAGAGGACGCTGCTGAGCCGGTATAGAAATGTCCGGTTGTCATCTCTCAACGCGGCCCCGGGTTCGCCTACTGCATGCCTTGGCATGCTCAGTGGCGCGATTTCTGGTCGCGAAGCGCCCGGCTGCTGCGATGTCTGCTTGTCTTCTCTCGTTAGGTCGGTGAGCCGCGAGTCGGCCGCCGTCATGTAGGCCAGTCCCATGTGGTCCATCGATACAGCCAGGTAGGGGCGGCTGATTTATTGCCACGCATCAGTTGTATCCTGAGTTCTGCGGCTTCTGCATCCTTTGGATCGAAGGTGACGAATGCCCTTATGCCACCGATTTCGGGATACGGCTCCAGGCGCGATTCCACGATGTCTCCGGTGCTAATACCCGCGTTGATGTGAAGATCCTGTGTATAGGTAATATTGCTGAAGTCGATGACAATTTCTTTCTGGTCGGTGGACAACTTGTAACCGACAGCGTTGCGTGCAATCTGCGCTGCGGTACTTTCGTCGGTCACCGTGTCCGGCCAGGTGAGCCGGTAGGCGTATGCAAGGCTGTCGCCGGCACGCAAGCCGTCTTTAACGGACCAGTACGCCACGATATTGTCGTTCGCCTCCGAGTCTGAGGGAATCTCCACGAGTTGTACCGCACCGCTACCCCAGTCACCCAGGGGCTTTACCCAGGCAGAGGGACGCCGATGATACTGCGCTTCCAGGTCTTGAAAGTCTCTGACGTCGCGCTGCGGTTGTATCAGCCCAAACCCTTTCGGGTGATCGTCCATGAAATCGCTGACCTGTAAGGTTTGCGGATTGTTGAGTGGACGCCACAGGTGCTCGTTACTGCCGGTCAGCATCACCAGTGCGTCTGAATCGTGTACCGCTGGTCGATAATCGGGTCTATCGGCGTGGTCCATAGGGCCGTGCATGAACATGGAAGTCAACGGCGCCAGCCCAAGATGCATGATGTCGGCGCGCGCAAACAGGGTGACTTCTGTATCCACTGTGGTGGGCGAACCGGGATAAATTCCGAAGCGAAAGGCACCTGTGATGCGTTTACTGTCCAACAGGGCATGCACCACGATCGCTTGCTGTTGATTGGAGGGGCGTTCGATCCAGTACTGTTTGAACAGCGGAAACTCCTCTCCCGTAGGCTGACCGACATCAATCGCCAGACCTCTGGCTGACAGGCCGTAGGCTTGCCCCTTCGAAACCGCCCGAAAGTAGCTGGCACCCTGGAAGGCGATAAATTCGTCCTCGTGGGCGTCGCTATTGACGCGAAAATGCAAGCGCATACCGGCAAATTTACCCGTTTTGGCCAGCAATTCTCCCAGCGCGGGGTAGGGCACCTTGAAGGAGGAGGGGCCTATCACCACCGGGTAGGACTTACCGTTTTCCACTACGTGGATATCAACCAGATCCTTGAACAGGTAGCCGGGCGCAAAGAGTTGCACGGAGAACTGCGTGGGGGAGTTTCCCCAGATTGCAGCGCGTTCCACAAAATTGATCTTGCGGTAGGTGTCGTAGTCCAGCTGGCCAAGTTCAGGAGGTGCTGTTTGCGCTGCGCGATACGGTGTTTCTGAAAGCTTTTGGGCAAGTTCGACTACCGTGTCACGAGAAAACGGTTGTCCCTCCACCGGCGCGGCGCTTGAAGCGGCCCACGCGGTGGGCCAGCTGATAGTCAGCATGACCCAGAGGCAAAATCTCCAGCAGTACGGGGTGCTATGGTGGTGTCGGATGGAGTCACGGGTAAAGCGTACGCTGCGCACGTCAGATAGTTCCAGTTAATGGGCAAAAGTAACTGTACCGCATACCTGCGTGCCAAGCGACAAATCTCATTAGGTCATGAGGGAGTGACTGCTATAGTTAATTCGCCTGTGCATCAACGGCAGCCTGTACCGCTTGATAGAAAGCCTCGCGCTGCGCACCGACAGTGGCAGGGTCAGTCGCCTTCGGCCAGTTACTGTTGGACGCAATCACCAGCTGGCGTTCTGGATCGATAAAAATACCCTGCCCAAAAATCCCCTGAGCGGCGAAGCTACCGTCATCGTAAGTCCACCATTGGTAGCCATAGCCCTTGCCCGCGTGGCTGGTTTCGGCTTGCTTGGTGGTCGCTGTCTCAATCCAACCGTCCGGCAGTATTGTTTTTCCGTCTATCACCGCCCCATTCAGCATGAATAGACCATACCGGGCAAAATCCCGTGTTGCCGCCTGAATGCAGCAACCACTGATCTCCTGCCCGGTATTGCTCAATAGCCAGCTCCCATCCTGTTGCATACCAAAGGGGGCCCAAATCTTTTCCGACAGATAATCGGATAGTGTCTTGTGGGTCGCGGAGCTGACGAGTACGCCGATCAAATTGGTTTCACCCGTCTTGTACAGCCATTTTTCGCCCGGGGGTGCCTCGCGTGAAAGTGTGCGCATATAGCTGACGGTGGCATCGACGCCCGGTTCCGCCACATGCTCATTGAAGAGTGCGACGTCGCTATTTTTATCCTCATAGTCTTCAGTCCACCGCACGCCCGACGTCATGGTCAGCAGTTGTCGGATCGATACGTCATCATAGACAGACCCTTTCATATCCGGAAGATAGTCAGAAACCTTATCGTCTATGCTTTTGATAAAACCGTCGTTGATGGCGGCCCCAACGAGGGTCGAGGTAAAGGATTTAGCAACTGAGAAGCTGGTCCATCGCCCCTCGGCGCTAAAACCAAGCCCGTATTTCTCCAGCCGGACTTTACCGTCCTGAACAATGATGAGCCCCGCTGTGCGCTGCTCGCTCATGTAAGCGTCGATATCGACGGAGAGGTTGATGGGCTCGCCTTCAGGCAGCGGATAAGTGTTTCCTGCCGCTGCAATGACATTGGCTTTGGACAAGATTGGTATCGCGTCGAGTGCGCGAAAACCGGCATCGCGCTGTGGGATTGTCCAAAACAGCACGTCACGATCGGTCGGAAAACTGGCCAGAAGGTTACGCGTATCCTTGTCCGCGCTTAAATAAGCGATTCCCAGGCCCGCGACAATCACCACCAATATTCCGACTATCCATTTCCACATACACCCTCCCAGGCATTTATTGTATTCCCGGCATCGCCTGATCGACATGACAGTTATGTCACGGTGTTATTGGGACACACTAAGGCTGCGGCGTAGTGTGCCACGGGGGGAGGGGTAATCTCCAGTGCTGTTCTGGTTACACCAGTTCCGGTAGCGCCTGGTCTTCTGGCACAAATTTCAACGCCAGACCATTATTGCAGTAGCGCAGTCCAGTGGGTTGAGGGCCATCGTCAAAAATATGGCCTTGATGACCACCGCAACGGGCACAGTGGTACTCAGTGCGCGGCAAGATAAGCTTGAAGTCTCGTTTGGTGCCTATATTCTCGGCGTATAGCGGCTTCCAGAAACTGGGCCAGCCAGTACGGCTATCAAATTTGTTTGCAGAAGAGAACAGTGGAAGATTACAGCCCGCACATATAAAGGTGCCAGCGCGCTTTTCTTTGTCGAGCGGGCTGGAGCCGGAAGGTTCGGTTGCATCATCGCGCAGCACCGCAAAGCGATCATCCGGCAGTAGCTCGTGCCACTGGGTATCAGTCAACTGCAATGGAAATCCCTGGCTGTCGTCTGCTCGGCAGGCCGCCAACGGTAGGGTCGCGCCCGCGCCAACGAGGAAAAGTGTGTTGCAAAAGAGTCTCCTGTTCAATGCGTGATCTCCCATGAGGCATTAGTGTGACGGTCTACAGTTAGTCCACACCGGGTGCGATAAAGTTCACAATGGATTTGCTGAATCATTACTTTTTGCCTTATCACAGTTGAGCCAGATGGGCGCTTTGGTGAATACTGACCGGATACTATAGAGGATGTAACGATAATGGACGACACCCGGAACAACCAGACCCGACAGTTCGAAACGCTGCTGCTTGAAGAGCGTGGTGAGGTGGATTGGCTGACGCTTAATCGAGCTGAGTCGCTAAATGCAATGAATGCCACGATGGTCGCAGAACTCAGATCATACTTTCGCGGCCTCGCAGAGCGCCCCGATCGCAGGGTGGTTGTGCTCAAAGCAGCTGGCCGCGCATTTTGTGCTGGGCTGGACCTGAAGGAGGCTGGCGAGTTATCAGAGCCACTCGCGCTGGGCACCGTGCAGAAAGGGTTGACCATTCAAAGGGGTATAGCTGAAATCTATCTGGCTATGCGCCGTTGCCCGCAACCCATTATCGCGCTGGTTAACGGCGCCGCCTGTGGCGGTGGTTTTTCACTGGTCATGGCGTCAGATATTCGTATTGCCGCTACTACCGCGAAAATGAACTGCGCGTACATTCGTATCGGGTTAGGGGGCTGTGACATGGGATCGTCCTATTTCCTGCCGCGACTGGTGGGCTCGGCACTTGCTTCCGAGTTAATCTTGACAGGAAAGTTTATCGATGCCGAACGGGCTATGTCGGCGGGGTTGGTGTCACAAGTCGTCGAGCCCGATCAACTCGAAGCCGCAGCGCAGGAAGACATCCAGCTGATGCTCACCAATTCTCCCCTGGGACTGCGTCTTACGAAGGAGGCGCTAAACTTCAATATCGACGCGAATGGGCTGGAAGCCGCCATAGCCCTGGAGGATCGCAACCAGATTCTCTGCGCTCAGACAGCAGACGCACAGGAAGCCGTAGCCGCATTCCTGCAGCGACGCGCACCGAGCTTCAAGGATTTGTGATACCAGGGAGCTCGGCATTGCTGATCGGGTGCTTTTTCTGGTCTCTTCAGACCAGCGTGGTACCGCCATCGACAGCGATAATTTGTCCAGTTATAAACGCCCCGGCGGGACTGGCCAGCATCAGCGCAACGCCCATAATATCGCTGTCTGTTCCCCAGCGGTGTAACGGAATCGTCTTGATCTCGGCTTCATAGGCCTCGGTATCATTGCTGGCGTACTCTGTCATGCGGGTGTGAAAGCGGCCGGGCGCGATAGCATTCACGCGAATATGCTGCTCTGCCAGGGCCACTCCGAGATTGCGTGTCATCTGATGGACGGCGGCTTTACTAGGGGCGTAGCTGAACGTGTCCGTACTCGCCATGATACCGGCAATGGAGCCAATATTGATCACACTCGCCGTGCTATCAGCAGTGGCATTTTTGCTGAGCAGGGGGATCATTGCCTGCGTGAGAAAGAAGGGTGTTTTAACATTGAGGTCCATGACTTTGTCCCAGCCTTTTTCCGGGAAATCTCCCAGCGCTGCCATCCAGCCCACGCCTGCATTATTGACCAGCACGTCGATATGGTCCTCTTTCTCCTCGAGCATCGATACCAGCCGGGTAATTTCCTCCATGTTGCTGATATCGCCGGGCAGGGCAATACATTCTCCCATCTCCGACAACTGCGCGGCGGCTTCCTCACACGCCTGTACTTTGCGGGCGGTGATGTAAATACGCTTGGCACCGGCGGCAAAAAATGCCTGGGCGATCGCATAGCCCAGGCCGCGGGATCCTCCAGTAATGACGCAAACCTTGTCCTGCATTGAGAATAGTTGATCGATCATGAATACTCCGGGTGTGTAATTTTTTGCCAGCTCAGGTGTGACAGTTTACCTAATTTTGAGGGTTGCGCTCAGATATCAGCACATTTTGTAGCCATGGTCTCCCCCTTGGGATTCTGGGTCGTCACTTTTGTTGTAAACTGCGGCATCCGTTTTTTTCGAGTCCCTGTTTATGAGTACTGTTGTGGCGTCATCTCCTGATTTAACTGTCGAAATTCCTGCCGATTCTACAAGCACCCCACCCTGGTTTGAAACCGCGCTCGCAATGCCGCGTCGAGAGGGCTGGCTGGATTCCGCTGGTTGCCCGATACATTACTTTAGTTGGGGAGACCCTACCAAGCCGGGTATTTTACTGTTGCACGGGTTTCTCGCGCATTCGAGGTGTTTCGCATTTATTGCGCCGCTGCTGGCCAAGGACTATTACGTGGTGGCCTATGACTTTTCCGGTATGGGTGATTCCGGGGTCAGAGAGGAATATCCCGATGACGTGCGCCTGCAGGAATTGATGGATGTTGCCCGTGAAACCGGATTATTTAATACCGGTCATAAACCCTCCATTATTGCTCATTCCTACGGTGGCAGTGTCGGTTTGCTCGCGATGGAGCGGTGCCAGGAGCATTTTTCAAGCCTGGTTATCTGCGATCTCATGACGCTGCGCCCGGAGCGTCTCAGAGCACATGCAAAAGAGGGCGGTGGACCGCCGGGGTCTCAGGATCCAAAACGACCCAATCGAATTTATCCGGATTATGAAACCGCCAAGGGGCGCTTTGTATTGTCGCCGCCACAGAAGGTAAACGAGGCGTATTTGTTTGACTATATGGCCTACCACTCCCTCAAACAGGTGGAGGGCGGTTGGACCTGGAAGTTCCATCCCAGTGTCTTTAAGGTCACCCCGGATTTGCAAAAGCGCCTGGCGGAACAGACCAGAAGAATCGCCAATGCTGCAGGTCGCATTGTGATTGTTTACGGGGAAGAGAGTGCGCTGTTTGATGCCGATTCGGCCGAATATGTCCGTGAGTGCGGGGGCGGGCATATACCGATGATCAGCATTCCCGATGCCAGGCATCACCTGATGCTCGACCAGCCGATTGCGTTTGCCTGTGTGCTGAAGACTATTTTGGCAGATCATCCCGATCCAAGCTGATCTGTCTGGAGCTGTTCTATAAGTTTAAAGTGGCCTGTGTGCGTCGCCTGAATCCCTCCATTGTTTGGGGCTCTTGCCATACCAACGCTTGAACGCATGATTAAACGCAGCTGTGCTCCCGTATCCCAGCGCAGTGGCAATACTGCCGATCGAAAGCGCGGTGCTTTTCAGGTAGTTACAGCTCGAAACCTTCCTTGTTTCATCAAGTAACGCCCGGAAGCCCGTACCCTCCGCGTGTAATCGACGGTGCAGGGTGCGTTCTTGCAGGCCAAGCATGTCTGCTATAACAGCGGCATTGCAGGTGGCGTGGGTCAGCGTGCTGTTGAGCGCGGCCTTCACTTCCAGACTGACACTGTTTGGCATCGATTGATGCAGGGCCTGCGCGCCTGCCGCAAAATGTTGGTGATAATTGGCGTCTGCCGTAACCAGCGGGCAAGCGAGCCATTTGTTGGAAAATACGACTGCATTCCTGAGGCTACCGAATATTACGGGTGCGCGGAAGTAATCTTTGTACGGTTGCGTATCGTCTGGCTGGCTGCGCGACAGCTCAACTTTTGTGGGGTTCCACTCCGAGCCGCAGAAGGAGCGCATCATCCCGCAGATGATCGTTATACACAGGTCGTAAACCTGGTTGATTGCCTGGGCATCTGAAACGGTAATCACGTAACCAAAAGAGGTATATCGCGAGGCGGTATTGAGGGTTGCGACACCTCCCTGCTCATGCAGATCAAAATGCTTAACAATGTCGTGCAGGGCGGCGTTAACATTCGCCGCGGTATTGGCGAGTAGACCAGGCGCACCCAATTGCGCTACGAGGAAAAACTGGCCCAATAGCAGGCCGAATGGATCGCAACCAGTGGTTTTGACGCATTGATCAAGTAGGCGCGATCCGCTGACATAAGATATACGGTGCTCGAGATTCAGGAATTCTTCTGGATTGAGACCGACAGCTTTAAAGACAGGTTCAGGATCGTAACCCATGGAGCGGAGCAGGGGTTCGATATTGCTTAGCGGTGCTACTCGTAAATTGGCCTCGGGCGCATCAGCCGCTGAATGTTTCACAATGGGTGTTTCCCCGGATGTTATGGAGCGAGTCGCGGCATCTTGATATAGCGCAAATTTTGCGAGACCTGTCTGAAAATATCAACTCTTCCTGTTGTAAGCTTATGCCTTTCTCACGGTCTAATGATAGCTATTCTGGAGATAGGTAATGACAAAATTCACCTCGCCCGTGGTTTTTTCCGCACTACTGCTAGGCGCTATCGGTGTCAGTGCGGTCGAGACGACCGGGACCATTGGTTCGCCCGGTGCCACCACTACGATCCCCGGCAATCAACTGCCTGCGCCGACACCCGAATTCGGTGGCGTCATCAAGGACGACGCGCTGGAATCGACACAGTGGTGGCCACCCCGTATCGTGCCACCCAAAGAAGCCCCCAATATTCTTTTCATCATGACGGATGATGCCGGCTTCGGCGTGCCAAGCACCTTCGGCGGTGTGATTCCGACACCGACCATGGACCGCATCGCCAATAGTGGCTTGCGCTACAATCGCATGTTCTCTACTTCTCTATGCTCGCCGACGCGGGCCGCTTCGATTACTGGACGCAATCATCACTCGGTCGGCTTCGGTGTCATCGCCGAGCAGGCGACCGGTTACCCTGGCTACGACAGTGTCATCGGCGTGGAAAACGCCACTATCGGCCGCATTCTGCGTGACAACGGCTACGCCACGTCGTGGTTCGGAAAAGACCACAATACCCCGTCGTTTCAGGCCAGTCAGGCCGGGCCATTTAACCAGTGGCCCACCGGCATGGGCTTCGATTATTTTTACGGTTTCGTAGGCGGTGACGCTAACCAGTGGGGCCCGAACCTGTTTCGCAATACCACGCAAATTTACCCCTTCAACGGCAAGGAACCCGGCAGCTGGAACCTGATCACGGCGATGGCCGATGACGCTATCGACTGGATGTATCGAATTCACCAGACTGATCCCGATCAGCCGATCTTTGTCTATTACGTGCCGGGCGCGTCGCACGCACCCCACCATCCGACGAAAGAATGGGTGGACAAGATTGAGGCAATGCACCTTTTCGATGACGGTTACGAGCAGTTGCGTGAAACGATCTTCGAAAATCAACAGAAGCTCGGGGTGATTCCCGAAGGTCTGGAGTTGACCCCCTGGCCTGACGATCTCCTCACGCCATGGGACGAGCTTACGCCGGAGGCAAAAAAGCTTTTCATTCGCCAGGTGAACGTGTTCGCCGCCTATGTGGCCTACAACGATTACGAAATGGGCCGTGTAATTCAGGCGTTCGAGGATATGGGTAAGCTCGACAACACACTGATTATCTACCAGAACGGTGATAACGGCACCAGCGGCGAAGGCGGTCCATTGGGCACCTTTAACGAGGTCGCATTTTTCAATGGGGTTGCGCCGCCCGTCGATGTGCAGATGCAATGGTATGACGTCTGGGGCACCGAGGAGACCTACAATCACATGTCAGCCGGCTGGGCCTGGGCTTTTGATACCCCCTTCGACTGGTTCAAGCAGAACGCATCGCGACTGGGCGGTATCAACCAGAATATGGTGGTGTCCTGGCCGAAGGTCATCAAAGATAAAGGCGCATTGCGCGAGCAGTTCATGCATGTGATCGACATTGTGCCTACGATCCTGGAAGTTACCGGTATCCCCGCGCCCGAGGTGGTCGATGGCATCAAGCAAAAGCCGATCGAGGGCACCAGTTTTGCGTACACGTTCGACGCGAAAAATGCAGGCGCGTCCTCCCGGCACGTCACCCAATATTTCGAAATGATGGGGCAGTGGGCCCTCTACCACGATGGCTGGTTACTGAGCACCAAGGCCAACCGCGCGCCCTGGCAGGCGTTTCAACCGGCTAACTCTGACCCGCTGAATAATCAGGTCTTTCAACTCTACGACTTCAGCAGTAGTTGGAACCAATCTGAAGATGTCGCCGCGCAGCACCCGGACAAAGTGTCACAGCTGCGGGCGATGTTCCTCGCGGAGGCTGAAAAGTATCAGGTGCTACCGCTGGATGCATCAGTGGGCGCGAGGGTCGCGGCTCCTCGTCCGAGCCTGACCGCGGGGCGCACGGAGTACGTCTATACACGGCCAATGATAGGACTGCCTCAGGGAGATGCACCGTATTTACTTGATACTTCCTATACTGTCAGTGCGGATATCACGGTGCCCGAAGGTGGTGCTGAGGGCATGATCGTGACTTCCGGCGGGCGTTTCGGCGGTTGGGGTTTTTACCTGTTGAAGGGCAAACCGGTATTCCTGTGGAACATCGTCGATCTTGAACGAATCAAGTGGGAGGGCTCAACAGCGCTGACGCCCGGCAAGCATACCGTTGAGTTCGTATTCACGTATGACGGTCTTGGCATAGGTACAATGGCCTACAACAACTTTACCGGTATCGGTCGGTCAGGCATTGGCACGCTGAAGGTAGACGGCAAAGAAGTGCAGACTCAGAAAATGGAGAAGACAATCCCGATTATCCTGCAATGGGACGAATCCTTTGATATTGGTTCCGATACCATCACCGGTGTGAACGACGCGGATTACACGCCACCGTTCCCGCTCACAGCTGAGTTGAACAAGCTGACGATTACGGTGGATCGACCAGAGTTGTCCCCCGAGGAGGTTGAGAAACTTAAGGAGGGCATGAAGAAAGTGGCTGCTGGTCGCGAGTAGTCCTGCGGGATTATGAAAACAGCAGGCCTGTCATTCAGGTGCTGTAACCGCTAGCCAAGGCCGCCCTCCATCGGGGGCGGCTTTTTACGTTGAGTTGAATCGTTATCGGGTATCCACCATACTGTGGCCTTGCCTTGTTTCATGCGGCCCACCGTCAATTACCATCGGCAAAATCTGAAATCCCTCACTACCTGATGTTGTTCGAGGTAGGCTAGTTTGCCAGGAACCCCAATGAGCAGAAAAACGATTGCCGTACCTGAGTATTTTGTCTTCTCGATGGAATACAGTGTGCTCTATTCCGACGTGAATTCAGCAAATCACCTGGGTGCAGACCGTGTACTTCCTATCGTTATGGAAGCTCAGTTGCGATTCATCAAGCATCTGGGTTTCGCTGATGCCACCGCCTTTGAAGATGCCGGATTGATCATGGCGCATTCCGAGGTGCAGTATCTTGCAGAGGCAGAATACGCCGACCTGCTAAATATCGAATTGGCGGCCGATAACTTTACAGAAAAGAGTTTCGAGTTTATCTATCGCATATTAAACGTCTCCAAGAGCAATGAGATGGCCCGGGTGGTCACCACGCTGCTTTTCTTTGACTATCAAGATAAGCGCGTGATTGCTGTTCCAGAAAAATTTCTCGAGCGAGTCCGCGAGGTTATGGCCCGGTCAATGGTCAATCTGTAACATCGCAAAAGGGCGAACATGTTGTAAACTTTGTCCACAAACATAATTCAATAAGGATTTACGATGCCCGCATTTCGACTTAACCACATGGAGCTGACCCTGCCACTCGGTACACTGGAAAAAGATCAGGATGCAATCTGTGCTTTTTACAGCGAGGTGTTCGGCTTTGAAGCTATACCGCTGCCGGTGCCTGTGATGGAAACGCCCGGGCTGGTATTGCGTACCGATGAACATACCAGTCAGTTCCTGCTGTTATCGGAGCAGGAGACATGCATACAGTCGCCAGGGCTCGATCATCTGGGCTTTATCTTTGATACTCGCGCTGAAGTCGATGATGTTCGAGAGCAGTGTGCACAGTGGGCAAAGAAAGATGATCGCCTGGAGATAAAGGATTACGACGATATTGTCATTGGCACCTCTACCACGCGGGCATTTTATGTGCGCTATTTGCTGCCGATATGGTTTGATGTGCAAACCGTTGAATATGAGCCGGGTACGGAGCCCGCGGATCGCTGGGTTTATCAGCGAGCCTGAGGGCCGAGGGGTTAATCAAGCCAGTTCTTTAACTGCTCCAGTACGCGCGAGTCGTGGAGCATTGCCAAATGTCCCACATCGTAGAGAATTTTGGTGTGGCCTTCCGGGAAGTCCAAATGGAAGTCCCTATTGCTGTGTCGACCCGTTGCGCTGGACGGGTGTACCAGGCCATCGCCCAGCAACTTTCCAATCCGCTCCCCGGGACGCGCCGATAAAGTCGCCGCGATTGCGTAGTGCGCAATGCCGTTTTCCAGCGGCGTCGGCTTGCGATGGTCGGCATTGTCTTCGTGTTCGTCGTGGCACTGCCAGTCCTCATCACACACATTGCCATGGCGCAGGTCGGTGATGCCAGCACTGCGAATTCGGCCCAGCGCCGAGAGTGGTGCCGTATAGGGGCTGTAGGTAAGGCTCTTCTGCAGCCAATAACCACCGCGTTCCATGACTGCGCCATGATGCGGGGTGCCGACATAGACCGCTTTGTCGACTTTGCCGAGCCAGGAGTGACCTTCTGCCTTGGCGATTTGCATAGCGCTGCGCGCAAGCAGTCCGCCCATGCTGAAACCGATAAAAGTGATCGAGTCGACGGGGACCGGCCATGTATCCACCAAGCCAGATATCTGGTCGCAGAGTTCGCGCCCATTGGTTGAAACATTGCGGCCAGAGTTGTACAGCACATACACGGGCGTGTAGTCGTTCGATTCGGCCAGTGCCTCGGCATGATTGTGCTGGTGAGAGGTCCATTCGCGATCGTTCATACACAGGCCGTGTGCCAGAATCAAAAGGCGTCTGCCCGGGGAAAACCCAGCCTCCTGGAAGGCGTGATTCTGCGGGTAAACTTCAACCGAGCGTTTATTGACCTCAAACAAGTTGGCGAAGGGTATTGCCCGCTCGACTGAGGGTTGCTCCTGGATTGCGCTCACAGTGTCTGGCGCCTCGATCGCAGCCGGCAGTGGTAGCAGCACACGGAGTCGCATCGGAATGGCGAGGGTATTGTCGCTCTTTGCGAGGTGATCGCCACAGACGCCATTCAGCGCAGCGATGACAGCTTCCCGGTGCGGACCTGGTGCCAGCGCGCGGTCGAGGTTGGGTGATAGGGGCCCCAGTAGTCTATCGGAGGTACTGCGCGCCACGCCATTTACCCGTCTGATGGATTCATGCACGAGGCCAGCAATGCCTCTCGCGCGACCCTGGGGAGCTTCACCCAGAGGCCAGGGGGTGGCCGCGATATTGCGATACATGCCCTCGACGATATGCGTTACAGCATCTACCGCGTCGAAGGCAAGATTGACGCTACCGTGTATGGTCTTTCCGGTTTTCATAGTGGTCTTACTCCAGATTGCTTACGGCCAGCGAATGCGTCTTTTGACAGGCGCTGCGAGCATCTTTGATGAGGGCCATCATAAATATTATGTAATACAAATGTCAACAAATGTATTACATTGTAAATCACAGAGTGATTGAGGCGTTAAGACGTGGGAGTTAAGGGGTCTGGTTAAGAAGCGTAAAGGGGCCGCGTTGAGGGGGTAGAGTTAAGGCCTCTGCCCCCTGTCTAGATTACTACTGCCCGAAGACTTTTTTCAGCAGGGCGGTAGTTTGTTTGACCGGATCCTGTCGAATTGCCGCCTCCTGTTGGCCGAGGTAGTAGAAGATTCCATCCAGACCTTTTTCCACCGTGTATTGTGTCAAGTTGGCTTTGGCATCTGGCACGAACGGGATGGTTTTGTATTCATCCATAATGGTGTCATATTGTTGTACGGCGCCTACTTCACTCAAGCTCGCGTCAATCACGGGGCTCATTTCTTTAGCCAGTGGCGCGCTCATTTTTTCCCTGAAGTAGGTTGTCGCAGAGTCATCCGGACCGTTTAATATTTTTCTGGCATCATCGATACTCATTTCGGAAATAGCATCCAGAAACAATTGCTTGGCTTTTGGAGTCGCCGCTTCTGCGGCCTGATTTAATCTGGAGTCCAGATCTTCAAAACTGGCTCCCATGCCAGCCTTGTCCAGCCATTTTTGAACCGTCTCCAGCTGTCCGGGCAATGGAATGTGAATCGCCGGATCCTGATTGAATCCACCCGGCTGGCCCAGTTGGGTGACCACGTTATCGATACCGATGCGCAGCGCATCTTTCAAGCCCGCACTGATATCTGCGGTCGACAAGGCCGTTAATGAATTCGTGCTTTCGCTCTGGTCTTTACTGTCCGTGGTGGCATCCATTACAGCTTTGGCTTGGTCAAGCCAGCCGGCGGCGTTCGCAGGCGACTGCGACAACAAGACGATCATGCCAAGTAACGCGGTAGATTTTTTCATAAGATTTATTCCCAGTTTTCTTCCGTGGGAGCTTAGCACATATGATAAAGCAGAGGCGGCGTTGCTGCGGGTATGCTTTGGCGCCAGGTACCCACCTAGTCGGGTAGCTGCTCGCGCAAGAAGCGCAGCATATTGCCGCCCATTACCGCGCGAATTTCCGCCTCGGTAAAGTTCTGGTCGAGCATGGCTTGTGTCAGTGCCGCCAGTTCCGAGGTGTCGAGCGTTGTGGTCACCGCGCCATCGTAATCCGAGCCGAGCGCAATATGCTCCAGTCCCATCAGTTCAATGCCATAGCGAATGGACTTTGCGATGCCCGCAGGGGTGTAATCGCAGGCAGTTGCATCCCAATAGCCGACACCGATGATGCCGCCAGTATCAGCGACCTGTTGCATCAGATCGTCGTCCAGATTGCGCGCTGAATCGCAGTGCCCTTTAAAGCCGCCGTGAGAGAGAATCACGGGGCGTGATGAGAGCTTCAGCACGTCACGTACCATCTGTGGCGACGCATGCGCAATATCAATCGTCATGTTGAGTTGATCCGCGCGAGTAATCACGCTGCGGCCAAAATCGGTGAGTCCCTCACCGCTAATACCGTGCAGAGAGCCCCCCAGTTCGTTGTCGAAGAAATGCGTCAAGCCGACAAACTGAAGGCCCTGCGCCTGCAATTTGTCGAGATTGTTGACGTTACCCTCCAGCGGGTGGGCGCCTTCAATCAGGTACATGGCGCCCACCACGTTGCGATCTGATTGTCTGGCGGTCACCAGCGATTCAAGATCCGCTTTGCGTCGAATGAAAATAAGTGCAGGTTTATTGGTCTCCACCAGTGAGTGCAGTTTATCGAGCTGGTACTGCGCCCGTGCAAACAGGGAATCCCAGGTAGCGCTGGGCCAGCCGCTTACAACGGCCAGCGAGGTAATGGTATCTGTGCCCGCCGTGTTGCTCTCGTAATTTTGGCCGGTGGGACTTTTGGTTGTCGCTGAAAAAACCTGTATGGCGACGTTGCCCTGACGCATGCGCGGCAGGTCGACTTGGCCGCGAGTAGATTGCTCGCTGAGATTGCGATCCCACAGCAGTGAGTCGCTGTGCAGATCAACAACAAATAGCGAGTCGTGAAGCTGCTGCGCCTGGTCAGATATCGAGTACGGCTCATGCTCTTCGACCACGTTCATGGCGCTTTCAAGTAGCCCTGGTAGCACCAAGCGGCCAAGGATCGTTGCGACGACCAGAAACGCCAGCACTGCGAGGAGAATTTTTTTCATCATAACGGGTTGCCGACAGCCAGCATCAGGCGGGGCGGACGGTGACAGGTACGCCATTGACCGCCGCGTTACCTGATAGCACATCCAGATATTGTTCATCGGTGACGTCATTGCAACTCACGCCCGCGTGGGTGACAGCCGTTTGCATACGGATGCCTGGTCGGTCGTGGCCAAAACCGTGGGGTAGGCTGACCACGCCGGGCATCATGTCGACGGATGCCTCCACGGCCACGTCAACCGAGCCCACCCTGGACGATAGTGTCGCCCGGGCACCGGGCTCTATGCCCTGGTTTGCCATATCGTCAGGGTGCATCATCAGCGTGCAGCGATCGCGACCCTTCATCAGGCGGTGGTAGTTGTGCATCCAGGAATTATTGGAGCGCACATGACGGCGGCCGATCAGTCGCAACTCGGTGGCGTCGGGCTGTTGGAATTGTGCGAATAGCCTGTGCAGGTCGGTCATCGCTTGTGGAGTGTCGCAACGAATTGTTTTTTGTGGCGTCGCGAGACGCTCCGGCAGTTGCGATCGCAGTGGGCCCAGGTCAATGCCAGAGGGGTTCTGGCGCAGCTTTTCCAGCGACAAGCCCTCTGGTCCATGAGCGCCCATCTGCAGGCCGATGTCGATGATTTCATGCGGCGCAACGGCAGGCTGCTCTGGTTTATCCAGAAGTTTGGCGACCCGGTTGCCCAGCTGGTTAAATATTTCCCAATCGTGCAGGCTGCCCTGTGGTTTGTCGAACACGGCCTCGTTGTAGCGCGCCGTATTGCGCACGGCAAAGACATGGAAGCTGATATCGTAGTGATCGTGTTCCAGCGCCGAGGTCGGCGGCAAAATAATGTCTGCGTGACGTGTGGTTTCGTTGAGGTACGGATCCAGCGACACCATGAACTCCAGTGTCTCCATTGCGCTGTCCAGTCGCCGCCCGTTGGGGGTGGATAGCACCGGGTTGCCGGCGCCGGTGAACAGCGCGCGGATCTGCCCTTCACCGGGGGTGCTGATTTCCTCTGCCAGGCAGGCGGCGGGCAGTTCCCGGTCAAACTCGGGCAGCTTGCGCACGCGGCTCAAGTGGCGGCCGTGGCCGCCGGGACTGCTGGTTTTGAGGGTATCTACGGCGGGGCTGGCAAACAGGCTGCCGCCGGGCTTGTCCAGGTTGCCGGTAACAATGTTGATCAGCTGGATCACCCACTGGCACAGGGCGCCGAACGCTTGCGTAGAGACGCCCATACGGCCGTAACACACGGCCTTCTCTGCCGCGGCAAACTCTCTGGCGACACGCCGGATCGTATCTGCCTCTATACCGGTATGCGCGGCGGCCAATTCCGGTGTAAACGCCTTGATCGCTGTCGCCACGTCCTCCAGTCCACTGGTGAACGCGGCCAGCGCGCCGGGTTTGCCAAGGTTTTCGCTGAAGATGGTGTTGAGCAATGCCAGCAGGAACAGGGCGTCGGTACCCGGGCGGATGAACAGGTGTTCGCTGGCGATGGCGGCGGTCTCTGACCTGCGTGGATCGATAACCACCAGCTTGCCATCGCGCTCTGTCAGTCCCTTCAGGCGTTTTTTAACATCCGGTACGGTCCAGATACTGCCATTTGAAGCCAGCGGGTTGGCGCCGAGCATCAGCAGGTAGTCGGTGTTGTCCACGTCGGGCACGGGAATCAGTAACTTGTGCCCGTACAGCCACAGCGAGGTGAGGTGGTGGGGCAGTTGGTCCACGCTGGTCGCAGAAAACCGGTTGTCGCTGCGAATATGCTGAAACAGATTGCTCTGATGAGTCATCATGCCGTAATTGTGCACCGAGGGGTTGCCCATGTAGATGCCCACGGCGTTGACCCCGTGCTCAGTGATAACTTGCGCCAGTCGGGTCGCGGTGGTATCCAGTGCTTCGTCCCAGCTGATCTCCTGCCAGCTGTCCTTATCGTCGTCGCCGCGCACTCGTTTGACGGGCGCCCTCAGGCGGTCCGGGTCACTGTGCAAATCCTTCAGGGCAATGGCCTTGGGGCAGATGTGGCCACGGCTCAGCGGGTCGGCCTTGTCGCCCTTGATAGAGACAATCTCTGCACCCTCGGTTTCTATCACGAGTCCACAGATGGCCTCGCACAGGTGGCAGGCTCGGTAATGTGTCTGACGGGCTATAGCTTCACTCATGGGGACTCCTCAGGAACAGGCCTTTGCCGATATTCATGAAGTTTACAGACTCGGTCGTAGTATTCCTATTTGCGCCGCTAGAAATCGTATCTCAGGGTAACCCCCGTAGGTACGCGGGGGTGCCAGATAGTAGGCGTTCATGGTAGTGACGGGAAAGTGGCCGCTGCAGTACTTTGCAGATAAGCGTTTTTACTAAAATGGGAGGCCGGCTCGAACTGTATCACCTGCCCAAAAAGTGGCGGCCTTGGTGTGCTCCGACAGGGCTGAGCGGGTATCCGGTTCCGCAGTGAGGTTTGAGAGTATCTGGTCGAGCCCGTGGCACTTGATTCTATCCTACCTGCAGTGCGGCAACTTCGGGGTAGGTGTCCTGCCACTGCTCGATCAGGTAGCGCTGGTCTATATCGTTGGGGTGAAAACCGGGCTTCAGGTAGCGTTTGAATTCCGGTGCCGACCAGCTTCTGAAGCCGCCTTTGCCCCACATGAAGCTCCAGGCCTCGCGGATATGTTGCAGTGAGGGGATTTTTCGATCGCGCCACAACAGCATGAGCTGGCCGATAGCCATCTGTATCCAGAACGTGCGAAAGATAATTTTGGCGACCACGATGCGCTGCTTCTCTTTATTGACAGTGGCGCGGTAAACATCAAAGGCCACTGCCTTGTGCTCAATCTCTTCCATGGCATGCCAGACCAGCATCTCGCGCAGTGGCGAGTGGTTGCCGCCGCCCATGCCGACTTCGGGGTTTTCCAGTGTCCACTGGGCGAGGGTGGCGGTTATGTGTTCCAGTGCTGCGGTTACCGCCAGTTGGCGCCCTGGATCCAGCCTGCGTCTGGCGGTGTCGATGCGTTTCTTGAAGCGCTTCTGGACGTTATCCATGGCCATGCCGAGGCTTTCTGCCTGCATGTTGAAGTCCTCATGGATACGGCTATGGTGCGCCTCTTGGCCGATGAAGCCACGAATCTGCGCCAGCAGAACCGGGTCATCGATATCCTTCTGATAGTGGCGTACCGTGTCGATAAAGAAGCGCTCGCCATCGGGAAAGGACGCCGACAAGGCGTACATCAGCGTGCTGAGGATAGGATTGCCACGAAAGAAGTACTTGGTCTGGAGCTGGGACATATCGAACCCCATACGCCGCGGCTTAATGGTGTCTGCTGCTTGAGTCTCGGCTTGTGTGTTCACTGCGCTAACGGCTGTCATAGCTCTTACTCCTGTGCTGCTGGTGCAAAGTTGCCAGGGTCTGGGGGGCGACTCTGAAGGAAAAGCGTGACAGGTACACTATGGAGCCTTGTTTCCCCGCTTAGTGGATAAACAAACTATCCGCTAGTAGGGATGCATCAAATCACAAGCAGGAGAGCTCGTCAACTCGCCCCGTCAGGCGTGTCTACCTGAGATTGCAGTTCGCCAACTCTCTTAGGCTACAGATCGTCACCGAGGGTTTGATCTTCCAGGGATTAAATAACGCCGAATCAGACCGTTGCGCCCAGGCGGCGAGCAGGCATTCGGGGGCTCCTCGGTAAAAATTATTGCGATTCGTTGTAAGAATCGCCAAGGTCAGTCAGACACAATATAGTGTAAGCCACCTCCAGATCGGACGAATATTGCTATGCTCACGTTTTGGACGATACTGATAAAGCGTCGTATCGTAGTCAATGCTCTGCGTGTCTCCCTGGTGGTGGGCACATTCTTGAATATGATCAATCAGGGCTCAGCTTTTCTTGGTGGATTAGAGATCGCCTGGGCGCAGGTATTAATGAACTTTGCGGTGCCTTACTGCGTGGCATCCTATAGCGCTGCCCGAAATGAAATTGAGCGGAACTAAACCACATGAATACTGAGCCGACGTCAGTGTCAGAGTCGAATAGCCCGGCCGCCAGCCATTTAACTGACCCCGCATTTCTCGAGGAATTGCGCGCGCAGATGCTGAAGTTTGCCCGGTTGCAGCTGCCAGACGTGGCATTGGCCGAAGATGCCGTGCAGGAAGCACTCATAGGCGCGCTGAAAAATGCCGCGTCCTTTGGCAGGCGATCGGCCCTGAAGACATGGGTATTTGCGATACTCAAAAACAAAATTGCAGACCTGCACCGAAAGCGGCAGCGCACGGTCGATGCCAGCAGTCTCCTCAGCGACGACGATGAAGACGACGACATCAACAGTTTGTTCGACAAGAAAGGGTTCTGGGCGGTGGATGAGCGTCCCACCGCGTGGTCTCAGCCGATGGATTCCGTGAAAAATGAACACTTCTGGCGGGTTTTCGAAACCTGTTTGAGCCATCTCCCAGAAAATCAGGCCCGATTGTTTATGATGCGCGAGTTTTTGGAGCTTGAAACCGCAGAGATTTGTGAAACGCTGGATATTACCTCCAGCAATTTGTATGTCCTGTTGTACCGTGCGCGTTTGCGACTGCGCGAGTGCCTGGAAAATCACTGGTTTAATGAAGGTGAACGATGATGATGAATTGCCAACAAGCTACTCGCCTGTTATCGGAGGCCATGGATCGCGAGGTGTCTCTGCAAGAGAGAGCTGTGCTTAAACTCCACGTGATGATGTGCTCTGGTTGCCGTAACTTTGGCAAGCAAATGGGCACATTGCGCGGCATTGCCACTACCTATGCCAAAGATTCGGCAGAAGAGGGTAGTAGTGAAGGTGCTCACGGCACCAGTGACACCACACGTTAGCCGCTCACTAATTTTTTGTTTGGCGATGTTGTAAGAAATAATCCTCCGGGTGCGACCAAGTTACAAATCCCAACTTTCTGCTAGCGCACACTGGAGAAAATAATGCGTGCAACCCTACCTTTACTGGAAGTGACTGACTTTCCTCCGATAGCGAGAAAAGCTCTGGAGACGTTGCAGGTTAGTCTCGGCTACAAATGCAATCAGCGCTGTCTGCACTGCCATGTCAATGCGAGCCCGGATCGAACAGAGATGATGGACCGGGAGACACTGGAGCTGATTCTGCCGGTACTGAAGGCGCGCAATATAAAAACTCTGGATCTGACGGGCGGCGCACCGGAAATTCACGAACTGTTTCGTTACCTGGTTGTCGAAGCCCGTGCTGCGGGTGTGCATGTCATCGACCGATGTAATTTGACCATTCTTTTCGAGCCTGGACAGGAAGATCTGGGAGAGTTTCTTGCGGCACAAAAAGTTGAGGTGGTGGCATCAATGCCGTGCTACTCACTGGAAAATGTGGACAAACAGCGTGGCGAAGGTGTATTTGATAAAAGTATTGCCGGCCTGCAACAGCTCAACGCGCTTGGTTATGGACGATCAGGTGGTGATTTGGCCCTGAACCTGGTTTACAACCCGCAGGGGCCGTCGATGCCACCGGATCAAAAAGCGCTGGAAGCAGACTATAAACGCGAACTTCATCATCATTTTGGCATTGAGTTCAACGAATTGTATACATTGGCTAATATGCCCATCAAACGCTTTGGGTCTACGCTGGTGTCCAAAGGCCAGTTTGGCAGCTATATGCAGCTGCTAAAAAACAATTACCAACAAAGTAATCTGGAACAGGTGATGTGTCGCTCACAGGTGAGCGTGGACTGGCAAGGATTACTGTTCGACTGTGATTTCAATCAGCAGCTTGCCCTGCCGTTGGTAGGGGGGGAGCACCGGCATTTACGTGATCTTTTGCTGGAAGATCTAAACGAGAATCCCATTAGCGTTGCTGAACATTGTTACGGCTGTACTGC
>JBBKWY010000131.1:0-18063 GCA_037969215.1 Halioglobus sp.
TTCAGCATTCTCCTCGTCGCAGCCAGCGCAATAGGCTTCGCTGCCGGCGGCATGGTGCCGGTCTGGGGAGCGATGATGGCGCAAATTTTCGGCCTTATCAGCTTCGGCAAGGCCATGGGTCTCATGGGGCCGCTACTTACCGTCTGCATCGTGCCCGGCTTCACGCTCATTGGCCGGCTCGTTGATACGCATGGAGACTACACGTTCGCGCTGCTGATTTTCTCCATTGCTGTGTTTCTCGGAGCACTGCTGTTAATGCCACTCAGGCTGAACAATCCGTCCCAGACATAAACAGCACGAATGGCGTTCGTCTCCTCGCGGGCCTGATGTTCGATGAAATAGTATTGGATTACACGCTGGACACCGGATTGATCTCACTGCCGACGATCCGATCTCTGCGACCATTCGTGATTGTGTGATCGGGGGTATCGACCTGGCAAGCCCCTAGTTTCCTACACACTTGATAGCTTCTCATAATACTGCTTTTCGAACTCGACGGGCGATACTCCACCGTTGTTGCCACAGGTTTCCCCGTGATCTCTCATGTTCAGTGTGATGTTTCGATAACCATAGGAAAACCCACTTTCGATTCAGAATTGTTTAATCTACCCCACCAGGCGCTTGCCCCGATGGCCCGTTTTCTTTCGGTTTTTTTGAGCCAGGCGTAGAATCCTCAGGGGTGAATCTCCAATATTCGGCACATGGTTACGACTGGAGACGGTTTGAGTCTTGCCTTTATGAACGTGTGTTTTTCTTTGACTCGCCTACGAAATACACTGCGGCTTCCCTTAATATATCTCGTTCCTTGGTCCAGTCGTGCAAGCTCTTGGCGGTCACCCCCAGTCTCTTGGCCACCTCACCGATCTTGTAACCACGATCAGTGATTTGCTTTACCGCTTCAATCTTGAATTCTGCTGTATTGCGTTTGCCGCTGACAATAAATACCTTCTGTTTGCGTCAATTGTAACGCTATCAGGTATCTACAATACCAGGGGCTTGCCAGTGCCGCTAAAGACCGCTGTTAGGCAAAGCCATTAATTCCCGCCTCAGACCTAGCTATGACCGCTCCTAGGTAGGATTGCGGTCGTCGGATGAGGGGCTTTCGACAGTTGATTTTCGACTCTAAACACCTCAAGGCGGTCGTTAGAAACCAGTCAAATACAGCGGATCAGGGGGCCGCAAAGTGCCAACTCCGGTCAATCACGATAGGTTAATCAGGGCTTCCAAATGCTTAATGAAACGCGGGTCATAATAATTTATCCCTCGCTCTGACCACCACTTGCGCACTCCAGGTGCCTGGAATAGTGGTTGCAGCGCTTTCATCTTGGATTCCAGAAATATCTCATCCACAACCCCGTTAGTGTGATGAAAAAATAAGGCCTCTATAGCGTTCATATTCTGCGCTAATGCTCTATGAAAAAGAATGCGCTGGTGTGCATCCAGTTCGTCGTAATCTTCTTTGGCTTTCTCGATAAATTCATCTGTAGGCGCCAGAGCGGCGTTGCCAAGTGAGATAGCTGAAACCCATGAATCAATGCTTGCAGACCGCACCGCCCTCGTATTCAGTTTAATTTGGATCGCAAGATAAATAACCGCTACCAAACCACCAACGGCGGCGAGCAATTCAGCCCCTGCTCCAACAGCTTCCCAGTTCATAGCGACTCTCGCTTATCATTAACTGGTGTTAATGGTACCGCAGCGGTCTAGGAATGTCGCTTTTGAGTCGGTAGCGGGCCTCAGCGGTCGTATAGCGGTCGTCGGATAGCGACCTTTCGAGAGGTGATTTTCGACTCTAACCACCTCACAACGGTCTTTAGCGGTGACGGCGGTATCTGTCAGGATTCTTCACACATCCACCAAAATTAGGAAGCACCATTTACCGCAGCCGTTCATTTCATTGGTACACCTAGGCTCTAGCGCGAAGTATGCTACTGTCAATGCACGACGTATACCGTCGAACAATGGATAACAAGCAAGGGGCCGCAGTAGCCTTATCTCCCTTTGCTATTCGTTTCGCAGTAAAACGCTCGCCTTCTCTTGTCTATAGAAGAGCTATTGCTCAAATCGTTCCGGGCTGTGACATGGACTGTCTCCGGTAGGGCTGTATTTATCTGGAAAAAATAGTAAAGGTGAGCCCTTATTACAGTCGGGTAGATTCACCAAACACGATTTTCAAAAAAAACGAAATAATAGGAAGTTGGTTATGAATACAAACGACAAAAAGCGAACAACAACTGTCCTCGCGTTGATCAGCGCCCTCGCAGTGGGTGCCACTCAGTCTTTGGCCCAGACAGGTAATACAAAGTTTGGCGACGGGGCGCTTGATGATGTAACTACCGGAGACTTTAACTCGGCGTTTGGCACTCAATCCCTGCTTCGCAACACCGAAGGCAGCTTCAACACAGCCAGCGGCTATCGAGCGCTCGTATCAAACACCTTCGGCGAAAGAAACACGGCCAGTGGCTATGCTTCGCTTTTATCCAACACCGATGGCGAACACAACACAGCCACTGGTAATAATTCGCTTCGTGACAACACCACCGGCAGCTTCAACACGGCCAGTGGCTCTTTTTCATTGCGCCTCAACACCACCGGCAGCAAAAACACGGCCAGTGGCTTTGAATCGCTTCG
This sequence comes from Halioglobus sp., assembly GCA_037969215.1. Lineage (GTDB taxonomy): Bacteria > Pseudomonadota > Gammaproteobacteria > Pseudomonadales > Halieaceae > Marimicrobium. The sequence continues at coordinate 2,632 of JBBKWY010000131.1, forward strand.
TGACAACACCACCGGCACCTTCAACACGGCCAATGGCGCTTATTCGCTCAGTTCCAACACCACAGGTTTAAGGAACACGGCCAGTGGCTTTTCTTCGCTCCAGTTCAACACCACCGGGGGGTTCAACACGGCCATTGGCCATCTCTCGCTCCAGGCCAATACCACGGGTTCTTTCAACACGGCCAGTGGCTATGAGTCACTGAATAAAAATACCACCGGCCAGTACAACACGGCAAGTGGCCTTGATTCACTTTCTGAAAACGCCACCGGCAGCTTCAACACGGCCAGTGGCGCTTATTCGCTCGAGCACAATACCATCGGCGTATCCAACACGGCCAGTGGCTACGGGTCACTGAAGAGAAACACCACCGGCAGCGCCAACACAGCCAGTGGCACCAGTTCGCTCATTAACAACACCACCGGTAGCGACAATACAGCCAATGGTGCTCAAGCACTTTTTTTCAACACAGAAGGCAGCGACAACGCTGCCGTGGGTTACAGCGCCCTGTATGCCAATACTACCGGCAGCTCCAATGCGGCGATGGGAGAGGCCGCACTGTATAAAAACACCATCGGCAAACTCAACACTGCAGTGGGTTCTACCTCGATGTACGGCAATATCTCCGGCAAATGGAACAATGGTGTGGGCGGAAAGTCGTTGTATTCCATTACCACCGGCAACGGCAATTCGGCACAGGGGTTTGCCACGCTGTACAACACCACCACCGGCTCGAACAATATGGCCATTGGCAACACCGCCGGTTATAGCAACAAGACCGGCAGCAACAATGTCTTCCTTGGCTGGAACGCAGGCTATGCTGAGACAGGCAGCAATACACTGTACATCACCAACAATCAGGCAACCCCACTGATCTATGGTCAGTTCAGCTCCTCCCCCAGCGCCAACAAGCTGGGCATCGGCACGAAGAACATCCCCGGAGGCGACACCATTGCCGTGTGGAATGGCGCGCACCTGACGACGGGCGGTGTTTGGACGAACGCCTCCTCGCGCGAACTGAAGGACAATATCAAAGCCCTGAGCACTGAGGATGCGAATGCTGCGCTGGAAGCATTATCGCCAGTACGCTATGTCTATAAGAACTCACGGGACGAAGAGTACGTCGGCTTTATTGCTGAAGATGTGCCCGAGCTGGTAGCGACAAACGACCACAAGTCGCTGTCGCCGATGGACATTGTGGCGGTGTTGACCACGGTAGTGAAGGAAGAAAAAATCAAGGCGACTGAGCAGCAGATAAAGATGGCTGAGAAGGATGCGGAGATTGCAGCATTACGCGAAGCCCTCACCAAGCAGGATGGACGCATGTTGCAAATGGAAATGGCCCTGGCTGAGGTACTGCGCAATCAGTCCTCTGAGGCTCAAGTTAGCTCCACTAACTGAAGCCTTTTTCCGGCACACTGAACCCCGGCTAGTTCGGGGTTTTTTATGTCCGTTTGGAGGTGGTTAGGGTCGAAAATCAAGCTCCAAAACCTAACGCTCCTACGACCGCTATCCGGGCGAAAGCGGTCGTAGCCGTGTTCCTGATACATAACTGGCGGAATTCCCTTGCCACCTCACAAGGGACATTCCGGTATTGGGTATTTGGGCCTTCTGGGGTGGTGCCGTTCTGTGCTATGAAAGGACATAAGCGCGTTGAGATACCCTCATCTGTTACGCATAAACAGAGTTATCGAGCTAGGTTTGCTGTATAGATGGAGATAGAGCCAGTAAGAGTAGAAATTACCTGAGCCTCAGAAACATTGATGAAGCCGGCTTCCTCTATTAACTTGGGCATGCATCCATCTGCATTTGGCTGGGTATCCCTTCGGCCGTCAATGGCCTGAACCGTTTTACGAAAAAGTGTCCTCATAAGCTTGGTGCGCTGTAATCCATAGTCGGCTATACAAAGCCGGCCATGCGGTTGGAGTAGCTTGGAAATTGCGACAAGTATATTGCGCTTTTCCTCGATAGACGTTTGATGAAAAACCAAACTCGAAACTACCGTTGAAAAAAGACCCAATTCGGTGGCGCGTTCGGTGGTTAAAAAGCCTTGGTGAAAAGAAATATTGGCGGAATTTTTCTTAGATTTTGCCTCCGCCCGCATCAGGATTTCCTTATCGGGATCTATGCCGATTACTTCGCTTTCACCACACAATAGCTTTATTCCTATTGCCAGTGACCCTGTTCCACACCCCACATCCAAAATTCGATCACCGGGCTTAGGCGAAATATGGGTTAGCAATGCACTGCGCCAAGTGTTCTCGCGAGTAAGTAACCCAATGACAGAGTCGTACAGGGGAGTAAGCGCCGAGTTGCCGATACCAAGCGCCGGTGTAAATTCTTTTTCCTGAGACATGCTATTTGTATCCAGTTGACGCATGAAAATTAAGTATAGTAATAGAGACTATTCAAAGTCGACCAATTAGATAGGCTAAAAAATCTCACACGCAACATGACATACTCAATGAATACAGCGTCAGTCAAGCACACAGTCCTGGTCCTTGGGGCATATGGCGAGGCTGGTGCGGCCATCACTCGCGGCCTGTGCACAGCGGCACGCTTTAATGTGGTGGCGGCTGGCCGGAGTGCAGACAGGTTGGCTGATCTGAAACGGTCGGTCGGGGGCCTCACTACCTGTCAACTCGATATTACTCACGACGAGTCACTGCGCGATGCCATGGCCTCGGCTGGACTAGTGATAAACTGTGTTGGTCCGTATATCGGCACGGGGGCACAGGTCGCACAAGCTGCTTTGGACGCCGGCATACCATACCTCGACATAGCATCAGAGCAAGAACATTACCGTCGGGTGCGGGCGATGAGCGTTGACTGCATGGAAGCTGGTGGCCTGATCCTGACGGGAGCCGGAGCCTATCCCGGACTATCGGGCCTGCTGTTGAGGGCGATGATACAGCGTCATCCTAATGCTCGGGGTGTCGAAATAGCACTAATAAGCGGGCCTCATGCCGATCCAGCTGCTGGTGCCGCCCAGTCCCTGTCCGCAGTCATCGAGCTTGCCTACGAACACACTGCACTGTCAAATGGGCAACATCGAGTGATCCCGGCAGGTGAGCACCGGGAGTTTATTTTTCCGCAGCCCTTTGGGCCGCGCGACGTACTCACCTGGCCGCAGATGGAAATCCTAGCCATGGCAGAGTCGGGGGAGCTAAGCGATATTTCAACTTTTGTGGCGCTCGCCGGAGAGCGGCTTCCCCCCTGGTGGCTATTCCGCTTCCTTCGCTTGATTCACCCTGCGCCTGGCAGTTTCAGCCTAGCGGTCGTGAGGAGAGTATTGGCCGCACTGCACGCACGCCGAATGACAGTCGAGGCCGATCCGACAACAAATTGGGGTGCGATAGTGGTGTCGTTGGACACCCCATCTGGAACACAGGTCGCGGAAGTACTCGTTAGCGATCTCGAGGCCGCCACGGCGTGGTTGCCGGTATATGCTGCGATACAGTGGGCTGATGGGGCCCTGACACACCGAGGCGTGGCTGTCGCAATGGATGTGTTCGACTCCGAGGAGGTACTTCGAGCGTTGCAAGATGCCACGCCAAGTTTATTCAAACTTACTGGCATTTAGCCCTGATGGTGGCGAGCTACAAATTCACGAGCATAGTCAGTTGGCTAGTAAACAGCGACCTAAAACCATATCACAATAACGTCCCTTCATAGGCGACAGCGGTCCTTTTGGTAGCCCAGCCTGGAATCCAAGTTTAGTCCCTTCCCATCTCGTTGCGGTCGTAAAGCTCCAGGTAGTTATAGGGTACTAATCGAGGTTTTATTCCTAAAGGCGGACATAACGTCTAGCATCGGTGGGCCTTAGATTGATGCAGAGTTTCAAGTGTTGAACAAGAACTTCAATACGTGCGCTTGTTAACTTTATGCCTGCTACTCAGCGGGTGAAACATACTTGCAGCATGCCTCCAGTTCCTGGACGGCCATATTCTTTAGAACATAGCCAGACTCTATTGACAATATGGCTTCCTCGGAATTTATAGCTACCTCATCTTTGACTCTAAGGAAGTATTCCTGTCCATTTTCAACGACAATATCAAAATCAAGATCAGGAGTATCATTCATAAAGCCCCATCTAATCTTGACAGGGTATTTTCCAATGGGCACATGCAGCCAGGTATAAGCACCAGTAGGTAACTTTGCCACTACCTTTTCTTTCAAAATAATATCGGGCGTTCTAACTGATTCAGGATTACCTAACCTATAGATGTATAAAGTTGCAAACCCATAATTGGCATCAGGTGCCTTGGAATAAATCGGAGCATCCGTTGGGATGCTGGTACATGCCGTGATTACAATTGGCAATAGCAATGCTGCTCTTTTCATCTTAGCTTTAGACCCATGTTTCACAAGTGTCCGCTTTTAAGTTTTGATCTGAGTTTAAGCATAGCAGGCTCTTACGACCGTTCGTAGGCGTAAACGGAAGTAAACTAGACCAGGAAAAGCTCCTCGGTCTAGCCCGCTTCCACCTGCGGTTTCAACTGGTCGATGCGACACAGGCGATTTAGTTCGTTGGGCGACGATTTATTGTGCTGCGGCCGGCCCTATCAACGGTGTGCGCACAGGTTTGGCCAACCCGAAGAAAACCACCGTGGTATTCGCGGCAAACCGGGTGGACAGCGCCTCGTCCGGCACTTGTTTGAAACCGACAAGTGTCTGGTCCCAACTATTGGCAACCCAGACGTTACCGGCGGGATCGGCAGCGATGCCTGTAATGGTTTGCAGGCCGCCGATGTAGCCGCCCAAAGGCGAAACTGGATCGCCTGTTTTAAGTCCCGGCGGGCAGGTCTCGGTGCGCACACCACATAACTGGGTGATGTTGTGGCTCATGGAATTCGAGACCCAGATATTGTCATTGCCGTCAATGGAAACGCCCCAGACCCCGTTCATGGTCTTACCGGCGTCAAAGGGTCCCAGAACCTTGCCGTCTGGGCGGATCATTGACACGTCGCCTCCGGGGTATTTGTCGCTGATTTCCCAGAGATCGATCCACTCCTTGGCCGCGCGCTCAGCGGCCGGCATTGAACCTTCGACACTCTCAAACTTAGCTTTCAGCTTTTCCTCAACGAATGCCAGTTTCTCCCTCGCGCCAGGGTGACCGATAGAGTTGGCGACCCAGACATTGCCCTGACTGTCGATCGCAATGGCGTGCGGGCTGTATCCAACTTTAAACTCCACGGCCTCGCTGGGGTCGCTGGCTGGAAAGCGGGTCACGGTATTGGAGCCACTATTGGTGACCCAGATTCGGTCCTGCTGGTCAATGGCCAGGCCGAAGGGCTTGTTGAGTTGGAGGGTACCGTCCACAGGTTTACTGTCCACTATTCGACCAAAAATGCGGCCTTTCGAGGCGTCACCTTTGGGCAAATGGACGATCTGACTGTGCTCATTGTCGAGTGTCCATACGTCGCCATTCGGGGCGACGATGATGCCCTGCATCGCACCCAGTGTTCCGTCGAAATTGTAGCCGTCCTCTGGCGAAAGCGGCTTCCCGGTCTTACGATCGAACACAGAAATGGTGCTGCCGATAATGCTGGTGACCCAGACCTTATCATCGGCGGACACCGCGATGCCCCATCCGGCGCTGTCGACCCCACCGCCACGAAAGCCTTTAATCATCGGCGAAAGCGGCTTGCCGTTCGGCGCAAACTTCGAGATTCCGCCGCCGACCCAATCAAAAATTGTGGTTTGTCCCCCTATCAGGAAGTTGTTGGCTGACCACATGTTACCCTCGCCGTCGATGGCGATGCCGCCCACCCCGTTGTAGCCTCCCCCCGAATAAACCAGCGACAGGGTCCACGCGCTGGGTGCGAAGTTGAGGTAAGGGATAAGAGCCACCTCGCGCCACCGCTTCCCGGCTGGGACGGGATAGAAGGTGTCCAGCAATCCGAAGAGCTTGTCCGCCTGATGCCACGGATACCGGGCAATGTTTTGCGCCGCGGAAAGCGTGTTGGCCGGTGCGACCCCGCCCGGCGGTGTGGCCGCCTCAAAGAGCTTGTTGCATGCACCCGGTCTCTCCGTGACGCAGGCTGTCAGCAGGATGGCCAGCGTGTTGAACTTGGCTAATGTGGTGGTCTCCGAACTGTTCAGCGAATCCTCGATGACCGGTCCCAGGCCACCTGTTCCAATATTCACCAGGTTTGGCACATTTCCTGCGGCAATCCGCAGTCCGAGTGCATCGCCACTCAATGCGGTGCCATTCAAAAACTGCGCACCGGTCCATGCAGAAGCCACAGTAGTGAGCTCGTTAATTGTCACGCGTTCGGGGAGCCTGGTCCCCAGCGTGGCCATCAAGGTGGTTGCAGGATTCTGACCCTTGCCGGCTGTCAGCTTCGATTCACCGCCCGCAGCGATGACGTAAAGCACGCCGGCAAGGGTCCTCCCGTCGGCAAGCGCCAAGTCGTAGCTGCCATCGTCATTCGTCTTCGCCTCGGCGATTTTCTGGGGTGCACCCGGCCCCGCCAGCCAAAGGGTCACGTCTGCCCCGGCAATCGGACTGCCGCCTGCTTCAACCCGTCCTTCAATACGATCGGCAGCGAGGACCGCTACCGACATGAGTGCGACTGAAATGGCGAGAGCGGCACATTTCACTATTTGCATCATGGGTTGTTTCACTGCATCAATCCTTTCGTTTGTCCCTACCCAGGCACGCTGTGCCGACGCCAGGTACAGCAGCTCCCGAGTGGCTGAAGAATATGTCACGATGCAGATAACGGCAACCATCAAGCGTCATGCCCTTTTGCAATTCTTCACTACGGATGATTCAGTAGATTGTCTTATTTTGCTGAACGATTTAGGACCTCACGGGAAAAGCGGCCCTTATGCTTGCATGCTAATCAAACCTTAATGCCTTCACTCAATGGTGTGGCAACCGTTTTACTCACCTGCGAATGATCGACAAAAAAGCCCAGAGCGAAGCCAGTCAACAGGGCGATTATTGCACCGACCCATCGCGAGCGGATTTGATTGAATGCCTGTCTACTCAGCGAACAGGTTTGCCAATACTGCTATGAATCAGAAATCGGAGAGACGCTTTTAGGGGACGAAAATGGGGAAACAGATGGGGGAATAGAACCACCCTATTTAGCAAACACTATGAATAAAGAGATTCTATTCTATATATGGCGGTGAGGGAGGGATTTGAACCCTCGAACGGTTGCCCGTTACACACTTTCCAGGCGTGCGCCTTCGGCCGCTCGGCCACCTCACCAGAGGGCGCGCATCATACCACAAGATGGCGAGCTTGCCAGCCTTGCGTGCGCGTTGAATACACGTTTTTAATCGATCCGTGATGTCCACTCGGCGGAGTCATCCAGCATCGCCGCTACCCAATCCATCACGGTAATGCCATCCACCTCAAGTGCTGTACTTCCGACGAGGAAGGTATGCTCACTGCCATTGGCGATGAAGCTGCGCAGACGGTCCGGATGAGCCGCTTCTACTTCAGCCATTTCCCTGATCAATTCAGGCTCCCAGGCCGCGCCACTTACACCGAAAAAGAAGGTGGCAATAGTGGCATCCTGCTTATGACTCAGGAGGCTGATACGCAAGTTCTCATCACGGTCCAAACCCCAGGTATGGATAGCGGTACCATGACCGTCTGCAGCAATGCAATCGGGGCAGCTGGCCGGTAAAAAGGAGTCGGAAATGTTCCAGTAACTCAACAGTGATTCAAAAAATTCCGGGTCATTGGGCCGGCCGACAGATACGCCGGAATCGTTGACGACATCGATGGGCACGCCAGGGTACAAGGTTCGCACCAGTGGAATCGCAAAAATGGAGCCAAATCCGCCACCACTTATACCGACCAGCACGATTCGACGCGGGGCTGGGAAGGCCTGTACGGTAACGTCCAATGCCGCCGACAAGTTGTGGAGGCCGTGATGAAACTGATCGCTGGTGCCGGGTTCAATACTGCCATTGCCATCAATATCATACTCAGTATCGGAAGCATGGACACCGCCGTCGCAGTAGGGGAGATAGGCAACACTCATATCGGCGATGGGGTTGCCGGGGATGTCGCTATCCAGAATACCGACTTTGGGGATACCGGGCGAGGCCGTTTCTGTTGCTGCACACAGGGTGTCCCAACAGGCGCCACCGCCCTGCAGAAAAATGACCAGATCCTCGGAGCCGGTATCTCGGGTGGACATCACGTATTCAGTGCCTCGCAGGCACATCGGGCCATCGCTGGCGCTGAACCGGTGAGCAATAACGTCACCGTCGGTTTCTGACAGCATCGGGGTGTAGACACCCAGATAGCGCGTGACACCCTGATCGACCAATTCCTGAAAAGGGTTAACATCGGCGCTACCCGCATCGTTGCTGACTTTATCGAAGAGGTCATTGCCATTGCCATTGCTGCCGGAGCAGGCGGCCAACAGCGATGCGACAGCGATTCCTGTGAAAGCCTTGATGAACGACGGCACTCCGCCGGGAGAAAATATTGGATTACTCATACTCAATGCACCTTATGTTATTTATTTAGGCATTATCGATACGCGCACGTAGCGTACATTGATCGCTCACTGTCGATCAAGTCTGCTAAACGGGCGGGCGCTGGCGTCGGTACTGCGAAACGGATTGATATCCAACCCGCCGCGCCGCGTATAGAACGCCTGGATGTGCAGAAACTCAGGTTCACAGCGCGCGGTAATGTCGCAGAACATCCGCTCAACGCACTGTTCGTGAAACTCCTGATGCTCGCGATAGGCAATGATGTACTGCAGCAGTGAACTGCACTCCATCGCGGCACCGCGATAGTGTAGCCACACAGTGGCCCAATCCGGTTGACCGGTGACCGGGCACAGCGAGCGCAACAAGTGGCTGTATACCCTCTCCTCGACCATTCGCCCCGGCTGAACCAGCAGTTGCTCTGCCCTGGGCTCACCCGACCAGGGTGCTACCGGCAAACTATCCAGGCAGTCACCGGACAGCCTCGATCCGGCGAGCGTGGGATCGTCAACCGCGAACAACTCCAATGTAACGCTGGCACCTGCTGTTGTACTGACGTCGGCCATTATGGTTGCACGGGCTTTTGCATCACTGGGGAAACGTGTGCTATTCAGCGAATTCAGATACAACTTAAAGGATTTCGACTCCACAATATTGGGCGAGTCTGCCGGCACGCCAAAGCGCCCTACCCGTGCCACTGGCTTGCCAGCATCATCCAGCCACGACATTTCGTAAGCGTGCCACCGATCGACGCCGTGAAATGGCAGAGGCTGACTCAACCCGAGAGTCTGTCGTGCTGGCGCTCGGGGAATAGCGAAGAGCAACTGGGGCGAGTATACCTGCACGACCGGTGTGTGCCGGCCCAACAACATCCCGCTCTCCTCAACGTCCACGCGCTGTTACTGCCTGAGTCGCTTGCCGGAATTCAGGAGGTGCATACTGAACGCGAAGGCCAGCACGGTGAAGAATACGATCATACCGAATGCCAGCGGCAAGCTGACATCAGAGACACCCAGTACCCCGTAGCGAAAGGCATTCACCACATAGACCAATGGGTTGATCTTGGAGACATTGGCCCAGAATTCAGGCAATAGATCCATGGAGTAAAACACACCACCCAGATAAATCAGCGGCGTGAGCACAAACGTCGGGACGATGGAAATGTCGTCAAAGCTGTTGGCGTACACCGCATTAATAAAGCCCGCCAGCGCGAATAGCGTCGATGTCATCAGGACCACCGCCACCACGATAAAATAACTGTGAATCTGCAAGTGGGTAAAGAACAGCGAAACGATGGTCACCACCACCGCCACCAGCAGGCCACGCGACACGCCGCCCACCACATAGCCCATCAGGATAACGACATTGGAGACCGGCGAAACCAACAACTCTTCTACACTGTGACTGAATTTTGAGCCGAAGAATGAGGACACCACATTGGAATACGAGTTAGTCACAATCGCCATCATGATCAGGCCAGGCACCACAAACTCCATGTAGGTAAAGCCGCCCATGTCGCCAATGCGAGAGCCTATCAATGAACCAAAAATGACGAAGTACAACGACATGGTGATCGCCGACGGCAGCAGAGTCTGCGTCCAGATGCGCAGATAGCGTTTGATCTCCTTGCGGACAATCGTCATGAACGCCACGTATTGCTCACGCCAGTTCATGCATCCCCCTCGACCAGATTGACAAACATTTCCTCGAGACGATTCGCGCGATTTCGCATACTGCTGATATGAACACCTTCCTCTCCCAGTACTGAGAAGACCTGATTGAGATCCTGTCCTTTTTGCACCTCGACTTCCAGCGTGTGGTCATCGACTCGACGCACTGTATACCCGGCTATCACAATACTGTCCGGCAGGACTTCCACACAATCGAGAATAAACACCTCGCGACGCAATTGGCGCAACAGTGCTTTGATAGAGGTATTTTCGACGATTACGCCATTATTAATGATCGCAATATGCCGACACAACGCCTCCGCCTCCTCAAGGTAGTGGGTGGTCAGAATAATCGTCGTGCCCTGCTCGTTAATCCGCTTGAGAAAGGCCCACATGGAGCGACGCATCTCGATATCGACGCCGGCACTGGGCTCATCGAGAATAAGCAGCCGCGGTTCATGAATCAGGGAGCGCGCAATCATCAAGCGGCGCTTCATGCCTCCAGATAACAGACGCGCCTGCACATTGCGTTGATCCCAGAGCCCGAGTTCCCGCAGATACTTTTCAGCTCGCTCCCTCGCCAGCACCGGTGGCAATCCATAGTAACCGGCCTGGTTGACAACGATATCCAGTGCTTTTTCGAACTGATTAAAATTGAACTCCTGTGGCACGATGCCAATATGCCTTTTGGCAGCGGGGAAATTGACGTCGATATCCACGTCAAAAACGTTAACCTTGCCGCCCGACTTGGCTACCAGGGAACAGATAATGCCGATGGTGGTGGATTTTCCAGCACCGTTGGGGCCCAACAGTGCGAAAAAGTCCCCCTGTTCCACCTTGAAGCTGATCCCTTTCAGGGCTTCAAAGCCGTTGTCATAGGACTTGCTAAGGTTTTCAATTGTGAGTGCTGGTATCATTGTGGGCAAACTGATTACATCGCTGGAAAAGCCAGTGATTGTACCCGTATTTCTCCAGGTAGACGACAAACCGCATGAATGATCAACAGTATCTAGACCACTGCCACACGCTGTGGACCCAATTCTCCGTCACACTGTCGGCACGGACCGCTCAGCTGCCGACGGACCACCCGCTGCGCGAACTGGCCCAGGCGTACCAGTCGCTGGGAGACTCCGAGGCGGATCTGTATACCCGTGGCTCGCAACTGGTATCACGCCTTTTCGACACCTATCCGGAATTTGCGCCCACGTTTCCACGCGAGCTACTGTGGTTTCTCGGCGGTGACTGTCTGCATTACATGGCCGACGAGGAAATTGCGCAACACCAGCAACTGGAAGAACTCCGTCTCGCCGCCGCCAGCCGGGGGGAGATATTCAATTTCACCGAGGCCAGAGCCAAGCTGCTGAACTTGCAGTAAAATATTCAAGTGAATTTGGGGGCAGCGGGGCTTGACGCAAACGTCCTGTCTTCTTACAATGCGCGCGCTTGATGAAGACCGTTGCGTCCCCTTCGTCTAGTGGCCTAGGACACTGCCCTTTCACGGCGGTAACAGGGGTTCGAACCCCCTAGGGGACGCCATTCATCAAGTGCCAAATTCGCGGGAATAGCTCAGTTGGTAGAGCGCAACCTTGCCAAGGTTGAGGCGGGGCGCGCAGCCTCGACGGTTCCGGCGACCACGACGGTGGTTAAACGTTAGACACGCGGGAATAGCTCAGTTGGTAGAGCGCAACCTTGCCAAGGTTGAGGTCGCCGGTTCGAATCCGGTTTCCCGCTCCAAGTCTACACGCCCTACCCCTCACCACCCTTCGGCTCCAACTTAACCGATAGGCTATTAATGCAATAGCGCAGCCCCGTAGGCGCAGGCCCGTCCTCAAATACGTGCCCCAGGTGCGCGCCACAGGCTTTACACATCACTTCCGTACGCACCATCCCGAGGGTGACATCTCGATCTTCCTGAATCACCTCGGCATCCGCCGGTTGAAAGAAACTCGGCCAGCCGCAACCCGAGTCAAATTTACTGTCTGACAGGAACAGTGGTTCTCCGCAGCAGCGGCAGTTATAAACCCCCTCTTCCTTCGTATCCCAGTATTCGCCGGTAAACGGCCGCTCTGTGCCTTTTTCACGGCAAACATGGAATTCCTCTGGCGTCAGTTTATCTCTCCAGATTTCATTATCGTGCATAGTTACGCTCTCGCTGTCTGACCTTTAGGTGCTAGCGTACACCAGCTGGCCGCAGCAAACTACGAACACTATGGGCGATCTAAAAAGAATGGCGGGGTTCTAGTAGGCGCTCACGCGGTAGAGCACATGATCGTCGTAACCCGTGTTGATGACCCGATAACCACACAGTGCCTGATCGAGCGCTGCGTCATTGGTATCGACTAACAGGGGGCGCCCCTCGAGGGCGGTAATTTTGGCTTTCGCGGCGACCACGGTGATGTTTTCCAAGCCCACTGCCCCAATCACAGCAGGGGAAAATTGCTGGTTGCCCCGGCCAAACAGGTGACCCTGCCCACCAATCGCGGTGACCACCAGTTGTGCGGGGCCGGGAGCCTCCGACAACAGCTGTAACAGTCTTTCCTCATCGGCATCTGTCGCTAACACGCTGCCATCGCGTACCACATCGACGCCAAGCAAGGTATTGGGCAGTGACAATTGCGCCATAATAGCCGCTGTAGTCGATCCGGGGCCGATCAAATAGGTACACCCCGGGAGCATAGTTTCGGCTTGCCATGCGGCGATGTCTGCGACCGCCAGATCGGGATCTTCACGCCCACCGATCTTGGTATGCTGCAAATAGTGCCCTTCACTGGGCACCATCATTTCGCCGTAAAACCGACTGCGCACCTCACCGCGCCGAAAGGCCGCCTCGTCGATATCACGCACTTCCTGAGCCTTCACGCCGACCAATCCGCCTGCAGCCAGACGGCACAACAGCTCACCCGCGGCCTCCGGCGACACCGCAAACACCGCAGAGTGCATTTTTACGCCTGCCGGAATACCCAGCACAGGACAGCGCGTGCCGATCACATCAAAAATATCGCGGGCAGTACCGTCACCGCCCGCAAAGAGGATTATATCAACACCGGCAGCGAGCAGTTGGGCAGCTGCGTCCCGCGTATCACTGGCACAGGTCAGTTCTGCGCCAACGCTACCCAGTACCTGGTAATTCAAGTTCAGACCCTGCAGCGCGTGCTCTCCCATATCACCCGCCCAACAGCTGAAACGCACGGTCGTGGGCGCCGCTGCAGCCAGCAGTTGCAGCGCGCGCACCGTGCGTTGCTGAGCCCGGTGTCTGCTTGTCTGCGGCAATTGCTCAACCCGATCACGCAATACGTCGCCATCGCTTCCTTTCAGCGCCAGGCTGCCGCCCAGGCCGGCCAGTGGGTTTATCAGCAGGCCAAGATGCAAGGTTGTAGTCACGCGGGGTTGCTCGCACCGACAGGCACACAGCCGAGAGCACGCGCCAGTGCGGTATGTTCGGCCAAGCGCAGCCCTGCAACGCTGGAACCGGACAACTCTCGTCGATCGCGGTAAGTCTTGCGCAGGACGTCAAAGCCCGCCCCTGTGGCGGGCTGGCCCTGCTCCCGCGCAACGGACTCGCGCAACAGTGCGTCGTCCTGAAAAATATCGTAGCGCGCCTGGACGAGGAGTCGCAGAAGTGCCGCGTTCGAAAGATTATCCGGCGCAGTGATTGCCGGAGCCGCGTCCACCGGCGTCGCCTGTGCCAGAGGTGGCAACCGTAGATGTCTGACCACAGTTTCACTTAACAGACGAGTGGCCTGCAATTTGCCGTCCAAACTGTATCCGGCAATATGCGCCGTCCCCAGCGTCACCTGCGCCAGTAACGCAGCATCGATAGCGGGCTCGCCTTCCCACACATCCAGTACTGCAGAGCGCTCAGGGTTTGCGGTTAGATACGCCAGCAGTGCCGTATTGTCGATCACTGAGCCTCGACTCGCGTTGATCAACAGCGCGTCAGCGCGCAAACATCGCAGTTCGCGACTCCCCAACAGATGGTAACTCGGCCAGGGCTGTTCTTTGGTCAGCTCTGCATGCAAGGTAACGACATCGCAATCCAGCACCGCATCGAGATCGGCGGCGCCGGGAATAGCGTTTTGTTCAAGCCATGGATCGCAGACTCGACACTGGATTCCCAGCGCCGTAAAACGTGCCTCGACAGCTTTGCCTATATTCCCGTAGCCGACAATGCCAATGGTTCCCCCCGCCAGTAACTGCTCGAGCTTGTCGCCCACGGCCGCTATCGCGGCCAGCACATACTCCACCACGGAGTTCGCATTGGATCCGGGAGCATGGGCAAAGCCGATCTTGTTCCGGGCCAGATAGTCGCGATCGATATGATCAAATCCGCTGGTCGCTGTACCCACGAACTTAACCGCACTCCCGCGTAACAGCCTTTCATCTACCCGGGTGATCGATCTCACCAGCAGAACATCCACACCGTCCAATTGCGCTCGATCCAGTGTGCGGCCATTGGCCCGGTGAACACGCGCTATCGGGCCGAGAAAACTCTCCACTGCGGGAATATTTTCATCGGCGAGTACTGAGAGAATCACCGCAATTCTGCCAGGGTGAAGCACAATGTTTCAGCGGCAACACGAGTGCCAAATTCACAGCACAGTGCCTGATAAAAGACGGCGGCCCGCTCTGGCAGCCCATCCGCCTGCCACAGCAGAGCCTGCTCCAGCACCGCTTGTGGAAACGTCGTTGTGTCGAGCGTCCCTGTACTCGCCAGCACCAGATTGTCGGCGCTCACCTGAAAACGGTAATTGCACGCTTTGGAGAAATACCATTCCAGAGCCTGCGGTTTGCGCTCAACCGTTTCAAACGCCAGCTGCTGCGTTACACAGCGCCCCTCGGGCGCGTACCAGTAACCAAAGTCCAGCTGTCGCCTGCGCGCTGCACC
The DNA here is from genome assembly GCA_037969215.1 of Halioglobus sp. Taxonomy (GTDB): domain Bacteria; phylum Pseudomonadota; class Gammaproteobacteria; order Pseudomonadales; family Halieaceae; genus Marimicrobium. The sequence goes on from JBBKWY010000131.1 coordinate 17,654, forward strand.
AGCGATACACCAGTGCGCGACCTCGTGTAATGCACTGGCAAAATAGTCCTGTCGATAGTGAATCGCGTGGCTGGCTCCAGCGACGGCTGCCGGTTGGTATAGCGGCTCATCGGCACCGCCCAACAGGCGAGTATTGTAAGATTGGCCAAAACAGTTGTTAAACACCTGCTCCAGACGCTCAGCATGGAACGGCTCGACAGTATCCGCAGTCACACGTTCCGCTAGACCCATTACATCGACTCCTGCTTACGCAGCAGGTAGCGATAATGTCCATCGAACTGATCCTGATGCAGCAGTTCATGGCCCAGAAACACACAGAACTTGGGAATATCCCGCTCGGTGGAGGGATCAGTCGCCAGCACCTGCAGGGTTTCGCCAACGGCGATATCGCGAATACGGTTATGCAGCAA
>JBBKWY010000132.1:0-4622 GCA_037969215.1 Halioglobus sp.
CATAACATAGTTTTTTACACGGTCATCGGCGGTTAACCACAGTTTGTCTGCGCCGTAAGCGTCGTAGGTGATGATTTGGCCGCGGTTGCCCTCCCCGTCCAGAATAGCAATCTGGTAGCCAGTGTTGTAGTTCACGACATCATCAGCGGTGAACAGCATGCCATCGTCGCCTGTCTCGAGGAAAGGCACTATCAATATGACACCCTCGCTCACATCTTTGTACTCAAGCACTACTCCCTTGGGGAAGTAGACAGCACGGCCACTGAGATGCTCACCTGGGGCATCATCCTCGGTAAACCATATGCCATCCGCACCGGGATTGGTAAAGGAGTATGAAATACCGCTTTCGCCGTCCGGGTAGAGCGTGTAGGCATAAATTACATCGTCGGCTGTATTGAGCTCGTCGTCCGCCCCGGGGTTCAATGAAAGCTTCCGCGCCCAACTGCTGTTCGGATCGACTTGGGTAATGCTGTATTCACGCTGATAGTTGTCGAACTGCACCTTTAGGTTGGCAGGTGCTGGCGCAAAAATTCGCGCCTGCTCACGCTCACCCAATTTAGCATACAACGAGGCGATATCGAACGACGGATCGACAGCATTCACAGTGGGAGCGATCGGGGTCAGATTGGGCAGCGCAGGCTTCAAGTTCAGCGAAGAAAAATCGTAGATCGCATCAGAGGGAGTTACAACCTTGTCACGGCAGCTCACCAGAACATTGGTGATATTTGCGGCGAGTGTGCCGCTGCCATTAACGACGGCACAGATTTGGCCTGCGGGCGGCGTGAGAACCCGAACACTCCAGACACTCCCCTCATCCATTCCTGCAGCTGTCGTAAACACAACGTTACCATTGCTGTTGCTGCCACTGTGAAAGACATTACTGCCTGCTAGCGTCTGCCACTGAACTGCACCTGTGGCGCCGCTGACAGAACCGGAAATAGTGTAGGTATCCGGTATTAAAGGCTTATCAGTACACTGTATTGCGATGTTACTGATATTGGACTTCAGTGTTCCGTTACCATTGCTGACACTGCATGTCTGTCCAGCAGGTGCGGCACTGACCACAACACTCCAGGCACTGTTTTGCTCGAGACCTGCTGGTAGCGTAAAGGTAACCGCGCCGTTGGCATTGCTGCCGCTGTTGTGAGCTGCGCCATTTTTGCGGGCTTCCCAGCTGACGGCGGCTGATGCGCCGCTGATCGTACCGGTGACGCTGTATTTAACCGGTACCGGAGCAGCGGGCACGTTGCCAAGATTGCCGTCCTTCACGAGGGCGACAAGCGCAGCGTGATCTGCCAGGCCGGTATCATCTGCAATGGCCTGACCAATGTCGTCCAGCAAGCCGTCCCAACCACTGCCGTCTGTCACGAAAACGGTGGTGAATGGATTTCCAGTCGCCGGGATGTCGAAGCCATTGGCGGAAAATGTATCCAGCAGTGTCCCGGAGGCGGTGCCGATATCGACGCTGCCACCGTCAAAGCCATTAAACCAATCCTGTGGCGTTTGCGAAGTTGCCAGCGCCAGAACCAGATCGGTCAGCGGCGTAATATTGATGGTGCCCGCTGTAACTGCGTAGCTGTGCAATGTGACTGGCGGCGTACCGCCCGATACCTGTAGCGCACAGGGCAGAGCCGCACTGTCAATCTCGCCGGTCCAGGTGCCGTCGGCCTCCGTCTTGATATCCTGGGTAAAACCACTGCCATCGGCACAGCGTGCGGTCACCGTGCCATCAACGATAGGCGCGCCGATGGCAGCGGTACCCTCAAGCGTCTGGGTTGTCGGCGTGGGCGGCGGCGACGGGTTGGCCACCTCCTGCAGGGCGCTGTTGTTTGACGAGGAACTACCGCCGCTACACGCCACCAGTAGAGCGCTAAGACTTAGCGACAGCGTAAAACCCAGCGGTCGAACAATGGCATTGAATTCGCGATTTCGGAAAGTGATCATGAATAGCCCCGATACTTTATAAATAGTTTGGGGCGATACTACGGTGCGGATGTTTGCTGTTAGAACCCCCTGTTTTGGGGGGGGAGGCGTGAATACCGCAGTGTTACTGGCCATTGAACCTGTCACACATTCGCTATTTGTGAAATGGCGCACACTCCACCACAATCCAGCATGCTGGTTTTTTATGGTGTCGAGCCTGCGTCCTTCACACAATGGCGAAAAATTAAGCGTACACCGTCTGCTTTTGAAGGGTGCTCTTTAGCCATGCAAGCATCACATTTTGCGCCAGCTGCTGATTACCGACATGGCAGTGACTGCCTGCATGCTCTGCTGTCGTGAACAGTCGACTGGTGAAAGACCGCACATTACACAGCGTGCGCGCCTGACTGTAAAACTGATTCAGTGGCACGAGGTGGTCGTTCTGCGCACCCAGCAAAAGATAATCCTGTTTGAGCTCATGGGATATTGCCTGGGTGCTCATTGTCCTGGCCCACTGAAAGTAGTCATAGGGGTCACTTGCGCCGCTGACATGCATGCCGTGATCAACGGCCCAGGCAGTCACCGGTTCAGCCCCAATGGCTTTTGACAGCGCACGATTCACCAGAGGTCGTGCTCGCCAGTTGAGCAGCCTCTGCAAAATTACGGCCTTCGTCGGCCCCAAACGATTGGCAAGACAGCCAAAAAAATCCTCCAACACATCATCCGCTATTACGCGTTTGACCCGCGGCTCCTTAGCCGCCGCACGAGTCGCCAGGCACCCCCCAAGGGATATACCCAGCAATGAGCACGCGTCGAGCTGAAAGTGATCCAGCACCGCGCCGACAGGCTTGTGCCAATCAGGCGTCATTTTCATGCCCAGCATTTTCAAGGGGTAACCCTGACCTGGCCCCTCGAAGAGTATGACCCGAAAACCGTGGCGAGCAAAACCAGCGACCTGATGGATCAGCTCCTGCGCAAAAGAATCAAAGCCACCATGCACGACCAGCGTATCTATAAGCGGCCCTTCCGGTTCGACAACATACGCGGGCAAATAGGCGCCTTGGTACGGCACATTCTCACACCGACAGTCCAGCTTCCAATCGACTTTTTCGTACAGTGCCAGAAACTTATCGTAGGCGAGAGTTTTATCGGGGTCATCAGACAGTAGAAAAAATTCGGCCGCCCTATAGAAGAATGCCGCCTCAGAAAACCTGTTGTCCGCCTCGGCTAATTCGGCACGACACCACATCACCCGCTTCCAATCGGCAAAGTTATTAACCTCCGAAGCGGCCTGCACCACATCCGCTTCCGATAAAAAAGGCAACCACCGATTCAGCTGGAAATTGAAATTGGTATCAGGGTGAAAATTTCGATAACCAACGATGTCACGATACATATCGATGCGACCTCCATTTAGCTATTCTCATTGTGCGTGTGTTCTATTCGCACCCAACAAGACGAACGCCATGGTGACGGGTTGGCCAGATCGATTTCTCCATGCATGACGCGTTCCGTTCTGGACAACACAATCCCCCGCCGTCAGCAGGCGCTCCTCACCATTGTCCAACTCCAGGTACACCTCACCTGAGATAACAATACCGTAGTCCACTGAATCCGTTGTGTGCATCCCCGGGTTGTCCAGCTCCACATGTTCGACGAATCCCGGTAATTTCTGTTGGATTTCATCCAAAGCCACCTCAGATACAGCCACATCTGTACTGCCATCCGGCGCTGGGGGTAACACGATGATTCTGAATACCGAGCCATCGCGGCCAGGGAAATAACGAGGAACACCCGGTAACGGACCGTTATGCGGCACCGACCGCGCGCCCTCTGTCGACCAGAGTTCATAGGTCTTGTAGCCGGGAATCATCGATACCTCTACCGGGGTGACTTCTGTTTCCGCTTTAAAAACGGCATTACCGGCATCATCGTGCCCTGTCACAAACTGGTGTACTTTCAAACTGTTCTCCCAATGCCTGATTACTGATCAAAAAATTGGCCGTGCGGCAGTCCGTGCCGACCACATTCCGTTGCTCTGGACAGGCCACTTTGGTACGATCGTTCCATTCAAAAATGGTACGGTCGTTCCACTATGGTGTCAAGCCCATTCGAACACCTACTCCATTGCAGGCCCGCTCTAAGCGCAGGAAAAGACCAGTGACAGTGAAACGCAAGCCGAACAAGAAAACACGCGACAAGCTACTCGACGTTGCGGAAGAAATGTTTGCTGAACACGGTTTTGATGCCGTGTCGGTGCGCGATATTACCGACGCGGCGGGCGTTCGCCTGGCTAGCGTCAACTACCACTTCGAGTCAAAACGTAAGCTATTTCTGGCCGTGATATCACGCCGCGCTACAGTCCTTAACGATGATCGTAAAGCTGCCCTCAATAAAGTGTCCTTTGCAAAGCTATCGCCTGAGGATGGCGTGAGAGCCATCGCCCACGCGTTTATCGACCCCCTGTACCAGCGCAGTACGCAGGGGGATAAAGGCTGGAAAAACTATTGCCGCCTCATCGCCCAGCAGGCAGCCCTTCGAGGCAGTACAGATATCACCGGGGAATTTTTTAACCCCTTTGCGCTCGAGCTAATCGCCCAGCTGAAAGCAGTACTGCCGGGCCTGAAAGACCGCCAGGCTCACTATGTGTTTCAGTACATGATAGGCGCAACAGTCTACCTGTTCACAGAAAATGAGCG
>JBBKWY010000133.1:0-5414 GCA_037969215.1 Halioglobus sp.
CTTTGGCCTGGTCTTCTTGAGTATGCGTTTGCGGATCTGGATATCAGCCCAAAGTCGGGCCGCATTGAAGGTGCCCAACTCGCGCCTAAGGACCGGTTTCGCGACACGTCGGAATGCCATCGTGGGCCAATAGAAGAGATAAAAACCGAGTTTGATCATGTTATGTCGCCCAACAGCTACTTATATGTTGTAGCCAAGTGTAGACATTCTGTCTACATCTAGCCATGTGTAGGTTTCTATAGCTATAAGTGTCTACTAGACATGTCCACATCTGGATACTAGTCAACAAACAGTTCCACATCAGTGCACCTCTCTGCCAGTCCTTCGATGACTCTATTCTGTAGTCCCAGTGCTACTGCCGTACCGTAAGGCATTACCCATACCTTTCGGCTAACGCTCCACATCGCGTGGTTCTGCTTCGCGGCGGCGCGTAAGGCGCCTTCCTCGAAAGCGATGGGTATGGCGACGAGCTGTTGGCGTCACGCCTGTAGCGTACGGCGATGAGGTTCTCGCCCCAGTGTTGTTGAAAACGTCGGGTGCCGGGCATACCGGGTTTGATGGTGCGGATGACTTCCATGTCAGCTCTCCATGCTCTGTTAAGTTAAATGTAGGTTATTAAGCCAGCTACCACCAAGGATAAAACTCTGGCATATCAGTTGATGTTCGATCCTCAAACACTGGCGTCCGCTTCTCGAGGAAAGATTGCACCCCTTCCTTGCCACTTTTTTGGCTCGCATAATAAATCGCCAGCGAATCTACTTTGTGCGCTTCAACAGGATGCGGCTGGGCCGAACAGCGATACATCATTTGCCGTGTCATTGCGATGGCTACAGGGCTGTGTTGTGCGATGCGCCGCGCGATTTTGTAGGCTTCTTCCAGCAGTTGCTCGGCGGGTACTACTGCGGTTACGAAGCGTCCGGCCAGCGCTTGCTCGGGCTTCAGTATTTCTGCGGTGTACACCCATTCGAGTGCTTGTGAGATACCGACGATACGCGGCAGGAACCAGCTGGAGCACGCTTCTGGTGTTATGCCGATTTTGTTGAACACGAAGCCGATGCGTGCGTGTTCTGATGCCAGGCGTATGTCCATCGCGCAGGTCATGGTGGCGCCGATACCGACAGCTGCACCGTTGATGGCGGCGATCACGGGTTTGTTGCAGTCGTAGATTGCCAGCGTCACGCGGCCGCCGGTGTCGCGCACGCCCTCGATAATCTCGGGATCGTCCAGGCGGTTCTCCATGTCGTCCATGGTCGGCTTGAGGTTTTCGTTGAGGCCGAAGACATTACCTGCGGTCGTTAGATCCATACCTGCGCAGAATGCCCGGCCTTCGCCGGTTACCACTACCGCGCGTACTTCGTCGTCATCGCTGGCGCGGTTGAAGGCCTCGATGAGTTCATGGGCCATCTCTACGGTAAAAGCGTTGAGGTGGTCGGGGCGGCTCAGAGTCAGCGTTAGTATATTGTCAGCGACTTCATAACGCAGCGTTTTGTAGGACATGGTGGTCTCCTGATAATGATAAAAAATTAGTTGCCGGTGAATTGGGGTGGGCGCTTTTCAAAAAAGGCCATCGCACCTTCCAGTGCGTCCTCGGTGCCCTGTGCAAGCAAAAACTGGTCGGCGTCCATATAGCTTACGGCGTTATCCAGCGCGGTGACGCTGGCATTGATGGCGCGCTTGGCCATGCGTACCGGTATGGGGGGCATGGCGGCGACTTGTGCGGCGAGTTCGCGCGCCCGGTTCAACGCTTCGCCGGGCGCACAAAGGTAGTCAAAGAGGCCCCAGCGCTCAGCGGTGGCGGCATCCAGCGGTTCAGCGAGAATCAGCAACTGTTTGGTTTTGGCCGGGCCGATAAGGTGCGTGAAGCGCGGCACACTTTGCCAGCTCATGTTCATACCCAATTTGAGTTCCGGTACGTAGAAAGAGGCATTGTTGGCCGCAACACGCCAGTCGCAGGCCACTGCCAGCGCGGTGCCGCCGCCGATACACCAGCCTTCAATCGCGACGATGGTCACCGGCTCCAGTGCCTCCCACGCCGCGCACATGGTGGGGCCTACCTTCACTAGCTGGCGGCGCTCCGCTACGGTCATGCTGCTGGCCTCAGCTGCCTCGGGATCTTTGAGATCCATGCCGGCGCTAAAAATGTCTGATGCGCCTGTCAGTATGATGGCGCTCAGTTCGCTGTCGAACTGTAATTCCTGGGCGAGGCGGGTCAGTTCCCGCATCAGCGCATTGCTCAGGCTGTTAACCTTGTTGGGCGAGCGGAAGGTGACCTCCAGTATGCGGCCTTCCCGGTGCAGGCTGAGGTACTGCCATTGTGTAGCGCTCATCGGTGTGTCTCCCTGGTACTGGCCGCGTTGTCAGGCCTTATCAATAGAGGCCCGCTACACAATTGCGTATAGTCGTACTTTGCTTGGTGCCAGCACTCACAATAATGACGGATAGCCTATGAGCATACCTACACAGACGCAACCCTCTGGCGCTGAGATCAGTCCTCGCGTTGCCGGCTATGGCCTGTTCATCCTCACGCTGGTGTACGCCTTCAATTTTGTCGACCGGCAGATTCTCGTCATATTGCAGGAGCCGATTAAAATAGAGATGGGGTTGAGCGATACACAGCTCGGCCTGCTCAGCGGCTTTTCGTTTGCGCTGGTGTATATCACTGCCGGTATCCCCATCGCCTACTGGGCCGATCGCAGCAACCGCCGCAATATCATCGCTGCGGCACTCACGGTCTGGAGCGGAATGACGGCGTTGTCCGGGCTGGCACAAAATTATAGCCAGTTGTTGCTGGCGAGAATCGGGGTCGGTATTGGCGAGGCGGGTGGCAGCCCGCCGGCGCACTCCATGATCAGTGACTACTATCCGCCGGCACGGCGTGGCACGGCACTGGCTATCTACTCTACCGGTGTACACGTGGGAGTACTGTTGGGGTTTGTGCTGGGCGGGTTACTCGCCCAGGCCTACGGCTGGCGTATTGCCTTTATGGGAGTAGGCATCCCCGGCATCGTGTTGGCCGTGATACTGGTGTTTACCGTGCGCGAGCCGCCACGGGGCCGCTGGGAGTCGGCGGTACAGGCGGCTTACAAACCCGATTTGAAAGAGACGCTGGCGACGCTGTCGTCCTACCGTTCGTTCCGGTACCTCGCGATTGGCGGGGGGCTGACGGCGTTCGTCGGTTATGGCACTGGCAATTTCGCGCCATCCTTTATGGTGCGCAACCACGGCCTGGAGATGGGCGAGGTCGGTATCATCCTGGCGATTTTCGGCGGTGGTGGCGGCATGTTGGGGACTATTCTGGGTGGCCTTCTGGCGGATAAACTGGGCGTGAAGGACAAGCGCTGGTATCTGTGGGTGCCCGCGATCGCCGGCGCATTGGCACTGCCGTTGGGTTTTCCGTATCTGTTGGCGAGTGACCTCACGGTGGTGATCGGCTTTATGTTCGTGGTCACGATTATGATTAACACGTATCTGGGGCCCCTGCTGGCGATCTCCCATACACTGGTGCCACCGGCCATGCGTTCACTCACATCGGCGGTGTTGTTCTTTGTGTTGAATATTATCGGTCTGGGACTGGGGCCACTGACGGCGGGGCTGCTCAGTGATTTTTATGTGCCGTATTTTGGTGAGAACAGCCTGCGTTACGCCATGCTCACGATCGGTGTGATGGGGTCGCCGGCGGTGTTGTTTTTTATTCTGGCCGCGCGCCACCTGCCGCAAGATCTGGCGCGCAGCGTGGCCCACAATTCACAGCATTGAGGCGCGCCGCAACCTGGCGCTGGCCGGGTCTAGCCGTTACTTAATGGACGGACTCTTTGAGTTTCTTTGCCACCCAGTACCACACGGCGGCATTGAGGTTCAGGCCGATATGACTACCTAACACTTCTATGTTGTGCACGTTGTGGTTATCACCGGATTGCAATGAGGTGCGCCAGTTCACCACGCCATCGGCTTTGGTATAGATCGCCGTGGTGGGCACCGGCGGCGGCAGCGACAGGCTGTCGTCCATGCGGCGCGCATCCGCTTGCGGGTTGAGGCGCTCGTACAGTCGATTGGCATGCGAGGCATTCTCGCGTCCCGCGCCGAACGGGCTGCCCAGCGTAATCACTTGTGCGATCCGGTCCGGTTCGCCGCGCGCGATTTCCCGCGCATAGATGCCGCCCAGTGAGTGACCTATCAGCGCGACCTTGCCGTTGCCTGCTTCCATCAGGGGTTCCATCGCTTCGCGCAGCTTGTCCTCATCAAAGCTCTGTGTGCCGAGATTGCGGCCCTGGCCCCAACCGGAGGCGGTGTAGCCCAGACGGCGCAGGAATTTGATGAGCGGCCCGTTGCCGCGGTCGTCCCCGAGAAAACCTGGAATAACCATCACGCTCTGCTGACGCTGGGTGGGCTTCAGCCGGCACAGCAGCGGGGCGGCCATATTGAGAATGGCCACATCCGCCAGGGCGCGCGGCGCATCGCTCAGGGCCAGTAGTAGATTGGGTGGTTGCATGCTCATGCGGCGCTCTTGGCTTTGCGGGGCTTGGTCTTCGTCGCGGGCGCGCGCTTCTTCTTTTTGGCGGGCAGGGCTTTCGCCGATGTGGCGGTGGCCGCTGCCAGCAACTCGTCAAAACTCGCTTGCAGGCACTCCCGGTAGAAGCCGGGGTCCGGCATCATCACCCGACAGCTGGTTGCGCTGATCACGAACTGGCCGCAGTAGCTGCTGATCACGTGGAACAGGCCGAGACCATCCTGCACCGGGCCGGTGCCGTAATTGGCCACCATTTTGGCACCGGTGTTGTACAGCGGAATAGGGGGGCCGGGGACGTTGGTGATTACACAGTTAAATTGTGGGCTCATGCGGTTCATCAAGCCCCAGCGTCCGGCCAGTCGCGCCGCCTGTGCGGTCAGCGTCGCGGGAATGAACTGGGAATAGTCGGTCATGGTCTTGGCACCGATCGCGTTGGTCAGCTCCTTGGCCTGGCTGCTGCTTTCATGTACCGCGTGCAGGCGCTCCAGAGGGTCGGCAACGTCACTGCGTACCTGTACCGTCATGGTGGCAACGATATTGCCGCCGGTCTTGTCCTTGTCTGATCGAACGTTAACGGGCGCCATGGCAGCCAGTGAGTGTTCGGGCAGTTCATCGTGTGCCTGCAGGTACTTGCGCAGTGCGCCGCCGACGATGGTAATGGCGGCATCATTGACGGTGGCGCCAGGCACCGAATTCTTGATTGTCTTCACATCGTCCAGTGGCACATTGATCGCATCAAACACCCGGTGTGGCGAGACACTGCCGTTAAACCGGGTGCGCGGGATGTCCTTGACCCGGCTCAACTGCCCTTTGGACAGGCCGGCGACGACTTTGGCCAACCCCGGCACCGTGTTTCTCGCGACGCTGAACAAGTGGAAGGGCTTGCGAATACTGTTGTACTGCGACC
>JBBKWY010000134.1:0-2938 GCA_037969215.1 Halioglobus sp.
AAGATGCTTTGCAGTTTGTGATGGTCGACTTTGAGCGCTTGCCGCCAGTGGTCAACATCGAGACAGCTTTGAACCCGGATGAACCCCTAATCCACCAGGAGCTGGGCGACAACCTGTGTTTTTCGCGGAGTCTCGACACAGGTGACGTTGATAAGTCTTTTGAAATGGCGGATGAAGTCGTAGACATCACGTTCGAATTCGGACGCCACACTGGTGTGACTCTCGAGCCGCGCGGCCAGATCGCGGACTGGAGCAGTGCTGACCAGCGCCTGACGGTCTACCACTCCTGCCAGGCACCGCACATGATGCAGGATCTATATGCTCGGCAGTTCTCGTTGGACGCTACAGCAGTGCGAGTCCTATGCAAGGACGTTGGTGGATCATTCGGTATCAAGGTGCATGCTTATCCGGATGACTTTGCAACCGTGGCGTTGTCCATCCTGTGCTGCAGGCCAGTGAAGTTTGTTGCCGATCGACTGGAGTCGTTTACCAGCGATATTCATGCTCGTCACCACCGCGTCAAGGCTCGCTTGGCCACCACGCGGGCTGGGGAGATTCTGGCGTTCGAACTAGAGGACCTGACCGGTGTGGGGCCCTATTCGATGTTCCCCCGCACCAGCGCGATCGAAGGTAATCAAGTCGTAAATCTGGTAGGCGGACCTTACAAGCATCAGCAATACCGTGCCACGCTGAATGTGGTGTTCCAAAACAAGACGCCGACCTGCCAGTACAGAGGTGTGGGTCATCCTATCGCCTGTGCAATAACCGAGAGTTTGGTGGATCTAGCCGCGCAGCGGATCGGTATGGACCCGCTGGAGTTCCGCCGTCGCAATGTGATTCCCGATGATGCCTTTCCGGCCACGGGTGCCAGCGGCATCAAGATGGAGGGACTGTCGCATCAAGCCTGTTTGGACAAGATAGAGTCGTTGATGGACTACCCAAAATTGCGGGCCGAGCAGGCCGCTTTGCGAGAACGCGGTATTTACCGCGGTATCGGCTTCGCAACGCTCATCGAGTTGACCAACCCCGGCGCAGCCTTTTACGGTGTGGGTGGCGCTCGCATCGCCTCGCAGGACGGCGCTACGACGCGCCTCGAACCTTCTGGTGCAGTTACTGTACTCGTCAGCGTCGGTGAACAGGGGCAGGGTACAGAAGGAATTTGCCGGCAAGTGGCGGCGGACGCTGTGGGCGTGGACCTGGAAATGGTTCGTGTGGTCACCGGCGATACGGACGCCACGCCGTATGGCGGTGGTACTTGGGCCTCACGCGGTGCTGGCATTGGAGGAGAGGCTGTCTTGCAGTCTGGCAAGGCCCTTCGAACCAATATATTAGAGGTGGCTGCAGCCATTCTTAAGCGCGACTCGAATGAATTGGATGTGCGGCGAGGCGAAGTGATCGATAGGAACAGTCAGGCCAGTGTGCTGTCTCTGGCCGAGCTTGGCCGCATCGCCTACTACCGTTCTGATCTGCTGCCACCCGAGTTCAGTCCGGAGTTGATGGTCACGCGTCACTACGCTCAACGCGCGTACCCGTTCGTCTTCACTAACGGCGTGCAGGCATCCTATGTCGAAGTGGACCCTGATACTGGCTTTGTCAAGCTGCTCAAGCACTGGGCGGTAGAAGACTGCGGTCGCATTATCAATCCCAAGCTGGTAAATGAGCAGATTCGTGGAGCTATCGTTCAAGGTATCGGCGGCGCATTGTTGGAAGAGTGCCTCTATGACGACGAAGGGCTGATGCGCAATGCAAGCATGGCGGACTACCTAGTTCCGATGAGCGCCGAGATGCCCGATATCGAAGTGGCCCATGTACAGACTCCGACGCAAACCAGTCAACTCGGCGCCAAAGGCGCTGGAGAAGCGGGTACCGCTGGTGCTCCGGCTGCGGTGATGAATGCTATCAACGACGCACTTGCACCTTTTGATGCGCACGTTTGGTCCCAACCCATCACGCCGGAAAAGGTGCTGCGTGCTTTAGGGAAGGTGGACTAATACTCCGCATTACTCCTCATTTCATTTTTCTATGCCCGATATCTCGGGTGCACCACTCGAACGTTTTAGAGCTAGTCTATTAATTTACCAACATTCAATTGTAAAGTAACCCAATGAAACTCACACTCGCCTATAGCCCCGTTGCCTGCTCTTTGGTGCCCTACGTCCTGCTAACCGAAGCCGGAGCTGATTTCGATACCCTCGACATCGACATGAATCGTGATCAGAATCACAGTCCCGAGTATTTGCGTATAAATCCCAAGGGCAAAGTACCTACATTGATCATCGACGGTTACTCATTGACCGAAAATGTCGCAATTCAGATTTGGATATCTCGCACTTTCCCTCAGGCTCGTCTGCTGCCTGACGACCCGCTTGAGCAAGCAAAGGCCATTTCAATTATGTCGTGGTGTGCAGCTGGACTGCATCCTAAGATCACCCAGCAGGCACGTCCGGAGCGATATTGTTCGATCGACGGTACGGCCGACTCTGTTAAAGAATTGGGATCCGAGTCGCTGTTCGAGATGCTGGAAATTGCCGATGAAATGCTTGCCGGGCGCGAGTGGTTCTTGGACCAATTCAGCTGTGCTGATGTCTATTTTTACTGGGTGTTTCGGCGGAGCGGTTTTCTTAAGCCCGATTTGTCGAAATTCTCCAATTGCGTAGCTCACATGCAACGAATGGAAGCGCGGTCCAGTGTGCAAAAAATGCTAGCTTACGAAGCCAAGATCAAGGCGAAATTCGCTCAGGTGAAATGAAAAATTTGCCCTCCGGAAGCTGACCGATCTGTGGGCTGCTGTCGGTTTCACAGACACCTTGTTGAGGTGGAAGATGAAAATTGTCTAGGGAAGCGGGTGAAGTCCAGTAGGTGTCGGCGCGCTCGTTTTCGGGCCAATCATTCATCAAAATGCGCGTGAAACCCCGGCATTCATGCCGGGGAGGTAGAG
>JBBKWY010000135.1:0-23636 GCA_037969215.1 Halioglobus sp.
TGCATTGCAGTTTGGGTAAGCTCGTCTTTGCGTACTTTGCCATTGGCATTCAAAGGTAATTGGTCGACGGGCAGGATAGTGAGCGGGACTTTATAGGCCGCCATATTTTCTTTGCACCAAAGCATCAGCGCTGATTCGTCAAATTCAGACGAGGAAGATACACTCGGTGCTCTGACAATAAACGCTACGCCAATCTCGCCTTTGCTCGGGTGGCTTACGCCGACCACAGCTGCTTGTATAATGTCAGGATGCTGTAATAGCAGATCTTCTACCTCGCTCGGGTAAACATTAAAGCCATTGCAAATAAACAGCTCTTTTTTGCGCCCGACCAGGGTTAAATTACCGGCGGCATCCAAAACCCCGATGTCACCGGTGTGCAGCCATTGATCGTTGGTCATCACGGCAGCAGTGAGATCAGGCGCTTTGAAGTAGCCCTGCATAACTCCGTAGCCCCGCACCAGAACTTCGCCTGGTTGGTCGCTGGCGAGCTCTTGATGCGCGTCATCAATAATTTTGATCTCGACATTCGGTAGTGTCCGACCGACGGTTTTCGAAATGGTCGCGTTGCAGTCTTCGGCTCGCGTCATACTGACAACACAGGCTTCAATCAAGCCGTAAGCATTAATGACCCGCTCGACCCCCAAAGTCGTCTGCATGGTTGTAATCGTTTCTTCTGGGACATGGGCGGCGCCGACATAGGCCACGCGTAGCGTGTCACAGGAATCGGCCTTATCGGATGCTGCTATTTGTTGGGCCAGTGCAGAGAAAAGCGCAGGCGGGCCGCTCATCACAGAAATAGCGTGCTTTTTAATCAATCCCAGTACGGTTTCGGGGTTAAAAAAATCAACCACCACGTGTGCCATGCCGCGCATCGCACAAGCGAGAATGCCGGCATTGATGCCAAAGCCGTGGGAGAATGGCGGTATCACCAAAAAATTATCCCGCTCATTGAGACCACCAAGATCACTCCAGTCCCAGAACGCCTGCAACACCTGCTGCTGATTTAGCATGACGCCCTTCGGTTCGCCGGTGGTACCAGAGGTAAATAGCACCTCAGCCAAACGGTCGCCGGGAAGCGGGGCTTCCGCCTGTGTAGCGCCGTCATCGGTGTCAAGAAAGTCATCATACGAACAGCAACGGGCCAGACTGGAGGGCTGATCGAAACAGATTACCTGTTCCAGCGCTGCCATATCGTCAAACGGACGCGTATCGTGCCGACCGTAATGGGCGCCCAATAAAGCGGGCAGATCGATACCGCCGCAGTCGCTGACAGAAAACAGCAGACGGGCGCCCGAGCGCTGTAGAACCGGCCCTACTTCGCGCGCTTTCAATCGCGACGAAATCGGCACCACTACCGCGCCCAAATTCCAACACGCGAATGCACACACAATCCATCGCCAACTATTGGGCGCCCAGATGCAGACAGGGTCGCCGGCGTTGACGCCGTCATTTGCCATCGCATTAGCGAGTTTTTCAGCCGCAGCACCCAGCTCGGCGTAGCTCAAAGTGATATCGCCATCGATCACTGCAGCGCGTTGCGGGTAGCGCTGACAACTATCCTGCAACATTTGCGGGATCGATTGCCAGGGAGCTGGATTGAGTAATGCCTTCATCACGGGTTTGCCTGTCGCATTTGTCTTAGTCGACCATCGTCAAGCCACCGCCAACACTCAATACCTGGCCGGTAATGTAACTGGCTTCATCACTGGCAAGAAACTTGACCGCGCCGGCGATATCTTCAGGAACGCCCAGACGTTTCATGGGCACGCGTTTGGCAAACTTCTCCAGCAATTCTTTATTGGGTGCTGACATCGGCGTAAGTACAACGCCCGGTGATACGCAATTTACACGCACGTTAAAGCGTCCGACTTCCTGCGCGATGCTTTTGGAAAATGCAACCAGTGCGGCTTTACTGCCCGCATACACCGCTTCACCAGCCGCGCCTGTGCGGGATGAGTCAGAGGTGATTTGAATAATGCTGCCGGACTCCCGCGCTATCATACTGGGCAGTATTGTTTGGCAGGCCGTGAGTGGCGCCAGATAATTCACATCCAAAAGCCGCTGCCACATAGCCGGATCTTGATCGACAAAACGCTTCACTTCACTGATGCCGGCACAGTTGACCAGGCAATCAATACTCGTACCTTCTAATAGTTGCTCCAACGCATGGCGAAATTCTGCCTGGTCAGAAAGATCGACAACGATCGACTGTGAAAGGTACTCGACGTCGGGCTGAGCAAATTGACGATCGACACCAATCACCTGCCAGCCTGCCAGATGTAGCGCTTCGGCAATGGCACCGCCAATCGCTCCTCCAGCGCCGGTCACCAGTGCAGTGGCAGGGTGTTTGGCGCCACTCACAATGGCCACCCGCCTTCAGGTTTAAGCCCTGCGCCGCCGCCTAAATGATGCTCTCGCACATCGATGACAAAACCTTGCGGCTGCGGATCCTCGGCGGCTAGATGGTAGGCTTCCACCGTTATCGCCAGCGGCGTTACCGCTGCAATAGCCTCCCTGATTCGGGCTTTCCACATCGGGTTATCGACGAGTGATTCCCGGTTTAAACCCATTTTCAGAATAATTCTATCCAGGGTCCCTTCGCCTCGTTCAATCTGCAGCTGCCAACCTTGCAGGCCATCAATCAGCTTCAGCGACTTGTTCATCAGCGGCAGCGAGATCCAACGACCCCGAGCCAGCAGTAGGTCACCTATGGTGTGATGAAAGCTATTGACTGCTTGACCAGGTGAGACCACGTGGCCAGTGCGAACAACAAAATCCTTGAGAGCATCAATGTCAGAGAGTGTTAACACTACTTCGGCATCGACATCGGCGTTCCAATCCTCGCTGACAATGGTATCGTCAGTCAGTGACGCCAACGCGAGCAGGCCCGCTTGTGCGGACTGCATACCGTCTTTGGTGCGCAGCGCCAGTGCCGCACCGAAGAGTGGCTCGCAATACAGATCGGTCACTACCGATTCAAATTCATCGGCCAGGCGTTTGTGTGCACCGTTAGAGGCCACTTCGCCGACCAGTACAATACGCTCGATGCCCAGTTCAAACGGATCGATATTGAATTCCATATACAAACGCGCTAAAAAATCCAATGCTGCACAAGGCGTCGTCACCCATACAGTCGGCTTGAACTTCTTGATCGTGTGTAACAACCGCAGGCGACCGCGCGGATTTGCATAGGTAACAGCACTGCAAAGCGGGGCGATAACTTCAGCTGTGGTAGCTACTGGAAATCCGCCCTCCTGGACGGTAGAAACCAGTATCCGATCACTGGATTTAATCCCCGCCAGCGCCCACGTCGCACTAGAGTAGCTACGCAAGAGGCCGAGTTCTTCGAGCGACACTGCCACCAAACTATCAGCGGGGTCGCCTCCAAATATAAGGCTGTGCTTGTGTGTGCTTGCGGGAAGCGTAGTCCGACTTACCCAGCGAGCATCACTGGCTGCAGCATGGCTCGGGTCTGTACTCATATTTCGGCGACCTCTTTGGCAAACAGGTTCATGGATCGGCAAACCAACTCATTGGACAGACCACCCACACGGAACTGCCCGAGGATATCGGTGACACCGGCGGCAAAGAACTCTTCCATCGCCTTTTTCGAGCCAGCGACATCGTCCATTACCACCATGCGATGTTCGTTGAGTGTTTTAATGGCGTTTTCCTCGGACATACCGGCGGCTAATTGACCGAATACTTTATACGTCGCATGTTGGGCATCGGTGTAATCCGGCGGTGTTACCAGGTTAACCTGGCGACGGATGTACCACATAAAGGCCGCGACGGCTTCGTCCATACCGCTGCCATCATCGCTGACAAACCACGGCACCAGACAACCGATACGCGCCTTTTCCGGGTCATGTCCATTTTCGGCGAGCACACGCTTGTACTCAGCGATGTCCTCAGCAAGTGCCGGCAATCCTTTCAAAATGGGAATGCAAAGCAGGTTGTAGCCGCCTTTAGCCGCAGCAGTAAAACCGGCCAAACTGGTCGAGGCCACCCATACCGGGGGGCCGGGCTTTTGCACGGGGCGCGGCAAGATCGAAACACCGGGAATGTTGTAGTAAGTACCTTCGCGAGTGACCTCAGCGCCATCGGCGGCAAAAATCTCTTCAACCGCAGCCAGGTGGTCTTCCCAGATTTCACGACTCTTTTCAAAGGGGCGCTGAAATGCCTGATACTCGAGCGGTGACGCGCCACGACCGGTGCCGAACTCGACTCGGCCGCCACTGATCACATCCAGTGTCCCGACTCGCTCAGCAATACGGATTGGACTCAGAAAGGGCAGCAGGCTAACGCCCATGCCAAGGCGAATATTCTTGGTGCTGCGGGCAATCGCAGCCAAAACCAGATCTGGCGCTGATGAGTGAGAAAAACCGCGAGTAAAATGGTGCTCCACGAACCAGGCGCTGCTGTATCCCAGCCGATCAGCCAACTCAATCTGGTCCATCGTTTCGCCAAAGGACTGTTGCTCAATCTCTCCGGTGCGGCCTCTTACTTCCAGTTCGTGATAGATGCCGAAGCGTCGTTTAGTCATTGTGCTTACTACCTCATCGGTGGGCCGAATTCGAAAGAGAATGGCGACGAAAATTATTAAAAACAATCTATCGCTTGGTTTAATTGATGTCAAGTCTGAGTCGAATTTTATCTATAGAGTTCGGCCGGCTTATTCTGATCAATCGACTAGCGCTCTCAGCAGAAACGCCATAACCAACTGTTATTACACAACTTATCTCCTGGATAGGAGACTTTTTCAATGCTCAACCGCGTTCCAGCAAAGCCCGCCCGAGAATCGAAAACAGCAACTATTTATCAACTTTGTCTTTACCAAGCAAGTACTAGGTTTATATACTCCGTGGGGTATTGATTCGCCCGGCGGCACAGATCTTCCGCTTTACTAACCTTTTCTGCTTCGATAACAATGAAACATTATGGATCTGGAGAGAGACAATGAATCGAGTTCTGTTTAAAGGCGCCAACCTACTTGATGGAGACAATGCGGCCATCCCGGGCATGAGTGTATTAGTAGTGGGCGAGCGCATCACGACAATTGCACCTGACGCACAGATGACGGACGTGGAGGCAGATCAGGTTTTTGACCTCGCCGGTGCGACGCTGATGCCGGGCATGACGCAGGCGCATTGGCACGGATCTTATGAGGGCATAGACTTTGCGCCGCCACCGGTTGGGCTGGAAAAGCCACCGGGGTATTTGATGTTGATTGCACTCAAAAACGCGCAGCTGGCACTGCAATTGGGTTACACCAACTTGATTGGCGCAGCGGTCGGAGACGCACTGGATGCGCAACTTAAGCAAGCCATTGAGGATGGCGTGGTGCAGGGACCGCGGATTATGGCTTGCGGTCGCTGGCTGATTACAACGGGTGACTGCAATGATGATCCGAGTTTTTGGTGGTGGGACATTCGCGGCCTGGGTGCCCAGCGCATTTGTGATGGCGCCGATGAGTTTCGCAAAGGCGTTCGTCAGGAAATCAAGGAGGGCTCCGAAGTAGTAAAAATATTCGCCGATGGCGGTCACGCGCTGATCTATGGCAAGGGGCATAACTCCATGACCAGAGATGAGCTCGACGCGGTGGTCGAAGCCGCCCATCACCGCGGCAAAAAAGTACGCTCTCACGTCGACACCAAAGCGGGAGTATTACTATCAATAGAAGCGGGCGTTGATCTACTCGATCACGCTGATGAAATGGATGAAGAATGCATCGACGCTATCGTGGCGTCGGGCACCTATGTCTGTCCCTCCATGTACTTCCCCAAAGCACTCATCGAGCGCCTCATCCGTGATGGGAACGGCTTGGAGAATGGACCAATGGGGCTGGCCATTAAACAAGACCTGGCCAACATGGCTGCAGTACTGCCCTACGCAGCAAAAAAAGGTGCGAAGTTTATGATCGGCGATGATTGGGGAACAGCGATGACGCTACATGGCGATTATAACAAGGAGCTGGAACTCTATGTGGAGTCCGGTGTGCCGGCCCTGGATGTCATTCGCTGGGCGACCAAACACGGGCCGGAGTTTATGGGCCTGGGTGATGAACTGGGCACTATTGCTGAAGGTAAACTGGCGGATTTATTAGTTGTCAACGGAGACCCGGTTCAAGATATCAGTGTGCTGGGCGCGCAGGAAAACTTTCTGGCCATCATGAAGGCCGGAACATTCATTAAGGCCATGGCTTGATCGGTGATGCAGATTCCCTCTGAAAATAATACCCACGCACAGAATCTTTATGCGCTGCTCCTCGAGCTTGCGCAACATTCGCCCGATGCTGTGGCAGCGATTGATCGAAGTTTTGGGCTGCGCAGCACTTATGCACAGTTGCGAACTCGCGTCGACACCCTCTCTGCTGCCTGGCATAAAGGGGGCGTAAGGCCCGGCAGCCGAGTGGTATGGCTGGGGCAAAACAGCGCCAGAGTGTTAGAGGGGATTCTTGCCTGTGCCCGACTCGGCGCGATCTTTTGCCCGCTCAATTGGCGGCAGACTATAGCCGAACTCGAATTCGTTCTGGAGGACATCGAGCCAACGCTGGTTCTTTGGCAGCAGCAGGAAATTGGAGACGGACTGCAGGCGTTGCATAAAAAGTTCAGTGGCCAGACACAGCGCTGGCAGCAACACGATGGCGACGATAGCCCATATGAGACTGATCTGCAGGCCGCTTACCCCAAGCCCCCCGCCACCGCCATCGATCCCGCCGCTCCGGTACTTATGCTCTATACCGCGGCCTTTGACGGCAAGCCGAATGGCGCCTTGCTCAGTCACATTGCGGTGATGGCACAGAGCACTACTTTCGGCGCCGTTCGCAATATTGATGCCCAGGCGTGCTATCTGAATGTGGGGCCGCTATTTCATGTGGCGACCCTACTTGAAACCATGGCGACTTTTCAGGCGGGAGCTTGCAACGTGTTTATTCGTCGCGCTGACGCTCAGGCCATATGTGAGGCCATAGAACAGGATGGGTGCGATGGCGCATTTTTACTGCCACCACTGATTGAGCAAATCATCGCGTACAGCCAGGACCATACGGTAAATATCAAAAGTTTACGCGCGCTGGCCGGCTCGCCTGAATGGAACGCATTGATAACAGTGGATGATTCACTGTGGGGGCAATTCCCCTACGGGTTTGGCCAAACCGAAACATTTGGCTATGCCAGCTACCGAGCGCTCGCCACCGATGGCATTGGCAGTATGGGCAAAGCCTCTTCGGTAGTGGAGATTGGCATGTTCGACAATACGGGCTCGCTTTTGGCCGCTGGAGAGGTCGGTGAAATTGCGGTGCGCGGCGCCACGGTCCTCAACGAATACTGGCGCAGACCGGCGCTTAATAAGCAGCGGCGTATCGGTGACTGGCATCTTTGTAATGATCTGGGGAGGATGGAGGCGGACGGCACGCTTACCTTTATTGGCCCCAAGGAAAGACTGATACGTTCCGGCCAGGAAAATATTTATCCGGCCGAAGTAGAATTATGTTTGCGTAACCATCCAGCGATAGCCGAGGTGGCAGTAATCGGCGTTCCAGACCCAAAATGGGACCAAAGTGTTAAGGCTATTGTAGTATTGGCGACCGGCACCGATGTTAACGCAACAGAAAACACCGAAGCGGGCATTATCGAATTTTGTAAACAACATATAGCATCCTACAAAAAACCCAAACACGTCACTTTTGTAGCCGCGTTACCCAGAAACGTTACTGCGACCGATTATGCATCACTGGATCGGGATTTCGGTGGCGGTGGCTACCCGGGCGGAGATGGGAAGTGACCGATGGCTATTAATTGGGGTGAAGCACTACGCCCTGATGTCACAGCAGTGTTATGCATGGAAATGCAGCGAGGAGTTTTGTCGCCGGAGGGGCCTTTTCCGCAACTATTAGCGGCCGTCGAAAAGCATAACATCGTGAGCAATGGCCAGAGGGTATTGGTGGCGGCTAGAAAATGCGGCGTTAAAGTTGTGCACTGCACAGCTGCATTCCGCGCTGATCGCAGAGGCAGCCCTGACAATACGCCCTTGGTCGCCTCATTGCTTAAAAACAAGATGCATATGCTGGAAGACAGCACCGACATCGAGGTTATTCCCGAGTGGGGTGACGCGGGCGATATAGAGAGCCGACGCTACCACGGCGTATCGCCCTTTGCCGCGACAGATTTGGATGACAGCTTACGCAAGCTCAACATTCAGACGGTTATTGTTATGGGGGTTTCGCTGAACCTGGGTGTCACAGGATTGTGTATTGAAGCAGCCAATTTGGGGTATCACGTAATAGTGGTCGTTGATGCGGTAGCGGGTTTCCCAGAAGACTATGCACAGGCAGTAATGGAAAATACGCTATCGCTGGTCGCCAAGCGGATGTCGTCCACTGAGGTTATTCAGTATTTGCACTAAGTCATGCTATTGAGAACATCGCGATGAAGTGGTTGCTGCGAAAGAAAGTGCTAGCTAGCGCTCTGCTTGTATTTGTTATCACGATTACCTGTGTGAGCCTTGTCGTTGATAGCGACTGGGAAGTCAGCTATCCGATAACGATAGCTGCTAGCCCCGCCATAGTATGGCAAGTGCTGACGGATCTGGAGCGCTATCCCGAGTGGAACCGTTACTCTCCACAGGTCAGCGGGCGGATCGCGGTTGGCGAGGTGGTCTGGGTTGAAGCGCACCTGGACAACGAAATCCAGCAGGTACAAAATTTCGTGTTGTCGGTGATACCACAGCAGGAACTCTGCTGGCAGTCCGCCGATTGGTATGGTTTTCTGGCTCGAGGCACCCGCTGCCGCTGGTTGAGCGTCACTGATAGCGGGGCAACATTAATGGTTCACCACGAAGTGATGCAGGGCCCGCTGGCCTGGCTCATTGATTGGGCATACCGTGACCGCATCGAGCGTGGCTTGCAGTTGGTAAATGCGTCCGTCGCAGATCGAGCTGAAGCTATCACTCGAGCAGCTGTAAAATGAACGCGCTTGCCGCTGGGCGACATTTTCAGTCCAGGCCTGCTGTCATGAATAGGGACCAGCAAAGCAACGCTTTGCGGATCCAGGTAAATTTGGCGCACGATAAACGAAAATGGCAATGGAATATGATGCCATATCACATTGTTGATTGTTTCGAAACGTGCATAGAATAAAACTCTCCTACCATAAAGGTGATATGTAATGGATTTTGGGTTCTCTGAAGAACAAGAATTTCTGCGTGATCAGGTGCGCAAGTTTCTTGATGATCAATGTTCGCTGCCACAGGTCCGCGCCATTGCAGCGACCGAGGAAGGCTTTTGTCGCAAGCTTTGGGGACAACTCTCTGAACTGGGATGGCTGGGACTAACGCTACCAGAAGAATATGGTGGCGTGGGTTTGTCTTGGGTAGATTTAGTGGTCGTGCTGGAAGAAACCGGGCGCACATTATTCCCCTCGCCATTACTTTCGACTACGTTGGCCGCCACGGCAATCAATGAATTTGGCACCCCTGAACAACAACAACAGTGGCTTCCCGGTTTGGCAGACGGCTCCTGTATCGGAACGTTAGCACTACTCGATGAAACAGACTTTCTTTCGCCGCAAGCCATTCAAATGACAGGCAAAGCCAGCGCAGGGGGCTACCTCTTATCGGGAGAAAAACGCTTTGTGCAGGATGCGACGGTAGCCGATGTTTTCATTGTTGCCTTCCGTGCCGGTCCTGCCAACGATGATCTCGGCCTGGCCATTGTCTCACGACAGGATAAAGGGGTTAGCGTAGAGGAGACCGAAGGTTGGGATCGCACCAAACGAACCGGGGTGTTGAAACTGGATGCCGTACAGATTACTGCCGACGCCCTATTGGGCGAAACTCTCCTGGGTGCCCAAGCGATAGAAACGCTGATTGATTACGGTGCACTAGCCGTCAGCGCGGAATCAATTGGCGTTTGCGAGGGTATATTGAAATTAACCAGCCAGTATGCGCTGGATCGCAAACAATTTGGCTCACCTATCGGCCGCTACCAAGGGGTTAAACACCCTCTGGCTGAAATGTACGTCGATATAGAATGCACTAAATCCCTAGCTTACTATGCTGCCTGGACTCTCGAGGGGCAACCCACTGAAGCACCCGCCGCTATTGCCAAAGCGAAAGCGTATGCAGCGCAGAGCGTCTGCAGCGCTGGCGTGACAGGGGTGCAGATGCACGGGGCAATTGGTTATACCGATGAATACGATATGCAGTTGTATATGAAACGCTCGAAGTGGTCACGTGCAACCTATGGCGATGAAGACTTTCACTATGATCGAATTGCCGATTTTGGAGGATTATAGATATGGATTTTGACTTTACTGAAAAAGAAGAAGCCTTTAGAGCGGAGGTGAAGGAGTTCATCGCAGCGAACCTGCCCGCACCTGAGCAGCGTGGCGAAGACTTTATAAGCCTCTGGAATGCCAAGCTGGGCGAAAAAAAATGGATTGGCTTTTCCTGGCCCAAAGAACACGGCGGTGGCGGCGGAACGCTGATCGAACAGTTTATTCTCAAGGAAGAAATGTCCAAAGCTCTGGCGCCGGAATTGGGCAGTGATTTTATGGGTTTGACGTGGGTCGGGCCGGCCCTTATCCGACACGGTACAGAAGCGCAAAAGCAGGAATTCATGCCGGACCTGTTGAATTGCCAATCCAGTTGGTGCACCGGATACTCCGAACCTGACGTGGGTAGCGACCTGGGGTCACTTAACTTACGCGCGGTAAGAGATGGTGATGATTACGTCATCAACGGCTCCAAAATCTGGACGACCAAAGCGCATGTAGCCAAGAACATTTTTCTTACCGTACGTACAAACCCCGAAGCGGAATCGCGTTATAGAGGTATTAGCGTATTGCTAACGCCGATGAACACGCCCGGTATCGAAGTCAAACCGATCGTCAATATTGTTGGCGACCACAGCTTCAATCAGGTGTTCTTTACCGATGTAAGAGTGCCCGTGTCTGCCCGTCTGGGTGGGGAAGGCGAAGGCTGGAAGGTGGTAATGGGCGCCTTGGCCAATGAACGCTCAGGAATTTCTGAGTCCACCGGCATGGAAAGGCATCTTGATAAACTCAAGGAGCTGGCGCGCAATTCGCTTAAAGGCGGCAAGCCTGCACTGGAAGACGCTGAGATCAGGCGTAAGATCGCTCGCTTCGAAACCCGAATTAGCGCTATGCGCTTGAATGGCTTTCGCAACCTGACAAAGCAGATCAAGGGAAATCAGCCCGGCAGCGAAACGTCAATCAATAAACTGTTGCGCGGAATGTTAGAAATTCCGATGTCTGATCTCGCCATGAGTTTATTAGGCAACGACGCATCTGGAACGGGTCCGTGGCAATATGACTCTTTTAACTTCCACGGCACGGTAATCGGTGGTGGCTCACCCAATATTCAGCGCAATATTATTTCGGAAAGAGTACTAGGCTTACCGAAAGACTGATTATTTCGCTCTCACAATAAAAATGCAGGGGCAGTTTATGGACAACATAAAAACCGTCAAGACTTTCTGTAAAATCTGTTCAGCGTATTGCGGTATTGAAGTCGATATCGCCGACGAACAGATTATCAACATTCGCGGCGACCAGTCCCACCCGATGAGCAAAGGCTATACCTGCACTAAAGGCCGACAGTGGGCTTACCAGTACCACAACGACAATCGCCTGCTGACCGCGCAAAGCAGGAAAAAACGCGATCAGGAATTTACCACGCTCGACAATGAGCAAGCCCTCGACGAGATTGGCGAAAAACTAAGCAAGATTATCGAGCAATATGGGCCCAGAGCTGTCGCCACTTATCGAGGTAATGGCTTGTCAGTCAGCTCTAACGGTAATCAGGTAGCGCAAGCTTGGCTCGCGGGCATCGGTTCTGAAATGGATTTCAGCAGCATGAGCCTCGACCAGCCGTCGAAGATTATCGCCGTGGGGCGGCATGGTGCATGGGGCGGTGGTGGGCACAGTTTTTTTGGTGCTGATGTCTGCATGCTGATTGGGAATAACCCGATAATTTCGGCACTCAATATGACCGGCGCGCCTCCGGGATGGAACCCCACTGCACTCAAAGAAGAAAAAAAACGCGGCTTGAAACTCATTGTTATCGACCCACGCCGCACTGAAACAGCGGAACATGCGGACATATATCTACCGATTCGTCCGGGTGAAGACGCTAACCTGCTCGCCGGCATGGTGCGGATAATCATCGACGAACAGTTGTACGACAAAGAGTTTGTCGATACCGAAACCGAGGGCTTTGCCGCGCTAAAAGCCGCAGTAGATAATTTTACGCTGGACTATGTTGCAGAATGTTGTGGCTTGCCCGCGACAGATATCGCCGCAGCTGCAAGACTCTTTGCCACCTCCAAAAGAGGAACTGCCAGCTCCGGCACTGGTCCCGACATGGCCAGATTTCCACATTTATCCGAACACTTGATTCTCGCGCTAAATACGTTATGTGGCCGCTGGAATCGGGAGGGCGACCCCGTAACAGCGCCCACTTTATTGTCCGCTAATATTTCGCCACCCGCACAAACGATCCCTGCGGAGTTTTTACCGGCTATGTTAAACCCGGCTTTAAACACCAAAGTTTCAAGAATTCGCGGTATTAGACAAGTTTTTCAAGAAATGCCAACCCCCGTCGCTGCTGAAGAAATCCTGACGCCAGGCGAAGGTCAGGTAAAAGCCCTGATAGTGATTGGCGGCAACCCGGTTATGTCCTGGCCTGATCAGGAAAAAACATTGGCAGCCCTGGCCGAACTGGATTTATTAGTGTGTATTGACATCAAACACACGGCCACAACCCGGTTCGCCGACTACCTACTCCCCGCCGCCCATGCCTTTGAACGCGATGGCCTCGCTGAATTTACAGATCGGCTATACCACCAACCCTTCGGGCAATACAGTAAAGCGATATTGAAACCCCAGGGCAGCGTACAGGAAGAGTGGCGTT
Source organism: Halioglobus sp. (assembly GCA_037969215.1). Classification (GTDB taxonomy): domain Bacteria; phylum Pseudomonadota; class Gammaproteobacteria; order Pseudomonadales; family Halieaceae; genus Marimicrobium. The sequence continues at coordinate 12,934 of JBBKWY010000135.1, forward strand.
ATTTGGCCGGACTGGCCAAACGTCTGGGCACGGAAATCCATCTTGCTGGCGGACCGATTGATCTGAATAACGACAAGCTGGAGACGATCGATATCCTGGAACTCATGTTCCCCAACGATTCGGTCAAGGTGCCGATCAGGGAACTTGCCAAACACGAAGGCGGCAAACTGTTTGAAGAATTCGCGAACATCAAAGTCGGCCCGCGCTATGAAGGAATGGACGCCAAGCTACAGCTGCTACCATCAGAGGTCGCTGAGGATTTGGTTACACTGTGGGCCTCCCCTACGGTAACGGAAGGTCACTATGGCGAAGATGGCAGCTATACCCACTTGTTGACCGTACGGCGCGTCAAACATGTTTATAACTCGTCGTGCCATGACTTCCCTAAAAACCCACCGGGCAATCCCGCATATCTGCATCCGGACGACATAAGTGCATTGGGATTTACTGATGGCCAGACAGTCAAACTGCAATCGGAGCGTGCCAGTATTCATGTAATGCTAGAGGCGGATAGTACTTTGCGCGGGGGTATCGTCTCTATGTCGCATTGTTTCGGCACCGACCCTGGTGAGGTCGAAGACATTGCACAATTTGGCGCCAGTGTCTCCAGGCTCATTCCAGTAGATAAAGATTTTGACCCGCTAATGGGTATGCCAAGGATGACAGGGTTTGCGGTAAAGCTATCCGCTATTTGAATAAACAGGGGCCAATGACAATCCTGTCATAAGCCCCTTTGCTCGCGGTACCTGTCGCCAGGTCTGATCACCCACACCTGAAAAAGCAGATGGAATCACACCCATTTTGCGCTATTCACTGCGAGTATCTTGTATCCAGTCAGGCAGTTCGATCGGTGGGTTAGGCAATTTCTTTGCACCACGCTTGGCCAGCAATGCCTCAAAACCTTCGGGGTCTGCGGGCCAGGATCTCGGATCTCCCATCATAACCTCAAATAACTCAACGCCCTCTGGCCCCGCTTCCAACGGTCCCAGGGCGGCGCCCATCTCAAGCGTTATATGCATACCCTCGGTACAAAGCACATCCCCACAGTGCATACTGCCACTAAGAACATAAATGACATGATTACTCTTGTGACCATGCTTGTGCACAATCATACCCGGATCCCATTTGGCATAAAGGCAAAGGCAGTCAGGCGTAAACTCTAGCCACTTCTCCCATACCGACACCCTTCGATCGCCATGCTGCTGGGCTCGCACCTCTTGCCATTTCTCGTCATCCCGATGACGAAAACGAAGTTCTGGCTTCTTTGAATCTGTCATAAATATTGCTCTGCGTCAGTTAAAGGAAAATAAGTTGCTTAGTGGCCCATCAGCTATGCGGCTCTTTTTCTGGAATTCGAATGAGAAAGGTTGCTAGAAACGCCAACGGAAACAACGAGAGAGCCAATTGAAAGACTAGCAAATAACTTCCGGTAGCATCAAAAATAAATCCACCTATGGGCATCGGAATTAGAACCATTGGCAACACGAGAAGGCCCATGTAACCCATAGCGCGGGCAAACACCAGACGACCAAAACAGGAGGCAACCAAAGAGTTCCACAGAGGCATGGTTGCACCAGAACCAAAACCCAGTACAGCGCCTCCCAACATCATTGCTGACAGACTGTGGGGCTTGAGGAAAATGATCCAGAAAAGGCTGAGCCAGATAATGGCGACTCGCAATAGAAGGCGCTTATCGTAGATATCGGCCAGATACCCAAAGCCAATCTTTCCGGCCATGGCCGTAACAGAATAGCAAGAGATCACCATTGCAGCGCCAGTAAGAGTGATACCGAACTCTGATGAGTAAGCAGCAAAATGGGTGAGTAATACAGCGCCCGCCGAGGCAAGGCAGCCGACACACAGACCAATACCCCAAAAGCTTGTGTTCCCCAGTATGGTCGACATCCCCATATCTGGCTTATCTTCCAATCCCGCGTCGAGCTCTGATTTGAGTTCAGTCGCGGCGGCCTCCCCATCTACCAGCAAACCCAGATCCTGAGGTTTGTCTATAACCGTAAAGTAAACGAATGGCAGTACAACAATCAGCAGCATCAAAGACAGGCAGATAAAACTGCCGCGCCAGCCTATGTTAAGAATTAACCAGGCGGTGACCGGCGGCAAAACAAAACCACCCAATGAAGTCCCTAGCGTGGAAAGACCCAGTGCCTTTCCGCGCCGCGCTGAAAACCAGTTGGTGACGAGCTTGGAGCTTGGTAAAGGCCCCAGCATCGCCGCGCCCGCCCCGACAAGAAACACCAGAGTAAGACCCATTTGCCAGATGGCCATTGCTTGCGAAAGGCAGGCAAAACCGACACCCATCAACAGCGCCCCCAACGACATGGTGTTGCGAATAGAGTGCTTGTCCAGCCAGTGGCCGAGCAGTGGTGCGATCAGCGCCCCGCTCAATAATAGAGCCGCCATCCCCGATGTCACCACCATTCTTGACGCGCCAAACTCTGCCGCGATCGGCTTTACGTAAATACCAAATATATAGGAGGTACAACCAACAGAGAATAATTGCGCTAACGTGGTTAAACCGACTATTCGCCAACCATAGAACAGACCACTTCTACTGGCACTTAGACCATCACTACCGGTTTTCACGTCCAGTGTCTCTCCAGTAGCCATGGCTACACATTTTTCATCGGCTACTTGATAGTCACCCGCTGCATAACCCGCCGCTCTGTGTAGTCAGGAACTGCAAAGTGTTGCATGGCGCGGTTATCCCAGAACGCGATGGAGTTTTTTCGCCAGCGGAAGCGACATTGGAAGTCTGGCGACCTCACATGGTCGCAGAGAAATGGCAGCAGCAGCTCACTCTCACGCTCAGACACCCCCTTTAGATACGCCGTTGAATTCCGGTTGACATAAAGCGCTTTGCGCTTGGTTTCCGGATGGGTCATTACCACAGGGTGCTCAACCGGCGGCCACGCCTTTTGCATCTCGGTCAGGTCAGCGGTGCTATGTCCATCGCGAATAGCCTTGGTTAAAGGCCTGGTGATGTCATGCACTGCCGTTATTCCCTCAAGCATGGTTTGCAGGGGCTTTGATAATGCTTCAAAGGCAGCATACATATTGGCAAAGCAGGTATCTCCGCCCACTGAGGGTAAGATCTCGGCTTTCAAAATCGAACCCATCGGCGGGAACGCCATAAAGGTATTATCGGTGTGCCATTGATCAGCACCTTCTCCCAGAGGCTTAACCTGGTCCAAAACGATAATCTCAGGGCGCTCCATATACTTGGTCTTTAACGGTGGAATACTGATCTCACCGAAATACCGCGCAAATGCTATATGCTGATCCTGAGTGATGTCTTGATCATGGAAAAACAATACCAGATGCTTTAATAGGGCTTCTCTCACCTGGCTGATGTCATCCTGCGACAATGGCTGGGTGAGATCAATACCCTCTATTTCCGCCCCGATACAGGCTGTAATGGGCTTCACAATCATCTTGGACACAAAGTTAACCTCTTCTAATTTCGATTACTCGATCAACAGCTACTTACCCATTTTGAAAGTGGCTTCACCGTTTCGAATTGTCATAAAATCCATCCCCTCGGGACCACAGGTAAATCCATAGCGGTACTTGGCATAGAACACGATAGAGTCCCCTTTGCCTAATACGATCCCATCGTCAAACGTACAGCCGCCTTCCATCACAACAAAAAATTCATCGTGGCTATGGCTGTGCATTGGCACCTTGAAGTTTGGCGGCATCACAGAGCGATTCATATAGAAACCCGCTTGCCCTGTGATCACCTTCTTGCGCTTGGCCCCCATCTCCGCGGCCTTTTTCATCAGACCCTTGAGTTCGCTAACGGGACGATTGCCCATGTCCCACGGCACCTCGTCGTAAATGATGGCTACAGGGCCTTTTTGCTCTAACGCTTCTTTTGATTCGTCCGACATCGCTCAGTATCTCCAGTTCCCACAATCAGAGGCGCAGTTGCCTCACCACTAATAAACTACACCTGATGAGGCTTTAGCACCCGCCCCGGCAACGCCGTGGTCAGCTCACCGTTAACTACAATAGGTTCGCCGTTCACTATGGTTGCGTAAAACCCCTTTGGTCGGGATGAGTACCGATGTTCATTGTTCGGCATGTCATTCACGGGCTTCTTGCTATAAGGACCCACAGTTTTCTCGTCAAATACCATAATGTCAGCAGCCAGTCCTGGCAATAACATACCTCTATCGGTAAAACCTGCCAGTGCTGCGGGAACTTGGGTGATTTTACGCACGCCCTCCTCCAGACTCCAAAGACCCTGGTCAAGTACCCAGTAGCGCAGGAAGAAACTGGACCAGTCGGAGCCATCATCGCGATCCAAATGCGCCCCGCCATCCGAAACACCTATCAACATAGCAGTGTGTTTCATGCTTTCACGGACACTTTGGTCCCAACTCTCCGAGATATTCTCCCACCGAAACCGCATTGCCAAATCTTCTGATAGCGCCAGATCTAACATCGTGTCAGCGGGAGTCTTCCCTAACTCCTGCGCGATCTCCAGAATCGTACGGCGGAAATATTTTTGATTTTCATCCTTTGTCACTACGTCGACGTAAACGCTATCCCAGCCAGGTGGCGGCAGTGTCGACCCATTGGCCTTATCACGATTAGGATTTTCCACAGCGTCGCGCATCGTTTCACGGTAGGCCGGGTCGTTCAGCTTTTGCAGTTTTTCTTCATGTGACAAAAACATGATGGCCTGCCAGGACGGAACACCGGCATACAAAGGACAGCCCTTGGCCAAATCAATGGGACGATCGAAAGGATGATTGCGCAATAGCGAATATAAAGCGACGCCACGATCTTGTGCACTCTGTAACAGTTTCAACGCTTCTGGCCAACCCGCACCAGGCACGTCCGTTTTGTTCCGACCACCCAGACCCTGAATGATAATAGGCAACCGGCTAAGCTCGCCCATTTGCATCAGTAGCTCACCATCCTCCTGATCCAAACCACCAATAACACTGGCGGGCAAATAGGATATGGTTCCCCTGCCCCACAAGCCTGCTTCTTCTACCAGCGCTTTGAGTTCCTCAATATTCCCGAAACAGCTGGGAATTCGGCGCCCCTGCCCATCTTCCTGAGTCGGCGCGTGAGAGGAAGAAAATCCAGCAGCACCGGCTTGCAATGCTTCGCGCAAATGCACGCGCATGCTTGCCACTTCTTCAGCCGTCGCTTCGCGCTCTGAGCCCGCATCGCCCATAACCCACCTGCGCAGGCTGGAGTGCCCAACATAGCAGGCGACGTTCACGCCAATTCGGCCCTGCAGATATGCCAGGTACTCAGCGAATGTTTCGAATGCCCAATCCACCCCCTCCAGAGCACGCGGTGACATACCCTCGACTTTGGCGAACAGCGCCGCGATAAAATCACGCTGATCTTCTTTGGTAGGGGCGATACTAAAACCGCAGTTCCCTGCCAACACAGTCGTTACGCCGTGATAGCACGAACTGGTTGCGTAGGGATCAAACGTCAGCTGCGGATCATAGTGGGTGTGCAAATCGACGATGCCGGGTGCCACGATCATGCCAGTGACATCCATAGTTTTAGCAGCACTGACAGCAGCGGGTATAAAACCCACGTGCTGTATAATGCCATCCCTAATACCTACATCTGCTTTGCGCCGCGCCAAGCCTGTACCATCAATAACGATACCTCCCTTTAAAACCAGGTCATACATCATGTTTTCTATCTCACTGAGTTTGTTACACACGCATACCTAAAAATTTCACGCTCTAAAAGCTATAATCCATTTGCAACTGGAAGCGTCGTGGGTCACCAAAGTTATTACCCCACCACCCGAGGGGGCCAAAATCGATCCCCGAGGTCTGGTACACCTCATTGGTCAAATTCGTACCTCTAAGCGTGAAAGCCAAACCTTCAACTTTGAAAGCACGCTGCCACTTGAGGTAGGCATCAAACGTCGTATAGGAATCACTGCGAATATGATCATTTTGGACAACTTCCAAAAGAAAGGCCTGGCTATCTTTGTATTCAGCCGCACCAGAAAGAGTCCAGATACCTAGCTCCTCGGTATCCACCACCGTGTATTCAACCAGCGCGGACGCGGTATGCTTGGGCGTCAACGCTGCCTCGAATAAATCTGGATCTTGACTGCCAAATTCATCATATTGAGCATCGGTATAAGAATAGGTCAGCAGTATAAATAGGTCATCAGTCGGAGCAGCCTTAATATCGAGTTCAATGCCCTGTATGGTTGATTGACCCGCATTGATAAGTTGAACGACGGCCTCATCATTAAACGTACCAACCTGTTGGTCCTTATAATCGTTGTTATACGCTGCGGCATTGATCATCAAGCGATGGTCAAACCAGGTCGATTTTATTCCGATTTCTGTCGTATCCACTGTTTCTTCGTCGAAGGGAATTTGATCAGAGACCTCGCTAACACGAGTCGGATAGCCCCCCGCATTGTAACCCTGAGACCAGGAGGCATACGTCATTACCTGGTCGGTCCAATTATGGGCAATACGTACCACTGAAGACACGTTATCCCAGGTGTGGTCGCCCGTTGCCCATGGAACGTCGACTCTCCCATCCAGCTTACTTTCGCCGGTTGAAGACTCTTTCTTGTCCTGGCTATAACGCGTTCCCACAGTCAACTCAGTCGCGTCTGTAAAATGGTATGTCAGCTGGCTAAACAGACCCCATGCTACATTGGTATTGTCCGATTTACGTTCACTGGAAATATCCAAACCAAACGGTAGCGGAACATCAGTGAAAATATTATTCACATCAGTAGAGTCGTTCCACTCTTTGAAGTAGTTCGCACCCACGGTGTAGTCCAGTCGATCATCGAAGGCTGTCCCGATGAAATTAAAGTCTTGCTGGATAGAATCGTAATGCCCATCTTTAGTCGCGTTAAATATTGTTTGTCCAGTACCATCCGTATCAGTGGATTGCTTGCGGTCGTAACCATAAGCTGCCGTAACTGATTTAATAGTCAGGTTGTCATTGAGGTCGTATTCGCCGGTTAGAATATGCCGATAGCTATCAAACTTGTAAAACATGTTGTTCATAGCAATTTTGTCAGGATGTCCTTCGAGGATACTATCCTCCCAGATATTGGGGAACGCATCGTTGACGCAAGCTGGGAAGTATAGCCTTCCGCAACTTCCCGCCGCAGGATCTTCAAAACCCGTAATCCAGAATGCAGCAGTAGAGTCACGCGTCTTGGATGCATCAAAGCTATAGTCAACGATCAAATCATCGGCAGCGAGCCAGCGCAATGCGAGACGCACCGACTCGGCCTTATCCTGATCGGAGGGGTCATCTTGGCCTGGGGCAGTGTTTTCATAAAGCCCATCCATGTGACCATAAGTCGCTGATGCCCGCGCAAACACCGTATCAGTGAGCGGAACGTTTACCGAGCCCTGCAGTCTCTGTTCGTTGTCTTCACCGTACAACGCCATGACCTGTCCACCGAATTCTTCGTCAGGCTTAACCGCGATGATGTTGATAGCACCACCAATCGTATTACGTCCGTAAAGGGTTCCCTGCGGCCCCTTTAACACCTCAATCCTTTCAATATCGACGAGGTCAAATATCCCGCCAATCCCGGTACCCAAATAGGCACCGTCGAGATACATGCCAATTCTTTGTGCCCCACCCGGATTCACATCCACGACCCCAATGCCGCGCGAGTAGGCCTGCATCTGGCCCTTACCACCCGTGCTGTTCACAATGTTAAGGCCAGGTGTGTAGCGACTTACGTCTTTCGCATCGACGATATTAAGACGCTGTATATCAGCCGCATCAAATGCGTTGATTGCAATGGGTACATCTTGAACATTGGCTGCCCGTTTCTCAGCCGTCACCAGAATCTCTTCCAAGGCTGCACCAAAGCTCGAATTCACTGAAACTGCTAGCGATAGAGCCGCCAGTTTTGAAACCAGGTTAATGTCTAAATTACGATTCACTACGACTTTACTTCTCATATGCTGAGTACTCCGGGCTACCTACTTATTATTGAAGCGCTGACTGCCGTTTAAACTACGACTGTGCCAATTAGTATATCCAGTGACCTAACTACAACTGCTGACGGAAACCGTCTCCATCTGTTCGCTGCTCCCTGCGACAGAACACCATCACCCTACCAAACACTTGGTTGCTATGACAAGTATCATTTTTAACCAATCGTATCGCTTTGCCGATAGCCCCCTCACCGGGACTGCAGAAGTGCTTAAAAGAAAACAAGCAGAGGCCTATAGCGTGACTATTCCCGACAAGATATGAATAAATATTGTTTAATTACAATGACTTAAATAATATGACGTCAGCAATGCAGGTGCGCGCAGAACAAGCGGGTGACGCGGAGGGATGATGAATTATTTTTCTGCAAACCCCTTAACCAACCGATCACTTGGCCAGAGACCAAGTTGAGCGAGGGAATCATGCAAAAATGCACACAAATCCCTGGAAAACTGACCAGGGGCCTAACGCAGCGCCTCCAGCCAAAATGGGCCCTGCCGCGCAAATTTAGTCTTTAGGCATTAAGGCATTGAGGTGCTCCAATGCTTCAACGTATTCGTTCAGCAGCCGCATGATCAAATTGCGACTCGTTTCCACCTCGTTAATTTGCCCTACTACCTGGCCCACTGGATTAAAGGCCACTTTTTGCGCCTCCGCTACACCCGCGTAATGCCCCGTGCGGCTGATGGCGTCAATACTCACCAGGCCCTGTAATGGCATGCCCAGAGATTCTGGCGCATCATCTGCGGCCCAAGCCTCAGTCCAATCATTCTTTAGCATCCGACATGGCTTCCCGGTCCAGGAGGTCGATCGAACAGTATCTTCTGATGAAGCGTCGAAATAGGATTGCTTTTGCGCTGGCTGGGCGTGCGCTTCCGCTACCGCCAGCCACAACGAACCTGTCCAGACTCCCTGCACGCCCATAGCCATGGCTGCAAGCATTTGTTGGCCGCTACCGATTCCACCCGCCGCCAACACTGGAGTATCGCCTGCGGCTGCGACTGCCTGGGGCCAAAAAACGATGGAGCCAACATCACCGGTATGGCCGCCACCTTCGCCGCCTTGAGCAATAATAAAATCGAGACCTGCTTCCTTGTGGGCTTTAACCTGTTTTATTCGTCCACACAGCGCTCCAACCAAGCGACCACTATCCTGAATACGCTTGACTATATTGGCCGGTGGAGTGCCCAGTGCATTGGCAATCAATCGACAGTTGGGGCGCTCAATGGCGATATCGACCAACACAGTCGCCATGGCCTCGTTCCAGGACAGCAGACGAGGACCCTCGGAACCCGGCATTCTCGGCACGCCGTGCTCCTCTAACAGTTTTTCCGCAAAATCACGATGTGCTTGCGGGATCATACTCCGCAGGGTTTCCTCCAATTTGTCGACATCCATTTCTCCTTTGCCTTCATATTTTTGCGGGATCACCACATCGACACCGTAAACGTGATCACCAATATTTTCATCGATCCAATCAAGCTCTGTTCGGAGCTTTTCTGGCGTCAGGCCCACCGCACCGAGAACCCCAATACCGCCTGCTTTCGATACCGCAACCACCACATCACGACAGTGGCTAAAGGCAAAGATGGGCAGTTCAATACCAAGCTTTCTACATAGATCAGTTTTCATACATATTCTCGCTTGAGATGGGTGTGTGACGCGCTAAATGTCAATGAAGGTCATCAATCGTCCTGATCAATAACGAACTGGAAATACTTTACAGTCTAATAACCTGCACACGCTCCAAAAATCTACAGCGCGAGCACCTGACTTCTTCCGCGTTTTTCAAATGATTCATCAATTATTCTGAGCTCTTCTGCGCCGATCAGGACATACTCGCCATGGCGCTCGAGTTGCCCCCACACAGGGACGCTCGCATGCCAGCGCTGCTTGGCCAGTTCGCGCTTGATTATTTTATTCGTTTGTGTGACAGGCAATTGCTTGTCTACACGGATATATCGAGGCGTCCATTTCGTACCAAAATCACTTTGGTTCTGCAGGAATGAAATAAACTCAACCGGGTCAAACTCGACGCCTTTGCGCAATTGCAGGGCGACCATAACATTGTCACCAGCGATGACATCGGGAACGGCATAAACGCAGGCCAACACAACATCGGGATGGCGGTTAACAACTCTTTCGATTGGCGTCACCGCTATATTTTCACCGTCAACACGTAACCAGTCCGAATCCCTACCGGCAAAATAGATCACGTCGTTAGCATCGCGGTATGCCAGATCGCCACTCCAAAAGTACCCCTTGCGGACACGGTGGTTGGTCGCCTCCTCATTATTCCAATAGCCCTCAAACATCGTTGTCCCGCGCGTGTTAACCAGCTCGCCCACAGCCTCCTCGGCATTCGTCAGGCGCCCGCGATCGTCAAACTGGGCAATAGCGCAGGGTTGTTCAGTATTGACGTTCAAAATCACGACACCGTCGGTGGCACGGCCAATGGCATTTTTGGGCAATTTGTCATCAAGCGCCAGCCTTACACCGCCCTCGGTAGACCCGTAGCCGTCGGTAACATCGCAACCAAAACGGCGCTTAAACTCCTCTCTGTCCTGCTCTGCCGCTTCGTTACCAAATACCCGGATCAGGCTATTGTCCGCATCATCAGGCTTCTCCGGAGTAGCGAGAATAAATGACAGGGGTTTGCCGACATAGTTGAAATAGGTCACGCCGAATCGACGCACATCGGG
>JBBKWY010000136.1:0-8816 GCA_037969215.1 Halioglobus sp.
GGATTGTAGTTGGGTGTGAAGTGTCGCATCTGAGACTCGCCCACTTGCTTGCGGACACCACGTAGTAGCAGCGCGCGCACGAAACGCGGCCAGCGCTTGGAGAAGCTCCACAGCAGCTGATAAAAATGAATGTTGCGCCAACGCGTAAATGCGTAGGCCCAGGCTTCTGGCAGCACCTTGCGTAACAGCGCATAGAGCTTGTCGACCGGCGGCACCGAGAAAATATAGGACGGAGAACGCTGCAGCATGGTGATGTGTGCCGTCTGGTCGGCCATAGCTGGCACCAGCGTGACGGCCGTAGCACCGCTCCCGATCACCACGACTTTCTTGCCAGCGAAATCCATGTCTTCTGGCCACTGCTGTGGATGCACCACTTGACCACGAAAATCATCAATTCCGGGAAACTCGGGTGTGAACCCCTTATCGTGGTTGTAGTACCCAGCGCCCATTATCAGGAACCTGGTATAGAACTGGCGCGTTTTGCCGCTGGCCCCTTCGGTTGCAGTGACCGTCCAGCGTTGCTCTGTGCTCGACCAATCTGCGCGGGTAACCTTCAGCCCGAAGCGCACATGGTCAAGCACGCCATAAGTCTTCGCGGTTTTCTTGACGTAGTCCTGGATCGACTGGCCGTCTGCTAATTTTTCACTGTTCGCCCAAGGCTGGAACTGGTAGGCAAACGCGAATATGTCGGTATCGGAGCGAATACCGGGATAACGAAACAAATCCCAGGTGCCGCCGACGTCCTCCCTGCGGTCGAGAATGACAAACCGTTTTTGCGGACATTCCTGTGCAAGGTGGCACGCCACGCCCACGCCGGAGATACCTGCGCCGACGATCAACACATCGAGGTTGTTGTCACTCATATCTCTCTCCTGTAATGCCTGGATTCTGCTTGATCACCATAACAATACGCAATACAGGTTTTCGGGCATGACCAATTACGCAAATAAATTGACTTATTGCGCAAGTTAACGGAAACAGAACCTGGTCAGGATGGGAGCGCCCCTACCAGGGAAGTGGATTGCCCCAATCGGATTATCCCTCGCCCACCGATAACTCTGTAGGTTAGAAGATGGCAGCGGAGACTCGCGCCTCGACCGCGCTCGCCAATGGTGACGGCCGATTGCTAAACCAATTGATTGTGTTCATTCACGCTTCTCCGTGGCTCGTCTTTGCATCAACATTTTTTCGCTGACGCTGATATCCACTTGGCGCGACACCCGTGCGCTATTCCGAGCAGCTTGTGAAAAAGGCAGGTATTCTTGAACTCAGACTTTAGATCGCGCCGCTACTCAAGGCGGGGGGACGTCGGCATACCACCGCCCCCTAGCTGCCAAGCTTTGTATCAAGGTTCCCGCGAGCAGCCGATGTTCGAACCGGCTAACGCCGATGATTAAGGTTTCTGAATTGTGTAGGGGACATTCCGAACCACCGCTGACTGCAGCGTGAAAGAGCGGAATGTTCAGAAAGGCCTAGGATGCCCGCCAATTGCCCGAGCGCAATTTGCGTTTCACCCAGATAGCGTGCCGCGGTCTCTTTTCTGAACTCATCGCGAATGCGGTCGAAACTCGTGCCTTCTGCCGCCAGGCAGCGCTGCAATGTGCGAGGGTGCATGGTGAACAAAGCGGCTATTTCGGTCTTGTTCGCCAAACTTGTCCCTAGGGTCCGTCGCAAGGCCTGACGCACGCGGGCGGACATCGCTTGCTCGGGGGTCTCGAAGGACATCGACAAGTATTCAGTGGCAATCTGATGTATGACTGAATTTTCCTGTTTCAGCTTTGCCTGGATTGTTTCCTTGCTAACGTGCAGGCCTGCATGCGTCTCTTCTCCAAGTACCGGTGCGCCAAAGAACTGTCTGTAGGAGCGGGCGGGCGCCAGCATCGAATGCGGGAGGGAAACTGCCTTCAGCCGGTAGCTGTTGCCGGCGAGCAGTTTGAGCATTCGGTGCAAATCCCCCAGACACAGGTCCAGCGCTTGTCGTCTCGCCAGTTGTTGATCAACTCGAATCTCGACCCGCACTTCGGTGCAGTGGGGTGAAAATGGGCTATTCGGCTGTGTGGAAACGGCCAGTCCGGGACTCTGAACAAACAGATACCGTGAAACATCTTCCAGCGCGTGACCCACGGTCAAGGCGTTTCGCATGACGATGGCCAGCGGTCCCAGCACACTGATGTCCTGGCGGTCAGCCAGACGCAGCCCGAAATCCTGACAGCCGGTTTCCCGAGAACTTGCCTCAAGCAGCTGAATTACCGTTCGAAACGGCAACAGCGCATCCTCGTCCGCCAGTAATGATGGATCAATACGATAGCGAGACAGAATTTCTCCGGGGTTACTTCCAAGCTGGTGCATGAGCGATTCGTACCCACGCAAGCTGCTGATGCGGACTAAAATAGACATGTCTCACAATGTCAAGCATATGTCTCGCAATGTCAAGCGTATGGCGGTCTGGCCGGGTTATCTTGATGACTCGAATAAACAACCGACTCGATGTCTTTCGAGTTTCAGGAGAAGCACCCATGACGATGAAAGAAGGACCGGTTCGTGAGCTTGATGTTCTGGTGGTAGGTGCTGGGTTCGCCGGCCTGTACATACTGCACCGCTTGCGCCAAATGGGGCTGAAAGCCCTAGTGGTAGAGCAGGCTGCAGGTGTGGGCGGCACCTGGTACTGGAACAGGTACCCTGGAGCGCGATGCGACGTCGAAAGCCTAGAGTACTCCTACAAGTTCGATCACGACCTCCAGCAGGAATGGACCTGGAGCGAGCGCTATGCGACGCAGCCCGAGATCTTGCGCTACCTGGAGCACGTTGCCGATCGCTTCGCACTGCGGCCCGACATCCGTTTCAATACGAGGGTGATTGGCGCGACGTTCAATGAGGAGACGCTGCGCTGGAACATCGGCACCGAACAGGGTGATCAATTCTCTGCCAGGTTCTTCGTCGCGGCAACGGGATGCCTGTCGTTACCCAACCATCCCACCTACCCCGGCCAATCTAGCTTCAAAGGCAAGGTTCGCTATACCAGTCACTGGCCTCATAAAGGCGTCGATTTCACCGGCAAACGGGTGGCCGTCATCGGGACGGGTTCTTCGGCCATCCAGTCGATCCCGGTGATTGCGGATCAGGCAGCCCAGTTGACGGTCTTTCAGCGCACACCAAATTTTTCCGTACCTGCCTGCAACCGACCCCTTAATGCCGATGAGGTAGCCAAGACCAAGGTTGGTTATGACCACTTCCGCGAGCACAATCTCGCCCAGTCATTTGGTTTCAACCTGACCCTCCGAAATGAAAGCGCGCAGGAGGTCTCGGCAGAAGAACGGGCAAAGGAATTCGAACGGCGCTGGACCCAGCTTGGAGGCCTGCATTTTCTCGGCGCCTTCGACGACATCCTGCTCGATTCGGAAGCCAACGGGCTGGCGGCCGATATCATTCGCAAGAAAATACGCGAGATCGTAAAGGATCCGCGCAAGGCTGAGCTGCTGCAGCCTACGGATCACCCGATCGGTTGCAAGCGGCTGTGCAGCGACGATGGCTACTACGCCACCTTCAACCTGCCCCATGTCGATCTGGTCGATCTTCGTAGCGAAGCGATATCCGGAATCGACGAAAACGGCATCCATTTTGGTGAGCGGTTTTCGGAATTCGACGAGATCGTCTATGCCACGGGTTTTGACGCCCTGACTGGCGCACTGCTCAAGATGAACGTCGTCGGGCGAGACGGCCGGCGACTCAACGACGAGTGGATGCACGGCCCGCACGCCTACCTCGGCCTGATGATCGAAGGCTTTCCCAACCTGTTCACGATCACAGGCCCGGGCAGCCCGGCCGTACTCACGAACATGGCGATGGCAATCGAGGACCACGTCGACTGGATTTCCGACTGTATCCAGCATGTGACTGAGCAGAGCGTCGCAGCCATCGAAGCCGTTGCAGAGCCTCAACAGGAGTGGATGACCCACCTCACAGAGATCGCGGAGGCGACGCAGTTTACCGGATGCAACAGTTGGTACTCCGGCTCCAACGTGCCCGAGAAACCCAAGGCGTTTGCACTCTACGTCGGTTTCGCGAATTACCGAAAGCACATCGCCGACGTCGCCCGGAATGGATATCCCGACTTTTGCCTCACCCCCGAAGTTGCTACGGCTTGAACGTTCAATACGCCAGCAATACACCAGAGGAGCAACGAACAATGACAACATTGCAACAACGAGTGAAGGAACTAACGCCCTACGAGGTTGAACAGATCAACTGGGTTGATCTGAAGGGCGGAGAAGACTTCGAGTATCACATCGATTATTCATTCGCCGTACTGAATGTGGACAGGGCGGCGGGCCGTGCCGATTTTCTCATTCGCTGGCAGCCTGACGCCTACTGCCATTTTCACAAGCATCTTGGCGAAACCACCATGACCGTGCTCGAGGGCGAGCATCACGTCATCGAGGAGAATCCTAACGAGACCGTGCACAAGATCCGGACCCCGGGACACAGCGTGACCAACGCCCCGGGCGACCTGCACATGGAAAAGGGGGGCACGCAAGGATCGACCCTCTATTTCAGCATGCAGGCCAAGGACGGTATCCTGTTCGAGTTCGTCGGCAGGGACGGTTCTCACCTGCGCAACGTCACGGTCGAGGATATTGCGAACGGCAATATCTGATATTTTTCGCAAGAACGCGCCCGGTCAAGACCGACCGATCAGTTCGCCTGTGCCTAGGTACTGGCAGAGGCCGACGCCAAGGTGATGCTCGCGGATATCGAAGCAGAGGCCTGCAAGCAGGTACTGGCTGAGCTTGCCGACCAGGGCATTGAGTCGTGGACGGCGCAGCAAGACGTTACCGATGAAGCCAGTTGGCAGAGCATTGTGGCGGATACCGTCGCGCAACTTGGCGGCCTGAACGTGGTGGTCAACGAAGAATACGTCTGACGGGGTAAGCAATGCTGTTCTACGCTAGTTATAAACAGGTTGCAGTTAAACTGGTCGCCTGAAAAAATTTTAAGCTGGCTGAATTCAACCAACTCACAAACATCCCCGTCTATTTTTGCGATCCATAATCTACATGGCAAAGAGGAACAAACAAAAACACGAACGCCTTAATTCGTCAGTACTACCCCAAGAAGACATACTTAGCTCAGCACTCGCAGCGAGCTCTGTAGGTTTGGAATGTGGCAGCGGAGAGCCGCGCCTCCACCGCGCTCGCCAATGGTGACGGCCGATTGCTAAACCAATTGATTGTGTTCATTCAGGCTTCTCCGTGGCTCGTCTTTGCATCAACATTTTTTCGCTGACGCTGATACTCACTCGGCGCGACACCCGTGCGCCCGCGGAAAAACCGGGAAAATGCGCTGGCGTCGGAAAAATGCAACAGCTCGGCAATTTGAGCCACCGACAATCTGGAGTCACTCAGATAGCGCTGCCCGAGACTCACTCGGACATCGTCCAGAATCGATTGGTAACTGGTGCCAGCCAGCGCAAGCCGATGTTGTAGCGTGCGCAAGCTCATCCTCAGGACCTGCGCGACGGCGGGCGCATTGCTGCCTTCGTTCATCACCAGATTGTGAATCACTTGCGCCACGCGTGTAGCAAAACTCTGGCCACTCAAATGCTGTAGATGCCGGACGTGGCTCTGGATCACTCGATGGCCTGCACCTCTGGCATTGATACTCGTATCCAGGGTCACCCGGTCCACGAACACCACATTACTGTCTTGATTGAAATGCAACGCTCCGCCAAACACCCTTCTATGTTTTTCCAAGCTGTTCGGTTTGTCGTGGCGAAATCGAACATAGTGAGGCTGCCAACTTGCGCCGGCGAAGACACGGATCTCCTTGCACAGCAGCGCGAAAGACTGCTCCACGGCTTGTAAATCACTATTGTCCTCCTCGGTCAGTATCTTGTAATCCAGAGCGGCTCCCGTTGCCTGATTGTGCATAATCATGGATAGGCCGCTGCTGTGCAGCCCCAGGGCTCCGCAAATGCTTTCCAAAGCCTCGCCTACAGTTTCTGCGTGACGGGCCAAAATCCAGATGGGCCCAAGAAGTTCCAGCCCCTGATGGCTTCCCAGTTCAATACCGAACTGCGGCTCATTGCACGCTGTAGCTGCGATGTTCATATAGCGCAGTACAGCGCTCAGCGGTACGTTTACATTTTCCAACGAACCGGCATCCAAGCCCGCCAGTTGCGCCACCAAGTCAGGATCCACACCATAGCTGCGAATCAGCTGCGCGGCACCGTTCAGCGCGGTACTTAAAACTGTGAGCCTGCTCATGGAGTTGGCCTTCTGAAAGGGTTCCAATACATTCTGCTTCTCCGTATTATTCAGCCTGCCGCAGGATACCAACCAACACCGACACGGTAATACTTGTAGTCTGGTAGCGGCGTAAAATTGAGAAGCTCGATCTACAGTTTTCGTCTCTTTTCAATCCACCCTGTGAACGGGAACGAACGCTAAGGATGGCACGATTCCAAATCGACAACTATCATGATGTTGAAGCCTCTACAGTATAGGACACACAAAAAGACTATTGTAAGCAGAGCTCCTCATGGAGAGGCGTTACCCGCGAAAAGAGGTGATGTGTCTTGCAGCGGTTGAGGGGGGGGGCAGTATCGGTGATTCGCTTCATACCTTTGCCGCGTCTGGCTGGCGTGACGAGGCTTCGCCAGCGATCAATTGGAGCAAACACCCCATGATAACGGGTGAGGTTGACCTGGGATTTGGGGACCAGTGCTGCCAACGGCAGTATCGTCAAAAAATCTCGCGAAAGACACTTTTGCAATTTGCGATTCGCCTATTCCCGCCAGGATGAACTCACTACATCCACGAAACGGCATATTCCAAACGCTGAAAAAAAACAAACCCAAGCAGCCAATGTTAGAGTTCCAGGACTCGAGCGCTATGCTTTGCGCGTGTTCCGGAATCTGGTAGACCGCACTTTAGCATGGTCAAAAACCAAGAAAAATACCTGCAAAATGCAGGCTTGATAGTGCTAGGGAATGTCAATCAATTCCGGTCACTCCCACTCAATAGTCGCTGGCGGCTTGCTGCTAATGTCATACGTCACGCGGGACACTCCCGAGATCTCATTGATAATGCGATTCGAGCAGCGCTCCAGCAGCTCATAGGGCAGATGCGCCCACCGTGCAGTCATAAAGTCGACTGTCTCCACGGCGCGCAGTGCAATCACGTATTCGTAACGACGACCGTCGCCCACCACGCCCACAGATTTCACTGGCAGGAACACCGCAAACGCCTGGCTGGTTTTGTGGTAGTAGTCTGCGCGGTGTAATTCCTCGATAAAAATCGCATCCGCCAGACGCAGCAAGTCAGCGTACTCTTTTTTCACTTCACCGAGGATGCGCACCCCCAGTCCCGGGCCGGGGAAGGGATGGCGATAGACCATGTCGTAGGGCAAGCCCAACTCCAAGCCGATACGGCGCACCTCGTCCTTGAACAATTCGCGCAGCGGTTCTACCAGTTCGAATGCCATGTCGTCGGGCAGCCCGCCCACATTGTGGTGTGATTTGATGTTGTGGGCTTTGCCGGTTTTACTGCCGGCCGACTCAATAACATCCGGGTAGATAGTGCCCTGCGCCAACCACTTCACCTCGGTCAGTTTGCTCGCCTCTTCGTCGAACACATCGATGAAGCTGTTGCCGATCACTTTACGTTTGGCCTCGGGGTCGGACACTCCCGCCAACCTGCCCAAAAACATCTCTTCACAATCGCGGCGCAGGACTTTTACGCCCATGTTGCGCGCGAACATCTCCATCACCTGGTCGCCTTCATTCAGGCGCAGCAAACCGTTGTCCACAAAGACGCAGGTCAATTGATCGCCGATGGCGCGGTGCAACAGCGCTGCGACCACGGAGGAATCGACACCACCAGACAGGCCCAGTAAAACCTTGTCACTGCCTACCAGGGCTTTGACGCGCGTGATCGCGTCTTCCACGATATGCGCCGGCGTCCACAGCGCCTCGCACCCACATTGCTCCAGTACGAAGTGTTCAAATATGCGGACGCCCTGCAGCGTATGTGTCACTTCGGGATGGAACTGGATACCGTAGAAAGGCTTACTCTTGTGCGCCATGCCGGCGATCGGGCAACTGGCGGTTTCCGCGATCAACTCGAAATCGGGCGGCAGTTCCACCACCTTGTCGCCGTGGCTCATCCACACATCCAACAAGCCCTTGCCCTGATCATCAAAATGATCGCGAATATCGTGCAGCAGACCGCCATTGCCCACCTGCGTAATCTGCGCGTAACCAAACTCGCTAACGGGGGAACCGGCGACCTTGCCGCCAAATTGCTCGGCCATCGTTTGCATGCCGTAACAAATCCCCAGCACCGGCACACCCAGCTCAAAAACACTGGCGGGGGCGCGCGGGGAGCCCGCTACAACCACTGACTCA
This sequence comes from Halioglobus sp., assembly GCA_037969215.1. Classification (GTDB taxonomy): domain Bacteria; phylum Pseudomonadota; class Gammaproteobacteria; order Pseudomonadales; family Halieaceae; genus Marimicrobium. Next base: position 8,405 of record JBBKWY010000136.1, read on the forward strand.
GGGCCACCCGACAGGATGATACCGCTGGGGTTATAGGCACGTATGTCGTCGTCGCTCACGTCGAACGCGCGAATCTCACTGTAGACGCCGACCTCGCGCACTCGGCGCGCAATCAATTGCGTGTACTGGGAGCCAAAATCCAGAATAAGGATTTTGTGGGCGTGAATATCTGCGCTCATGTGTTGTCCTGACTGAAAAAGGATAGCGGTGCCGAGACGATACCTCGTATCAGCAGTACAAAGGCCTACCGAACGGGATAGTTCGGCGCTTCCTTGGTGATCGATACATCGTGCACATGGCTCTCGGCCATGCCCGCGTTAGTGACGCGCACGAATTCTGGCCGCGTTCGCATGGTTTCCATATCCGCGCTGCCGGTATAACCCATTGCCGAGCGCACCCCGCCCATCAACTG
>JBBKWY010000137.1:0-3328 GCA_037969215.1 Halioglobus sp.
AGCATGATGCAACACAGGCTCACATTGGCCATTGCCAACCTTCTGGGCACATAAAACTTTTCGTCTGCTACCGATTTGTTAGACGAAAACCCCATCGTCACATAGCGGCCATCGTAGGCAACGCTGGCCAGGCACTGTTCAAGGACTTCTTCACCGATATTGTCAAAGATGATGTCAACGCCTTTGTGATTGGTGAACTCCCTGACGACGGCCACAAAATCTTCGGTGTTGTGATTGACCGTAATTTCTGCGCCCAGCTGCTTGCAGTACGCGAGTTTCTCGTCACTACCGGCAACGGCGATAACACGCGCGCCGGCGGCCACTGCCAACTGCACAGCGGCTGCTCCCACCCCACCAGCGGCACCGTTTACGAGTACAGTTTCTCCGGCTTTAACCTTGGCGCGCTCATACAAGCCCAGCCATGCCAGATGGAAGGGGAAATACATCGCAGCGGCACCTGGCAGGGGTATGGTGTCTGGCATACTGAACATAGAGGCTGTTGGACAAATACAGTACTCCGCATATCCCCCGTGTGCCCCCTTGGTGATAGCGACGACGCGCTCGCCCTGCCAATTTTCGGCGCCCTCGCCGCAGCTGTCCACAATCCCCATCACTTCCATGCCGGGGCTGTAGGGCAACTCTGGCCTGACGAACATATTGCCGCCTGTAACGCGCTCCATGTCGGCCAGGTTCAAGGGAATCCCCTGGACCTTTATCCGCACTTCACCCGCTTCGGGCTCGGGAATATCGACAATATCGAGCTTCAAGGCTTCCAGTGGTTGACCGTACTCATGTGTACGCCAGGCTCGCATTGTTCCAGTTGCGTTCGTCATAACTCTTACCTTTATCGTTTAGTAGTTAAGGGCTGAAGCCTACTCGGGTTTTAAATCAAAGTACTCAATATAGCGTGCAAACTGGTCACGCACTTTATCGGGATCAATGCCATAATCCTCAGCGGTATAGTTGTGAACGCCGTGCACGCCTTTGGGATTGTTCTGAATGTAACGCCGCATCCCATCTGCAGCTTCACCGGTCATTTCCAGGTCCAGCGCCTCATAGATACGCTCTATTTCCTTGAACTGATCTTCTACAAAATTGGGGAAAAACATATCGTAGATTTTTGCGTCGGGACTGATTTTTGCTTCGCGGACGTCTACGCTGCGATTGGCGATCTGAGCCAGACGCGGTATCCAATCAGCAGCAATTTCAATCGGGTCCACTTCGTCGCTACTGATACGCCTTACCTGATCGGTTAGGCTTGCGTATGAAGTCATTGATTTAACGGGATCGCGGTGCGTAAACACAATTCTGGCATCGGGATACTGCGCCAGTAAGTTTTGCAGTGCCCAGTTGTGTCCACCCGTCTTCAGCACCCATCGATCTCTGGCACAACGAGATTGTAGGTGTTGTAGTTGCCGGTAATGGAATTCATAAACCCCCGCATAGTCGGCGCCGTTATCGACCCAATCCTCGTAGCTGGGCACTCTTAATTGGTTATGAAATAGCGGACTCACCATGGAGTCCGCAAACAACAGGATACACTCCTGGCCCAGCTGCGCGCCCATCGGGTGTATAGCCTTGAAGCCGTCAGGCTGATTACCTATGGCATCGTAAATGGACTGGCACTGCGCAATACGAGGGTCTGAGTAAAAGGTCTCCTTTTCAGGCGGCGGCGACGGGTACATACACTCCCATGTATTCGGCACCCGACTGTCAGGGTCTTGAGCGAGAATATCGTGAAGTATTGTCGTCCCGGTTCTCGGGTTCCCTACGATAAAAACGGGGCTTTTGATTTTTTCTTGTGCAATATTCGGAAACAGCTTTCTATCGTTAACATACTGAAGGCGGTTAACCGTGTGACCCAGCAGGCGTTCGCGAGCGATGATAACCCCCAACTCATTCAATCTCGCCTCGTTGGTCAAAGAGTCAAGGGCTCGCTCCAGACCTTCCGTAAACGGCAAGTCGCCAAGATCCGTGAGACCGCCGGCGCGCTCGGATGCCTCCGATAGTATGGATGAGGTGTTCAGGTCGCTAGTATTTGCTCGCATAATAAGTAGAGTCTCGCTGATCAATTATTAACAGGGCTCGATTGAGCGTGTGGCAATCGTTGCTGCGCTATTCGTATAGTGAGTGGGCATACTTTGGCACGATTCAGGCATCACACACTATTCCGGTTAGCCTCCCGCATGGGGTTCGAGTAAGCTATTGTTTCTACGGGAAATTATGATTATTGTTTGTTGAGCAATTACGTCTTATTCGGGTTTGAATCATGTCTGAAGTACAAAACACAGCGCCGCAACCGTTACGCCAGGCTAAACAGTCACGATCAAAGATACTGATGCAATCGGTGCGTGAGGCAACACTGGCACTGATTAAAGAGCTTGGCGCTGAGTCCGTGACTACGGTAAAAATAGCGGAGCGCGCTGGCATCAGCCCCGGCTCGCTCTATCGGTATTACCCGAATAAACAAGCCATTTTTACCGACATTTTCAATATGGAACTCGCCAACCTGGACGTATATGTGTTGGGCCAAGGGGCGATCACGGGAATGACGGGTACACTGGAAGAAGTGATTCACGAAATGGCGGTACTCACTAACCGCTTGTACCACGAGTTGCTATCGCTTCACGGTGGGTTTTTCGCCATGTATCACCGCCAGTTTGATTTTACCCTTCGGGAAGACCCCCACAGTCATCACTCATGGCGCGAAGTGGGCATCGAGTCGCTGGTCACCGCGCTCAATGAACATCGGCATCGCCTGCGAGTGGACGATATTGAAGCCGCCGCGACCTTTGTGATGGATATTGGTACTGGCTATTATCATCGTGTTATCGAGATAGACCCGGAGCGGATACACGATCCAGCCACTATCGAACAGCTGGACGATCTTTTCTGTCGCTACCTGATTGGCGACAAATAATTAAGCCCTCAATGACGTGCGCACCTCGGGTTTTTTTCATGACTATCCCTTGCTACATTTGAGCTCGGCGACTGAGCGCCGAGGGCCGCGTGAGTAGTTCGTGCTCCCGGGTCGCTTATGACCACCCCTGGGCATGGCTGGACAGTTTCGCAAGCCTGTAGAATCCCGTCTCCGCCTGTGCCCGCTTGACATTCGCCAGTTAAATCCACTAGCCATTCACGTTTTTTGACATATTCATATTTCTAGTCTAAACCTACTTTATTCAGGAATGATTTAGCAGACCTCAAACGCACGCACTTGAATGCTGCGAGTCAAAAAATCATGTACATGGAAGTTGTAAATCTAGAGGAACTTAAGGCATTACTTTCGAAAAGTACTTTAGTTGACCACGCTGTATTCCAAAATTTG
>JBBKWY010000138.1:0-7910 GCA_037969215.1 Halioglobus sp.
GGTGTAGCCTGTTCGCTCAGAGGGCTGAGATATTCGCTCTTCAGACTACACCGAAGCCCCGCATCCAACTCGTGCAGAGCAATCCAAAACAAACGCGACACTCGCACCCAATTCGTGCAGAGTGATCCAAAACGAATCACCCGCATCCAACTCATTCAGAGTGATCCAAAACAAACGTAACAACCGCAAGATCGTCGCGAGATTTCAGGCCTCGTTAGCCCGAAGGGCCTGAGCGCGAATATCTCAGCCCTCTGAGCGATCAGGCCCTTCGGGTTAACGAGGCCGACAACACCGCCACACAGTTTCGCCGATACTAATACCGAACCGCTACCGATACCGTTAGAAGCGATAACTACTACTGGTCATAAACTTGGACACAGTAGTCATCGCGTCTTTCACCCGCAGCGGAAAATCGGTACCACCTGCCTCAAGCGCATTTTCACCGTGGCGCTGTTCGTCCACCAGCATTTGCTGCAGGATTAACTGCGACTTGCGATCGTCATCGGGCAACTGCTTGAGATGGTCGTGGAGATGGCTGCAGACCTGTTCTTCGGTCGCTGCCACAAAGCCAAGGCTGACCTTGTCGCTGATGGCGCCGGCGATGGCGCCCAGCGCGAATGACATGCCGTACCAGGCCGGATTGAGGTAACTGGTGTGGCTTCCCAGTTCGCGCAGTCGCTCCTCACACCACACCAGATGATCGATCTCTTCCTGGGCGGCCTGATGCATCTCTTCGCGCACGGTGGGTAGCTTGGCAGTCAGTGCCTGGCCCTGATAAAGTGCCTGGGCGCAGACTTCACCGGTGTGATTGACCCGCATCAAGCCCGCAATATGCTTGCGCTCGGATTCCGATAGCTCGGTGTCGGTATGGTCTTGCGCCGGAGACGGCCGGCCGGCGTGGTGACCGCGGTTGGTGATGGTTTTCATCACCGAATCCGCTTCGCTGATAAATTTATCCAGCAGGGAGAGGCGGCGCTTTTGCATGGTTGGCTCCTGCGCGAGTCCTTGTGTTAACTGTTGTCTGCCTAACTATAGCGCGCTATGGCTCGCCAACCAATATCCCGGCGCAGGGTCATGCCGTCCCAGCTGATTTTGTCGGCGGCCTGGTAGCACGCCTGCTGGGCGCTGGCGATGTCGTCACCCAGTGCGGTGACGCACAGGACGCGACCGCCACTGGTGACGATTTCATCGCCGGCGTACGCAGTGCCCGCGTGGAATACCTTGATGGCATCTGTTTGTGCGGCATCGAGTCCGTGAATCGGCGTGCCCTTGGCATAGTCGCCCGGGTAACCGCCGGCGGCCAGCACCACACCGATAGCGCAGCGCTCATCCCACTGCGCGTCGGCCTGATCCAGGGTCCCGTCCAGTGCGCTGTTGCACAGGCCCACAAGATCTGACTGCAGGCGCATCATGATGGGCTGGGTTTCGGGGTCGCCGAAGCGGCAGTTGTATTCGATAACCCGCGGCTGGCCCGCCGTGTCGATCATCAGGCCGGCGTAGAGAAATCCGGTGTAATCATTGCCCTCGGCAGCCATGCCCGCCACGGTCGGCAGGATCACTTGTTCCATGATGCGCTGGTGTACTGCAGCATCCACTACGGGGGCCGGGGAGTATGCGCCCATGCCGCCAGTATTGGGGCCGGTATCGCCCTCGCCAATCCGTTTGTGATCCTGGCTGGTGGCCATGGCCAATACGTGTACGCCGTCTACGATGACGATAAAGCTGGCTTCTTCACCGGGGAGAAACTCCTCGATGACCACGCGGCACCCGGCCTCGCCGAAGGCATTGCCGGCCAGCATATCGGTGACCGCCGCTTCTGCCTGCGCCAGCGTCTCTGCCACAATGACACCCTTGCCCGCCGCCAGACCATCGGCTTTGACGACAATTGGTGCACCGTGTTCGCGCAGGTAGGCCAGCGCCGGTTCCAGTTCAGTGAAATTACCATAGCTGCCGGTGGGGATGTTGTGCCGGGCCAGGAAGTCTTTGGTGAAGGCCTTGGAGCCCTCCAGCTGCGCGGCACCCTTGCTCGGGCCGAAGCAGCGCAGTCCGCGTGCCTGGAAATAATCAACCACGCCCTCTACCAGCGGGGTCTCCGGTCCGACAATGGTCAGCCCCACATTATTTTGTTCGGCAAAATCCGCCAGGGCCGGGAAATCCATGCTGTCGATCGCGACGTTTTCGAGTCTGGCTTCCTGCGCCGTGCCGGCATTACCGGGGGCGACATAAACTGTATCGACGCCCGCAGACTGGGCCGCTTTCCAGGCCAGCGCGTGCTCGCGCCCGCCGCTGCCGATGACGAGAACATTCATGTGTGTTTCCTAGTGTCTGAAGTGACGCATGCCGGTGAATACCATCGCCATGCCGTGTTCATCCGCAGCGGCGATGACCTCCTCGTCGCGTATCGATCCGCCCGGCTGTATCACCGCAGCGATGCCGGATGCGCCAGCGCTGTCGATGCCGTCGCGAAAGGGGAAGAAGGCATCGGAGGCCATCACCGAGCCCTTGACCGGCAACCCGGCATGTTCGGCCTTGATGGCGGCGATACGGGCGGAATTGATACGGCTCATCTGGCCGGCGCCGACACCCACGGTCTGGCCGTTGGCGGCGTAGACAATGGCGTTGGATTTGACGTACTTGGCGACCTTCCAGGCAAACAGCAAGTCCAGCCACTGTTGTTCTGTCGGTTGCAGTTTACTCACCACGCGCAAGTCATCGCGGCTAATCATGCCGAGGTCGCGATCCTGCACCAACAGGCCACCGTTGACGCGTTTATAGTCCAGCGCGGGGCCGGACGGAGTCCACTCGCCACACGCCAACAGGCGCACATTTTTCTTGCCGGCGATCAGTGCGGCGGCTTCGTCACTCACGCTGGGCGCGATAATCACTTCTACGAACTGTCGCTCGACGATGCTTGCGGCGGTCGCTGCATCCAGTTCACGGTTGAACGCGATAATCCCGCCAAAGGCCGATTCGGTATCGGTGGCAAAGGCCAGGTCATAGGCCTTGCTGATATTCTCGGCGACTGCCACGCCACAGGGATTGGCGTGTTTGACGATCACACAGGCGGGCTGCTCGAAGTTCTTGACGCACTCCAGTGCGGCATCGGTATCGGCGACATTATTGTAGGACAATTCCTTGCCCTGTAGCTGGCGAGCAGTGGCGATGCCCGCTTCTGCAGGGTTGGCCTCCACGTAAAACGCGGCCTGCTGGTGTGGATTTTCGCCGTAGCGCATTTCCTGCGTTTTATGAAATTGTGTGTTGAACGTGCGGGGGAAACTGTCTGAGCCGCCGGGTACCAGTTTGCCAAAGTGATTGGCGATGGCGCCATCGTAAGCAGCGGTGTGCTCATAGGCTTTGATTGCCAGATTGAAACGTGTCGCCAGTGAGGTCTTGCCCGCATTGGCGCGCATTTCGCTGAGGATGTCAGGGTAATCGGACGCGTTTACCACGATGTTGACGAAACGGTGGTTTTTGGCTGCCGCGCGCACCATGGTGGGGCCGCCGATGTCGATGTTCTCAATGGCATCTTCCAGCGTACAGTCGGGTTTGGCGACGGTCGCCGCGAAGGGGTAGAGGTTCACCACCACCATATCAATGGGATCGATGCCATGCGCGGCCATCACGCTGTCATCCTGTCCCCGGCGGCCCAGAATGCCGCCGTGCACCTTGGGGTGCCGGGTCTTGACCCGGCCGTCCATCATTTCCGGGAAGCCGGTGTAGTCGGCCACTTCGGTGACGTCCAGTCCGGCATCCTTTAACAGGCGGTAGGTGCCACCGGTGGAGAGCAGTTCTACGCCCAGTTCGCGTAGCGCGCTGGCAAATTCTGCAATACCCGATTTATCAGAAACACTGATCAGGGCGCGTTTGACCTGTACGAGATCACTTTCACTCATGGTTATATCCCTAGTTCCGATCGGAGATCAGGTTGTACTGCTTCAGTTTCTTGCGCAATGTGCCCCGGTTCAGGCCCAGCATGATCGATGCCCGTGTCTGGTTGTTGCGGGTATAGGCCATGATTTCCGCCAGCAACGGCGCTTCGACTTCCGCGAGGACCATCTGATATACGTCGCTGGACAGTTGCCCATCCAGTTGCTCCAGGTAATCGCGCATTGCCGTTGTCACGGCCTCGCGCAGATTGCTGGCCGCGGGCACCGAAGGTGTGCTGATGTCGTTGGCGGCAGTCAATTCCCCTGCCGCAGTGGGGTCTAGGGATTCAGCCCTGATCATGCTGCTAGTTCCTTATCGAATTCGATGTCTGACAGCTGGGTTATGAAGTGTAGCTGCTCTTGTGGGTGTGCAAGACGATTAAATAATTTCCGCTGTGCCAATGCGTCAGCTCTGGCGCTCAGGTACCAACTGACGTGCTTGCGGGCGATACGTACGCCCATGAAGTCGCCGTAAAATTGATGCAGCTGCACAATATGCCGATGCAGAATGTCCAGCTGTTGCTCGGCAGTGGGTGGCGCAGGTGTCACACCCGTTTCCAGATGGGCGGCGATCTGCCCGCACAGCCAGGGCCTGCCCTGTGCCGCTCGGCCTATCATCACGCCGGCAGCGCCAGTATGCGCGATAACCGCGGCCGCCATTTCCGGGGAGTTAATATCGCCGTTGGCAAAGACTGGAATTCCGACGGCGGTGACAATCTCGGCGATGGTGTCGTATTCCGCGTGCCCGGTGAAGGCGCAGGCACGGGTGCGGCCATGCACTGCCAGCGCCGCCACGCCGGCATCCTCGGCGATGCGGGCGATGGTCGGGCCATTTCTGTTCTCGCTCGAGATACCCGTGCGAATTTTGAGTGTGACGGGTACGCTGACTGCCGCTGTCACTGCCAGCAGAATGGCTTTCACCAGCGCCTCATCCGCCAGCAATGCCGAGCCGGCTGCTTTGCGGCAGACCTTCTTCGCCGGGCAGCCCATATTGATATCGATAATCTGCGCGCCGCGCGCAACGTTGTACTGCGCGGCTGCGGCCATTTCCTGTGGGTCGCTGCCGGCTATCTGTACGGAGCGCGGAGCAATTTCCAGATCGTGCTGGCTGCGCCACTGTGTCTTGAGCGAATTGCGCAGACGCGGATTGCAGCTGATCATCTCCGACACCACCAGTCCTGCGCCAAATTCCGAGCACAGTCGGCGAAATGGCAAATCGGAGACACCGGCCATCGGCGCCAGGGCGACGCGATTGGGCAATGTGTACGGTCCGATATCCAGCATTGGAGCTCGTCTAGAAGGGGGTGAAAAAGAGCCGGTTATGATACTCGCTCGCGGGAAGGTGTGGAAGGAAACCTGCATAAAAAAGCAGCGATTCAGGATGAACACTCGTTAGTGGGAGCGAAGTGTCCCGCGCAGGCAAACCCAGCCGTCTTTCTCGCTGACAATAGTGAGAGGCAGGCGATCAGCATAGTGCGCGCACAGCGCTTCGGCCTGGTTTTGCAACAGGCCCGACAGCAGCAGTGTGCCGCCGGGTTGCAGGAAATTGATCAGCGTAGAGGAGAGCTCGATCAACGGTCCCGCCAGAATGTTCGCAATGACCAGCTCAGCCTTTTGCGTCCAATTCTGTTGATCTACATCCTGTGGCAATACCACTGTCAGCTGCTGCGGTGCGATATTGTTGCGGTTGGCATTGTCGCGGCAGGCCGCCAGGGCTTGCGGGTCATTGTCTACGCCCAGTGCGAGCGTGGCGCCCAGTTTCAGTGCGGCGACGGCGAGAATGCCCGAGCCGCAGCCGTAATCAATGATGGTCTGCCCGCTCAGGTTGAGGCCCTCGATTTGCGTCAGGCACAGTGCGGTAGTGGGGTGCGTGCCGGTGCCGAAAGCGAGTCCGGGGTCCAGCATCAAATTCACTGCGTCGGGATCTGGCGGCTCCAGCCAGCTGGGGCAAACCCACAGGCGTTGGCCAAACTGCATGGGTTGGTAGTGTTGCATCCACTCCCGCTCCCAGTCTTTGTCCTCCAGGATTTCCACGCGCGGGTTGCTCGCTTTGAGCAGGTGCTCGGGAATTTCCTGCAGCACACGTTTCATGTCGGTATCCGCCGGATATAGCCCGGTGATGCGGGTCAGGTTCCACATCGGTGTCTCGCCGACACCCGGTTCCAGCAGCGGTTGATCGGCATTGTCTTCCAGGGTAACGGCGACTGCGCCACCCGCGAGCAATTCATCCTCCCACTCGGTGATCTCTGCGCGCTGCGCGTCCACGCGCAATTGCAGCCACGTCATTGGGGCGACTGCCACGCTACTCTTTCAAGCGCTTTTCGAGATAGTGAATGCTCACACCGCCCTTGCGGAACGCGGGGTCGCGCAACAGGTCGCGGTGCAGGGGGGTGTTGGTGCGAATTCCCTCTACCACCAGCTCGTCCAGCGCGCCCCGCATTTTAGCCATTGCGGTGTCTCTATCCTCGCCATAGCAAATGATCTTGGCGATCAGCGAGTCGTAGTAGGGTGGCACGGTGTAGCCGTCGTACAGGTGTGAGTCTACGCGCACGCCCATACCGCCAGGCGCATGGAAAGTAGTGACCTTGCCGGGGCAGGGCAGGAACGTTTTGGGGTCTTCCGCATTGATACGGCACTCAAACGCGTGGCCGCGAAACCTCACTTCGCTCTGCGTGACGGACAGTGGCAGGCCGCTGGCAATGCGCAACTGTTCCCTGACGATATCGATGCCGGTGATCATCTCGGTGACCGGATGCTCCACCTGCACTCGCGTGTTCATCTCGATAAAGTAGAAGCCCCCGTCTTCATACAGGAACTCAAAGGTGCCGGCGCCGCGGTAGCCCAGGTCGATACAGGCTTTCACGCAGGCTTCGGCAACGGCATTGCGGGCGTCTTGTGGGATGCCGGGTGCGGGCGCTTCCTCGAGGACTTTCTGGTGGCGACGCTGCAGCGAGCAGTCCCGATCGCCGAGGTGAATCGCGTTGCCCTGACCATCGGCGAGCACCTGAATCTCTACGTGACGCGGTGTTTGCAGAAACTTTTCCAGGTAGACCACATCTGAGCCAAACGCGGCGGCGGCCTCGGACTGGGTGACCTGTATCGAGCTGAGCAGCGTCGCCTCCTCGTGCACAACGCGCATGCCGCGACCACCGCCGCCGGCGGCGGCTTTGACGATCACGGGATAGCCGATACGGCGGGCTATCGCGAGGGTTTGTTCGTCGTCATCCGTGATGGGTCCATCGGATCCGGGTACCGTGGGAACACCGGCTTCCTTCATCGCTTGAATGGCGGACACCTTGTCGCCCATCAGGCGGATGGTGTCGGCGGTGGGGCCGATAAAGATGAAGCCACTCTTTTCGACTTGATCGGCAAAGTCGGCATTTTCGGCCAAAAAGCCGTAACCGGGGTGGATGGCGGAGGCCCGGGTAACTTCTGCTGCGCTGATAATTGCGGGCACATTGAGGTAGCTGTCGGTGGACGCGGCGGGCCCGATACAGACGGCTTCGTCTGCCAGCAGGACATGCTTGAGTTCGCGGTCGGCCTTGGAGTGGACAGCAACCGTGGGGATGTCCAGCTCCTTGCAGGCCCGCAGCACACGCAGTGCAATCTCACCGCGGTTGGCGATGAGGACTTTCTCTAATATGGGCATGCGGTGTTCCTCTGCTCGTCTCTGGCTGAACTGCGCTTACACAATGGAGAACAGGGGTTGGTCAAACTCGACCGGTTGTCCATTTTCAGCCAGGATGGCCGCTATCGTGCCGGCCTTGTCGGCTTCGATCTGGTTCATCATTTTCATAGCCTCCACGATGCAGATAACGTCGCCGACTTTGACGGTCTGTCCCACTTCGACAAATGAAGCCGAGCTGGGTGAGGGAGAGCGGTAAAAGGTGCCTACCATAGGCGAACTCAGTACGTGGCCTGCGGGGGGCGCTGCGACGGGTGGCGCGGCGGCTTCGGGCGCCAGCGGCGCGGGCTGTGGCGCGA
>JBBKWY010000139.1:0-2885 GCA_037969215.1 Halioglobus sp.
AGCAGTTCATGGCCCAGAAACACACAGAACTTGGGAATATCCCGCTCGGTGGAGGGATCAGTCGCCAGCACCTGCAGGGTTTCGCCAACGGCGATATCGCGAATACGGTTATGCAGCAACATCACCGGCTCGGGGCAATACAGGCCGGTAGCGTCGAGTATGTGGTCTGGTTTCAGGTTCATGTGCGCAGTTTATCAGGGGTTGAGCAACAGTTCTGCCTGTGCGCGCGGGAGCAGGTCCCACTGCTCGCTGTCCACATCGTAAAGCAGCTGCAGATCGCCCGTGCGCAACTGGCCGCGCAACTGCTCGACCTTTTCCACAAGGGTGCGCACCCGCTCTCCGTAATCAGTGCCATCCCGGGAGGCGTACTCCTCGAGCAGCGCGTGCAGCACATCAGTCTGCAAACGCTCCGGTGGCACCATGACAAATTCTGCCATGATCTGGTTCTACTCCTTCTGGTCGCGCCATTTGCGCGTTAATATACGGCCTGTTACTGAGAATGTGGAGTCAAAACTGTGCAAACTTCCTTTATCGTCACCTTCATTGGTGATGACAGACCCGGACTGGTAGAAAAATTGTCCGCCGTTATCGAAAAAAACCAGGGCAACTGGCAAGAGAGCAAACTCTCACAACTCGGCGGCAAATTTGCCGGATTGATTCTGGTCTCGCTGCCCGCCGACGGGGGGCCTTCTCTGGAAGCCGATCTGGGCGCGCTTGCAGCCAGTGGCATCAGCGTGCGTGTCACCGCGATGGAAGCCGCTGCGGCTGCTCAGAGCCCCGCACCAACGCCAGGCAGGGATATCACACTGACCGTCATCGGGCCGGATCGCCGGGGCATCGTGCGGGAGATATCAGCTGCGCTTGCCCTGCGCCAAATCAACGTGCTGGAAATGGACACCGAGGTCCTGAGTGCACCGATGAGCGCAGAGATGATCTTTCAGGCCCGCATTGAAGCGTGGATACCTGAAGCGACAAACATGGATGACCTGCGCACAAGCCTTGAGGAGATAGCCGACAACATGACGCTGGAAATTGACCTGGAATAGATAAATCAGCTGGACCTACTTCTCACCACGCTGTCGCAGCAACTTGCGCAGACCGATCCAGACTACTGCACACAGTGCGGCCAGCGCAATCGTGCCCGCGGCCACGAGCACGGTGCCTAGAAGTAGACTCGTCATTTCCTCCTGCGAAATGCCAAACTGCTCCGCGGCGGTCCAGATCAGCACCCCAAGGGCAGCCAGGCCCAGCAGAAGCGTGCGATAAAAGCGACGGTTAGCCTTACTCATCGGAGATCCAAGCGACTCAGGCGGGACTGCCGCCCGGTCTCGATGCGGGCAGAACCGGTGTATCGCACTGTACATCCATGTTTTGTGCGCGGTGGCGCAGCACATGGTCCATCAATACGATGGCCAGCATCGCCTCGGCGATCGGCGTAGCACGAATGCCAACACAGGGGTCATGCCGGCCGTGCGTGACAATTTCTGTCGCCTTGCCGCTGACATCAATCGTGGCTCCCGGTTGGCGGATGCTGGAAGTGGGTTTAAGAGCGAGACTAACGGTAATATCCTGCCCACTGCTAATACCACCCAGTACGCCACCGGCGTTGTTCCCGATAAAGCCCTCCGGCGTCAACAGATCCCGGTGCTCGCTACCGTGCTGCTCTACGGACTCAAATCCCGCGCCAATTTCCACACCTTTGACGGCATTGATGCCCATCATCGCGCTGGCGATATCCGCGTCGAGACCGTCGAAAATGGGCTCTCCCAGGCCTGGTATCACACCCGTCGCCACCACATTGATGCGAGCGCCGATGGAGTCACCGCTCTTGATCAGCGCGGCCATAAACGCTTCCATATCGGCTAATTTATCCGGGTCAGGGCAAAAGAAGGGATTGGTTTCCACCACATCCCAGTCGACCTGTTCTACCGCAATTGGACCCAACTGCGCCAGATACCCGCGAATCTGAATACCGTAGCGCTGCGCTAAAAATTTCTTGGCGACAGCACCGGCGGCAACCCGCATGGCCGTGGCACGGGCGGACGAGCGCCCACCTCCACGGTAGTCGCGAAAGCCGTATTTCTGGTTGTAGGTGTAATCGGCGTGGGCCGGGCGAAAGGTATCCTGGATGTTGGAGTAATCCTTGGAGCGCTGATCGGTATTTTCAATCATCAACCCGATCGGTGTGCCTGTAGTGACGCCCTCGAATACACCGGACAGAATACGCACTTCATCGGCCTCGCGCCGCTGTGTGGTAAACCGCGATGTGCCGGGCTTGCGCCGGTCCAGGTCGTGCTGCAAATCAGAGGCATCGAGTGCCATACCCGGTGGACAGCCATCGATAATACAGCCCAGCGCTGGGCCGTGACTCTCCCCGAAGCTGGTCACCGTGAACAGTTTACCGATTGAATTACCCGCCATAGTCTTCTTCTGTTTCCAGCTGCAGTGCATTAAAGCGGTTGATTATAAGTGTTAATCGACTGTTAATACAGCCCAGTCTGGGCAGCAAAATACGTTTAAGCTGCGGATTTATAGTGTTTTTATTGGCACATATGAACGCTGCAACCTTCCCGCTACTCACACTGATCCGCGAATTCGACGAGCGTCACGGCTGGCGTGCCGAGAGTGAACTGCTATCGGCCTTTCTGCGCTGAGTCCTGCAATTCACCTGCCGTCAGCGCGAACACGCCCTCGCCGCCATGTTCGAATTCTATCCAGGTGAAAGGCATCTGCGGGAAGGCCTGTTCCAGCGCGGGCCAACTGTTGCCCACTTCAACGATTAACAATCCAGTGTCACGAAGGAATGTGCTTGCAGAGCGCAATATGCGACGGGTCAGGTCGAGACCATCAGCGCCCGACCCGAGAGCGCGTTCCGGCTCGTGATG
>JBBKWY010000140.1:0-15918 GCA_037969215.1 Halioglobus sp.
TAGGCGATCACCTCGGCGCGGATGAAGCCTTTCTGAAAGTCGGTGTGGATCACACCAGCGGCCTCGGGCGCGGTTGCGCCGACCTTTACCGTCCAGGCGCGCACTTCCTGCACCCCTGCGGTGAAGTAAGTCTGTAGGTGCAACAGATCGTAACCAGCGCGAATCACCCGGTCCAGGCCGGGTTCTTCCATGCCCAGTTCCTGCAGGAACTCCAGGCGCTCCTCATTGTCCAGTTCCGCGATTTCCGATTCCAGCTTGTTGCAGATGACGACCACAACAGCATTTTCCTCAGCCGCGATGGCGTTCACCACATCCAGATGAGGATTGTCCTCGAAGCCGTTCTCATCGACGTTGGCGATGTACATAGTGGGCTTGTTGGTCAGCAGGAACAGCTGCCGTGCGAGTACTTTTTCGCTGTCATTGAGCGCCAGTGAGCGCACGGGCCGCGCTTCGTTCAGGTGCGGCAGCAGTTTGTTCTCCAGCAGGGCCTTCAGGGCGATGGAATCCTTGTCGCCGCCCTTGGCGTTGCGGGTGACTTTTTGCAGCTGCTTGTCACAGGTTTCTAAATCGGCCAGTGCCAGTTCTGTATTTATGGTTTCAATATCGGCCCTGGGGTCGATTTTATTGGCCACGTGAATGACGTTCTCATCGTCGAAGCAGCGCACAACATGGGCAATCGCGTCGGTTTCGCGAATATTGGCGAGAAACTTGTTGCCGAGGCCCTCGCCCTTGGACGCGCCAGCGACGAGCCCGGCAATATCCACGAACTCCATGGTGGTGGCAACGATCTTTAGCGGCTTGACGATGGTGGAAATCAGGCGCTGCCTGGGATCTGGTACAGGTACGACGCCGGCATTGGGCTCGATGGTGCAAAAAGGAAAATTTTCTGCGCCGATACCAGCGTTGGTCAAAGCATTAAACAGCGTGGATTTACCGACGTTGGGTAAGCCTACGATTCCGCAATTGAAGCCCATAATGTGTTCCTGTCTCTATCGGCAGCTCAGGCTGCGCTAAAACTGTGTAATCGGGTCATCGCCTTGGTGCTGTCTCCGTCAAGCAGTAGCGGCAGGGCGGCGATCGCTTCGTCGATGCAGGCGTCGATACGCTCTCTGTCAGCCTGTGAAGGTGCACCCAGCACGTAACCTGTTACACGTGAGGCGTGACCTGGGTGGCCGATGCCGAGGCGTAATCGATGAAAATCGGCGTTATTGCCCAACGCTGGCATGATGTCCCGCAAACCGTTATGGCCACCGAGGCCTCCGCCTTGCTTAAAGCGCGCTGAGCCTGCCGGGATGTCTAACTCATCGTAGGCGATAAGAATACTTTCAGGGGGGATTTTGAAAAAACCCGCCATCGCGGCTACCGCTTTGCCACTGCGATTCATAAAGGTGCTGGGGATTAACAGGCGCAAGTCATGGCCGGACAGCGTAAGCCGTCCGGTCTGACCATGAAACCTGGATTCTGATTGTAGGGTGACGCCGTGTCGCCGCGCGAGTTCTTCAACGAAATCGGCACCGGCATTGTGGCGGGTACCCCGGTATTCACTACCGGGGTTGCCCAATCCTGCAATCAGCTTTATGGCAGTCAATGCGAATTACACACAGTGGTGCTGCGCTGCGAGGGGTTTAGTCCTCGCTGTCGCCTTCTTCAGGTTCAGCTTCAGCTTCAGCTTCAGCTTCAGCGTCAGCTTCATCCAGACCTTCATCAGCAACTTTAGGTGCGAGAACAGAGGCGATCGCGAGGTCGTGATCTTCGCCCAGAGCCAGAGCTACAGACGTCACGCCTGCAGGCAGAGCAACTTCTGACAGGTGAATAATCTGACCTACTTGCATCTCGAGCATATCCACTTCGATGAATGCTGGAATGTCACGGGGCAGACACTGTACTTCAATATCAGTCGCCTGATGCTGAATCATGCCGCCTTCGGTTTTGACACCGTGACAGGTCTCTTCGTTGAGGAAGTGGATCTGTACGTGAACCTTGATGGCCACGTTGTCGTCGATACGCATAAAATCCACATGCGTGACACGATTCTTGGACGGGTGACGCTGCATGTCTTTGAGAATGGCTTTCTCCGTGACATTTCCGACCTTGATGACGAGAACGTGGGAGTAAAACGCTTCATTTTCCAGCGCCTTTTCCAGATCCTTGCTGATCAGGCTAAGTGACTGCGGGGATTTCTCTCCGCCGTAGATAATGGCTGGAACTCGGCCGTCGAAACGACGCAGGCGGCGGCTCGCACCTTTCCCCAGGTCGGTTCGTACTTCTGCTATCAGTTCAAATTGGTCAGACATAGTCGTGACTCCTTTGATAAGTCATTACTGCCCCTGCGACCGGTGCGGTAATGCGTTGGTGTTTACGCTGTTTCTATTGAAACAGCGCGCTTATGGATTCCTCATTGGCGACCCTGCGCATGGACTCGGCCAGCAGGTCGGCAAGTGTGAGTTGGCGAATTTTACCAATCTTTTTCGCCTCCGCACTTAAAGGAATCGTGTCGGTTACCACCAGTTCATCAAGCTGGGAGTTTTGAATATTTTCCAAGGCATTGCCCGACAATACCGCGTGGGTACAGTAGGCAACCACTTTGGCTGCGCCTCGTTCTTTCAACGCGTCAGCGGCTTTGCACAGAGTGCCCGCGGTGTCGACCAGGTCGTCTACCAGCAGGCAGGTGCGGCCTTCGACCTCACCAATCAGGTTCATCACTTGAGCTTCGTTAGCCTTGGGGCGCCTTTTGTCGATGATAGCCAGATCGGCTTCATTCAACTGTTTGGCGATCGCGCGGGCCCGAACCACACCGCCGATGTCCGGCGACACCACTATGATGTTTTCGTAATTGCAGGCTTCAATATCGTCAATCAGCACCGGCGAGCCGTAAACGTTGTCCACTGGGCACTGGAAAAAACCTTGAATCTGTTCGGCGTGCAGGTCGACAGTTAATACCCGGTTTACGCCGACGACAACCATCATATCCGCCACTACCTTGGCTGTGATCGGTACGCGCGCTGAGCGCACTCGCCGATCCTGACGTGCGTAGCCGAAGTACGGTACCACTGCGGTAATGCGTGAGGCTGATGCCCTGCGCAGCGCGTCGATCATGACCACCAGTTCCATCAGATTGTCGTTGGTCGGTGCGCAGGTAGATTGCAGCACGAAAACATCCTTGCCGCGGACATTTTCGTTCAGCTCGACACAGACTTCACCATCGCTGAACTTGCCGACATCGGCTTTGCCCAGCGACAAATACAATCTGCTTGCGACTTTTTGGGCCAACTCCGGATTGGCGTTACCCGTAAAGACCATCATTTTTGAGGACACTGCGCTCTACCTTAAGGTTTCTTACGAAAAACTTCGGTAAACAAAAAAACAACGCCATATTCCAAATGGTCTATGGCGCCGCGGGTATGGCTGGGGTGGGAGGATTCGAACCTCCGAATGCCAGGATCAAAACCTGGTGCCTTGCCGCTTGGCGACACCCCAAAAAACTGTTGGATTAAACTATTTCCAGTGGCAGAGGCGAAGTATTTACGCCCTGGGCGACAACGCTCGCCCACTCTCCCTGCAACTGTTCCCGGACCGCCCTGGCTTCAGATTCACGCTCGAAGCTAAGGAAGACACAACCTCCTGTGCCGGTCAGTCTGGGCTTGCCGAAATTCCCCAAAACTTTCAATGCCTTATCAACTTGAGGGTAAAGATCCCCGACAAGTTGCTGACAATCGTTTCGGGTGTCACCCCTAAAAAAGGCGGCCATTTTGATGGGGATGTTGTTGCGTGTCAATTGCGTATGGGAAAATATTTTAACAGTGGACACATGACAGTTCGGTACCAGGATCAGATACCAGTGCTGTGGCAGCTCGACTGGCGTGAGAATCTCTCCAATCCCCTCCGCCCAGGCTGTGTGACCACTGACAAAAACAGGCACGTCGGCACCCAGTCCCGCGCCCATAGTTTGAAGCTGCGTGCGTGGTATGTCCAGCTTCCAAAGATGGTTGAGGGCCAATAAAGTGGTGGCGGCATTGGAGCTGCCGCCGCCCAGCCCGGCACCGGTGGGGATACGTTTCTGTAGCGTAATATGCGCGCCCATTGAATCCCGTTGCAGTAATCGCGCGGCGCGGACGATGAGATTGTCCTCCAGCGGAATGTCCACCGCGTTACTGTCCAGTGTGATCTGGCCACTGTCATTGGGTGTGAACGACAGCTGGTCTCCCCAGTTCAGCAATTGAAACAGCGTTTGCAGCGTGTGATAGCCGTCCTCACGGCGGCCAGTGATGTGCAGGAACAGATTCAGCTTGGCGGGTGACAGGAGGGTGAGGGAGTCAGGCATCAGTTGGAGGTGGTCTGCCAACGGGATATCACGAGTTTGACCCTGGTCGCACCGCGCTGGATCTGCACGCGCGTGGGTAGGATGTAACCCTGGAACTGCCCATACTTCTGGAAGTCAATCTCCCAATCGTCCTGTTGCAGGCTTTGCAGTAATTCTGTTTCTGTATTCACTTCAATCCGCTGGATCTTGGTATCGGGTGCCGGCAGACCCTTGAGCCAGTGGGTTAGCGCGTTCAGGGGCAAATCCCAGCCAGTGTTCAGGAGGATGGCGTCCGGCGTGGAAATATCCAGCGTCGTGTGCTCGTCGCCCTGGTGAATATCCAGCCGCTGCCCATTGCTGTCTATCGTGGTGGCGCCCATACCCAGCGGGCCGCTCAGTTGCAGGTGGGTATGCTGGTTGTCTTGCTGCCATGCAATACTGGCGGATTCCGAAGTATCGACGGTGCGTACGGCCAGTTTGCCATGTGCTGTCCACTGTTGCAGCGCTGACAACTGCTCGCGGTGGATCTTCCAGCCGGCGGAAGACGGCTCGCGTTCGGCCAGTCCGGTGCAGCCGGCCAGGAGTGTCAGCAGTAGCCACAGGGTTAGCAGTCTGGCGGGCGTATTCATATCAGGATTTCTGCTGCTCTGGCGCAACTTCTACCGGTGATTCCGGTGGCAGTTCGACGCCAAGCCGGCGTAACGTTTTGAGTAGAACGGGCTGCGCTGGGTCGCGCAGTAGCGCCGCCTGCCATACGGCGATGGCTTTCTCGGTATCCCCTGTGGCCCATAACGCCTCCCCCAGATGGGCCGCGACTTCCGGGTCGGGAAATTCTGCGTAGGCGCGTGTCAGGAACACCACTGATTCGTCATACTGACCATTGCGAAACAGCACCCAGCCCATGCTGTCCAGTATGGCGGGCTCATTGGGTTGGAGCTCCAGCGCCCGCGAAACCAGCTCCAGTGCCTCGGCATAGCGCGTGGTGCGATCCGCCAGTGTGTAACCCAGCGCATTGAGCGCGGTGGCATTGTCGGGATCGGCTGCGAGCAGGGTGCGTAAAT
Source organism: Halioglobus sp. (assembly GCA_037969215.1). Classification (GTDB taxonomy): domain Bacteria; phylum Pseudomonadota; class Gammaproteobacteria; order Pseudomonadales; family Halieaceae; genus Marimicrobium. The sequence goes on from JBBKWY010000140.1 coordinate 5,362, forward strand.
CCTTTTCCATTGCATCGAGGTCATCCAGCTGCTCGCTGAGCATCGCGCGTGAATAGCGCAGAGAGGCGCTCGACGGCATTTCCTTCAGCGCCTGATTGAACAGCAGCATGGCATCTTTTGTGGCGCTGGCGCGGATCAGAATGTCGGCTTCGAGGCCGTACAGTTGCTCGCGTAGCTGGGGTATTTTTTCACGCTGCTCGCCGAACCAGGCGTGACTGCGATCCAGTTGCCCCTGCTCGACCAGCATAGCGCCGATTCGGCTATTGGCCGCGAGGTACTCCGGGCCGACGCCGACCTCCATGTAATGGGCTATCGCCGCTTGGGGATCGCCGTTGTCTTCGGCCATGCGCCCCAGATAGTAATAAGCCTCATCCGTGCGCTGGCCCAGTGCGATGGTTTGCAGCAGATACACTTGCGCCGCCTCACGGTCTCCAATCTCGCGATTAATCAGTGCCAGTGAAAATAGCAGGTCGCTGTCTTGCGGAGACTGCTCCGAGAGAATCTCAAATTGCTCTCGAGCCGCCGCCATGTCGGTGGATGTCAGCATCCGGGCGTACTGCAAGCGCAGCCTTTTGGCGTTGGGGTGGTCCTGCAGTACACGTTGTAGTCGTGCATAGGGGTTGTTGGCGCTCTGTTCTACCAGAATTTTGGCTTCCAGCAGCACGGCCTGCGGCTGTGCCGGTTCCAGCTCCAACAGTGTCTGGAGCTCATCCAGCGCCAGGTCGAACTGTTGGTACTCCGCATGAATCAGCGCCTGAGTTAACAGCAACCGGGTATTTCGCGGGTATTCACTCGCCAGTTTGTCCAGACGCTGTCTCAGCTGCGTGCGTTGCTGCTCGCTCAATTGCGCGAAGCCGTTCAGTAGCATGGGGAAATTGGCGTCCCCGGTTTGTTCCTCTACGACAACCAGATAGGGGAGCGCCGCCACCGATTGCCCCTGCTGGGCGAGTAGGCTCGCCATGGCATTGTTGGCTTCTGCGTTGTCGGGATCCAGTTCCACCCACAATTGAACGGATTGCAGTGCAGCATCCTCGCGCTGTAGGAACTGCGCCAGATGGGTCGTATGTGCGCTGATGCCGGGGTCGCGAAGCAGGGGGGCCTGCTTGGTGTACATCTCCAGCGTGACATCGTAGGCCTGTCGCCGCAGTGCAAACTCCGCTACTAACAGGTCGTAGAGGCTGTCGGCCGGGAAGTGCCTTTCCGGGACTGATACGATGGTTTCGGTTTTTGTTGCAGCCGCCTGTCCGCCATCTTTATCGGCAATGGGTGTTTGGGCGGCACAGCCGATGAGCAGCGCAGAACTGATAGCGAAGGCAAGGAAACGCGACATGATTATTGAGTGCGAGGTAATCCGGCGATGAGACAGCTGGTATGATGACACAGACTGGGACTGAAACCCACAATACGGCGCTAGCGTTGCTCTGGCGGTCGTTCGGGGCGCCCTACACGGGCGCTGTCATTTGCGACCTAACTTGTTAAAATCGGGAGAGTTTTGCGAACTGTGCTATGGTGCGCCCGATTTCAACTCGCCGCATCCGCGGCGGACGAGCCCTGAAACAGAACGCTGTGGAGCCAGTGGCAGTTGTCATGAATTTAATCGCGTTGGGAATCAGCCATAACTCGGCCGCAGTAGAAGTGCGTGAGCGGGTTGCCTTTGCCCCCGAGCAAGTCGGTGAAGCGCTGGTGGACGCCTGTGACATGACCAGTATCGAGGAGGTGGTTATCCTCTCGACCTGCAATCGCACGGAGCTGTATGCCATCGTGCCCGATGGCGTTACGTCGAGTGACAAGGCGCAGGTACTCATCGAGTGGGTGGCCAATTATCACCATCTTTCAGCACAGGAATTAAACCAGTTCGCCTATCTCCACGAGGGCGGGCAGGCCATGCGGCACCTGGTACAGGTCGCCAGTGGTCTGGACTCGATGGTGTTGGGCGAACCGCAAATATTCGGGCAGCTCAAGTCTGCCTACGCAGTGGCAGCTGCAGCGGGCACGGTAGGAAGTGAGTTCGCCCGCCTGTTTCCGCGGGTGTTCTCCATCGCCAAACGTGTGCGCACCGACACCGCCATTGGCGAAAACCCGGTCTCTGTCGCCTATGCCGCGGTCGATCTGGCCGGGCATATATTTTCGGATCTAACCCGCTGCAATGCGCTATTGGTCGGCGCGGGGGAAACCATCGAATTGGTGGCGCGGCATCTGGTCGGTGCGGGCGTGCGTCAGGTGGTGATTGCCAATCGCACCCTCGGCAGGGCGCGTGAACTGGCGCAAAAATTCGGCGCAGAAGCCGTGTTGCTCGCCGAGATACCGGAGCAGTTGCTGGATGCGGATATCGTCATAACCTCCACTGCCAGCCAGCTGCCTATCCTCGGCAAAGGCGCGGTGGAACAAGCATTGAAGGTTCGCAAACACCGCCCTTACCTGATGATTGATATTGCTGTGCCCAGGGATATCGAATCGCAGGTGGGCGAACTGGGCGATGTTTATTTGTATACCGTTGATGATTTACGCGAGATCGTGGACCAGAATTTGCGCAGTCGCAGCACGGAGGCGCGCAAGGCTGATGTGATCATTGATGAAGGCGTCAGGCTGTACACAGAAGAGATGCGCAGTCTCGCGGCCATCGACACTGTCAAAGAGTACCGCACGATGGCGGAAAAGATGCGCGAACAGGAATTACAGCGCGCGCAGCGCGCGCTTGCCCGCGGTGACGATCCCCAGCAGATACTGACCCAGCTGTCCCGTGCGATCACCAACAAGCTGATTCATGCACCCACCACGGGCTTGAAGCAGGCCAGCGTTGACGGTCGTCAGGACCTGATCAACAGCGCCCGCAAACTACTGGGACTGGAGGTTCAAGCGCCGCAACTTCCGGTAGAAGGCGATACCCAACAACCCGAACTTGAGCTGCCGTCCTCGGCGGTGGAAACCACGCGACGCACCCTACAATGAAAGAATCCCTGCTCACCAAACTGGAAACACTCAGCGACCGGCACGAGGAGGTCTCCGCCCTGCTCAGCGACAGCCAGACCATTGCTGATCAGAACAAATTTCGCGAGTTGTCGCGGGAGTATGCCGAACTGGAGCCGGTGGTGTCCTGTCACGCGCAGTACTGTCAGGTGAGTGCTGATATGGAGGAGGCGCGAGTGATGATGGATGACGCCGATCCCGATGTGCGAGAGATGGCGCGCGAGGAGCTGGAAAGTGGCGGCGAGCGTTTGGCCGAGTTGGAGTCGAATCTGCAAACGCTGATGCTGCCGCGCGACCCACGGGATTCACACAATGTGTTCCTGGAGATACGTGCGGGGACAGGGGGCGACGAGGCTGGGATATTCTCCGGCGACCTGTTTCGTATGTATTCCCGCTACGCGGAAAACCAGGGCTGGAAAGTCGAGATTTTGTCGGAGCGCTCGGGCGATCACGGTGGTTATAAGGAGATTATCTCGCGCGTTGAAGGTCGCGACGTATACGCGCAACTCAAATTCGAATCCGGCGCTCACCGTGTCCAGCGGGTGCCCGACACCGAATCCCAGGGGCGTATTCACACCTCTGCCTGCACTGTAGCGGTGATGCCTGAGCCCGAGGCAGTGGATGAGATAGAAATTAACAAAGCCGATTTGCGTGTCGACACTTTCCGCGCCTCCGGTGCGGGCGGCCAGCATGTCAACAAGACGGATTCCGCGGTGCGCCTGACGCATCTTCCCAGCGGCACAGTGGTGGAGTGCCAGGATGAGCGCTCGCAACACAAAAACCGGGCCCGGGCGATGTCGTTATTACAGGCCAAACTGCTCACCAGCGCGCAGGACAAGCAGGCCAGTGAAACGGCAGAGACACGCCGCAACCTGGTGGGTACCGGGGATCGTTCTGACCGTATACGCACTTACAATTTCCCGCAGGGCCGGGTGACTGACCATCGCATCAACCTCACGCTGTACAAGCTCGATGAGGTTCTCGAGGGTGATCTGGACGCCGTTGTCGGTCCGCTGCGGCAGGAGTACCAGGCGGATCTATTGGCTGCGCTGTCCGAAAGCTGATGTCCACTGTGCAGGAACTGCTGCGCTCGGGTACTGATTTACCCACCGAAAGCGCGCGGCGCGATGCGGAGATTTTATTGTGTCACTGCCTGGGTAAATCCCGCGCCTGGTTGTACACCTGGCCAGAGGAAACCGTATCGCCAGACTGTGCACAGTGTTTCCGTCAGCTACTCGAGGAGCGCCGCGCGGGACTGCCGATTGCCTATCTCACTGGCACACGCGAATTCTGGTCGCTATCCCTGGCGGTCAATAACGCCACGCTCATTCCGCGCCCGGAAACAGAAACGCTGGTGACCTGGGCTTTGGAACTGCCGTTACCCAACGATGCGAAAGTGCTGGATCTCGGCACCGGCTCGGGTGCTATTGCGCTCGCGGTGGCGATCGAGCGGCCGCTCTGGCAGGTGACAGCGATTGATAGTAGCGCTGAAGCCCTGGCGGTGGCCCGTGCCAATGCGGTTAGCCACGGTCTGCAGCGAGTCACGCTGTTGCAATCGGACTGGTATCAGGCCGTTGCGGGAGAGCGCTTCGACGCGCTGTTGGCCAACCCACCCTATATCGATAGCGATGATCCGCATTTGACGCGCGACGACGTGCGCTTTGAGCCGCGTTCGGCACTGGTTGCGGCGCACCGTGGGCTGGCAGACTTACAGCAATTGGTGGCGGGCGCGGCGATGCAGCTGCGCGATGGTGGCTGGTTGTTACTGGAGCACGGCTTTGAACAGGCGCAGGCGGTGCGCACGCTGTTGCGTGATGCCGGCTTTGAGGGTGTGGAGACGCGGCGCGATGTGGCGGGTCAGGAGCGCATTACCGGGGGGTGCTGGCATGCTGAGTGATACGCAGTTGATGCGCTACAACAGACAGATTCTGCTACATGATTTCGATATTGCAGGACAGGAGCGGTTGCAGCAGGCGAGGGTGCTGGTGGTGGGCCTGGGTGGCCTGGGCTGTCCCGCGGCGCTCTATCTGGCGGCAGCCGGCGTCGGCAAACTGATATTGGCCGACGGCGATGTGGTGGAGCTGAGTAACCTGCAGCGCCAGATCGCACACACCGGCGATGATATCGGCACCAATAAAGCGCGTTCGGCGGCGGCCGCAATTGCGGCGCTGAACCCTGAAGTCTCCCTGGAAGTAATCGAGCAGCCATTGCTGGAGCCCGCCATGCCGGCGTTGCTGGCACGCGTTGATCTGGTCCTCGATGCTACTGATAACTACCCGGTGAGATTTGCGCTGAACCGCGCCTGTATTGCCGCTGGCGTGCCGCTGGTGTCCGCTGCCGCCGTGCGCAGCGAGGGGCAGCTGGCCGTGTTCGATCCTGCGCAGGGCGGGCCGTGCTATGCGTGTTTATATACTGAGGGAGATGCCCAGACTGCCCTGAGTTGCAGTGACAGCGGAGTGCTCGCACCGTTGGTGGGCGTGATAGGCTCCCTGCAGGCGATGGAGGCCCTGAAGATTCTCTCGGGCTTTGGTGAGTCGTTGCGCGGCAAGCTGCTGATGATCGATTTGCGCCGTATGGAGTTTCGTGAGTTGCAGCTCCCGGTGCGGGCCAACTGCCCGGCGTGCGCGCAACTGCACAGCTGAACCTTTTAAGCTTATGAGTTGTCACACACAGTAACCCTAAAGAGAGCGCGCCATGGACACACTCGCCCAGTGGTACTACACCGTACACAACGCCATTTTTTCACGTCTGAAGTATTTGGATGGCTTGGCCCCATTGGCACTGCGGTTGTTTTTGTTTCCGGTATTCTGGATGGCGGGCACGCAGAAAATCAGCGGCATGGAAAGTACCATTGAATGGTTTGGTAACCCCGATTGGGGCCTGGACCTGCCATTTCCCAGCTTGCTGGCGCATCTGGCAGCCTACACGGAGGTGATCGGCGCGCTGTTGTTGCTGCTGGGCCTGGCCACACGCTGGATTTCAATACCGCTAATGTTCACCATGCTGGTCGCCATTTTTGCAGTGCACTGGGACCACGGCTGGGCTTTCGTTGCCGATTCCAGTGCGCAGGATGTGGCGGTGCGCCTGAGCGCTACCAGAGAGATTCTGGATGAACATGGCAATTACACTTGGCTGACGGAGAAGGGTGGCTTTGTGATCCTCAATAACGGCATTGAATTGGGTGTCACATATTTCGTGATGTTATTTAGCCTGTTGTTCACCGGCGGCGGCCGTTTTACCAGCGTGGATTATTTTCTCACGAAGCTCTGGCCCCCTAAATCCTGATCTCGGGGCTCAAACGAGTTTGTCAATAGTCTTCAGCTTTTCTGCCCTGAAAGTGTTAGACTAGCGCGTTTTTTCAGCGCACACAGGGATTACAGTTGATAAAAGGTCTAGTCAGTCGTATGTCGGGCAAGCGTGAAGCTGCTCGAAATTCCGGTGCCGCCGCAGTCGGCCACGGAGAGACGCCGCGCCAGGAGTCTTCGCACAGCGCCGGGTCCGCACAGGCATCCTCTGCTGCGGCTACTACGCGCGAGCCCGACGCGGCGCAATCCTCGCGCAAGGGCACTAAGCGACGCCGTTCGGGCAAGCGTCCCGATACCGCTGTGTCCTGGTCATTGGATGAGTTCGCCGTAGAACCCAAGGAAGGTGAAACCCGCTTTCACGATCTTGGCTTGCGCGACGAGTTGATGCACGGGATCGCCGACCTGGGCTTCAACTATTGTTCCCCTATTCAGGCAGCCATTCTCCCGCACACCCTGCAGGGTAAAGACGCTATCGGCAAGGCCCAGACCGGGACCGGCAAAACAGCCGCCTTTCTCGTTACTATTTTCAATGATCAGTTGTGTAACCCACCGGAAGGTGAGCGTTTCGTAGGCGAACCCCGAGCGCTGGTTATTGCGCCTACCCGCGAGTTGGTCATGCAGATTGCCGCCGATGCGGAGGAGCTGGCGAAGTATACCGGTCTGCAGGTTGCGACCCTGATTGGGGGCATGGATTACCAGAAACAACTGAATCGCCTTGCCAGTACTGTGGTGGATCTGGTCGTGGCGACGCCTGGCCGCCTGTTGGATTTTATGAGCCGCCGCGACCTCTATCTGGATCATGTAGAAATTCTGGTACTGGATGAAGGCGACCGCATGCTGGATATGGGATTCATCCCGCAGGTCAAACGGATTGTGCGCGCGACGCCGCCAAAGGAGAATCGACAGACGCTGTTGTTCTCTGCAACTTTCACCCAGGATATTCTCAAGCTGTCCGAGCAGTGGACGTATCAGCCCATCACTGTAGAGATAGAGCCCACCAGCGTTGCCACCAGTTCGGTTGACCAAAAAATCTACCTGGTCAGCAGTCAGCAGCGGTACAAGCTACTCACTAACTTGTTACGCAGTGAAGATTGCCACAGCGTGATTGTGTTCGCCAATCGACGAGACCAGGTGCGGCGCCTGCACGAGCGCTTGCGCAAATCCGGGGTGGCCGCGGGTATTCTGTCGGGTGAAATTCCGCAAGCCAAACGCACGCGCACGCTGGAACAGTTCAAGCAGGGTGAAATCAAAGTGTTGGTTGCCACCGATGTGGCCGGGCGTGGTATCCATGTCGATGGTGTGACGCATGTGGTGAACTACAACCTGCCGGAAGATCCCGAAGATTATGTACACCGTATTGGCCGCACAGGGCGCGCAGGTGCTACCGGGGTTTCCATCAGCTTCGCCAGCGAAGACGATGCGTTTCTGTTGCCGGACCTGGAAGTGCTGCTGGGTACGAAGCTGGAGTGCACCCACCCCCCCGAGGAACTACTGGTTTAGTTCCTCGCACCACAACAACGTAGCCCCCACCACGGCAGCTGGCACCACAAAAAAGTTGACCAGTGGTATGCCCGTACACAGCGCCACCAGGCCGCCGAAGCCAAAGCTGCTCAACCGACGCGAGCGCACGGCTTTTTTAACCTCCGCAAAGCTCAGCTGGTGATTGTCCATAGGGTAGTCCACGAACTGTATGCTCATCATCCAGGCGCCCAACAGCAGCCAGGCCAAGGCGCCGACGCCAGGGATAAAGGAGAGCAACAGCGCCAGCAGTGCCATCGGGATGTAGTACAACAGTTTCACCAATTCGCGCACTACACTTCTGGGGACTGAGGCCAGTGCCGCACCGAACCCCTCCAGCGAATCCACCGGCTTGCCGGTGATCAGCTCTTCCGCCTTCTCCGCCAGCAGGGCGTTGAAGGGCGAGGCAATAATCAGCGCCAGTGTGGTAAAGAAGTAGCCGGATATCAGGCTCACGGTGATGACGATAAGCGGCCACAGTATCCAGGTGATAAAGCTCAGCCAGCCTGGAATGCTGGCCAGCATGGAGTCCATCATGTCGCTGATGTAGCTAAAGCCAAGCGCAATCAAGGAGCCGAAGATCAGAATATTAATGATCAGCGGCACGATCACAAACACCCGCAGCGAGGGATGGTTCAGCAGTTTTGCGCCCCGCGTCAGGTAGCTCGCACCGCGCGCAATATTACCCTGCATTCTGTAATTCTCCTGTCGGTCGGCCGCAAGCGCGGCAAATGCATTGCGTGCCAGCGAAGTCCGCCGCTTTGGCCCTGGCCTCGGCGCTGATGGTTGCGGTCTGGCACCAACAGTCTTCACCGGATTTTCCCGCCGCTATCGCACATTGGTTGTCGCCGCCGCACAGGGGGCATGTTGCCGCTGCTTTTTTGGAATCGCTCATAGGTCTGCCGTATTTGTTGTGCCTGGCGTTATAATACCGGACTGCAGACAGGGTGGGTAATCATGAGCAGCGATGGTGACAAGGTTTTTTCAGAGGCAATGTTGGATGTGGTGCGCCGCGCCAGCGAGCCGAGGGTCGATCTCCGCCGCAAAAAACTCTCCGAGGAAGATCCCTCGGTCGAACATCGACGACGCGCGGCCGCCATGGCGCCGGAACGTGACCGCAACACCCTGAGCCAAACGGGAATTGCACCGCTGGATGCCTGGTACGTGCTGTCTTTCCAGCGATCCGGCGTGCAAAACGGCGTATTTCGAAAGCTGAAACAGGGTCGTTACGAGGCCCTGTCAGGGCTGGACCTGCACCGCATGACCGCAGAGATTGCCCGCAAGGAGATCTTTGAGTTCATAGAGGAGTCCTATCAGTACGGCCTGCGCAGTGTGCTGATCGTTCACGGTAAGGGCGAAAGCAAAGCAGACAGGACGCGCAGCTCAATTTTGAAAGGCTGTGTCGATCGATGGCTGCGTGATCTGGAAACCGTGCTGGCGTTTCACAGTGCGCAGCCACGCGATGGTGGCACGGGCGCGGTGTATGTGCTGCTGCGCAAGAGCGAGCAGAAAAAGCGTGAGAATCGCGAAAAAATTGCCAAGGGACGCGTGTCTTTCGATCCCGACTAGCTAGCCCCCGCAGCCTTGAGTATGTCCGCATACTCTATACCGTGCCGATGGGTAGAGATAACGGCCAGGGCCGTGCGCCCATCTTTCCCGACAGCGTTCAGGTCTCTGTTATCGTCGCGGAAAAAACCGACGAATAATTCAAAGTCCTCAGGCTTCATGCTCTGGTACGCTTTCATCAACATGTGAAAATCCTCTGCAGTGCCATCGTAGGAATGCACATTGAGGTAGCTCTTTACGTGGTCTTCAGTCCAGACTTCATCCACGACCTTTTCTTTATCTTTACGCATGCTGCAATTTTCCCTTATACCAGCTTCTTCGCCAGTAACTCATTGACCATCTGCGGGTTCGCCTGGCCTTTGGATAGTTTCATTACCTGGCCGACAAAAAAGCCCACCAGTTTCTTACGTTTTGCGTCATCTGCATCGAGGTACTGTTGCACCTGTGCCGCGTTGGCTCCCAGCACTTGATCGAGAATGGTTTCCAGGGCGCCACTGTCGCTGACCTGCGCCAAGCCCTTTGCCGCGATGATCTTATCGGCGCTGCCTTCGCCCTGCCACATCGCTTCAAACACCTGTTTGGCGATTTTGCCGGAGATGCTCTTATCCAGAATGCGCGAGATCAACGTGCCAAGATCGGCAGCGGTAACCGGACAGTTCTCGATAGTGCGTTCATCGCGGTTGAGCTGGCCCAGCAGCTCCACCTGTACCCAGTTGGCGGCAATCTTGGCATCGCCACAATCGGCGACAACCGCTTCGAAGTAGTCTGCCAGCGCGCGGCTGTCAGACAGCACATTGGCGTCGTATTTGCTCAGACCGTATTGTTCAGTAAACCGCAGCCGTTTGTCAGCGGGCAGTTCCGGCAGTGCAGTTCGGATCGCCTCGATGTAGGCATCGTCGATCACTATCGGCAGCAGGTCGGGCTCTGGAAAGTAGCGGTAATCATTGGCGACTTCCTTGCTGCGCATAGAGCGGGTTTCATCCCGGTCGGCATCGTACAGACGTGTTTCCTGCACGATCTTGCCACCGTCATTGAGAATGTCGGACTGGCGTTCGATCTCGTGACGTATGGCCTTCTCCACGAAGCGGAAGGAGTTGACGTTCTTGATTTCAGCGCGCGTACCCAGTGTCTCGGTGCCGGCCGGGCGCAGCGAGATATTCACGTCGCAACGCATGGAGCCTTCAGCCATATTGCCGTCGGA
>JBBKWY010000141.1:0-61545 GCA_037969215.1 Halioglobus sp.
TCCAACAGCGCCTTGATCTGATCTACCCAGATCCAGGCCTCCTCCACCTCGTCGGCGCGCACGAACAGGGTCGGGTTCTCGCGAATCACATCCAGTAGCAGGCGCTGGTAGGCGTCAGGTGTCGCGCCAGGCTCATTCTCTTCCGGGAAACTCAGGTCCAGTGCCGCCGTGCGCAGCGGTGTCTTTACGTCCAGGCCCGCCACCTTGTTCATCAGTTCCATGCTGATCGTTTCATCCGGCTGCAGTCGAATGATCAGACGGTTCGGGGCATTCATCACGCGCTGCTCCGGATAAATGGAGTGCGGTACGGGCTTGAACTCCACCACAATCTCAGAAAACTGTGCGTGCAGGCGTTTGCCTGTGCGCAGATAAAACGGGACGCCAGCCCAGCGCCAGTTATCGATGTGCGCCTTGATCGCGACGAAGGTTTCAGTACTGGAACGCGGCTGTGCATCTTCCTCCTCGCAGTAGCCGGGCACAGCTTTGCCACCGGTTGTTCCCGCCTGATACTGCCCCAACACGATATTGTCGCGGATCATCTCCGGCTGCATCGGACGCAGGCAGGACAGCACCTTGAGCTTTTCATTGCGCACGGCGGTCGCTTCCAGATGGGTGGGCGGCTCCATCGCCGTCAGGCACAACAGTTGTAGCAGGTGATTCTGCAGCATATCTCGCATCGCGCCGGCGCTGTCATAAAATTCCCAGCGCCCGGTGACACCCAGCGATTCCGCCACGGTGATCTGTACGTTGTCGATGTACTTGCCGTTCCACAGGGGTTCCAGAAACATATTGGCGAAGCGCAGGGCCAGCAGGTTTTGTACGGTTTCCTTCCCCAGGTAGTGATCGATGCGGTAAACCTGTCGCTCCTCGAAAATACCGGTCAGTTGGCTGTTGATGGCCAGAAAGGATTCCCGGTCTGAGCCCAGCGGTTTCTCTACCACAATGCGCGTATTGGGGCGCACCAGGCCCGCCTGTTTGATCGCCTCGCATACCGGGCCAAAGATCGTCGGCGGCGTTGCCAGGTAGACCACCAGGTCGCGTGCGCTGTCGGTGAGGCACTCTTCACGCAATGTGGTCAAGGCGTCACCGGAGGTGGCGTCCAGTGAGAAAAACGTCAGATTCGAGATGAATGCGCTCCACGCCGTTTGCTCGAACTGCCTGGCCGATTTACTGGTGTCAAACCAGGTGCGCACCTGCTCGAAAAACTCCGCCTGGCTGGTCTCTCGCCGGGACACAGCGATGATTCGAAAATCCTTGGGCAGGCACTTGCTCAGCCACAGTGAATACAGCGCGGGGTAGAGTTTGCGCAGCGCAAGATCGCCCTCTCCCCCAACAATTAACAGATCACAGGCCACTGACGATTGCATTTTTCCTCACGGTGAGAACACGGGGCAGAACCACAGGATACCCCTATTGCCCCTGCATTTCCTCTCCTTCAACGTTTGACAAGCTCCAGCGCACAGCGTGTGCTAACATTTCTCGATGCGACTCATCCTGTTTTTCGTTCTGTTCCTCGCCACATCAGCCGCACTGGCCGAGCGCGAACTGACGGCTATTACTGTCAATTACGCCTCGCCGGCACAACTGGTTGCGGTGATCAAACCCTATCTGTCGGACGGCAGCTCGGTGAGTGTCTATCAAAACCAGTTGGTGCTGAACGCGACGCCACAGGAACTGGCCAAAACGCGTGAACTCCTGCAGAAACTTGATATGGCGGGGCGACAGTTGCTGGTTTCAGTGCGCACCGACAGCGCTGGCAGTAGCAGCAATCGGGGTATCGACGTGCAGGGTGCAATTCGATCCGGTGATACGGTTATTACCACCGGTCAGGGCGGGCGCAAGACAGAGACACACACCACCATCCGCGTAGAAAATTCCAGCGGCACCCAAACAGGCGGTGGCAATCAGGCAGTACGGGTGACCGAGGGCATGCCGGCCTACATCGCCACCGGCATGACCGCGCCCGTGCAGAGCTACGCCGTGGGCGCAGACGGTCGGCGCTATTATCAGCAGGACTATGTCAGTGCCGTGGCAGGCTTCTATGCCACCACCTGGCTCAATGACAAAACAGTGCGTATCAGTATCGACCAGAGCAACGACCAGTTTAAAGGCCAGACCATCGCCACTCAGCAACTGCAGTCAGAAGTCTCGGGCAGGCTGGGCGAATGGCTGCCCATAGGCGTACTCAATGACGCCAGCAGGCAACAGGATAGCGGTATTGGGTCACGCGGGCACTCCAGTCAAACGTCTTCAACCGCGCTGTTCATCAAAGTCGAGGCGCTGGAATAGTCTGCCTCAATTCGGTGCGCGTCGTAGCCAGACGTAGCTGGTGATCGCGGCCAGTGCGTCACCGTCGAGGACGTCGTATCGGTAGCGGTCCTCGCCGGTCGCGGGCGCTTCGACCATGACCTCGTGGACGAAGGGATCACCCGTGACGTCGACGGTCGTCATCAGTTCGCCGTTCTTCCACACTCGCAGGAACATGCCGGCGGCGGCCGTGACGGTGGCACGCAGCCTGCTCGTGTCGGCGAACACCGTGTCGCCCTTTCGAAGACCGTCCATATCCGCCTCGATCATCGGACCGTCGGGGCCGAGAATCTGAACCACGGTGCGCCCGTTGCGGATCCCGTCGAGGATGCCAGCAACGCTCAGCTCTTCGGCCCAGACCCGCGTGGCGGGTATTGCCAGGGGTGAGTAGAGCGGTCCGCTGCCGGTGCCGCCCTTGTGATCGTCGCTTCCGCCCAGCGCGGCCGCGTGTCCCCCACGCTCGAGAAGATCCTCCCAGAAGGAGACGCCGCTGAAGATACCGCCCATGACCTCGACCCCGTCGATTGTGTCTGGCGCGACATCGTGTTGCCAGCCGCAGCCGATGCACAAATCGCCGACGTTCAGTAGGGGATGGTTGATGGAGAAAAGGCCACCTTGCTCGTGCGTGTTGGCAATCGCGTCCTCAATAGTTGCGCCCCTGACCCCGGTGCGGTGGTCGATCCACTCGGTCGTGCCGATCGTGTTCGCGTGTCCGGCGTAGGTGGTGAACTCCATACCGGGCAGAAGCAGAACCGGCGTAGTCATCTGGCGCGCGGGGTACCAGCTGAGCTGGCTCACCGTGTTGTGCTCAGACATCAGGACGAAGTCGAGGCCGCGACTCTCCGCCAATGAGACAAGCTCGTCGATGGTCACGGAGCCATCGGACTCCACGGTGTGCGAGTGGAAATCACCCACATACCAGCGCGCCGTTGACTCAAGCGCTGGCGGTGATTCGTATGACCGCCGCTCGGTCTGCGGCGCGAGCGTCGCCGTGTCGCGCAGGATCACCTCGACCTCGTAGCGCGCGGGCTGCTCGACAATCTTGGCCTTGCCGACGACAACCTCCCATGTGCCGGCCGGGATCGGCCCGGGGACGTAGCTCGGTGAGGCAGCATCGCGGCCTACGATCACGGGCTGCGACTTGCCACCGCCCCAGCCACGAAACCCATCCGGGTCGTCGAGGCCCCAGTCGAGGATATTCGCGTCGGAGCGGTCGTCGTGGAGGATTTCGATCTCAGCTACGCCCGCTGGCACCTCGAAGGGAAGAAAGAAGTGGGTCTCCTCCCCTGCGGGAACCTCACCCGAGATCTGGATCCGCATCTCGCCCTCGAAGCCATTATCGCCCTCGAATCCATTGTCGCTGTCGGAACAACTCGCGAGGAGCAGGGCAATTAAGCCGATCAAGTAAATGGGACGCATATGTGTTCCTTGTTTTCTTTCCGGATGCACGGGGGACACTATTGTCAGCAATAGTGTTCGCGATGACAACAAGTATAGAATGCGCCGTTGTTTTCAAGCGCGCCCTAACATACAGGGCCACTAAATTTGATCAAGGTATGTGTCGGTGCCCGGTATCGTCGGAATAAATGGCGAGGCGTAAACAATGTCAGCGAGCCGCTGCTTTTGTAGCTGCGATGACAGTGACTCTGTAAATGATTGCCAGCACTGTACTGGATCCGCATCAAAAAAGTGCAACAGTAGCCGACGACGTTCTAGAACATCCTGCGCTACACGCGGGACATAGGAAGGCACCTCGTCCGGCAATGGCTGTGGCGAAAAACAAAGTGTCATACTGCAACAAGTATCTGCCAGAGACGCATCCAGCACGGCTGCCAGCTTTCCTTTAACTTCCCCGGCAATGTCGCTGTTTTTGTAATCTTCGTGAAAATCGATAAAGGTGACTCCCAGCCCTTTGAACGGATGCTCCAGGGCCAGTTCGGCAGGGACCCCGTCGTCATCGCGGAAAGCACCGAAATCAAAGCGGTAAAAACCGCTGCTGATATTGTCGCGCGGCGGCTCCATGCGCTGTTGTGCATGCAATTGGTGCACCTGTGCAATTGACCACTGCAGTGCCTCTTCATAGCGTTGATCCAGTATCCAGTAACTCGCCAGAAATGAGCCTTTCCTGATGTCGTCCACTATCGGAGTATCTTGTGGAAAGCGAAGCTCCTTTAGTGCGCGTGTCGCTATCCAGCGCCGACCCGAAAAAAAATTTTCCCCTATCATGCAACCCGCATAAAAGTGATCGCGTTCGTACCACCGATGGATATCTTTTTCGAAACCGGCTTTCGGCTCCAATAATGTGAGCAACACACTGCCGAGTTTTATCTCCGGGATATCTTGTTTCATACATGAGTCATCTTATTATTGCGGTGAAACTGTCGCGACCACGGAAAAATGAGTCCGGAACTGCTGTTGTCATCCGGATTATACGCCTGCCTGTGATAGCAGCGAACCACTAATTGAAATGAGCGCGCCGGTAGATTAATCCTCCATCCCTGTATATTCTTTGGATTTTTCCGATAGATGAGGCACCGAATGGATCTTTCCCTGAACTTACTCAACCCCGCCGTTATGGGCGATGAGACCACCATGCACGATCTGTTTCGGCAATTACGTGAGCAAGATCCTGTCTCCCGCGTGGAACATCCCGATTTCGAGCCGTTCTGGGCCATCACCAAACACGAGGACATCAAAGCTATTAGCCAGAACAATGCCGCGTTTCTGAACAATCCTCGCACCGTATTGATTCAACGGGAATTCGAGCGCGCTCTGCTGGAGAAATTTGGCACGCGGAACGGTCTGGAAACGCTGATTCACATGGATGACCCGAAACATAAAAAATTGCGCAATGTCACGCGGGACTGGTTCAAGCCCGGGCCCATCGGCAAACTGCGCGGGGATATCGAAGTCATCGCCAAACAGTATGTCGACAAGATGGAGTCTATGGGCGGCGAGTGCGATTTCGTCAAGGATATCGCCCTGCTCTATCCACTGCGCGTGATCATGTCGATTATCGGCGTCGCGCCTGAGGAAGAGGCAATGATGCTGAAACTGACTCAGGAATTGTTTGGTGGTCAGGACCCCACACAATCCCGCGGTGGTGATGTGGGTGATGGGCTGGCGGTGCTGATGGACTTCTTTGCGTACTTCACCGAGGTGGTGGAAGACCGCAAGAAAAACCCCACAGGCGATCTTGCATCCATTCTCGCCAATGCCGTGGTCGACGGCGAACCGATGGAGCAGCTCGATCAGATCAGCTATTTCATCATCACTGCAACAGCCGGACACGACACCACCTCCGCGACGATCAGCGGCGGCATGAAAGCGTTATTGGAACACCCCGAGCAACTGGAAAAACTGCGCAACAACCCCGATCTGGCACCACAGGCCGCGCGCGAGATGATTCGCTGGGTGTCGCCGGTACGGCACATGATGCGCACCACCACCGAGGACGTTGTACTGCAGGGTAAACAACTGAAGGCCGGTGACAGCCTGTGCCTGTGGTACCCCTCGGCCAATCGCGACAGCAGCGCAATAGACGATCCGGACACCTTTGACATAGAGCGGGACAACCGCAACCAGCTGGCGTTTGGTTACGGCGGGCATATGTGCCTCGGCCAACATCTGGCAATACTGGAAATCGAGATGTTCTTCCGCGAACTGCTGCCGCGCCTTGAGCATATTGAAATGGCCACCGATCCTGAATGGGTGCAGGCGATTTTTGTCGGCGGCCTGAAATCAATGCCGGTGCGCTACACCTTCAAACCCGCTGCGTAGCAAAGCCATTTCTTGACCGGGGCCAACTGTTTGACTTAACTGAGGGTATGGAGACCCCCGACGCGGCAGAGATTGCCTCCCCCCTCTTTGAGGGTCTGGAGGCCATTCTGGAGGAACACGCCCGCTGGCTGGCCAGTGACGGCCACGACGGCCGTCGTGCAGTCCTTACGCAGGCCAACCTGGCCCGCTGCAACCTGAACGGTTGCTCACTACAACGCGCTGATCTTGCCGGTACCGATTTGCGCGATGCAACACTGATCGGTGCCGATCTGCGCGGCGCCGACCTCACCGACTGCCACCTGGAAGGCGCCATACTGGAGCATGCCAATCTCAGTGACGCTTCTCTGGTGCGCGCCCAGCTATGCGGTGCGAGGCTTCAAGACGTGCACGGCCTTGCCAGTGCACAGCTGCGGGACGCCAACCTTGAAGACGCTCTCGGCCTGACCGCCGACGATATCGCCGGCGCTGACCTGACCGGTATTCGCCTGCCGACAGCTCTGGCCAAAATGGATCGTATTGGCCACCTGGGGGATGTCGCCGGTATTGCGCGTCCGCTGTATCTGTTTGTGCTGCTGGTCAACGCATTCATCATACTCACGGTCTTCTCGACACCGGACGTATCGATCTTTACCAATGCAGCCTCGGCGGTCATGCCCAATTTGTCGACCAGCATCCCGGCGGCGTCTCTGTTCTGGATCGCTCCGCTGATCCTGCTCTTCCTCTACACCTATCAACAGTTTTACATGGCGCAGTTCTGGCAGAGCCTCGCGGCCCTGCCCGACGTGCTTCCCGACGGTTCCACGATAGAGCGCAGCGCCCATCCCTGGCTGTTCGTCGGACTGCTGCGCCTGCGCGACGGACGGCATGCCGTAGGGTTCCGTGAGGCCGTAATAATCTTCCTGATGTGGGGTGCTGTACCAACCACCCTGATCGCGATCTGGTGGCGCTATCTGCCGGTGCGCGATTGGCCCGTGACCATCGCCCACATCGGCATCGTCGTTCTCGCCACCTGGGGGACACTGCGTTTTTTCAGCGGCGCGATGACGCAGCTCCGGCGGCAGCCATGGCACGTCCGAAAAGTGCGACACTACTTGTGGCTGCTTGGCAGCGTGATGATGGCGATCAGTATTTTGTCCCACACCCTGCCCTGGACACTCGATCGCTTTGTACAGCGTCCACCCAACGCCGGATTTGCCTACCCCGAAGTGCTGGGCATCAAGCCAAAAAAAGTGCTGTGGCTAACCGCAAACCTCGAGGATGGCGACCTGCAAGGTACCGCCATGACCCGCAGCGATTTACGCTACGCCTACGGGCACCGCGCGAATCTGGTGGCGGTCAATCTCAAGGACAGCACGCTGGCGGGCTCGGACTTCCAACGTGCCGATTTCTCTCTCGCCCTGTTGGAAGACGTCGACTTGTCGAACGCCAATCTCGACTCGGCCCATTTCGACAACGCCTGCCTGAGACGGGCCAGCCTGATCCGCTCAGACCTCGAGGATACCAACTTCACCGGTGCCTATCTGGGCCAGGCGGACCTCAGCTACGCCTACCTCGGCCGCAGCCAGATGCAGTATGCCAATCTGCAGGGTGCCCGTATGACGGGGGCCGACCTCGCCGGTGCCGACTTGCGCGATACGGTATTCAACTGCTACGTGTCGCATCGGCACGATCCGCAACGGCAACCCGAGGTACAGTGCGCTGACCTGACCGATGCGAATTTTGCGGGTGCAAATATCAAGGGCGCGCAATTTTTGGGCACAGACCTTCGCGGGGCACGCAATCTCACCCGCGCTCAACTGCATTGGGCTTGCGGCGTGAACGCACAATTGCCTGCCGAGCTGCGCGACGCCCTGCCGGACTGTGGCGCCGCTGCTAACAGTGGCATTGCGCCGGGCGCGCTGACCGCAGGCTCGCAGATCGACCCCAAGGACAATCCCTGTTGGCACGAGATGCGCAGCGACTTTGATCCGGGACCGGCGAGGGGATCGTAAGCGCTGCCGCCAGAAGCGCTCGCCAGCTGTGCGCAGTACTCACGATATTGGTTCAAAGTTTGCTAGGATATGCCCCAGGCTACACTTACCCACATTCGCATTACTGGTAACAACATGAATACAGCTGACTCACCGTTTGATCCGATTACCATCGGTCCACTCACGCTGCGCAATCGCTTTATCAAATCCGGAGCCAACGAGGCGATGTGCATGGATGGCTTCCCCACCAAAGCGCTGGTGAAGCATCACAGCGACCTCGCCCGGGGTGGCGTTGGCATGACTACCGTCGCCTATATGGCGGTGGCGCCGGAAGCACGCACCCTGCCCAACCAGATATGGATGCGCTCCAAAATTCTGCCAGACCTGCGTGCGCTTACTGACGCAGTGCATGCTGAGGGTGCAGCAATCTCTGCCCAGATAACCCACGGCGGTTCATTTGTTACCGGCATGAAGGTGAAAGGTCGCACCATCAGCTCCAGTTCCGGCTTTAATCCCGCCGGGGCGCTCAAAGGCAACTTTTTGCAACGCGCTATGAACGAAACTGATATGAAGCGCGTTATCGAGGAATTTGTCGCCGCCGCCCGTCTGGCGCGCGACGCAGGGTTTGATGCGGTGGAGCTGCATATGGGCCACGGCTATCTGCTAAACCAGTTCATTTCACCGCTGAGCAACCGCCGCGAGGACGAGTATGGTGGCAGCGCCGAAAACCGCGTGCGCTTTCCCGCTCGCGTATTGGCCGCAGTAAAAGAAGCCGTGGGCGATACTACCGCTGTGCTGGCAAAAATCAATGTGGCCGACGGTACCCGCCGCGGCGCCAAAATTGAGGATGGGATTATTACGGCGCAGGCTCTGCAGGCAGCGGGCGCTGATATGCTGGTGCTGAGCGGTGGTCGCAACGTGGAATCCACCTGGTTTATGTTCGGCAGTCGAATGAACCGCCAGGAGATTATCAAGGTTCTGAAGCAGCAGGGCGATTGGCTGACCGCATGGGCGATGAAAGGCGCGGCCGCAAGCGAACCCGATATCACCTTCAAAGAGATGTACTTCCTGGAGTACTCTCGCAAAATTCGCGCGGCAGTTGAGCTACCACTGGCCTATCTCGGTGGCATTAAATCGCTTGCCAACGCAGAGCAAGCCGTCGCGGAGGGATTCGAGTGTGTGGTCGCGGCGCGCGCACTGATACACGACCCGGCACTGGTGAACAAATTTCGCAGCGGTGAACTCACCGAGTCGGGGTGTGACAACTGCAACGGCTGCGTGGCGTATATCTACCACCCCGCAGGGACCCGTTGTGTGTATCACCCGCCCAATGACCTGACACTGAACAAGGTGGTGGCATCCGCCCCCGAATAAGCGCAGGCGTCGGCAGGTCGAGGACTTCCTCGGCCTGTTGACGCGAAAATTATTTCATCGCTTGTGCGGTCTCAAGCATTTCGGGCACAGTCAATTCAAAGTCGCTCCATTTCGGCTCCTTCATTTCGGCAACGAAACGGTCATAGTTCCAGGGCCAGCTGGCGGGGATGCCCTCGGCATCGAGATACCAACTTTTGCACCCGCCGACAAACCAGACGGTTGTCTTTGCCGCGGCGATGCGCTTTTCCTCGAAACGTTCCAGCGCCTCAGCCGAGGCACAAATTTCGGTGCAATCACCTCTGCGCAGTTTTTCCAGTATCTGGTCTATGTAGTGCCACTGGTGTTCGGCAATATCGATAAGCGGGAAATTGCCCACCGGGCCATTGGGCCCATTGAGCATGAAGAAATTGGGGAAGTCAGGCATGCTGATGGCGAGATAGGCTTTGGGCCGCTGCGCCCACAGGCTCTCCAGCGTCACACCGTTGGCGCCGGTCATCTGCATTGGCCGCATGAACTGATCCGGTTTGAATCCGGTGGCAAGCACGATAATATCCAGTTTGTGTAATATCCCGTCGCTGGTACGAATGCCGTCGGGTTCAATGCATTCTATCTCTTCTGCTACCAGCGCAGCCTGCGGGTGCTGTATGGCCCGATAATAATCAGGCGAGAAAATAAGCCGCTTGCAGAGCGGCTCGTGGTCCGGACGCAAGCGTTCACGCAACACCGGGTCGGCAACGCTGTCCTCGAGGTTCCTCAGACAAGTCTCTTTCCAGAACTGCGCAGCGTCCATGTTTTCGCGGGTGATCACCTCCGTATAACTGTTCACGCTGGCCAGATATTCCGCTGTTTGCATCACCTCCTCCAGTGCAAGCGGATCCTCGTGGAAGGCTTTGCGCTGCTCCTCGCTGTATGGCGTGTTCTCGACCGGCATGATCCACTGCGGTGTGCGCACATAGTGCTCTATATGCGCGACCTTGCCAGCCAGCGCAGAAAGTATCTGCACGCCCGTTGAGCCGGTTCCGATGACCCCGATGCGCTTGCCTTCCAATGAAACGCTGTGATCCCAGCGCGAGCTGTGGAACAGCTTACCGCGGAAACTGTCCATGCCCTTTATGTCGGGCGTACTGGGATGGTGGAGCACCCCGGTTGCGGCAATCACCACATCGGCGACATCGCACTGACCACTTTTTAGCTGCAGATGCCAACGGCCATCACGGTACTCGGCGCTGTCAATTTCCTCATTGAAGCGGATATGTTCCGCAACGCCGTATTTACGGCTGGTAGCCTCAAAGTAATCCTGAATCTCTGGCCCTGGCGGCAGGTAGCTGCTCCAGCCGGGATTGCGCTCGAAGGTGTAGGTATAGTGATGGGACGGGGTGTCGCAGGTGAGGCCGGGGTAGGTGTTTTCTCGCCAGGTGCCGCCGACACGGTCGGCCTTCTCGTAGATGACAAAATCGTCTACTCCGGCTTCGCTCAGTTTGATACCCGCGAGAATACCCGACATGCCCGCGCCTATCACTACTACCCGCAAAGGACGTTCCGCCATAACCATGCACTCCAACTGTAAAATTCAGGAAACCTACAGTAACCTGACAGCTGAGGCCGTATAAGGTCTATTCTGCTCATCATTAGTGGCTTTACTGCTACATCATGACTAGTATGTAGCCCTCGACAAGATGCATGACGCACCCCTTGAAAGTCGTCATATCCTCACCCGCCAGTCGAGGGAAGGCAGTGCTTAGTCGTACCATCAGGGAGCACAAATGTCTCAACCTGCTACAATCCGGCAAGACCTGCAGCCGGCGCTACGACCGCTGATCGAACTGCTACAACACGAACTCACACAAGCGGGCATCACGGTGCCCGGGCCGCCGCCGACCTCGATTACGGATTTTGCACACTGGTACCTGGAGGCAGTACAGCGGCTGGAGCGTTCTGTGGCAACCGCCGACGCCCATGCACCCATGTCACGCCGCGAGGTCGAGCTGATGTGCAGGTGCGTGCTGAGTGCAGTTGACCTGCGCGAGGCCGCAACATTACTTGAGAACTACTGTGCGATGCTGCACCCACGCGCCGGAAAAATCAGGCTGAGTACAAGCGGCGAAAACGCCGTGTTCCAACTCGATTCGCTGCGCCGCGCACGCAGCAGCGCAGCCAGTCTGGTCGATATCACCGGGCTATTTTCGTTTTTTCAGCTTCTGCAGTGGTTAGGCGGCGTGGAATTTCCGTTACATCTGGTCCGCATCGGACCGCTGGAACGCGAGGATCTTATGCCGTTTCTGAAGTTGTTCCGCGCCCCGGTGCTCGCAGGGGGCGACCAGTATACCCTCGAGTTTCCGGCGACCCATCTGGCGCGACCGGTGGTGCGTACCCGGGCGGAGTTTGCGACATTTTTCGAGTTGTTTCCCTGTGCTGTATTCAGCAACCCTGCACACGGTCTCGCACAGCAGGTAGACGCACTCATCAGCGCTGCGGTAATGCAGGGCAGGCCAATACCCACTCTGGAGGAAGTGGCTGCAACGCTGGAGCGGCCCCCTTCAACGTTTCGACGTCAACTGGAGCGCACCGATACCTCGTTCCGAATACTACGGGACACCTGCCTCACAGTGCAGGCGCAGCGCCTGCTGCTTCGCGGTGACCTCTCGGTCGAGCAAATCGCCTCCCGACTGGGCTTTAGTGACGCCAGCACCTTTCGTCGCGCCTTTCGTAAATGGTGCGGTGTAGCGCCAACGCGATGGAGCCCGGATTTGGCTTCTTCTTAGCTAAAAAGCACTCAGCGCACGGGGAAAGTTTTCCACGGTCCGAGGCCGCTCCTCATTGCCCCGATGTAAGGCATTGAGTAATGCCAGTGCATCCTCTCTGTTGGAAAAAACCGCCATGGGCCAGCGGGTGGGTCGCGGCAAGCGCATCAGGCTACACGCTGCCATATCCATCAACGGTTTGTCGGAAACAAGGGCCACAGCCAGCAGGCCATCAACTGCACCAAGCGCTGTTTGAGCGGCAAAATCGTAACTGTGCGAATTACATTCATTCACCAGCAGGCAGAAAGGCGTTCTCAGAAACGTCCGCAGCACACTAAAACATTGCTCAACCATCGCGCCCGACACTTCCACGCCCTCATGGACGACAATTTCGGCGACATTTTCGGACACTATCGCGATGGTACAAAAACCCAACTCGAAAGCGCCGGGGGTTTTACAGGATGGATACGTACTATTGACTGATTGCATGACAAATTCACCTTCCGATGGCCAACTAAGTCCTGGTAAATACAGCGCCATTTTACCGTTGGCAGATCAATGTATCTCTTATACGTAAACACCCTTCATGCTCCGGGTGTTCCGACTGGCTCTAGCTCATACTGGATGCACAAAGTGCCTCAGCAGGCCTGCTAAGCTGGGGCATCTCCACCGAAGCCGGTGTATCCGAGCACAGCCGTTCAGCGAGAGCTACGTGTTTCTCAGCGTGGCAAATGCCACCAAGAACTTTGTTCCATGCCAGCGATAGCGTCATCCCTGTGGCAAGGTAAATTTCCCTGCGCCTGCACCTGACACACCTGCAATTGACCATCGATTGCCCTCTATAGCGGTTCAGGACGCACACTGAATCAGTGAGTTCCTCGTCAGCGACGTTTTGCTGGAGATATATAACCCCGTAAATCGTGGGGAGGCAATCGTAGGATGTATGCTATCGCCTCATAAAAAGTATGAGTAGTTTGGCCATTCTCCACCTTTGCTAGGTATCGCTGGAAATGATGCCTTCGCGAATGGCGTAATGCACCAGGTCGGCGATACTGCGCGCGTGGAGCTTTTGCATGAGATGCTGGCGATGTGTATGGACGGTGGGTAGGCCAAGGTTGAGCTTGGCAGCCACTTCCTTTGTGAGATAGCCCTCAGCCAGAAGCTGAAGCACCTCACGCTCCCGTTCAGTCAGTGTGGTAAACGCATTCCCGGAGGGAGTGTCCCGGTTTCGAGATTCCAGAAAATCACCCAGTACTTCCGGGCTAACATACATTTTCCCAGTCATGACGGTGTGAATGGCTTCGAGCAATTCGCTGGCTGCACAGTTCTTGGGCACATAGCCGCACGCTCCGGCAGTGAGCATTTCGGAAACCATACGTCCCTTCACATGAATCGACAATCCCAGCACCTTGATATCCGGATAGTTCGCGCTGAGCTGCCGCGTGGCCTCGATGCCGTTCAATTCGGGCATATTGATGTCCATCACCACCACATCGGGGGCGGATGCTTCGATCAGTCCCATCACTTCCCGCCCGTTTCCCGCCTCCGCTACCACGATGAGGTCCTCGCGCGAATCAAGCAGACTGCGCAATGCAGACCGCATCACCTCGTGATCATCGGCCAACAAAATTCTGATCTTCCTAATCATGTATCTGCTCCAGTGGCACGCTAAGCACTGCCTCTGTTCCCTCGCCGAGAATCGAGTCAATCTGCAGGTTTCCTCCTGCATGCCGAATATATTCACTAATATTGAAAAGCCCGAATCCGCCGGTGGGCGAGAAACCCTTGCCCGCCATTTTGGCATCGAAGCCTACGCCATCGTCCGCGACACAAATCCGTACTTGATTATCTATCTGCTCAAGGTGCACTCTGCCCCAATTTGCGTCCGAATGTTTCATCACATTGATCAACAATTCTCGCGTCGATCGGTAAAGCGCAATTTTACTATCCATCGATATCGGCAGAATCGCCGTCGTCCCCTTGAATTCAATATGGATAGAATATTCATGTCGCATACTCGAACACAGCTCTTCCAGGGCCGCTGACAAGCCGAGTTCATTCAGCATAGGACAGCTAAGTTCAAATGTTAGCGAGCGCGTTTCATCCAACGCTTTCTCAACAATACCGCCGATCGTATCGAGTGCTTCAACCGCGACACGGGATAACGGTGAAGCTTTAAGCACATCGATGCGGAGCAGGGAAGAAATCAGCAGCTGGCTTACGCCGTCATGCAACTCCCGTCCTATTCGCTCGCGCTCACGTTGCTCTGCTAGAGAAAGCTCGGAAGCAAGCCTCCTGAGTTCTCCGTGATTGTTTTCCAGTTCATGCTCGTAGGCAACGCGTTCTGTGTTATCGCGAATCACCCCACAAATCACTGGGCGGCCCTGCAGCGAAACCGTAAAAGCCGTGATCTCAGTAGGAAAAATAGTGCCATCTTTCTTGCGGTGCTGGCTAACGAATGTAGGGATTATGGTGGCAGCCAAAACTCTGGGTATAGCTTGTTCCGCCACGTCTGGCTCCGCTGTAATCGCGCGATGGGTAAGCCGCAGGAACTCCTCTCGCGTGTAGCCGTAGAGTTGTATTGCGGCATCATTTACATCAACGAATTGCTGCGTTTCACCGTCGAAGATTATTATGGCATCAGATTCCGACTCAAAAAGCTTACGGTACTTCTCTTCGCTTTCCTGCAGTGCCTGCTCGGCGCTTTTCTGTTCAGAGATGAATCGGGCTTGTTGTATATTCTGGTAAGCACCATTCGAAAGCTGTCTGGCCAGCGTAAAGAGCGCCTGTGCAATGGTGCTAAAGCGTTCGAGCGTCATCACCGGAACGCGGTAGAAGGCTTCGACCACTGCTGCTTCATCAGCCCCCAGCTTGCGCGCATAGGCGCAAACCTGTTCCTGTGGCCAGGATTCCTCGCGCACTTGCCCGATCAGCCATGTGGCGACATGCCGCCCGCCAATTACGATACTGGCTCCCGCATCCCAAAGACCGCTGCCTGGACACTGTCGAATGATCGGCCCTTGCGGCTGAAGCTGCCCAATCCCAACGCGCGAGGTAAAACAATTAACGCATCCCTCTTCGCCGCTCTGGATTATGTGCCGGCAAAGGTCGACAAAATTGCTGGGCTGGGTAATCGGGATTCCGTCGGCATCAGTAATGATTGAAGCTACGCCTGTCGCCATAGAAAACTCATCCTGAATACGCTGGATTTCCGGCAGGTCGAACAGATCGTCAAAAGCAATGCCTTCCGGCTGATCCAGTGGATGCGTCAGGGTCAGCACGCGTTTCTGCAGCGCTTGCTGCAACCGCTTGAGCTCGGTGACGTCCATAAAGTTGACGACAATTCTATCCAGCACATTCGCCTGCGAGAATACCGGTGTAGCACTACCCGTTAACCAGGTGATATCGGCACTATCACGATGGCGAACCCCCAGGCATTCGTATACGACGCTTTTCCCCGTCGCGATAGCCCGACTCAGGGGATAGTCTTCGAAGTCCAATACAGATCGGTCTTCATGAAGAAACTGCCAGTCCGGGGGCATGGGCTTCTCGCCCCGCATTTGTTCGAGGCTGAGCCCTAGTAGATGGCAGGCCTGCTGATTACTGAATACAACGGAGAGATCGACAGCATGCACCACCACACCCACCAGCAGGCTGTTGACGGTAGCCCGGAACCGCGTTTCGCTCTCACGCAGCTCAGCGGAGTGCTGCTCGATCAGCTGTTCCCATTGTTGATTAAACAAGGCGATATCACGCTCGCTTTCTGCGAGCGTTGCTGAACCGTTGGGGTCGGTAGGAGATTCGCGCGGGGCACCTCGGCTCGACTGTGTCTGCCGCAATTCCTGGTTTTCCTGCTCCAACTCAAGCTGGCGTTCAAGAAGCTCGCGAACAAGCTTTTGCACAGCAAGGGTATCCATCACCGGAATATCGAGTGGGTTCTTCTGCAGCAGCGCTTCGGCCTGCATGTCTGGATTCGCGGACATCGAACTCCGTTCAACCTCCCTGATGAGCGTTGCTCCCCAGCATAGAATCATGCTGGTATTGACGGACAGATTCCCCAGAAGCTCTCCGATCATCTCCTGTCCAGACCCAACGCGCTAAAACGCCATGGGACTGGCGATACTAGTAGAGTATTAGCGGAGAAAATCTGCCGGAAGTCAAGAAGACCGCTCAGGACCTGGCTGTAACTCCGTGGTGTTTACGCAAGCCTGCAATGAAAGACGATGTCGCCTATTTTACGTTGTTGCGGCCGCTGTTTTTCGCCAGATACATCGCCTCATCTACGCGTTGCATAAGCTTCTCCAGTTGCTCTCCAAGCTCGAGCTCAGCCACCCCGATACTGCAGGTAAAATGAATACTGTTCGACGCGGTATTTTCAATTTTTTTCCGATAGCGCTCCGCCAATTTCAGGGCGGTTGCGTAGTCGGTGTTGGGCAGCAACATGACAAATTCTTCGCCACCGATACGGCCGATAAAGTCTGTTTTACGGCTGCATTCCATCAATGAATCAGCGGTCGACTTGAGAACACTGTCTCCCACCTGGTGTCCATGGGTATCATTTATCGCCTTGAAGTGATCGAGGTCCAGCATAAGTACTGACAGCGGATGTTTTTGTCGCTGCGCCCGGTCTATTTCTATATCGAGTATTCGATTAATTTCTCGACGATTCAACAAATTCGTCAGGGAGTCTCTGTACGCAATCCTTTCAAGTTCCTCTGTGCGCTGTGCAACTTTGGCTTCCAGCGATTTGTTACTCTCGATGAGAGCCTCCTGCGCCTGTTGCAACTCTGCCATTTTGTTTTTCATATCCATCCTGGATGGCATTGCTACCAACACAGGCAGGAGCCGCCACAAAACGATGGCGGTAGTAATAGAAATGAGTCCCGTTGCAATTTTGGCAACGCCCTCAATATAGTAATAACCATGCCAAATATTCAGGACAGCAATCAGGTGGGTGAGGCCACAGAACAAAATGAAAGCGGCAAATAGCAGAAAGAGCGAATTGAAGCTGAGATCTTTGCGTATTATTACGAGACGAACAAGGACGAAGGGAATCATGATATAGGCGAGCGCAGTCGTCAAATCGCCAATCACATGTAGAAAAAGTAGATCTTCTCGCCACAGGAAACAGTGACCATGTGGCATAAAGCTGCCGTCCAAAAACTTGTCTACCATTGTCATATCCAGCGAATCCCTGGCGAAAAATCTGATTCGGCTCCCTCCCTGTCACGCCGACAACAACCCGGTGGCAACAGTAAGATTCCCGATTTTTTCATGGTGAGAACCGGTGTTTTTCCTGTGGAACCCGCCCCGTTATAATGGATTGTATCGAAACGCGACCTCGGGGGCACTAAACTTGCCACTTCAGTGCACTGCAGCGGTAATTCCGCACTGTAAGCACGTTACCATAGCGCTACTTCGGCGTGAAACTAACGTCCAATTTTTGCAAGCTGATCGACACGGTGTAAGGTGGCGCTATCGCCCTGCCGAAGATTTCATTAATCATCGAATTGGCAAGGCCTTTACTATTGTGACGGGTGAGAAGCATGTCTTTGTCTGAAATCGCGCCACGGTTGCCCGTGGGCGCGCGCTACATGCTGGTCTCCGCGCTGGGATTTGCACTGATGGCCGCCTGCGTCAAGCTGGTCTCCCGCCAAGGCATACCGCTACTGGAAATTGTCGCCGCGCGCTCGCTGGTCTCACTGGTGATCAGCTATGCCGATGTGCGCAGAAAGGGCCTGTCACCGTGGGGCACCCATCGCACACTACTGGTGGCGCGCGGAGCGATTGGCGCATTCGCCCTGGTCTGTGTCTACTATGCGGTGACGACACTGCCATTGGCAGAAGCCACCTTGCTGCAGTACATGCATCCGGTATTTACTGCGCTTCTCGGTCTGCTGCTGCTCAAGGAAGGCATTCAACTGTCGACGGTGATCTGTATTGTGCTGAGCATTGCCGGCCTGATTGTCATGGTGGAGCCCGGAGCGTTCACAGACGCATCACCCGCGCTGCCGTGGTTTAATGTCTCGATAGCGCTGGTGGGGGCATTTGGCAGTGCCATAGCCTACGTGCTGGTCAGGCGCCTGAGCCAACACGAGGACGCCTCCGTCATTATCTTCTACTTTCCACTCATCGCACTGCCACTGTCGGTTGGCCTGCTGGGTGATCAATTTGTCACGCCGAGTAGCGAGTCGCTGGTGTTATTGCTGCTGGTCGGGATATTTACGCAGATAGGCCAATTGGGCCTGACCCATGCCATGCGCTGGGAAACCGCGGGCAAAGCTGCGGCCTACTCGTACGTTCAGGTCATTTTCGCGGTAGCGCTTGGCTGGGCAGTGTTTGCTGAAGTGCCTTCGCTTTGGACCTGGCTGGGTGGTGCACTGATCGTATCGGGGGCGCTGCTGAACCTTATTCGACGATAGCGCATCAGTGTTACTCTGGGCTTAAATTCTTAGCTCGCCAGCGCCTATATAGAGTATGATCCGCGACTCACAAGCCCCCATTTTTCGTGCACCGCCAGAAGGAAGAGATACATGACCAATGAGACGCCGGGAGATGATTCCGAACACAAGCTCAATCTGCGCCACCTTGTCAGCAGCGACTACCCCGATCTCAAGCGCATCATGGATCAAGTGTACCCCGAACTGGGCGGGGCGTGGACCGAGAAGCAATTCCTGATCCAATTGCGCGTCTTCCCCGACGGCCAAATCTGTATCGAAGACCACGGTGTGGTGGTAGCCGCTGCCCTCGCGGTGATCGTTGACTACGCCAAGTTCGGTGGGCAACACACCTATGACGACATCACGGGAGACTCTTACTTCACAACGCACGATCCCAAGGGAGATGTGCTGTACGGCGTGGATGTCTGTGTTTCACCCGACTACCACGGTATGCGCCTGGGTCGGCGACTGTACGAAGCGCGCAAGGAACTCTGCCAGAATCTTAACCTTAAACGCATTGTCGCAGGCGGGCGTATACCCAACTATGCGAAATACTCAAAGGAGATGACGCCTCAATCCTATATCGAGAGCGTTAAGCGCAAAGAAATCTACGACCCCATCCTGACCTTTCAGTTGTCGAATGAATTTGAGGTGAAACGCGTTCTCAAAGACTATCTGCCTGAGGACAAGGAGTCGCACGGATACGCTACCCTACTGGAGTGGCAGAACCTGTATTACGACCCGGAGAAAACGCCGCTGATCGGTGCCACGCGCAGCACCGCCCGTATCGGCTGCGTGCAGTGGCAGATGCGACCGCTTAAATCCGTTGAAGAGCTGATCCAGCAGGTTGAATTTTTCGTGGACGCCTTGTCAGACTATCAGTGTGATCTGGCGCTGTTCCCTGAGTTTTTTAACGCGCCTCTGATGGGGATGGAGCATCACCAGACCTCTGTAGACTCCATTAAAGCCCTGGCAGACTGCAGTGCCGAAATCATAGAGGCCATTTCAAAACTGGCTGTTTCATACAATATCAATATCATTGCAGGCTCCATTCCCGTACTGGAGAATGACGAGATTCTGAATGTTGCGTATTTGTGTCGCCGCGATGGCACACTGGAAGCTCAGTACAAGATACACCCTACGCCCTATGAAAAACGCGCTTATATTATGCAGGGTGGCAACGAGCTGAAGGTATTCGATACCGACTTCGGCAAAATTGGCATCCTCATTTGCTACGATGTTGAGTTTCCGGAACTCGCTCGCCTACAGTCAGAGCAGGATATGCAGATATTGTTTGTGCCGTTCTGGACCGACACCAAAAACGGCTACCTCAGGGTGCGCTGCTGTGCTCAGGCAAGAGCCATTGAAAACGAGTGCTATGTCGCGATCGCCGGCAGTGTGGGCAACCTGCCGAAAGTCGATGGCGCCGACATCCAGTATGCGCAATCAGCTGTTTTCTCACCCTCCGACTTCTCCTTTCCGCATGATGCCATCATGGCGGAAACCACCCCCAATACAGAGATGACCTTGATTGTCGACCTCGACCTGGAGAAACTGAACAAGCTGAAGAACGAAGGTTCAGTAAGAAATTATCTGGATCGACGCAGAGATCTGTATCAAATAACCTGGCTGGGAAAATAAGAAGGGGCAGCCGTGTTTAAAGTCACGTTGAAGATTTTCGCCGCCGTCACTTTAGTAGTGCTGCTGTCGGTCGTTCTTCTGGCGCGCAGTATCAGCGATGGCATTGGCGCCATGAGCGCAAAAAATGGTGACTGGACAACCAACGTCAGCACTGGGTCCAAGGATGCTGGCGTGCTGTTGAAAGCCACCGTGGCACTCGGTGGGCTGCTGGCATCCACACGCGAAAACTCCATGTACTATCGCCTGAGCTCTGTCTCAGGCGAACCCCTGCGCCTCAACTGTCGTTATCGGATTGAAGGAAACAACTACGATACAAACTGGTGGAGTATCACCGCCTATGGCTGGGATAACTACCTAATCCCCAACGCATCGAAACGCTACTCCTTCAACAACGAAAACCTCGTTCGCAACAGTGATGGCAGTTGGGCCATTACCATCGATGCCCGTGAACAGCCCGGCAACTGGCTGCCCATTGGCCCTTCTGGCGCACCGACCTGGCGTAAGTTTACGGATTATGATTTTGATCTGCTGCTGCGCCTGTATACCCCCGGGGCGGCCTACCTGGAGACGCCAGAGGTCGCGGTGCTGCCCACGGTGACGCAGGAGGCCTGCGAATGAAGATACTGCGATGGGTGCTGGGCATTCTCGCCTGTGCATGGCTGGGCCAATACCTGTTGGCAATGATTTTACCCAGCCTGATTATGGCGGTGCTCTACCAGCAAGGTGCCGATCAGGGTGGCTACAACCAGTTGGTGGTGCGCCCGCTCCCCGACGAGACGTTCCGCGGCGTAGTTCGCCCTAGCCCGGATCTGCTATACGCCAGCTGTCTCTACAACCTGAAAGACGGCCCCTTATTGATTGAAGCACCAATTCCAGATCGCTACTGGTCTATGCAGTTCTACCAGATGAACACCGACAATTTCGCGGGCATCACCAATCAACGCGATGAACAGAGCCGCATTGGCAGCGTGGCAAAGGTCACCCTGATCCGCGCCGCGGACAATCCTGCCGACTATCAGGGTGAGGTTATCCAATCACCCACGGATCGCGGCATTGTGCTATTGCGAGCATCGGCGATCGGCGATCGTGTGCAGCAGCAGGCCGCCCTGGACGCCAGTAGTTGCGGGCCCGTCTGAGGGCTCCGGGACCGGGTAAGTCTAGCGCTGAGATCCGCTGTGAGCAGCGAGAAAGTCCAACACCAGCGTATTGAAATGCGCGGGATCTTCCATGTTTGACAGGTGTCCAACGCCTGGCATGACGACTTTCATTGCACCCGGTATACGTGCATGCACAAAGTCGGCAACCGCATGGAAATCCTCTATGTCTCGCTCGCCCACGATGACCAGTGTCGGGATGTCGACGGCTCCAAGTTGCTCTTTAACCGGCGCATCCGGCGGCAGCAACTGCTCTTTGTTAAGCCAATGCCAGCCTGAATAATCTGCCACCATCTGCGTGAGGCGAGCCGCCAGCGCCGGTTGCTCAAGCGCGGGCAAAAAGAGCGCGCCCTCTAACCAGCGCTGGCGCGCCAAATCAATACCAGCGGTCATCGCTGCAGACCGTACACCGGAGACAAACTCACCGTAAGTCGGCCATTGAAACTCTCGCAATCCGGCACCCGCCACGATAAGGGTGTCGGTCATTTCCGGATAGGCGAGGGCAAAGTCAATTGCGATGGCGCCACCTAGCGAAAGCCCGAGTATGTTCGCATGCTCTACCCCAAGATGAGACAACAGGGCTTTGAGGTCGTCGACCGGCGCATAGGGTTCCGCCGTAGGCGCCGCCGACCTGCCGAAGCCACGCATTTCGTAGCGGATGACCTGATACTGCGAGGCAAAAAGTTCTATTTGATCATCCCACATGCGGATATCGAGTGTATTGCCGTGAATCAGGACCAGCGGACTGCCGCTACCTGTTACCTCAAAGTAGAGCTGCGTGCCATTGACACCTGCCTTGCCCCGATTTTCCTGCATGATTGATGCTCCTGTCAGTTCCAGCGTACAATTTGTGGCATATACCCTACCCCTCTCCAGTCGTTCAGGATTTTGCAATGCAACCGTCACCCAGTACCAATATGATTAACCTGACATATCTGATCTATGGCCTGCATTTGTTCAGCGCCATCAATGGCGTGCTGACCAGCGCGTTTGTCGTAACGGCTTTCCTCAGTGGTTGGCCGTCTATACTCGCCGTGATCCTCAACTACGTCCAACGCGACGCGGTACGCGGCACCTATCTGGACTCCCATTTTCGCTGGCAAATACGCACCTTCTGGTTTGCCTTCCTGTGGTTGCTCACAGGCGCAGCTTTGGTGGTCACCTTGATTGGCATCCCCCTGGCCTGGATCCTCGTGGTTGTAGTGGGTTTGTGGGTGTTGTATCGCATGCTGCGCGGTCTGGCCCGCTTGATGGACCAGCAAGCCATGCCCGTCGACTAGACATGTGCGTCTCGTACATTAGCTTTCACAGCACATTCTCGGGCTAAAAAAATGGGGTGGCACTACCCTGAAAAAGGATAGTCACCACCCCGGTTTCAAACCCTTACAGCGAGCTACAGGTCACTGCGGGCATTGCGTTGATCCAGTCTCGAATCAACTGGACGCCTTCCGTGTGGATAATGCTGCGGCCGAGCTCTGGCATGCGAACCTGAGGGGCGTTGGAATCCATGCGGAAGTCCATGATGGATTCGGCGGCGTTGCCCGGGACGATATCGTAATCAAGATCCCCCGCCCCATCGCCCGCAGCCACAGGGGGTTTGCATCGCCCCACCTCTTCACCGAAGGGGCGGTAATACTCCAGGTACAAGCCCGAGGTATCCGCTGCGCCGATGGCCGGTTGATGACAGTGCGCACAGTTAGCGTCCAGGTAACCTCTGGCACGATCATCCAGGCTGGCGCTAGTGTCTCCCCACAGAGGAATGGTATCGATGGAATCCGTATCCGTCGGTGCACCCGTCAAAATACCCTGCGCAGTCCAGTAATCCAGCTGATTCTCTGTACCACTGTCGTAGGCATAGTCTTTGTTGAGTGAACGTGCTTTCGGTCCTATCGGGATAAGCGTTTCCTCACCGTGACAGTTGGCGCAGTCATTGGTGTTGGGAATTTTATAATCTGTTGACCGCGAAACACCGTCGACATCGACCCAGGTCACATTCCTTGTGCCGCCTGTGACTGTCAGGATTGCATCTGATTTATCCGCATTCCAGATGTAGGGAAGTGCTCTCCAACCGTCTTTTCGACGAATCAGTAGACGCGTTTCGATGAGCTCTTCTGCGCTGCCCTCTATGCGCTGATCCGATTGGATGGTGAATGTTTTGGCGATGATGGTACCCACTGGAAAATCGAAAGCTTCCTGGCTGCGATAGGCCGCCTCTGCGCCTTCCGGGACGAAGACGAAGCGATACTTGTTCGCATAGTCCGTGAACAGGGGGGTATTCAGATCGTAGATAATCCCGCCCTGAGCACCGGACATCGGATTTTTCGAGTCGGCAAAAAGCCGGAAATCAGACAGATTCGGACAATCGGCGACAAAGGCATCAGCGTTTAGGTCATCGCCCGCCACGTCACACAGTGCCAACAGATCGGGGCCGTCAGGATTGCTCGGATCAACCGGCGGCTCCAGAACAATTTCAGGCAATGACGCGTGCGTACAGTTCAAATTCTCCGCATCATTGGAAACATTCCATTCAGAATCCGGACGTCCCAAAAAGATGGCCGAGGCATTGCCCTGCCACAGCGTAATGCCCGGGGTATTATTCACCACGCAGACGCGCTGACTCTCGGTAAAGCCATCGGGAAACTCTACCAGCAAGCCGTAGTCAGTTCCCACACCGGAGTTATCGTAGAAGACATCGAGAACGCTCAGAGGACCATCGAAAACCAGGCCGGCGATCGCGGCAGCCAAGTCCTGCGGGTCCGTCCCATTGTTGCGGATATCGTTGTCATGAACATAGATTTTCTCAGGAACCGGGTCATAGCTGGGCTTGCTGACTTGTGTATCGTTAATGTAATAGCTGACGATAGAAATAGCCTCAGATATATTGCCGGTGATGGTATTCCCAAACACCTCTATATCATCGTTGGCCATAATGAGAAGCCCGGTACCCGAGGGTACGATACCGACGATATTGCCCTCTGGCGCAAAATTGGGCTCATTGTTGTCAACCATCAGATTATTGAATACCCGTGTGGCCTCACCGCCTTGAACGGGTGGGCCTGGCAGGTCAAACACCAGAATACCGCCGGTATTGCCGGTGGTATTGTTATCGTATACATCGGCAAACTTCGAATTCTCGATTTCAATCCCGGCGACGTTTTCATAGACATAGTTGCGTCGCACGATGATGTTCTCGGACTGGCCTACATACACACCGGCATCGCTGGCGCCTCGCACCTCACTGTCTTCAATGAGTACGTTGCGACATCCCACCGGATACAAACCGTAGGCGCCGTTATTTTCATCCGGGCCACCGGTCCACTCCACGCGCACACGGCGGATAGTGACCCCGTTGGCATCCTTGACCTTGATGGAATCACCCGGCGTGTTTTCTACAGCGAGATCCTGCACCACAAAGTTATTACCAGTAGCGCGAATACCCTCGGCACCGCTAGTACTGTTATCAAAGCGCAGCACGGTGCCGGATTCGGCGTCCATTCCCGTGCCGCGCAATACGATGTTGTCCACGCTGGAACTCAAACCATCCACAAAATCATAGATCCCGGCGGGCAATTGGATAACGGTATTGGGTTTTGCCGTGATCAGGGCTTCCAGTGCTCTGGTTTCCAGATCATCACCGGGCGCCAGCGAGACGATGGTGTAGCTGGGAAAATCCGGATCGACAGGATCAACAGGATCAACTGGATCAACTGGATCGACGGGGTTTTCAGGATCCCCGGTGCCTACAATGTTCGGATTATTGTTATTGCCACTGGAGCAACCCCAGAGCAGCGTAAATGTCAGTAGAAGTGCCAATAATTTGAGCGGCGTCATATTAGTATTAGTGTGCGACATAAAATTTCCAGAGTTTTCGGGATAATTAGCGTGAGTGTACCAGTATAGAGGGGCTACTACGCAGGTAGTTGATACTCAATTGGCTCAAAAATATGCACTGCAACGCAAAACTGGCGCCATTGGTGCCCAACCCTATCGACAAGACAGGCAGTGCTGCAGTGCGCAAAACCAGCCCTTTGCAGAATACAACTCTAGTGCTACTTTAAACTTCGCGGTTGAAACGTCACACTGAGCCTGCTGCTGGCTATCGCAGCTACGTCATTGACACCAAGAAACCCTTGCCTGACCAATCACATCACCGCTTTATTGATCGATGGAGTACGCCCGCCTTGAAGTCCGTTTTTTACGTAATCCTGTTTGCCTCTATTGCCGCCTGTGGCTCTTCAGAGCCACAGGCGACACAACAGCTTGAGGCGCGGGTGACGAAAGTCGCGGTGGAGCATCCGCAGCAGCGCGATATCGAGGATGCATTGACAGCGCTGGGCAGCGTCGAGAGCATCAATGATCCCACAGTGTCCGCAGAAACGTCGGGCCAGGTACAGCAGATTGTTGTGCGCGAAGGCGACGCTGTTAAAGCGGGCCAGTTGCTCGCCGCTCTCGACGGCACATTGCATGCGATAGAAAGCGCCAAGGCTGCCGCAGAAGTGCGTCGCTACGATGTGCTGGTAACCAATCAGGACAACGAAGTAAAGCGTCTGCAGCGCCTGGATGAATCGCAATCCGTCTCCAGGGACAAACTGGAAGACGAGCAGGCGCAGCTGGAAATATTGTCGGCGCAGCGGGATATCGCCCGCAAACAGTGGGAGCGCTTCCAGTACCTTGAATCGAAAACGCGCATCGTGGCACCGCTGGAGGGCTTGGTAACACGTCGGCATATTTCTCCCGGTGATTACGTGAGTGCCGGTGAGCCACTGTTCGAACTCGTCAGCGTGGATAGACTGCGGGCACGCATAGCGTTTCCCGAGCGAGATGCATCCAGGATTGCAGTTGGCCAACAGGTGCATTTGACGACGCCTGCGGCGCCGGACGTCACCGCGAACGGTGAAGTCGCGGCGGTGAATCCACAGATCAAGATGTACAACCGCGCGGTGGAGATTACCGTCGAGTTTGACAATCCCGGCGGCTGGCTCCCGGGCGCCAGCGTCGATGCATCACTGGTGGTAGCGCGACGCGCGCAGGCGCTGATGGTGCCGTCAATGGCGGTGGTAACCCGCGATGGTCGTGATGTGGTGTTCGTGCTTTCGGACAAACAGGTGCGCGCGATACCGATAACATCCGGTTGGCGCGAGGCGGGCTGGATAGAAATCCTCAGCGGCATTACCGCCCGGGACCAGGTGGTAGTAGAGGGTACAAACCTGCTCAGTAACGGTAGCCGGGTCGAAGTAGAGACCGCCGCGCAGTGAACATCGTTGAATTGTTTGTTCGTCGCCGGGTACTGGCTTATATGCTCAGTGCGGCGATGTTGCTATTTGGGATAATCGGGCTGCGCGGTGTGGGCCTGGATCGCCTGCCCGATATCAACCCCCCCATGATCACTGTTACCACCGTGAATCCAGGCGCCAGTCCCGAGGTGATGGATGCCAGTGTCAGTGCGGTGCTGGAATCGGCCGTCAATTCGGTGGCGGGTATTGAGCATATCCAGTCCATGTCCGTCCCGGGCGTATCGGAAGTGTGGGTGGAATTCATCATCACCAAGGATCCGGACGTCGCTTTTAATGAAGTCCAGGCGAAGGTCAATCAGGTTATCAATGATCTCCCCAGAGAGGCGGAAACGCCGATCGTGGCGAAACTCGATATGAATGCTGAGCCGATTGTTTGGCTGGTGATCAAGGGGGATCGCACCCTCAACGATTTGAGCCAGATTGCGCGCACCATGATCAAACGCCAACTGGAGAACATCGACGGGGTTGGCGGCGTGAGCATTGGTGGCGGACGCGAGCGCAAGATTCGCATCGACCTCGAGCTGTCCAGTATGGCCGCGCTGGGGATCACCGCCCAGGACGTAATCACCGCCTTCGGCCGTGAGCACGTACAACTCGCCGGCGGTTACCTGGTCGGCGGGATGCAGGAAAAGCTGTTGCACCTGGATCTGGAGTATCACAGCATCGAGGAGCTGGCCGAACTGGTAGTCACCTGGCGGGACCAGGTCCCGGTGAAACTCGGCGAAATCGCCGCCATCAGCGATGGCCTCGACGACAAACGCAGCCTGGCCCGATTCAATGGCGAGGAGGCGCTGTCCATAGCGGTACGCAAGGTGAGAAACGCCAATACGGTGAAGATTGTAGATGAAATCACGCGGCGCCTGGACGCAGTGATTATCCCGTCCCTACCCGACGGCGTAGAGCTGGTAGTGGCCACGGATGAGGCCGGAATCATATCCGGCACAGCGAACGCACTCTCGAACCATATTGTTGAAGGCACCCTGCTGGCAGCCCTTGTGGTCTGGTTGTTCCTGCTGAATATGCCCGCTACGGCAATTATTACCACCGCCATTCCAGTGTCACTGGCCGGCGCGGTGGTGGTGATGTACTTCGGCGGGTATACCT
This sequence comes from Halioglobus sp., assembly GCA_037969215.1. Taxonomy (GTDB): domain Bacteria; phylum Pseudomonadota; class Gammaproteobacteria; order Pseudomonadales; family Halieaceae; genus Marimicrobium. The sequence continues at coordinate 27,806 of JBBKWY010000141.1, forward strand.
TCAATATCATGACGCTCAGTGGCTTGCTGTTGTTGATCGGGGTGGTGGTCGACGACGCCATCGTGGTGCTGGAAAATATTCACCGGCATATAGAGGCAGGCGAAACCGATCTTGAGGCCGCCGCTATCAAGGGTACCAACGAAGTAGTCTTTGCCGTGTTGGCGGCCACTCTGACTCTGGTGTGTATTTTCGCCACCGTTATTTTCATGGACGGCATGATCGGTGTATTTATGCGTTCCTTTGCCGTGGTGGTAACGGTCGGAGTCGTGGCCTCGCTGTTTGTGTCGTTGAGCCTGACGCCCGCGCTATGCGCACGTTTCCTGAAACACGACTCCGGTGAGCGCGGCTGGCTGGCGCAACGCATTGCCCGTTTTCACCAGTGGATGGAAAACCACTACCGCCGTCTGCTGGAATTCGGCCTTAGATTTCGCCTGCTGGTGCTAGTGCTCACGTCGCTGTTGGTGTTGTCCACCGGTTGGTTTATGGGACAGCTTGGCAGCGAATTCTTTCCGCAGGACGATGAATCACGCTTCATGGTCAAACTGAAAGCACCACTGGGCACGTCGATCGAGTACATGGAAAGGAAGATCGACCAGGTCGAATCCATTCTGCAGGGCGTTGCTGAAATCGACCGGGTCCTGAGTACGGTCGGGGCGAGTGACGGCAGCGAAGTTAGCGAGGCCACCCTCAACGTGATGCTGGCGGCACAGTCCTCACGCGACAGGTCACAGCAGGCGATCATGGCAGAGGTTCGTGAAGCCATGCAGCAAGTGGTAGGCATACAGGCCTATGTCATCTCCTACGCCATGTTCAGCGGCGCCGGAGAGCCATTCAGTGCATACATCACCGGGCCGGATTTGTACCGCGTTGCCGCTCTGGCCGAGGAGATGGAAGCACGCTTGACGCTGATCCCGCGCATGGGAGACGTGCGCATGGAGCTCAAAATGGACAGGCCCCAGTTGTACTTCGATATCGACCGCAATCGAGCCCAGGCACTTGGCATCAGCACCCAGCAGATTGGCAATACTATTCGCGTATTGGCGGGCGGGGCGGATATCGCCAAGTACAACGCCCTGCCCGGGGATGGTGAGCGCTACGACGTGAGGCTGTCTGCAGGGCGCGATAAGATGCAAGAGCCCAACGACCTGGAGAACGTATACCTCCTCGGGCCCGAAAGCGAGCTACTGCCTCTGGAGGCGGTGGTCACTGTGAAGGAATCGCTGGGCCCCGCCGGCGTCGAACGCCGTGACCTGCTCTTTGCTGCCGCGTTCAGATCGACCCCGCAAATGGCGCTGGGGCAAGCGGTAACCGAATTCACCCGGTTAGGCGAGGAATTGCTGCCGCCGGGATACAACGTGTCCCTGGCCGGCCAGACCGAAGAGCTCGGCTCGTCTGTGGACGCTGTCCTGTTCCTGATGGCCACTGGGTTGATCCTGGTTTACATGGTGTTGGCGAGTCAGTTCAACTCATTCCTGCAGCCGCTACTGGTGATGTTGGCCCAGCCCCTCGCCATCGTTGGCGGCATCATCGGTCTATGGGTGGCGGATCAAACGCTCAATATCTACTCGATGATCGGCCTGGTACTGCTAGTGGGGTTAGTGTCAAAAAATTCCATCCTGCTGGTGGACCTGATCAATCGGTATCGCGACGAGGGGTTGAATACCGGCGCAGCGATCAGGCAGGCATGCCCGCGACGCATGCGCCCGGTGCTGATGACGTCCCTGACCATTGTACTGGCGATGCTGCCAGCGGCAATTGGCGTGGGTGAAGGTGCCGGGCAATACGGCCCGCTGGCGGTTGCCGTGATTGGGGGCGTGATCAGTTCTACGCTGCTCACGCTGCTGGTTGTACCAGTGGCCTATTCGCTGATGGACCGCTGGCTGGTGCGTCAGCCGGTATCGACGCACCCGTAGGGTTGCAGCGGCGGGGACCCGCTGGCTGCCAACGACTAGCGATCAGCCGCCTGATTATCGAGGTTGGTAATATCGAAAGCGGGCACGTACAACTGTGAATTTTTGCCCCCGTCTACTGGCAGTACAACGCTGGTAATAAACGACGCCTCGTCAGAAGCCAGGAAGCAAATCGCCTGGGCAACCTCCTCCGGCATCGCTGCCCGCTGCATCGGGATCGCATCAGTAATTATCTTCTTTACCGCGTCATTTTTGCGAGTGGCGGCGTTTAGTCCCGGCGTGTCGACAGCGCCGGGCGCCACGACATTGATACGCACGTTATGGGGCGCTGCCTCCATCGCTGCACACTGGCTGAACTGGTTGAGCGCGGCCTTCGCTGCGCCATAGGCGCCGGAGGCGATACCCGCGCGCAGGCCACTCACCGAGGAAATATTGATAATCGACCCGCTGCGCTGTGGAATCATAATGCGCAACGCGGCCTGCACACCTATAAATACGCTGTCAACGCCGATGCCAAAATTGGCGCGCCAGTCCTCCAGCGTCTGGTCGACCACCATTCCACCAATAACAGAGGGGGCGTTGTTGACCAGTATATCCAGGCGCCCGTGTTTTTCGGCCGTGTCATTGATCAGCGCAGCAAACGCATCGGTATCACCGACATCCAATGCATAGCCGGCAAAACTACCGCTCAAGCCCTTGGTCGCCGCTTCCAGTTCCTCCAGCTTCGGTTTGCGCCGCGCGCAAGTGACCACGTGTGCGCCCTCCGCCACCAGCTGCAACACCGTACTCCTGCCAATCCCCATACTGCCACCAGTGACAATGGCTACCCTACCCTCAAAACGTGATCTGCTCATTTCAATACCCTACAAAGTTGTGTTCATGTTCGGCACCGTCAACGTAGCTGTGCCGGAAGTATGGTAACCCTGACGATTGCTGCCACTGAAGGACACCGTCACGCTGGCCTCGGCTGGACCTGCCTCAATAGCGACGACCTCACCTCCCATCACCATCACGTCACCGGGAAAGTTGGGCGCCATCAAATTGAATTTGAGTGTCTGCAAGCGGCTACCTGCTCCGGCCCAGTCACTCAGGTAACGCGCTGACAGCCCACTGGTGGTGAGTATATTCATAAAGATATCGGGCATCCCGGCAGCCTGAGCCGCCGGAACATTATGGTGTACGGGAATAAAATCCTGGGTCGCAATGGCCCCGCCGACGATCAGTTTGTGGGTGATGGGCAGGTGTAGTTTCGGCAGCGGATATCCGACCACCAGCCGGGAGGTGTCGAGATTAGTAAAGTCCGGCTGCCACTCGCGCGCATCAACATCGACAGATGCGGTAAGCGGCAACTCACTAGCCGTGGTCGAGGACGTTTCAGCTTCCACCGCAGCCGCTGCCGGTTGGTACTGAAAATAGGTGATCAAAGCGTCAGCAAACAGCGTTTCTTCCAGCGTCAGGTATTCCACTTTTTCAGTGACAAAGTAGCCGGTACCCAATCGCGTCGACTTTTTATCGCTGATGTTCACCACGCTGGTAAAGTGCTTTACGCGCTCCCCTACCCGTAGATAGTGGTGAAAGCGGATATCGTAACTGACGGCGACATTGGCCGGGTAACCCAGCGCGCGCATATCGTCGAATACCCGGTAAGGGGGCGCCGCGGTGGAGCCCGGCGCATAGCTGTCGTTGATGTCGCGCATGGTCCACATCTGCATCATCGCTGGCGGCGCAATCTGGTTTTCACCCGCTTGGTAGCAGGGGTTGTTATCGCCCATTGCCGAGCACCACTGCCAAATCTGAGTCGCGCTGACCGGGTTGTGACTCAAGTACGGGCCGAGGCGATGGCCCTTCAGGCTCTCCAGTTGCTGTGATTCCACAAGGTTTACATTCGACATAGATAAAACCGGTTCAGAAAAGCCATGGCTATTGTTTTATACGCAGTGAAGGCGAGTACCCGCTTCGCTTCAGCACCGTTGCTCACTATACCTGTAGAGACGGGAATATCGAATCGACCAAAAGAGCCTAATTTGTGAACAAATACTTTCACCGCAGCGTTGCTGACTATGCGGCGAAAAATAGTGGCTGCCTGTCTCGGCAATGGTCGCGAGGTCGGCGACGCTTAATGTCAATGCATTCGAATTGAACGGCACTGTCGCGCACATGGCAGCAACGTTAAATTAGCAGCGTTGTCCATACTAGACAGAGGATTGAGCGAATGGGTACATATGTGATCACCGGAGGTGCCAGCGGCATCGGCGCCGCAATCGGAGCACAGTTGAAAAACGAGGGCCACCAGATAGTCGTCGTCGATATTCAGCAAGCAGATATTGTTGCTGATCTGTCTAACACCGAAGGACGAGTAGCGGCGATCGCAGCGATCAAACAAGCCACTGCCAACGAACTGACCGGTCTGGTGACCTGTGCCGGCATTGGATCCCATATCCCGAATCAGGGATTAATTACGGCCGTCAATTATTTTGGTAGCGTGACTCTGATAGAGGGACTGCGACCCATGCTGGCAGAACACCAAGCCTCGGTACTGTTGATTTCCTCAAACTCGGCCCCCATGGCGACTAATCCCGAGTATGTTGATGCTTTGCTGGCCAACGACGAAGCGAATGCCATCAGCATAGCAACCACCATGCAGCCACAGCCGGTCTACTCTGGGTCGAAACAAGCGCTCACCCGTTGGATGCGCAGGCATACACAGGCCTATGCGGCAGAGGGCATACGCATGAACGCGATAGGCCCCGGCTACACCAAAACGCCGTTGACCGCAGCGGGTGAAAACAACGCCACCTACGGTGAGGCAATAAAGCAGTTTATTGCCTCGATCCCCATCGGTCGTCCGGGCTTACCCCAGGATATGGCCGATGCCGCCAGCTTCCTGCTGAGCGAAAAAGCGAGTTTTATCTGCGGCGCCATGCTCTTTGTCGACGGCGGCCACGACGCGATGCTGCGACCCGATCAGTTCTAGCGCCCGCCCAGGTATGGGCGGGCAATGCTCCATCGTCAGCCCAGATTGGCTTGCCCGCCATCCAGCGCAATGCTCTGACCGTTAACGTAAGCCGATGTATCGGAGCACAGCATGGCGACAAATCGGCCAATATCCTCCTCACACTCCCCCACCCGACGCTGCGGGATGGTGGCGACAAACGCCGCCGCTTCCTCCGGTCGATTCTCCATCCACCATTGCAGGCCCGGCGATTTTGCGTGCGGCAGAATCACATTGGTACGAATGCCTTCCGCGCCCCACTCACAGGCGGCTGCCCGGGTCAGCGCGCGGATCGCCTCCTTGGTGGCAGCGTAGGCGCCGTAGCCCGTCATATCCCAGCGCATACCGGCGGAACTGGCCAGGTTAATGATACAGCCATCACCGCGCAGGTGCGGTCTACAGAGTTTCATCAAGCGGAAGGTCGCCAGCGGGCCGGATTCCCAGCCCGCAGCGAAGCTCTCGTCCGTTACTTCCTCCAATGTGCCTAGCGGCACCTCCTGCGCGTTATTGACAAGAATCTGTAAGCCACCAAAGTGCTCCAAAACGATCTCCAGGCAGCCCTCCATCGACGTGAGTGATTTGACATCACAGACAACCGGCAGTGCTTCACCGCCCCGTTGCTCGATAAGTTCACAGGTCTTCTCCAGTTTCTCCAGCGTGCGGCCCGTCACGGCGATGCGCGCGCCTTCGACGGCAAGAGCAAGGGCAATACCCTGTCCTACACCCTGTCCTGCACCGGTAACCAGTGCCGTTTTCCCTGCTAGTAACATTCAACCTCTCCTGTATTTCTCACAACGAGATTCCAGTGTAGCCGCTATTTTCGGCCGGGGCTCCCCCGCGCCAAGGGCAAAGTGGGATTGGTACAATCAAAAAAACCGCACCCTGTTCAGGCGCGGCATAAAAGACCCAAAAAGGGTTTGGAAGAGAGGCCTCATGCCTGCCCGGATTTCACCAGCAGCATGTTCCCCGCAGTTAGACTAGTACTCGTAGGCCACTTCGATGCCGTAGGTACGCGGGTCGCCATAGTTTTGCGTGATCAGACCAAGATCATTACCAAAGTTGATCCCGTAGGTGGAATAGTCCTCATCCGTCAGGTTCTTACCCCACAAGGTAAAGCGCATCACACCGTCACCCACTTCTACGTTTTCGAGACTGAGGCGCGCATCCACCACGGTGCGAGCATCCATTTCCCGGTTTTCATATAACACCGGCACCGTGGGACCGCCTCGGCTGACGGCGACCAGCGCCGGATAGGCCGCGGATGCAAACCACTCATCCTGCCAGTTCAGATTGACGTAACCGGTGACTTCACCCCAGGCGGTACGGGCGAAGACATAGTCGGCATACAAATTGAACTGGTTGTCCGGCGAGCCACCGCGCTTCGCGAAATCCTTACCTATGAGGCAGTTGGTCGGATCAAGGGTGCCACATACGTCGGGAAATTCATCAAAATCACCGTGAATGTAGGCATAGCTGACGCCTACTATCAGATCGTCAATCGGCGCCACCAGCACTTCCAGTTCCCCGCCCCAGCGCTCTGCTTTACCCGCGTTGTCTATATTGGTTGTGGGTGTACCGCCGACTGTTGCAATCGTGCTGACCTGCAGGTCATCGTAGGTGTAGGTATACAGCGCGGCGTTGACACGCAGACGACTGTCCCACAACTCACTTTTAACGCCGATTTCATACTGGTCTATGGTCTCTTCCTCGAACGGGGCGCTATCAAATGCTTCGCCGTTGAAGCCGCCACTGCGGTAACCATTGCCATAGCGGAAGTAAGTATTGATTTCATCCGTCGCCTGGTAAGCCACGGTAAAGCTGCCGCTCAGATTGTCGAAAGATTTATCGTTACTGGCTTGCATTGCCGGAGTTGGCGCTGTCAACGCGCCTATCATCTCAGCGTTATTCCAATTGATGTCTTTATCTTCTTCTGTGTACCGAAGGCCTGCAGTGAACGACAAGCGATCATCCAGCCAGCCGGGTGTCCAGGTGGTTTGACCATAGGCCGCCCAGGCCTCAGTGGTCATCTTGTACCTGATCTCCCCGAGCGGCGCCAGCGGCACCAGCGCGGTGGACGTGCGCTTGTATTTTGCCGTGTCGTCGAAGTAATACAGACCACCGACATATTCGAACTGATCGGTGGAGCCTATTATCTGAAATTCCTGCGAAAACTGGTCATAGTCCGACACGCTGTCTTGCGAGAAGTGCAGTGCACCTCCCTGCGCATCAATCTGATTCCAGAATGCATCCAGAGGAATCGCCGGATTCATTATGTCGACACCACCGGTTGCACCGTAAATGCTGCCAAGGGTCAGGTGCGCTAAATCATTCCAGGCGGCGACACCGTTGGCGTCATTTCTGCTATCAATAGAGTCTATGTCACCGCGAGCGGTGGTTTTACTGCTGCGATATCCGGTGATCGACTTGAGCGTAATGTCGTCCTTACCCCAAGCCAGCGTTAACCCGTGCCCCTCACTGTCCACTTTGGAGCGCGGTGTGACATCGATACCGCCGCGATTGCGTCGCCCCTCACCTGCCCCAACGCTATCCTCGTAGACACTGATCGTCTTTTCCAGCGATGGAATCCAACGCTGGCCGATACGCGGATCGGTTCCGGGCGCTGCAGCCCAGGCCTGTGCCTGCGCCAGTGTTCCCTGCAGAGCGCCGATCCTGTTCGATCCTGTGGCACCCAGCGGGTTGAGACCGACGACGGCGTCGAGGTTATTAACCTCGTCCAGTTGGGAGCCGTCATACGCGTAATCTACCCGCAGATTCTCGGTAATATCCCAGGCCAAGCCGACCCGCCACGCCTGTCGATCGAGATCATTAAAATCATCGCCGTTGGTGGTGTTTTTGTAGAAGCCGTCCCGATCGCGCGTTTGCACGCCGAAGTTGGCCGCGAGCTGCCCCGCCCCAACCCCGACCTGACCGATGGATGGCGTATCAACATTCAACTGGGCACCGTAATAATCGTGGTTGCCGACCGAGCCGATAGCCCGCACGCCGAACTCTCCGCTGGGCTTGCGCGAAATATAGTTTACCGCGCCGCCGGTAGAGTTGCGGCCGTACAGCGTACCCTGTGGCCCACGCAGCACTTCGATCCGCTCCAGCTCCGCCACGTCAGTGGACACGCCGGTCATTTTACCGAGGTAGACACCGTCCATATAAATGCCGACGGCAGGGTCAAGTGACAAGTTGGAAGGAGAACCACCCGAGACACCGCGAATTGACAAGCTCGTACTCCCTCGGCTGCCTGGGGCCGTGAAGCCGCCCACGCTAGGAATCTGTCCGAGCAGGTCCGCAATATTGGATATGCCGCGCTGTTCAATATCTTTCTGGCTGAACGCAGTGATCGCAATGGGGACTTCCTGCAGGTTTTCTGTGCGCTTTTCTGCGGTGACGACAATTTCTTCCAGCATTGTGCCCGACGGGGATGGTGCTTGTGCTTGTACCGGCAAAACCATTGCTGAGACCAGCGCAGAAACTGCCAGCGCCATTGGATGTACCGGTGATAATTCTCTGAATGACATAGCCATCTCCCTCTTTATATAGTTATTGAACTGGAAGGATACTTACTAACCTTAACTAAACTTCCAGTTACAGCTGGATGAACAACGGACCAAAGTATGCTGAGATCGGAACTTGGTGGACACGACAAAGCAGACCAGATTTATGAACAAATCGGTTCAGGTGTGGAGCATCGGTTGTGGCAAGAAGCACATGATCAGGATTTTTGTGGTACACGAAGAGGAACAACCAGTAAGGCGGCCACTACCATCAGGCCGGAAAATATCCACCGACAATACGCCAGCCATAAAATACTGCTTTACTCAGTAAAGACTGTACTTTTTCGCGTATGGAAACGCGGTTACTTTCGCACTACATAATCAGAATTTTTCAGATCCCAGGTGTGCTCGTTAACACCCTGCTCCCGCAATTTGAATTTTTGAACCTTATTGGTTGGGGTGTAGGGCAGTGATTCGACGAACTCCAGATAGCGGGGTACGAAATAATGTGGTGCATTGTCGTTAATGAAGTCGCAAATTGCCTCGGCAGAATCTCTAGCGCCTTCCCTTAGAATAATGTTCAGCTTCAATTCCTGCTCGCTCTCGACTTCCTCGGAGGGAATACCAAAGGCCGCAACATCCCGAACCGCCGGGTAGCGGCGCACAATACTTTCCACTTCGAGGGTGGAGATATTGCGACCGGCAAAACGCAGCGCATCCTTTTTGCGGTCGGCATAAAAATACGCGCCGCTGGCAGGGTCTTGTCGGGCGAGATCACCGGTACGGTAAAAGTCACCGAAGTAGGCTTGCGCGGTAGCTTCGGGATTGTCGAAATATCCATTGAAGAGCACGTAAGGCTGCAATGGTCTGATGCAAATCTCGCCGACTTCACCGCTGGCCACTTCGTGGCCATCATCATTGAGTAAGTGAATAGTAGTATCGTCAGCCGGAAAGCCGAGGGCATAGACGGGCACATCGTCGCGGTTTTCCAGTTGCGTCATAACCAACATGCATTCACTCTGCCCCAGCCCGGTCCGGATCAGTTGCAGGCCAAAGCGCTGTTCGAAGATCGGCCACTGGTCAGGTGCCAGTGGCACAATCTGGGCAAGCCGCAAGGGCGTGTCGCTATCATCATCGCGCTCGGGTGCGTTGAGCAGGAATGCCCCCATTGCACCTAACAGGAAGGTTTGTGTGGCGCCAAAATGCTTAATCCGCTCCCAGAACGTAGTGACAGAAAAACGCGGTTCGATGACACACGGAATGCCCTCGATCAGCGCGCGATAGACTGAGGTAATCCAGGCAGCGGTATGGAACAACGGCAACACACAGTAAATACTGTCGCCGGGCTGGGAGTTATATTGCAAACTGCAACCGTCAACAATCGCGCGTATCCAGCAGTTATAGCTTTGCAATACGCCTTTGGATTTCCCGGTCGTGCCTGAAGTCCAGAGAATTGCGCAGTTATCACCGTAGTGCTGGTCGGCATAATTCAGAACAGCGGGGGGGTGATCGAGTAACTGTTGATAGTCTACCGGGCTCCTTAATGCGCTAGCCTCCACATTACCCACGTGTACGATAGTCTCAATGTTAAGTTGATCTTCTATCTCGGCGATCCGGCCCTGGTATTGATCATCCGTGATCAGTAGTTTGCAACGTGACATCTGCAGGTTATCCAGCAGCCATGACCCTTTGTAATCGCCATTGATTGGGGTCCATATCGCCCCCAGTTTGTTGATAGCCAGACTGAGCAATACCATCTCCGGGCGATTGCCCAGGAACAGCGCAACAATATCGCCTTTACCGATACCAAGTCCCTGCAGACCGGCTGCCAGGCAATCAGTTATCGCATCGGCCTGGGCAAAGCTAATGCGGGTGTCATCGGTCACGAGAAATTCGGTGTCACCGTTTTGTTGCGCCTGTTGTCTGAGGAGCCGTGGGAATATCCTGTCGGCAGTATTGGAGAGATCGAGTTTATTCATAAAGGGCTCGGGTGTATTTATTGTCAGTTGACGCTGGCTGTCGTGCATGTGGCGCTGATGGGTGATTAAGCCCTGCTTCATTCTGCCGTTAGTACACGCCCCAAGGTAATATCACCTGCAATGGTGGTACGGTTAATGACGCGCCTGATGCCGGGCTTGGTGCCAGTGGTGCAATGCATCGCCCGCCAATTATCCCAGAGCACCATGTCGCCTTCCCGCCATTGATGAAAATACGAGAACTCAGGCTTTCGGGTATGCGCGACCAATCGTTCCAGAAGCTCGATGGACTCGTCATTGGAAAGGCCAAATTGCTGCGGGGTAATAACCCGGTCCAGAAACTGCTCTACAACTTCGAGGACTTTACGGCCGCTGACAGGGTGCGTGACAACAGCGGGATAAACAGCGTCTGAAAAATCCGGAAAGCCCACATCGGTGGGTTTTTTGGGGCTGTGCGGGCCCGGTTGATAACCCTTCAGGTTCACATAGCGCATATGGCGACGCTGCATGCTAAAGCTATAGGCCACTTCCAGTTTTTCAATCAGGGCTTTGGTGTCGTCATCCAGTGCGTCATAGGCCTTGGCCAAATCACCAAAACCGGTGAGGCCATCTTCTTTTGCGACTACCACAGCGCGCAGCAGTGCACCGTGATTGGGCCGGCCGGTATAGTGTAGATCCATATGCCAGTCCAGGCGCCCGACAATTTCTTCACCCTCATAGAAAGCGGTGAAAAACTTATCCTTATCACCGCCATTTTCCAGCACGAATAGCTCGGGATATTCCTCTGAGGTGTTGGTCTTCAAGGGATGCATTTCCAGCGGCCCGAAGATACGGCTGAACTCAATCTGCTTTTCAGGACTAATATTCTGGTCACGAAATACCATGATGGCATGCTCGTACCAGAGCTCTTTCAACTGGGCCTGAATTTCGCTGCTGATGGGTGCATTGATATCGAAGCCAGAGACCTCGATGCCGACATTGTTAAGTGGGGTTATCTGTAAGCTCATACTATTTCCCTATACAAATTAATCGACAATCGAAGGGTCGGCACGCAACTCGCGCCTCGCCATGGCTTCCCAACAAAAGGGAAAACCAGAGGCATCGGTAATACTGACTTTTTCAACCTCTTGATCGCTCAGAGGGACACCACCACCGGCAAGCTCTACTTCATAAGCACGCTTACTGCGCCACTCCAGGGTGATGGCGCGAAGATGCGCCTGGCGTAAATCCTTACCCACTACCAGCGAGCCGTGGTTAGCAAGCAGAGCCCATTTTGCGTCCCCCAGTGCCTCAGCGACAGACATCGAAGTGGCTTCATTTTCAAAGGTGCCCTGATATTCGTTGTACAGGGGAAGTGCAACACCACAGTGAGCGCCTGTTTGGTCGTATACCGGTGGCACACGTTGCATGTTGGCCCAGATACCACTCCAGTGAGCATGGTTATGGATAACCACATGTATGTCTGGCCGCAGTGCATGCAGTTGCAAATGCAGACCTATGGCGGGAGTGACATTCCAGTCACTATCGATGATCTTGCCACTGGCGTCGAGGGTCACAATATCGCTGGCGGTGAGCTCATCCCAGGCCAGTTCCCAGGGATTGGTGAGAATGTTGCCGTTATCCAGACTATAGGTAATGTGGCCAGCGATATGCTCGTTCCAGCCTTCACGAAACAACATCCGGCACATCAGTGCAACCTGGGCTTTTTCGCTCAGTTCGGGCAGCAGTGGTCTACGTCCGGGCTGGGGCGCATAACGCTCGACCATCGCTTGATTAAGGCCATCAAACTTTTTCACAATTATTATCCTCAGCTATTGATTCGCTAGATGTGTCAGCGTGCGCGAAATAGTAGATAAGCACGGGACAGAAAGCTTGTCCAATGTAGCCAAATTGCTATCTGATATGGCCACAGGCCAGCAATTATCTGACCGCGAATAGTGCTTCGCGAAAGGCGCGAGGTGACAGTCCGGTCCATTTCTTGAAAGCCCGATGAAAACCAGAGCTATCGGCATAACCTAACTGCTGGCCTATCCGAGTGATCGACAAAGTAGGGTCACTTAAATAGCGGCGAGCGTGGATCTTCCTCACTTGATCGATCAACTGCTGGTACTGCCAACCCTGCGCTAAAAGCTTGCGACTCAAGGTGCGGCTGCTGCAGTGTAGCTGCTCTGCGGCGTCATGGAGAGAAGGTGGGCGGGCAGGGTCTTCTACGATAATCTGCCAGAGCCTCCAGGCGATATCTCCTTGACTACGGGCAATACTTTGTTCTTCGCAGAGTTTTGTATACAGCGCAGCACTTTGTGGGCTGGACTGCGGCAAGGGTTGATCGAGAATCGCGGCATCGAAAAACAGTTGCGTTGCCGGAGCATCAAACTCGACCGGACACTGGAAAATTGTCTGGTAGCGTGCGGCATGCGAGGGCGCTGGATAATTGCAGCGCAGTTTCGTTATCGGCAAAGCTTGACCCAGCACCCAGCGGCAGGTGGTAACGATATTGGCGAGGATATCTTCAATCGCAAGTAGCCGCAGATCGCCCAGATCTTTTTTCGCATCAATTTGATAGCAGCCCTCTGCTTGAATCTCACTGAATGAAGTGACAACCAGGTCGCCAGAAAATCTTCCTGAATAATTCTGGTACTTGAGCCCAGCGTTAGTGGCTTGGCGCAGCGTGGCACTGCTCATCATTAAGTAGGCGAGTTGGTCGAGGGTGGCGATGGAGCGCTGCAACCCCAACGCTAGCCCGAGATCACTACCTTGATAGTATTGCTGGGCATCACTGAGCAGGCCGCGGTGTTGTCGGGCGCTGACCAAGGCATTCGGTTCCTGCAGCGCAGTGTGGCTAATGCCATTGTTGGCGGCGATGGAATCGACATCCATTCCCAGACTGGATAAAAAATCCAGCAACCAGATAATGTAACGCGCATCGGTATTGATAAATTTACTCCCCCCGCTCTCTCGATCAATTATAAAGATAATTGGCGGCATATCATCGGGGATGTTGGCTGATATTGGAGGGTATTGCCAAGTAAACTTGTCGGCATTGATAAAATCGGGGGAAAGCTTACCCCGGGATCTTCGAACGCTCCAGGTAGACATGGGCAGTTAGCTGGGACCGAGCGTTCATTGAACTTGGGGAGGGTTAGTCTTCAATACCAGTAAACCGATGGTTTTTGCAGCTCAATTCAATTGAGCTACCAGTACCGCCGCTGACTCCATTGCACCTTCAATGTAACTCACGCCATTGCAGTCACCAATGGTATGAGTCTGAAACCCAGCTTCGGTCAACTGCTCAGCTAGCGCGGTGTCGCCAGAGGCTCCTTTCGCGACAATAACGTGGTCAGCCGCGAGTCTGCGACGCTGCCCCCGATAGTTGCTGTAGCTGACGCTCTGTTCTTCTATAGCGATATTGTCAGCCTTTGTGACCAGCGTGACACCGAGGTGGCTCAACTCGTCCAGTAAACGCATCCGGCGAACGAGATACAAGCCCTTGCCCGCGCGCGGCGCACTGTCAATGACAGTGACGTCTCTACCGCGCTCAGCGAGAAATTCTGCCAGCTCCAGTCCCACCAATTCTGCGCCAATTATCGTAATTTTTTGTCCCAGGGGGAGCCAGACACGAGACACTTGCCGCACTACCTCTGGAATACCGCTAAGCCCGGTGGCAGCACCCATATTAGCCATCAACCGCGTGAAGACTGATGTTTTGCGCAGCAGTTCCGGGTGTTTCTCCGACAGCACCAGCGCGCGCATCTCCTCCCCGCTAAAGACAAAGTCTTGTTGGGAACCGGGAATGTCTGGCATACCCCGCTGTGCGCCTGTAGCGACGATAACTTCATCGACTGACAGCTGCGCCAACTGCTGTGGCGTGGCCGCTGTATTGAGGTGCACCTCAACGCTCGAGTTTTCAATCTGCAGCCGCAACCAGTTCACTAAATTTTCGTTCGGTCGATAGGCTAAACCGGCGAACTGCAGCGTTCCGCCGAGGCGTTTTCCTCGCTCAAACAAACTCACCCTGAAGCCACGAATAGCGAGCCGGCGCGCGGCCTCCATTCCCGCAGGGCCACCACCGACGACGGCGATATGTCGTGATTTTTCGACCGCAATAAGCTCGCGCTCGCGCTCGTAAGCTGTGTCGGGATTGACCGCACACTTAACAGGCTTTAACACATAAATTTGACTGACACAGCAATAACAATAGACGCACGGACGAATGTCTTCGGGCGTACCGGCGCAGACTTTTTTCGGCAGATCTGGATCGGCGAGCAGTTTGCGTCCCATGCCCAAAAAATCGAATTTACCAGCGCGGATATCTCTATCGGCAGCACCCGGCTCTATGCGTCCAGAGGTGATCACTGGAATACTCAAGCCTTTCTTGATAGCGGCCGCATTGGCGACCAGCCTCTGGGGTGTGTGCGGGATATTGGATTCAGAGTGCAGTGCACCGCGACTGGCATCGTGATAGGCCGATACGGTTATCGCGTCGATACCTGCCGCCTCCGCCAGGATTGCGGTTGTGCGCGCGTCTGGCAGCGTTATTCCCTCTGGCTTGCCAAACTCTTCCGAATCAAGTTTTACCCACACGGGATAATCCTTTCCGACTCGCTCACGAACCGCTGCTATAATTTCGAGCAACAGACGCGCACGATTTTCCAGTGAGCCGCCGTAATTGTCTTCGCGGCTGTTTAGAGCAGGCGACAGAAACTCAGAAATAATGTACCCGTGGCCTGCATGAATTTCGACACCATCAATGCCTGCGCGCTTTGCCCGATCCGCTCCAGCTGCAAAAAGCTCGACCAGAGTGTTGATATCATCCTGTGTCATCACGTGCAAATCAGGCGGTGGCGCGTCCGGGTTGTGGAATGCTCGCATCTCGCTTTCCAGAAAACTTGCGCCCAGATCACTGACCGAACGTGCGGGCATTGAAGGAATCCAGACAGGTCGACCTGCCTTCATATCCTCGACAGCCACCAAGCCACCGTGGTGCAACTGGGTCGCCAGTTTGGCGCCGTGCTTGTGCACCGCATCGGCCAGACGCTGTAAACCGGGAATATGCCTATCTTCGGAGATAGCCACCTGACGCGGCTGATTGCCACCGTGAGGCCAGCCCACGCCCGCAACGCCCAGCACAATCATCCCGGCTCCGCCGCGGGCCTGCCGCTCGTGAAACGCAATGATTCGATCACCGCAACTACCATCGGCTTCAGCCAGATTCACCCCCATTGCGGTGACCAACATCCGATTTTTTAACTGCATAGTTCCTATGCGACCGGGTTTTGTCAGGTGCGGAAAATGTTTCTTCATTCTGGTTTAACCGTTAAAACAAGACTGAGAGTAAGTATGCTCAGATTGAAAAATCCAGAACACTGCAAATCAGACCAGATATATGAACAAGTTGGTTCAAGGCTGCGGAACAGCCCAGCTGGCAAGGTGGCGGGATCGAGCTCGGTCAAACCCTGCTCAATGCCTGCACCCTGTCCTTGTAGGCCTTTGGTGTATAACCAGTCCAACTCTTGAAGGAGCGGACGAATGAACTGGGTTCAGTAAATCCCAGAAACTCGGCGAGGTCCGCTACGCGAGCGTCCTCATGCAGCAGCTTGTCGATGGCCACATGACAACGCACCTCATCCTTAATCGCCTGATAACTGGTTTCCTCGGCTTGCAAACGCCGTCTCAAGCTCGATTCCGACATGTACAGCATCGACGCAGCTTCGGCAAAAGTGGGCATACCTCTGGGCAGATCGATGTTAATTAGCGACTTGATTGCCGCACTGGTGCTGGTTGTAACCCGGCCCATGGCGATCACTTGATACACACTATCCTTGAGAAAGTCAGTCAGCGACTCTGGCGTATGAACAACCCTGCGATCCAGCAGTGCTCGATCAAAACTACAGGTATTTTCACCTGCATCGAAATACACAGGACCGTTGATCGTTCGGGCGAGACTGTCGTGGTACTCCCGGTTCACATCCGGCGCATCGATACGCAGTTCTGCCGCGGTAAGCGGCTGACCGATAAGCCAACCGCACAGCGCATGCCAGACAAGCAGTCCCGACGCTCGTGCCGCGGCGATGCCAGAGTCACCCCTATCCCAGCCTTCGGGTATCAGTGCCTCCGTCGACTGCGAGATATCGATATCGTAGCTGAACCAGGCCCGGTCTGAATCGGGGTCCTCCAGCAGACGTATCTGATAGCCATTCAGCGGAAACAGCAGAGCGTCCAGACGTTGCGCGAGCTGCAGCGCAGCTCGCAGCGTACGACCGCCTATCATACAGTGACACCTTAGCTCGAACGCCTCAGTGCCCAGGCCGGCCCCCCACGGTAAGCGCTGCTCCATTGCCTGCATTTTTACGGCTGCGGCCTTGTACAGGCGCGAATAATGCATCGCGGGAAGCGCGTGCTCAGGATCCAGTGCCGCGATACGATCGAGCCGCAGCTCTACCGTTGCGGCCAATTCAGCCGGATCAATGCCAATTCGCTCCATGTAATCGAGGAGGCGCACAAATTTTTTCGCGGATACAGTAATTTCGGCCATTGTGATATCAACTGCTCAGGCAGTCCGAGAATCAAATTCAGTGTCATTATTTGACTCGAAGTCTAGCATAGAACCTACCCTCCTCTGGAACCTCTCTGACGTGTTCCTAGCCCTGAATGAATATGTCCAAAAAATTGATCGCTTGGGTCCTATGCCTATGCTCGACATCCCATGCCATAATCGTGCTCTCTTTCTGGTCTCAAGGTACACGTCCGTATGAATGCAGCAGCGACAGGCAACGACCATATCCGCCACGAGATATTGGTGTGCGGCATTTCCAACACCGTTTTCAATGGGCTGAGCGCCTGGCTACTGATGAAAAATGGGCCGGCGCTACGCTGGGAGGGAGAACACAGCTTTGTCGTGGATATCATCGCTACCGGGCTACTGTTGCCGCTTATCGTTGCCCTGATTGTTATTCCACTGCAACGCAGCAAGCTGAACAAAGGCCAACTGCAAGCCATTGACCTGGGAGCGTCCTCTTTCATGCAATCGCTGGCCAACCGGTTCCCCGCCAGTACACCGAAAAGCGCAGGCCTGTTCGGGCTGATCGGGATACTGATAATCGCGCCACTGACGCTTGCAGGCTTCTACCTGTTTGGTGTTGAGCAGCTCAGTCCTGTGCAGTACGCCCTATTCAAAGGCTTATGGGCCGGAGTGATCGCAGCGGTGCTGGTCGTGCCCATGGTACTCATCGCGCTGCGCAAGCCACACGAAATCGCCGTAACAGCCACCGCGTAAGGAGCAACTGTATGGGTCTGCTAGACAACAAATCAGGCATAGTCACCGGCTCTGGCCAGGGCATAGGCCGGGCCATTGCCCTGTCCTATGCACTCGAGGGCGCCAAGGTCGTGGTGTCGGACATCAATGACGAGATGGGTGAGGAAACGACGCAGCTCATCACGGACGCCGGTGGTACTGCGGTATTTGTGCACTGTGATGTTAGCGAGGAGGCGTCGGTCAAAGCGTTGGTAGATGCCGCCTTGAAGCACTACGGTCGACTGGATATCGCATGCAACAGCGCAGCGCTCAGTCGAGGGTCCGGCCCCATCCACCAGTATGAGCGCGAAGTCTTTGATCAGACTCTCGAAATGTGCCTCACAAATACCTGGTTATGCATGAAATACGAAATCGCCGCCATGCTGGAACACGGGGGTGCGATTGTTAACATTTCATCCAACGCCTCATTGCGTGGTCAAGCCTACAATTCAGCGTACGCTGCCGCCAAAGCCGGGGTAAACGTACTGACCAAGAGTTCTGCTGCTGAATACGGTGCCCAGGGCATTCGGATCAACGCGGTGTCACCCGGCGTGATCCGCACCCCCGGACTGGAAAAATACTTTACAGAGCAGCCCGAGATGGCAGAGGGCCTGAAGAAGGTGGCGGTATTGAATCGTCTGGGCGAACCCAGTGAAATCGCGGAAGCTGTCAGCTTCCTGTCCAGTGACCGCGCCTCATTTATTACCGGGCAGCTATTGTCGGTTGATGGCGGCGGCGCGGTGCGCTAGCTGCCAGGTTTCTCACCAGCCTAAGATTGACAGCATCATGCCCGGAGCTTGAATCGTGATAAAAACACCAGAACTTTCCACAGCTGCACGTCTGGCCATTCATGAACTGATCGCACTCTACGGCCACCTGATCGACCAGCGACAGTTCTCACAACTGGACCAGATCTTCACCGATGATGCGGTATTTGACCTCAGCGCCTTTGACGGCAACAGCTATCACGGCCTCCCCGCTATCCAGGCAATGATGCTGGCCAGTCGCGAACACCCCCTGGCGCACCACGCCACCAATGTGGTGGTACAAGCGCAGGCGGACACTATCACTGTTATCTCCAAAGGCATTGGTGTCGGCGCAGGCGGACGCGTAGGCAGCGTTACCTATCGGGACCGCCTGGCGCTTACGCCACAAGGATGGCGTATTCAGCAGCGATGCTGCGAGCTGCGCCAGACTGACTCCATTCCAGACCCATCATGAAGGTGCTGCCGCTGGCATCGATATCGAGGCCTGGCGACAGGTTCTCGGCGTCACTCTCCTCTCTTTTTACGTACAGAACAGGGTAAAACCATGCGGAAGTTTTTACTGATCATTGTCGTTGGCGTACTGATCGCGGGTGCCTACCTGCTGGGCACACTCAATGGCAGCAAGACCATTGCCGTTCCCCCAGCTGAGTGGGCTCAGGGCAGTGAAGCAGCACAGGCCTGGCGGCAATTTGTTGCCAGTCTGGAAGCGGCGGGGGCGCGCGTCTTCGCAAGTAACGAAGACCCGCAGGAGCGACTGGATGGGCTTGTCTATCTGGCGCAACTATCAACGGCTGCGCTGGAAATGAAGTTTGCCAAGGGCGATAGCGCGCGCCCTCGCTTTACTGACTGGATGTCAGATTATCGAAAATTCCTGGGAGATACCCCCGATGCGATCTACCAAACAGCGGAGCTATCCCCAGAGTTTGACTACGAGATCACCGGCAATATCGCCGACGCTGAATACCTGGGCTTTATGCTGTATGGCACGAGCCTCAATGGCTGGAACCGGGCAGCTGCCAATATGTCCAATGAGACCATGCACTTCGACGACTCCGGTAATTTCACCCTGCTTCTGAGCAAGACCCCTCCAGCCGACCCGGACGCCGACTGGCTGCCACTGGAGGACGATGTGCACATGGTCATGGTTCGTCAGTACTACCACGGCCGCAGCGGCAAACAAACCGCGAGTTTCTCCATCCGCAATCTTGCGCCTCCCGTATTTGTGCCCGCTAACGATGGCGACGTAGCTACGGCACTCGCCAACGCCACAAGCTTTTTCAATGGCACCGTGGACGGCGCAATCGCCCTGTCCGATATGCTGGCTTCCGGCGCGAACAATATCGATCCACCTAAGAGCTACAACCCTGATTTTGGTGGTGTTTTTTACCCGACTGACGACAACGAATACTATGGCTCGTGGTTTTATCTGGAAGACGATGAAGCATTAGTTGTGGAGGGCGCAGTACCTGACGCGTCTTATTGGAGTATCTCCTTGCAGAACCGCTGGATGCAGTCGCTCGACTATGACCACTACCCCGTCGCACTGAACGATACTGAAATAACCACCGAGGGGAAGCGCTATCGGGTAATCGTGTCGCATCGAAAACCGCCATCAGGCAACTGGCTGAGCACGGCTGGCAAGCGGGAAGGCCTGCTCTCTATACGCTACCAGCGAGCAAAAGACAGTGAAAAGCCATCGCTCAAAGTGGTGAAGTTTAAACAGTTGTCAGTAACACCTATTAATTGAAGGATGGGGCATGGCGCGCTTGCAGTATAAACCTGCTTCAGGCTATTGAAGACGATTTCCAGTATCGCAAAAGCCGCTCCGGAATGTCTTATCGCAGGGATTGCTACTTCGATATTACGGGGTATACTCGGACTATGTTTTCTAATCTTTCAACATTATTTCCTGTTGCGCCCGTTCGTTGCGGCGTGGCTGGTGGCTGTCCGACCTTCCTCTCCAACGGCGGCTGAGTTCCTGCGAACTTAGTCGCCCGAAAACACTAAACACACAATCTGTTTTCAATTTCCTATCCCGAGGAGGGGTTATGTCAAACCTACGTTCCGTATTAGTTGGTCAACGCGATAGCCAGCGGCTTGAAGGGCTGCTGCGCAATCTAAAATATGAAGATAATAGTCTCCTATTTGACGAGTTGGACAGCGCCACTATCGTCGCAGACCATCTACTGCCCAGTGATGTGGTCACAATGAATACCATGGTGACCTTTATTGATCTCGACACCCTGACTGAGTCGACTATCACG
Organism: Halioglobus sp.; assembly: GCA_037969215.1. GTDB lineage: Bacteria > Pseudomonadota > Gammaproteobacteria > Pseudomonadales > Halieaceae > Marimicrobium. The sequence continues at coordinate 48,512 of JBBKWY010000141.1, forward strand.
CTGATGTATCCACATGAAGTAAGCCAATCCGCGAGCGCCGTATCGATACTCGCTCCGGTCGGCGCTGCGCTGCTGGGTCTGAGAGTGGGAGAGACCATAGAGTGGCCCCTCCCCAACGGCAAACTACGCAAACTCAAGGTTATCTCCATTAATGAGCACTCCTGATGGGTGTAAGCGGCAGTGACCTGTTGTGGGCCAGAGCGCTGGCGGTAGCCGAATCGATGGAAGCGCGCGACAGTACCCTGGAGGATATCGGCGGTTTCCTGTGCGGTCTGGATGAGGGCTTTAGCGGCACTGCCGATCCAGTGGAGGATTTTCCCGCCTATGTCGCCGTTCGCCTGTGCCGCTCAATGGCGCTCGTACTGCAACGTATCGAACAGCAACGGCAGTAGCAGCATCGTCTATACTGGCACTTTGGCAGGAGGAGAAGGCTCAATGGCCACACATCACGCTAAACCCAACGAAGTCGTGGACCTGAAAACCTGGGCTCAAGATATAGGCTCTGAAAAGAACAAGGCTGTGATGAGGACGAATGAGCTGGAGCTCGCTCGCCTCGTCATTCCAGCGGGACAGGAATTCAAAGAGCATCAGGTCTCCGGGCCAATCACAGTACACTGCATAGAAGGGTGTATTACCTTTACCGCATCGGGCATTTCCCAGGAACTAAAATCCGGGCAGCTGCTGTATCTGGAACCCGATGAACCGCACTCTCTGGCAGGGATCACCGATTCGGTCGTTTTGCTCACGATCATTTTCAAGCAGTAGCGCTGTCTTTCGGGGAAACAGCATGCCAACGCCAACACAAATCGTCCGTTCACAGCTGCTGGACGGTCGTGTGCTAAGCAATACTGCACTCACGTCCCGACTTTATGCCCTGCGTATTGCTGTGGATTTATTGCCCTTTGAGGCGGGTCAGTTTGTGCGACTGGAACTGACCCTTGACGGCGAGAAGGTGGCAAAACCCTATTCACTGGTAAACGCACCCGGCGACCCCGTGGCGGAAGTGTTTTTCAATACGGTGCCCGAGGGCCGCCTGTCCAATGCTCTGGCCCACCTGAAAGCGGGCGACCCCGTGGCCATCTCACAACCCGCGACGGGATTTTTCACCCTCAGCGGCACACCGCCGGCGCGCACGCTGTGGATGATAGCCACGGGAACAGGCCTGGGTCCTTACCTGTCCATACTGCGCACCGCCGAATTGTGGGAGCGCTTTGAGCATGTCGTGTTGGTACACGGTGTGCCCGTGCAGGAAGAGCTGGTCTATCGGACATTAATAGCTAATCTGCACAGTGAACACCCCGACAGTTTCAAGTTTGTCTCTTGTGTTTCGCGTGAAGACAATCCATTCGGCTTACAAGGGCGCATTACCGATGTACTCGACAGGGGCAAACTGGAGCGACACGCAGGGTTGGAAATAACGCAATCTGACAGCGCGGTGATGCTCTGTGGAAATCACCAGATGATTGCCGATATGCAAGCCTTGTTAGCACCGCGTGGCCTGCGCAAACACTTGCGCCATAAACCGGGCCAGATAATCATCGAGCAGTATTTCTGAACTCCGCCAGCACGGAACTGACACAGGGAGTGGATGACTATGAAGATCAGTATCTACCGCTATATCCCGGACCAGGATGAAGAACCCCGGATGCAGGATTACACATTCGACCTGCAGCCGGGACAGGATATGATGGTGCTGGATCTCCTGGAACAACTGAAAGCAACGGATTCCACACTGACCTATAGACGCAGCTGTCGAGAGGGCGTTTGCGGCTCGGACGGCATGAATATCAATGGCATGAACGGACTCGCCTGCATCACCCGGGTGTCCGACGTAATCAACGGCGGCACCCTGCCCTCGGGACAGCACATCTACCCCAATCGCGGCGCCGCAGACATCGTGCTCAGACCTCTGCCCGGCCTGCCTGTTATCCGTGACCTTGTGGTCGACATGACGCTATTCATGAACCAGTACGAGCGTATCAAGCCCTACCTCATCAATGACCAGCCAGCCCCCCCTATCGAGCGACTGCAATCTCCCGAGGAGCGCGCAAAACTGGACGGTCTCTACGAGTGTATTCTGTGCGCGTGCTGCTCCACCTCCTGCCCGTCATGGTGGTGGAACCCGGAAAAATACGTCGGGCCCGCGGGGCTACTAAATGCCTACCGGTTTTTGATCGACTCCCGCGATACCGCAACCGAAAAGCGCCTGCAAGCGCTGGAAGATCCCTATAGCGTGTTCCGATGCAAGAGCATCCTCAATTGCGTTTCTTTCTGCCCGAAAAAACTGCGACCGAGAGAAGCTATCGGAAAGATTGAGCGGATGCTGCTCAAACGTGGCGTATAGCAGCACACAGGAGAGCACAAGATGCCATGGCACTACCTGAACTGCGGTGACCCGACACTTTGTGACCCCACAGTACAAAATCTCCTGAAGACCTATGACAACATGAAACGCGACGAGCAACTGCCACTTGATGCGGCGATTTTTTCGCGACACGAATCGCGCGGGGACCTGCACTGTGAGTTGATAATCTACTTTAATCCGAACGCAACTGCCGTCGCCAAAGCCGTCGGAGCAAAGACCTGTAACAAACCCCTGCCTCACGGCCTATCGCCGTTGATAAAGGCGGATTAACAATACCAAGTCCTGTAAATTAAATACGGCCGGTAACGGATACAGGACGAGCATTCCTCCACCAAAATATGCTAGATTCTGCACTTCGCACTACATTCGCGCGCCCAAAACTCAATGCAATCATGACCCCGTTAAAAGCCCTTCAAGGATAAAGAAATGGACCACAGCAAGCTCGCCTATGACAATGCCGTTGCAGCCCTGACAGAAACAGGCCGCGACTTTGAAGTCATCAGGCGCACCATCGGTGAAATTGACTACGCCGTGTACAAAAATGCACCGCACACGCTGCAGGATGTCTACTTTGCAGCGACTGCCCACGGAGAAAAAGAGTTCCTGATTTACGAGGGTGAGCGCTGGACGTTCAATGACTTGTTCCAGCAAGCCTGGGCATTGGCTGAAGCCTTGAAAACAAAGCATCAGATCACTGCAGGCGATCGTGTGGGCATTGCCATGCGCAACTATCCCGAGTGGTTGAGCACCTATGTCGCTATTACGTCAATGGGCGCAGTCGCCGTACCGATCAACAGCTGGGGCACGGCAGAGGAGCTGCTGTTCGCGGTGCGCGATAGCGAGTGCAAATCTGTCTTTTGTGACCAGCAGCGTTTCGACCTGATGGCAAATGGCCTTGTTGAATCGAATATCCGCGCTGTGATTGCCCGCCCCGACCCTTCGACCACCCATGAATCAGGCCAGTCACTGGAAGACTTTATTGTCGATTGCACCCAGGCTTCGCCACCCGATATCAGTATCCAAAGCGAAGACACGGTAATGATCATGTACACATCGGGCACTACCGGAAAACCCAAGGGGGCTGTCTCCACCCATCGAGCCCTCTGTCAGGCATTGATGAACTTCGAGTGCACCGGCACCGCGTCGGCCATGGCGAATCCCGAGCTCATTGGCGCCATGCTGTCCAAAGGATTTGAACCTGCGCAGATGCTGGCCGTCCCCCTGTTCCATGTCAGCGGACTGCATGCCGTCTTTTTGACCGCACTGCGTGCGGGGCGCAAGATTGTGATGATGTACAAGTGGGACGCAACTCAGGCGCTGAAACTGGTGGAACAGGAACGCATCACCATACTCAGCGTAGCACCTTCAATGCTACTGCAAGCGCTTGAATCCCCGGCATTTGACCAATATGACACAAGCAGTCTTTCGAGTCTCGGTGCCGGGGGATCCGCTACACCGGCAAGAGTTTCTGCGCTGATGCGTGAAAAAGTCAGCAATATGTATGGCGGTACAGGCTGGGGCCTGACAGAAACCAATTCCATTGGTACCGCCTTCACCGGCCAGGCCTTCATCGACAACCCCGGAAGCGCCGGCTTTTGCCATGCTACGGTTGAAGTAAAAGTGTGTGACGAGAACGGCGACCCACTACCCCAAGGCACCCCCGGCCGTCTCTGGATCAAAACATCAACGGCTGTGACTGGATACTGGAACAGGCCCGATGCCAATGCCAAGAGCTTCCGCGATGGCTGGTTCGACAGTGAGGATATTGGCTACTTTGATGACAATGGCTATCTGTACTTGTCCGATCGAGCCAAGGACATGATTATCCGCGGTGGGGAGAATATCTATCCCGCAGAAATTGAGGCCGTACTGTGTGAACATCCCGCTGTGCACGAGGTGGCGGCTTTTGGCATTGCCGATGACAAACTGGGGGAACAAGTTGCCGTTGCAGTGGTACCCAGAGAGGGTGCGTCACTGACCGAGGACAGTCTCAAAGGCTTTGCCAAACAGCACCTGGCAGCATACAAAGTGCCTCATCGAGTGACAATTATGGCACAGCCGTTGCCTCGAAATGCTGCAGGAAAAGTCCTGAAAAATATCCTGAAAGCGGCGGGTTAGTCGCTGCCAGGCACGTCGCTAAACTGATCAGCAACACGCACAGCTGACTAGACCCGGCGGCACCGCCGCCATAACAGCTTGCGGCTATTCTGGTTGGCCAAACGTGTCCGCCGCGGTGTCACTCAGCCAGATTGTGGCGCGATAACAATCCGGCTTGAACACGAGTAATGTGATTTTCCCGCTCCAGCCAGCGAATGGTTTCGACGAGAGATTCCTCGAAAGGGCGAAAAGAGACTTTCAGGTCTTTTTCTGCCTGGCTATTGTCAAGTTTCACCCAGTTTGTCGCGTACACCATAGCTTCGTGCGAAATTGGCGTTTGAGAATCGATCAAAGGCTTCAGGACATCCAGCGTACGCCCCAGCATGCGCATGGTAAGTCCCGGGATGGGAAGCGTCAGGATATTGCGTCCCGTCAACCTTTCCAGCGTAGCGTACAGTTCCTTCCAGCTAATGTAGTGACCACCCAGCGGGTAGCGACCGGGCTTCCGCTTCTTACTCAATAAGGCAACATGGGCGAATGCCACATCACGCACATCGACATACTGACAGCCGCTGGGCATATTCGCCCCCAGGCCGAAGAGGTTGGCAATCAGCCCTTCATGGGGTTCAGTGAGGCCGGGGTCATCCGGCCCGATGACGCTCGCCGGGTAGGTAATGTGCAGGGGAGCCCCCCTCTCTTGCAAATCGCGCGCGAACTTCTCGCACTCTACCTTCGATCGCCCGTAGGCATTCTTCGCCACGCCCAGTGGAGATGTATGGTCGAGTTTTTTGGCCTTTGGGTTATAGATCGCAGTAACGCTGGATACGTGCACAATCCTTTTACATCCGGCTTCTACGGCTTGCCCAAGTACATTCTCGGCCGCAGCCAAATTGGTACGATACACTTTTTCAGCATCGTCCTTGCTGGTTGAGACCATGGCCGCCATATGAATGGCTGCATCACAGCCCTGCAACGCTTTTTTGACATCGGCCGCACTGGCAATATCCCCCATGACGACTGAACGCACTCTGCCGCCAAACAAGGTTTTTGCTTTGTCTTTATTGCGCACAAAGAGTTTGAGCGTATGACCGGCATCGAGCAAAGCATGACAAGTATGCGACCCGATAAATCCTGTACCACCCGTAACAAATACCTTCATCGTCTTACTCCCGTATCAATTCTCATCGACTATTTACGTCCCCGAGCGTTGCCCCGCCAGTGGAACGCCTGGCTAACCGTCTGGCCAGCGCCAGCGCAAACACCATGCCCGCAATACTGATCACCGTCATCACCAGAAAGTAATGGTGAAAACCGACCGCGCCCGGGTTGGCGTCCAGCAGTCGGCCGGTCAGCGCACCAAAGAAAACGTCGGGGGCGAATCCCACTACGGATATAAGCCCGACAGCGCTGCCCGTGTCACGGGAGTCGAGCCCGCTCTCTTCCACCAGGCTGAAATAAATACCGCGCAGCGCATAGACGGCAACAAACGTCAGCACCAGATTAGCCATCAGCAAGCCTGAACCGACCACGGCATCGCCACTCATGATGAAGAACGCGCCGCCCGCACAGGCGAACAGCACTGTTATCAGCCTGCTGGGGCGCCAACGGTCCGCCAACAGTCCAGCGACAACCGCAGCCACAGGGCGGGTGTAACTGGCATAGGTCGTAAGCTCCGCTGCCTCCAGCGGCGTCATCCGCAACACCTCCACCGCGTAGACGCCATAGTTGTCGAGTGACTTATAACCACAGTACGCGCAGATCACCACCCCAGCCTGCAGGTAGACCCTGCTGTCCGACAGTGCCCGGCGCCAATGTGAGCGAGTATCTGTCGCGAGTGGCTGGTGGGCCGGGCTGTGCGTCGTAGAATCGTGTGGCAGAGTGAACCAGACAATCGCCGCACACAGCAGGCTGACAACGGTGTAAAAGAGAATCACCGCCTGCATTCCAGACGCATTGCTGGCTGCATCCGCCAATCGCTGCGCCAGGATATACAGCGCGAGAGTGCCAAACAGGCTGGCCACCAAACCGCGACCGCCATCCAACACTCCGAAGGCGATACCCTGTTCCCGCGCGCCGCCCCAGTCCCGCGTCGCCTTAATCAGCGCAGCCCAGAACAACAGAATACTGGTCAGGCCCCAGTAGGCAAAGAGCAGGTAGAGACCTGTCGTACCCGGCAAGGTGTAAAGGTAAAAACCACCGAGCGCTGTCGCAGCAAGAGACAGCGCTATCAGCGTACGGGCGGGATAGCGGTCCGCGAGCATGCCTCCGGGAAAATACGCTAACAGCGCGACTGCGCCGTACACCGCAAAGATATCGCCCAACTGCGTGTTGCTCAGCTCGAAGACCTCGAGCATGCTGGGGCGGAAAAATCGCGGGATATGAAACGGCAGGCTGAAGATAACCTCGCCCGCCAGTATCAGCACAAACAGCGTGGAGTAATGCCGGGCGCTGAATCCTGTCGCTGCGGCCACTGGTAATGTCGGCTATCAGTCGCTTACGGACAGAAAGTGGACGCTGAACAACCGCTGGTCATCGAGCCAGCTTTTTTGCAGGGTAAAACCGGCGGATTCGATCAACGCTTTGAAGTCCTCGAGGCTGTATTTATAGGAATTCTCAGTGTGCAGCGTCTCACCCTTGGCAAATCTGATAGCGCTACCATTGACGTGGACAGTCTGTGGTGAATCACTAACCAGATGCATTTCGATACGTTGCAGTTGCCGATTATAGTTTGCCCGGTGTGAAAAGCTGCCGGGGTCAAAATCCGCGCCGGCAATCCGGTTGATAGAATTCAATATATTCAAATTGAACTCAGCCGTTACACCGTCGGCATCGTTGTAGGCGGCGTTGAGCAAAGCTTCCGACTTGTGCAAATCCACCCCGATCAGCGCACCGCCGTCGGCGCCTATCCACTGCCGGAGATCCGCGAGAAAGTCCCGTGCAACCGCGGGCTCCATGTTCCCAATGGTGGATCCCGGATAAAAAATCACTCTGCGCCCGTCAGGCAGATTGGTATGTTCGTGCCACTGGTTGGAAAAGTCCGCGCATATCGCATGAACCTGCAACCAGGGGAATTCACGACCCAGTTTTTCCGCCGATTCGTACAAAAACTCTGCGGAAATATCCAGCGGGACATAGGCCGCTGGTTGTAAGCTATTCAGTAACAACCTGACTTTTTCGCTGCTGCCACTGCCCGGCTCGATAAGCACGCAGTCGGGGCCGCAGAAACGGGCCATTTCAGCGGCGTTGCGCTGCAAGATCGCGATCTCGGTACGGGTCGGGTAATACTCCTGTAACTGAGTGATCTGTTCAACCAGATCCGAACCCCTGGCATCGTAAAAGTACTTGGGATTGACCTGCTTCTGTGGCTTCTGCAGGCCCGAGACCAGCTCAGCCTGGCTATCACTGGACTCCGGTTGCTGGTCTTCAAAGAGCACATTATCAATTCTGGCGGCGGTTTCTGGCATCATTCACTCCAATGGCGTTGTCGATGTTTATACATCCCTGGCCAGGCGTACACCACTGAATTGCCAGCGGTCCTGGGGATAGAAAAAGTTGCGGTAGCTGGGCCTTACGTGACCGCGCGAGCTCACACAGGAACCCCCGCGCAGTACCCACTGGTTGGCCATAAACTTGCCATTGTATTCACCGATAGCGCCTGGCGCCGGCTGAAACCCGGGGTAAGGCCTGTAAGCAGAACCTGTCCACTGCCAGCAGTCATCGTAAAGCTGCAACAGCGGCTCATCGCCTGCGGCAGCCGCGGGGTGCAACTTGTTGGCGTCAAATACCGGAGCGTGCAGCGCCTGTGCGCTGGCGGCGTGTTCCCATTCAAACTCGGTGGGCAAGCGGGCTCCTGCCCAGCTGGCATAAGCATCGGCTTCATAGCCGCTGAGGTGGCAGACCGGCTGCCACGGTTCCCGGCACTGCAGACCGTGCAGGGTGAAGTGCATAGGCGCTCCCTCGCGCTCCAGCCAGTACAGCGGCTGTTGCCACTGCATCTCCTGCACCACTGCCCAGCCATCAGACAGCCAGAACTCCGGACGGCGGTAGCCACCATCGTCCACAAAGGCCTGGAACTGGGCGTTGCTGACCAGTCTGCGAGCGAGCGCAAAAGGAGCGAGGAAGACGCTGTTGACGGGGCCCTCGTTGTCGAACGCGAAATCTTGCGCGCTCAAACGCCCGACGTCGCAGCCCACTGTCACCAGACCGCCCTGGTACTCGCTCCACTGCGTTGCGTGTGATGATGGGGCGCTTTGCCTGTCACTGCTGTGCGAAGTCGTTGCATCACTAAAACCGGGCAACAGCGGATTGGCGTACAGCGAATATTTCAGATCGGTGTAAAACAACTCCTGATGCTGTTGCTCGTGTTCTACCCCGAGGCGGCTGCGCGCCAGAATTGTGTCGCGCTGCGGGTGGTCGCTATCGTTGAGCAACGCCTCCATACCCCGATCGACATGCGCGCGGTAGTGCCTCACCTCGTCAACTGTCGGGCGCGACAGCAGTCCGCGCTGCGCGCGGCTAAACTGGGCGCCAACGCCGTTATAATAGGAGTTAAACAGGAACTCGTAACGCTCGTCGGGCGTTTGGTAGCCCGGCAGAAATGGTTTCAGCAGAAATGTTTCGAAAAACCAGCTGGTGTGCGCCAGGTGCCATTTGGGCGGACTGGTGAAAGGCTCAGCCTGTAATCCGTAATCCTCGGTACCCAGAGGTTCGCAGGCCAGCAGTGAATCCTGACGGGTCTGCTCGAAGCGCATCATCATGGCGGCCTCAGTCATATAATCTCTCAGTGGCGTTGACACACCGGCCGCCCACGTCGATATGCGCAGCGGTGCGCCGCGACAACAGCAGCCCGCCTGCCGGGGAGCACTGGTACGCTATCAATTGGCTGAAACGGGATGACCAGTACTGCGCCAATACACGCATCGCCGAGCCGGTAGCGGCATCCTCCACGACACCGTACTGCGGCGCAAAATACCGCAACTGCACTGCTCCCTCGCCCCACTCGGGCCAGGCGGCGGTGCAGATCAAAGCGCGTTTCGTCCACTGCGCCAAGGTCGCCGCAGGGCGAGACAAACTCGCCAGATCAAAACCATCTGGCCATCGTAGAATCAGGTAGTCACTGGCCTCACCAGCGTTGGCGGCGACTTGCGCCTGTTGCGGGCCGTTAAACACCTGCGGCAGCCAGTCGGGAACGACCTCGTCGTGCATGCGCATTTGCGCAAAGCGCAGCCAGGTGATATCACCTTCCCGCCAACTGAGTATGACGCTACCGTTCATCAACAACTCCACCGCCTCGCATTTCAGCTGCCGCTGCCAACTGTGGGCTGCGGCGAGCAGGCCGTGGCCACAGCACTGGATAAGCTGACCGCCCGCGCTGTAACACCGCACGGCTATGACGCTTGCTCCGCCATGGGTATCTAGCCAGGACTGGCACTGGGTAGCACCGGTTGCGATGTGGGGAGCGTGTTGCGGCGGGGCATCGAGCGTCAGGAGTAGACACGGATTGCCTGCGCACTGCTGCAGACGTGGCGATACACCGTCGATTTCGACAAAACTTCGCATCAGGTTGCTGACACTTCCCGCTAGCGGGTAGTCAGCTGTAATCAGATTCTCGTTGTTCATGGTATTAAGTATTGTCGTTACTCCGAGTTTAATTCTGCTTTTTTGGGGAGTACGTAGCTCAATTTGCGAAACGTTAACCAGTAATTACGTTGCATACTAATAAATAGATCACCGAATGCCAAAGGATAGCAGCGAAACCACAGATCTTTGTTCATTCTCCCCCCCTACATCACAGAGGCACCGCCATCAAACTCAAGCAAATCGCATGCCAGCTTTGGATTAACCTCAACGCTGGCGAGCGAGCTTGTCAGCTCATAGCACCGACCAGCCCTGAACCCGCCAATTCTGACCTGGAGGATGGTTCTCCAACACTGGATATTGCCATGCGCCATGAGTATGCTCACCTTCTACTGCTAATCACCCGAAAACTGCTAACGAAAAGTAAGCGCTTATTACTTTTATTAACCCGGTAAGCAAACGGCTGTATTCGAGACTCGCCTCTGCTGGCAAACTTTACATACTATTTGTATATCCTACCGATAAACCGGGTCACACAGCGTTAGAAGTCGCACCAGCAATTCCAACAGCATTTCTGGATGGCAAAGGACAGTTGAATGAGTGAAGGTGAAGGGAAAGCGAGGGAAGCCGCGGAAGAGCAAGAGCTTCGCGCCAAAGTCCAGGATCGCTATTCCCGCGAGCAGACACCGACGTCGAGCGAAAAGTCACTGACCCCGAAAGAGCGTGATTCGGTAGCCGAACATGGCAAACTGTCATCGTTGACGCTCTACTCGGTCATTCTGCGTGAGGGCGAAGAGGAGCTACATCGTCCGATGGCGTCACTATGGTGGTCCGGTGTGGCAGCGGGGGTTGGTATTTCGACCTCGGTCCTCGTCCAGGGGATTATTCGCTCAAATCTGGGCTCAGATCACCCCTATCTGACCCTGATCGAGAGCCTTGGTTACACGTTCGGATTTGTCCTGGTAATCCTGTGTCGGCTGCAACTGTTCACCGAGAACACCATCACGGTCGTACTACCGTTTCTCGCCCAACCGACACGCAACGGGCTCTATTACACCGCGCGCCTTTGGGGGATTGTGCTGGCGGCTAACTTGTGTGGCACGTTTTTCACCGCTGCCATCGTCATCCACGGGAGCATCCTGCCGGCCGATATCCTTGCCGCTATCATGGAGATATCGCACCACGTGGCACAGCTGACCCCGGCCGAGGCATTTTTGCGTGGCATTCCATCAGGCTTTTTCATCGCGGCACTGGTGTGGATGTTACCCTCGGCGAAGGGCTCCGAAGTGTTGGTTATCGTAATGTTTACCTGGCTGATCGCCGCCGGTAGTTTTACCCATGTGATTGCCGGGTCAACCGAAATTTTCAATCTGGTGTTCAGCGGGGACATAAATATCCTTACCGCCTTGTGCTACCACATATCCCCGGTACTCATCGGTAACATCCTCGGCGGTACAGGTTTGTTCGCAATGCTGGCGTATGGCCAGGTTCGTGAAGAAATGTGATTCGAACCAAGTGATAAGCTTGTTACTGACAGCCTGTACCGACGCTGCCTTCAAAGCACTTAACACCCCCTCCTATCTGCTTAATAATCAAAAGCTTGAGCAAAACCTTGCCTATGGCGAGAAGCCCTATCAGAAGCTGGATCTCTACCTTCCCAAAGACCCATTGACAGCGACAGGTCAGTTGATCGTATTTATCTATGGCGGCAGTTGGACCAGTGGCGCCAAAGAACGCTACTACTTCGTCGCCGATGCGTTGACCTCTGCCGGTTACGCTGTAGCGATACCAGATTACATAAAGTATCCAGAGGGTAAGTTCCCCTCGTTCGTGCAAGACATCGCGCTCTCGATCGCCTGGCTGACACGTCATGGTCCGCAGTACACCACTGCAAACAAATTTATAATTATGGGACATTCCGCAGGCGCACATACCGATGCGCTGCTGATCACTGACCCCAAATATCTCGCCGCACACCAACTGACGCCAACTATAATTCATGCCTTCGTGGGCTTGGCCGGCCCCTATGGTTTCAAACCCAAGGAGAAAAAGTATCGGGATGTTTTTGCTAATCTCGAAGACTATCGGCAGATGCAGCCGCTGTATTTCGCTACCGGCGACGAACCTCCCATGCTGTTGCTGCATGGCAACGACGACACCACCGTACTGCCGGTCAATACGCGGAGATTTGCCCAGAAAGTAAACGACCACGGCGGCACCGCGGTGACCTGTTTCTATGACGGGCGTGGACATATCGATATCATGCTGGCGTTTTCGCGAATATTCGGCGCAGAAAACGCTATCCGCACGAATGTTTTCGATTTCCTGCAGCGGCGTGCGGAAAATCGACCTGAATCGCTTTTATAAGCCTGCAGGCAGGGAGCAACTCGTCAACATGCGATGGGGCCTAATTGTATCGGCAGTGATTCACTTCAGCGGCAGATTGCTCTAATGTGGACTATTCTGGATTCATTGTTATTCTGCCTCGTAATTATAAGATTAAGGAAGCGCATATGAACTATTTTGTCACTGGCGGCACCGGATTCATTGGTCGATTTCTTGTACCCAAATTGCTGGATCGCGGGGCTACTATCTACCTGCTGGTACGTCCGGAATCCATGGCGAAGATAGCCGGTCTACGCGAACTCTGGGGGGCCGACGAAGAGCAAATCATTGCGGTGGAAGGCGACCTGAGCCGGCCCAAGCTCGGCGTAAAGCCCGCCTGGATTAAAAAGCACGGCGGCAAGATTGACCACTTTTTCCATTTGGCTGCAATCTATGACATGAAAGCCGACGCCGAGAGCCAGCGGATTAGTAACGTAAATGGCACCAAGCAGGCTATCGCCCTGTCCAAAGCACTGAAGGCTGGCTGTTTCCACCAGGTCAGCTCAATTGCCGCCGCCGGTTTGTATGAGGGAACGTTCACGGAGGACATGTTCGAAGAAGCCGGTGCGATGGATCACCCGTATTTCTCCACCAAACACGAATCTGAAGG
>JBBKWY010000142.1:0-28818 GCA_037969215.1 Halioglobus sp.
TCGAGTTCGGTATTGATAGCGATAATGACGGTGTTCCCAATCAGTACACTGCAACCCCTACGCAAGCTCAGATGAGACGCGCAGTAACAGCGAAAATATATTTGTTATTGCGAAGCCTCGGTCCTTTACCTGGCTATCGCGATAGCAAGACTTATCATCTCGGTCAGAAGGTGCTGCCCGCCAAACATGATGCTTACCTGCGCAATGTGCTCAGCTCGACCGTGATGCTGCGTAACCACATCGTTCCAACAGGTTGACTGATGGCACCCTTGAGCGCCTCCGCTGAAGAGTCACAATCAATGTCGAACCGAGGTGCGGTAATAGTGCTTGCCCTGGTGTTTATGCTAATGCTGTCAATGATTGCAGCCACGGTGATGCAGTCATCCATTATGCAATTGCACATGGCGGGGAACGATCAATTTCTGGAGGAGGCACTGCATACAGTACAAGGCATTGCTGGCGAGCTTTCTCTCGACCCAGACAATTTCTCGCTGCAGGGCGGTGTCGGTGACACGAACTGTCCGCCAGGGGAGGAAATTCGCGATTGTGATTGGCATCAGCTGCAGGTTCCTCGCTTGGCGCTCGGGCTGGAGGGATTCGCGCTCGACTACCGGATCACCCGCCAGGACCCTTTGCTATGGAAAGGGTTTCCGATCAGGGAGGCCGAGGAGGTGGTATCCAGCAGCAACAGTTTTGATGCTGCGCTTTTTGAGATCGATGTGCAGCTCGATGGCAGCGAGATGCGGTTGGGCAGTGCCCATATCGTGCAGGGCATTACTGTGCGGGTACCGGCATTCCGTTAGCACCCAAGGGGAGTGGTCATGAGACGTTTAACCTGTTTGCCAGTGCTTTTTACGCTGCTATGGACAACCCTGACTACGGCAGATGACATTGATGCGTATCTCTACGGTACGGACACCCAGAGCGTTTTCGTTCAAGTTGTCGTGGATCTGGGCGACAGTGAGGTGGATGCGGCACTGTGTACTTTCGGTGTCGATTGCGGGCCGCCCTTTATGACAGAGGCGGCCTATCGCCATCTTGGCGACATATACCGGGAGGGGGAATCGGTTACTGCGCCCGGTGTGTTCAAGGCAGTAATGTCTGCTGTACTGGAGAACTCGCTGTTTGACCCTCTCTACCTTTCATTGCTGATATCCAATCATCAGGACAACCCATCTGACAACCCGGATTTGGCGGTGGGTGGTGGCACGATTCTTCAGGGGTATCGGCAACTAAACACGCACAGGAATGCTTTTATTTCAACGCTGAAGGGAACTCCAATTCTTGCAGCGCCAATAAGCCACGAACTGCAGCCCCGGGAGACGTATTTTGAGTGGTTGCGTTACCTGAGTGGTGCTGATGTGGCGCTGGGACAAAATAGCAGCGGCAATTTTGGTAGCTCAGATCCACAGCCGAATTTTGATGAGAGTATTATCGACAGTGGGAGATACCTCGCGCCGATCACCGGGCAGTTGGCGTGCCCGAAGCTGTACTCCATTCTGTTCACACTGGGCAGGTCCAATCGAGATGGCGATCTCGATGCCGAGATAGCGGCACAACTACCGGATTTGGGGCAGCGATTCTTCACGCAGTTGTTGGCCTATCTGCACCAGAGCACTACGGACTTGTTGCCGCAGACGGATGCCGTCGTGCCATTGCAGAAAACCTGGGTGGTAACCAGTCGTGATCGTCCGGGTGACGCTCTCGAATACGCCGTCGCGGGCGGCGGTGAGTCTGTGCTTTTTGTGAATGAGCCGGAGGAGTTGCAGGCGCGTTTGACCGTGGTACTGATGGCGAGCGTGACTGCTGCAGGGCACTCTCTGGACGTGGCATTTTCCCATGATGTTTTTAGTCGGGGGCAGGTACTGGACTCGCTGTTTGTTCCGATGTTCTTGCCGCAATCGAGCACAATCTGGCCGGGAAATCTCAAAAAACTGAAACTGGAAAATTCAGCAGACGACGATGGTGAAAGTGATGCGAGTACATTTGATCAAGTGATTGATGCGCGTGGCTTGTCTGCTTATGAAGTGTCTGGGGAAAACAAAGGTCGGCTGCGTATTGATGCTCTGACGTTCTGGACCGACGTCGCGACTTTACCGCACGGTAATGGTGAGGCCATTCCCGATGACGCCGACGGCCCGATTGTCGCCCGCGGGGGTGCCGGACAAAAAATAGATGGGTTCGTAAATTACAGCAGTGCACCGGGTGAGTTTGTGCAGCATTTTATTGGCGACACCAACGCTGATGCGCCGATCGATGATGATGGACCCAGACAGCTTTTCTACGCACCGACGTCCGGGCGGGAACTACTGCCATTTGATGCAAGTGCACAGGGTGTCGAGGCGCTGAGTTCATTACTCGATCCCGACCAGACATTGACCGATGAACAGCTGCTCAATCTGATCAAGTGGGCGCGAGGACAGGATGTGCACAGTGGCAGCACCGCTGCGCGCGGCTGGATCATGGGTGATGTGCTGCACTCACGACCGTTCGCGCTCAATTATGGCGCCACGCCCGGCTATAGTGAGGAAAATCCCAATGTTCGCCTGTTGTTTGGAAGTGGTGACGGCGTGTTTCACAGTGTGCAGAGCACAGATACCGCGGGACGCGAGTCAGGTCGTGAGGTGTTTGGGTTTTTCCCACAAGAATCACTGGCCACTGTGGGGTGGCGGTACGAGAACAAGGGCGAAGGTTTGCCCAGGCATTACGGTGTGGATGGCGCGCCTGTCGTCTTGCGTGTTGACCGCAATGCTGATGGGACACTGGATGCAGCAGCGGGTGATGAAGCCTACGCGTATTTCGGGCTGCGGCGTGGCGGTTCCAGCTACTTTGCCCTCGATGTCAGTAATCCGGATGCTGTCCCCCGTCTGGCGTGGAAAATCAGCCGCACGGTAGGCGGTTCCTTTGACGAGCTGGGGATGACGTTTTCAACGCCGGTGGTCGGTAGGGTCAATTACAGTGGCAGGCCAGTGGATGTGCTGGTTTTTGCCGGTGGCTACGACGGCGGCTGGAATAAGGATTACACCGCAAGGCGCGGTAAGGACCTGTCTGCCGATGATGATGTGGTCGGTAATGCGATCTACATCGTTAACGCACGTACCGGTGAGTTGGTTTGGAAAGCGGTAAGGGGAGATACCGGTGTGAGCGCGAATACGGGATATCAGCACGCGGGTCTGGTGGACAGTATTCCCTCCACGGTGTCGGTGTTGGTGACGTCCGAGGATATTATTCACCGGCTTTACGTCGGAGATAGCGGCGGTGCGGTCTGGCGGGTCGATTTGCCGCCGAATCAGGACGGCCACGCTGATCACCGCAGGGATCGCTGGTTTATCAGTAAATTGGCCGACCTGGGGTTTGATGCAGCAGAGCCGGGCGGCTCAGCCAGCGCGGACCGGCGATTTTTCCACGCGCCGGATCTGGTGCAGTCCTACGATGCGAGCGGATATTTTGATGGGGTACTGATCCAAAGCGGTAATCGTGCAGATCCGAATGAGACACTGGTTGAAAATGCGTTGTTCTATATTAAGGACCGTGAAGTAGCGACCGGCAGCGCCGTCGTACAGGCCGAGAACGATATTAGTAATCCGCCTGGTAGATACCAGATAGCGGATCTGTTTGATCAAACGACCTGTGTTCAGGGATCCGAAAAGGTTGTCGTAGGCGAGGATATCATCGACTGCGCCGCTCGCATTGCCGTGAGTGGCTGGCAAGTTCGCTTTGGGCAGCCGGGCGAAAAAGGCTTGTCCACGCCCCTCACGGATGGCGGTCGAGTGTTTGCTTCCACCTTTATCCCCGGTGATGTGGCGTCTTGTGCCCGGCGGCAGGGTCACGGCAGGTTGTATGTGTTACGGCTTACTGATGCCACGGCTATTGCGAACCAACAGCGGCACTATGAGCTTGGTGATGGTATCCCGATGGCGGCGAGGCCTGTTGCCGACGCAATTTTTCTGCCGGGAGGAGGAATTGATCTGTATGACCTGGATCGTGATGGGGTGCGTGATACCACGCAGTTACTACCCAGTCAGGCGGCAAGGGTGTACCGAACACATTGGCGCGAGCCGGGCATTGATCCCCTGTAGAAGGGGCGGAGGCGCGGTATGGCAGATCTGCGGCAAAAAGGTTTTTCCCTGATAGAACTGCTCATTGTCATCAGTGTGGTGGCAATTCTGCTGACCCTGATTTTGCCCGCTTACCAGCTGCAGCTTATGGCGACACGGCGAAGTCTGGGAGGCGCCGCGCTACTGGAGACAATGATGCGACAGGAGCAGTACTTTGTAGATCACAAACGGTACGCCGAAGTATTGACAGAGCTGGCCTACCCCACACATCCCTACGCGATTGACGCGCAGGGGAGCATTGTGGATGAAGTGGCGGAAAACAGGATATACCTTATCGAGCTCACCACACGTGTGAATGCTTATACACTCTTTGCCACGCCTCAGCTTGGTCAAGCTGCGGATCGTGACTGCGGCACGCTGAGTCTGGACTCAACTGGACAGAAACTGGCCACCGGAGAGCGTCGGGGTCGGTCGTGTTGGTGATGCTTGTCAGTCGTCGAGGCCAAGTTTTTTTTGCCGATAGCGAAGGCTCCTGAAACTGATTCCCAGCAACTTCGCCGCCGCCGTTTTATTCCAGCGACTTTCTTCCAGAGCGGCGCTGACAATTTCTCGCTCGAGCTCTTCCAGATATCCCTCCAGATCACCAAACGCCTCGTGGGCCATACGGCCAGGGCGCTCAGCGGCTCTTGTGTCAGTGGTTGGCTTTCTATTTGTCCTGGCGCTGGAAAACTGCAGATCGTCGCCCGTAATTTTTTCACCGTCGGACAGCGCCAGCGCCCGCTCCAGCATATTTTCCAATTCGCGAACGTTGCCTGGGAAATTATAGTCGCTCAGTGCTGTGAGTGCGGATTTGTCCAGATAGGCGGCTTTGCTGTCGGCCGCGCAAATGCGTTTTAAAATGGCAGTGGTTAGCGCCGGTAGATCCTCAAGTCGCTCGCGCAAACTCGGCACCAGAACACCGATAACGTTAATTCGGTAGTAGAGATCCTGACGGAATAGACCCGCTTCAACTTCCATTTCCAGGTTTTTATGCGTGGCGCTCAGTAGCCGGATATCCGTTTTTTGCTCTTCGCTGGCGCCCACCGGGCGTACGGTTTTTTCCTGAATCGCGCGCAACAATTTGACCTGCATGCTCAAAGGCAGGTCGGCGACTTCATCCAGAAACAGTGTGCCGCCAGATGCGGCCTGGAACAGGCCGACCTTGTCCTGGCTGGCGCCGGTAAAACTGCCTTTCATGTGCCCGAACAATTCGCTTTCCATTAATTCCGGCGGGATCGCGCCGCAGTTGACTGCCACAAAGGGGCCGTTGGCACGCGCACCGTTGTTGTGAATCAGGCGGGCAACCACCTCTTTGCCGCTGCCAGATTCGCCGTGAATATGCACCGGTGCCTGGCTGCGTGCCAACTTGGATATCTGTTGGCGCAGGGTTTGGATTGTCGGTGCTGAGCCTATGAGTTCCTGATCTACGGCGTCCTGTGTGCGGCTGGGGTCACCCTCCAGCTGCAAGGCGGAGCTGACCAGCCTACGTAAATTCTCCAGCTCAATAGGCTTGCTGATAAAGTCGAAGGCCCCGGCCTTAAGTGCCAATATGGCGGTTTCCACGCTCCCGTGTGCGGTGATCATCGCGACGGGTATGTGGGGAAATTCCTGTTGGATATGTTCTACCAGGCTGATGCCATTGCCATCCGGCAGGCGCATGTCAGTCAGGCACAAATCCGGCTTGACCCGCTCGACCATCTCCCGGGCTTCCTTCAACGTGGCGGCGCTATGGGTAACAAGGCCCATACGACTCAGCGTGATATCCAATAACTCGCGGATATCCGGCTCGTCATCCACGATCAAAACACTCTGGTTCATTTTCTATTGCGCTCGCTGGTTCAGGGAGATGCGGAAGCAGCTTTCACCTTTCCGGGTCGGTCGATAGTACAGGTCCGCATTGTTGATTTCACAGAGTTCCTTGCACAGGTATAACCCCATGCCGCTGCCCTCTGCCATTGTTGTGTAGAAAGGCTCGAACAATTTGGTCTGATCGGTGGCCGTTATACCACTGCCGGCATCAATGATGTCGATCTGACATTGATGGAGAGCGAAATCGAGGTCAACCTCGATGCGTGCGGTCTCTTGTCCGGTGGCCAGCTTGCTGTGACGCAGCGCGTTATCGAGGAGATTGGCAAAGACGCGCTGCAGGTTCTCAGGGTCAAACTCCACCAGCAGTTCTTTGTAGCCGCAATCAATGGTCACTTCCGCTGCGCGATTCAACGCGTTGAGGTATTCGCCTACAAACTCTGTTAACCATGGAGCCAACAGGAGGTACTGCGGTTTGGGAGGCTCACGGCGAGAGATTTGCATGACACTTTCCACTATCTGGTTTACGCGTTCACAGTGGTTCTGAATGATATCTGCCATGCGGCCGTCGGAGGGTGACAGATCCTGCGACTCCTGCAACAACTGGGCAGCGTGACTGATTGCGCCCAATGGGTTTCGAATCTCGTGCGCGATGCTGGCTGTCAGTCGGCCCAGTGAATTGAGCTTCAATGACTGGGCATACTGCGTAACGGGCGTGTAGTCCTCCACGAAAACGAGCGTCTCCTGATTGGCATTGGGCTGTAGCTCTTTGAAGTTGGCGATCACCGGCAGTGCGCCCTCCGCGACGGTGAACGGCTTGGCCCTGTGTACCCCGGAGTTCTTCCAGTGTTCGAACTGGTAGGCCAGTTCCTGACAGTAGTCCGCCAACTGCCGACCCTGCTCCACGGTGACCGGTCTCTCGGGTGCGAGCAGACCGATAGCCGCCTTGTTCATGATTCGCACCACGCCGTCATTGCTCACCAGCAAGATGCCGGTCTGCATATGTTGCACAATCTGCTCGTTGAGCCGCTGTAAGCTGTACAGATCGCTGGCCCGATTGCGGGCCAGTTCCTCGGCCCGGCCCAGACGGTGCGCAATGGGTTGCACCATCAGTGAGACGCCGAAAATAAGCAGGCCAAGAATCCCGGCGGGAAACAGCGAGCTGCTATCGAGCACGTCGTGCAGTATCAGCCACACGGTGTCCAGCAAAATGGCCATCACACCGATGGCGGCAATGAGCGTGGCGAGTGTTCGGTTGGCGATCAACACTGCGCTGGCAGCCACTGTAATTACCAGCAATACGGGCAAACCGCTGATCATTCCGCCGCTGCTGTCCGACAGCAACGTGATGGCCACGATGTCCACCAGAAACACCAGTAGCATGAGTTTCTGGCTTTGATTCAGGCGCGTGGAGAGTGACCCCACCAGCGGGATGCTAGTGGCCAGGTAGGCCAAAGCGATAGATGTGTACAGCGCGGGATTCAGGGTGCCCACCAGTTGTCGCGTGTTGGGGCTTACCAGCATGATCAACAGCACAACTGACAGCAGCGAACGGTAGCCCACATAGACGCGAAACAGTGCGAGGTTCTGATGGCTCGGTGAGTGAGGCTCGGGTTTTGTGAGAATGGCTGTGCGATTCACCGTGCGCTGGCCTTATGGCTTTTATAACGAATGGGATGGGGCGATATTGTAACAGGTATTGTTACTTTCAAGGACTGGCTATAGGCCGCACTTTTCCGGACAATGACGATCCGAAAAACGAGAGCGACCGAACGTTTCATGAGTATCCTGAATATCCTGATGGTGCAGATGAATACCCTTGTGGGTGATTTTGAAGGAAATACCCAAAAAGTCATTGAGGCCATTGCGCTGGCCGAAGCCGAGCATGATTCGCCGGTAGTGGTTTGCCCTGAGCTTACCCTCAGCGGCTATCCGCCGGAGGACTTGCTGCTGCGGCCCAGTATCGGCGTTAGGGTGGAGCAGTCACTGGCTACCATCTGCGCCGCCATGCATGGATCAGCCTATCTGGTGATCGGCTACCCGCTGCGAGTGAACGGCGCGCTCTACAATGTGGCTGGCGTACTGCACCAGGGAAAAATCGTGGCCCAATACCGCAAGCACTGTTTGCCCAACTACCAGGTGTTTGATGAAAAACGCTATTTCACCCCGGGTGATGAGCCGTGTGTCGTCACCATTAACGGGGTCGCTGTAGGGCTGAGCATTTGTGAGGATATCTGGGAGAGTGCACCAACCGTCCTGGCAGCCGAGGCCGGTGCGCAGTTGTTGCTCAACATCAATTCCTCTCCCTATCACCAGGGCAAGCGACAGGAGAGGTGGGACACGGTGTCTGCCCGTGCCCGAGAGGTGGGCATTCCCATTGTCTACGTCAACCAGGTGGGGGGGCAGGATGAGCTGGTGTTCGACGGCGGCTCATTTGCGGTGACCGCCGACGGCACCGTAGCCGCAGCTGCGCCCGGCTTTGAAGAGGCGGCATATTGGCTGCAGTTGGATTTTGCGGCGCAGCCAGTGAGTATCACAGGGCCAGTGCCCTCTCCGCCAGCCCAGGAGTTGCAGGCCACCTGGCAGGCGCTGGTGTTGGGGGTGCGCGATTACGTCAACAAGAACCGTTTTCGCGGCGTGGTGCTGGGCTTGTCCGGCGGCGTTGATTCAGCGCTGACACTCGCCGTGGCGGTGGATGCACTGGGACCAGAGCGGGTGGAAGCGGTGATGATGCCGTTTCGCTATACCTCGAAAATGAGTGTCGAGGATGCGGCAGAGCAGGCCAGCTTGCAGGGCGTGACACACAAGGTGATTTCGATCGAGCCCATTTACGAGGCGTTTATGGCCAGCCTGCGAGATGAGTTTGCCGGAACCAGGCCGGATACCACCGAAGAGAATCTGCAGGCGCGCTGTCGCGGTGTGCTGCTGATGTCTATCTCTAACAAAAAGGGCTATCTGGTGTTAACCACCGGGAACAAAAGTGAGATGGCTGTAGGTTATTCCACGCTCTACGGCGATATGGCGGGGGGCCTTGATGTGCTCAAGGATGTCCCTAAAACGCTGGTCTTCGAGTTGTGTCGCTATCGCAATTCCCGGGGGCCGTGTATTCCCCAGCTGGAGATTGATCGCCCCCCCTCGGCAGAATTGGCGCCTGACCAAAAGGATGAGGACAGCCTTCCTCCCTATGACGTTCTGGATCGCATCCTGGCTCTCTACGTTGAGCAGGACTACAGCGCCGAGGCAATCATTGCCACCGGCATGGATCGCGAGCAGGTACACAAAGTGCTACGACTGGTGGATATCAATGAGTATAAGCGCCGTCAGGCACCAATAGGTGTGCGCATAACGCGGCGCGGTTTCGGGCGAGACAGGCGCTACCCCATTACATCTGGTTGGCGCCTGGGGGATTAGCGATATTCCGGTTTTGGCCGCGCGTCACACCTCTGGGCGATGGTCGAACTGGGGTGGTGCGGGAGGATCGAACAGTCCAAAGGATACTTTGTTAACCCAGGAGCGCTGTTCCCCATCCAGGGTGTAATCGCTCACGAACTGACCGCTTTTGTTGATGGCGGGGTAATTGGGGTAGTTGGCAGCCAATACCGTGATGGATTCCTGTGCCAGATCATTCATGCCGAGAAAAATATACCCTTGCGCCATGATAGCCAGTCCATCGGCCACGGAAGGGGTGCGCTGGAAGTTTTCCACGACAAATCGTCCCCGGTTGACCGCGGCGAGGTAGGCACCGCGCCGGAGGTAGTAATTGGCGACCATAATTTCGTGGCGGGCCAGCAAGTTGCGCAGGGATATCATGCGGGCCTCGGCGTCGGCCGAGTACGGGCTGTTCGGGAACCGCGAAACCAGCTGCGCAAATTCGCTAAAAGCTTCCTTGGCCTGGGAAGTGTCACGCTGAGTGGGGTCGGTGGGCATGAAGCGGGCGAAGATGTCTTCATTGGCAGAGTAGGCAGCCAGGCCCTTCATGTAATAGGCGTAATCCACGCTGGGGTGCTGGGGGTGCAGGCGAATAAAGCGATCTGCTGCCTCTACGGCCGCTTCGTGCTCATACGCGTTGTAATGCGCATAGATCAGTTCTAGTTGAGCTTGCTCCGCATACTTGCCAAACGGGTAGCGGGATTCCAGCAACTCCAGGCTTTTTACAGCCAAATCGTAGTTGTCACCACGCAGGTAGCGCTGGGCGTCCTCATAGATCTGCTGCTCACCCGCATCGGCGGCAATGTCCGGCAACTCCTCGTTGCTGGAGCATCCGTAGAGGGTCAGACTGAATAGAATAATTACTATGTATTTCATGCTTCCACCTAATGGCTCGCGCCAGCGTGCTAAAATCCCACACAGCGCGGGTACTATTGCTGCGGTATTTAACCACAGGCGGGCTGGCGCATAAACAGGAATTCTCATGATTGATAGGGTGGAACTGCAGGCGAGTGTGCCGCAGGAGCTGCACGGCAGCAGATTGGACCAGGTCGCAGCCCAACTTTTCCCGCAATATTCCAGATCCCGGTTGCAGGAGTGGATTAAAGCGGGAGCTGTATCGGTGGACGGGAAGCAGTGCCGCCCGCGGGATAAAGTGTCAGAAGGGGCTAATGTCCGGGTTGATGCGCTGTTGGAAGCGGAAGTGGCGTGGCAGGGACAGGATATTGCCCTGGATGTCGTTTACGAGGACGAGACTATTCTGGTGGTCAATAAACCCGCAGGGCTGGTGGTGCACCCGGCTGCAGGCCATGCTGAGGGTACGCTGGTGAATGCCCTGCTGGCCCATGCACCTGATCTGGCGCTGTTGCCGCGTGCAGGCATTGTGCATCGCCTGGATATGGATACATCGGGTTTGCTGGTTGTCGCCAGAACCCTGCCGGCGCATCACCATCTGGTTGACCAGCTACAGGAGCGGACAGTAAAGCGGGAATATTGCGCACTGGTTATCGGCGCGATGACGGGTGGCGGCACCGTCGATGCGGCCATGGGGCGACATCCCCGCATGCGCAAGAAGATGGCGGTCACCGCTGTCGGTGGCAAGCCAGCGATAACGCACTACCGGCTGGCGCAGCGCTTTGGTCACCACACCCGCATCACCGTGAATCTGGAAACCGGTCGAACGCACCAGATTCGGGTACACATGGCTCATCGGCGCTATCCACTCATCGGCGACCCCTTGTACGGTGGGCGGCCGCGTATTCCCAAGGGCGCGTCAGATCAGTTGATACACATGCTACGTAACTTTTCGCGGCAGGCGCTGCACGCTCGCTCGCTGGGATTTATCCATCCGGCGACGGAGGAAGCGGTGCAATTCGAGTGCCCCCTGCCCGATGATATCCAGCACCTGATTGCAGTTTTGGAGGCGGAAGATCCGCCGCTCGCCCGTGACACCGCGCTTTATTGAGCCCGAATGGCCCGCGCCTTGGAATGTGCGGGCCCTGTCGACCACTCGCATGGGAGGCTATAGCGGGCCACCATTTGAGAGTTTCAACCTCGGCTGTCATGTGGGCGATGACAAAAACGTGGTGGCGGCCAATCGGAAGTTACTGGCCGATGCACTGCCGGGTGCTGCCGCGGTTTCCTGGTTATCGCAGGTGCACGGCACCACTGTGGTTGAAGCGGGGCAGGCCGGACCGCTGCCACTCGCAGATGCACAGTGGAGCCGCACGCCAGGTGCGGTCTGCGCCGTAATGACGGCGGATTGCTTGCCAGTGCTGTTGTGTTCTGTCGATGGCGACGTAGTAGCCGCGGCGCACGCCGGTTGGCGCGGTCTGTTGGCGGGGGTACTGGAAACGACAGTGGCGGCGATGAATACGCGCCCGCAGCGATTGCTGGCATGGCTGGGTCCGGCGATTGGCCCTACCGTATTTGAGGTGGGCGAAGAGGTGCGCGACGGATTTTTGGCTGCTGCCCTTCCGTCTGAGGTCGCACTGATCGCGGCCTGCTTTGTGCCCGTGGCGAATCGCCCCGGCCACTACCTCGCCGATCTATACGCACTGGCCCGCGCGCGCCTTAACAGGTTGGGGTTGACCAGAGTGTTCGGCGGTGATCTGTGCACATACAGCGATAGCGAGCGTTTTTTTTCCTACCGACGGGATGGACAGACCGGCCGCATGGCCAGCCTCATCCTGTTGCATTAAATTTCTATTGTGATGAGTATCTCCATACTTGAAATAGGGTGATTTGACCCCCATTTAACTCTGCAGTGAGTACGATATACCTCCGCGGGAGGTCATCAGCGAGGAGAAGTTTGAATGAGAATGGATAAACTGACTAACCAATTGCAAACCGCGCTGGCGGATGCGCAGTCCCTGGCGCTGGGGAAAGATCATAATTTCATTGAGCCGGTGCACCTGTTGAGCGCGTTGCTTGAGCAGAGCGGCGGTGCCTGCCGGCCCCTGTTACAGAAGGCGGGAGCGGATGTCGCTGGCCTGGCAGAGCGCACCAAAGCTGCGGTTGAGGCACTGCCGACGGTGTCCGGAACTGGCGGCGATGTGCACATGTCGAACGATTTGGGCCGCATTCTGAACGTGACGGACAAACTGGCCCAGCAGGGCGGTGATACCTACATTTCCAGTGAGCTGGTATTACTGGCGATGCTGGAAAGCAAAACATCCGCTGGCGAGATAATGAAAGCCAGCGGCGTGCAGCCGTTGGATCTTAAAGCGGCGATCGATACGATGCGTGGGGGTGAGGCTGTGGACGATCCACAGGCCGAGGAATCACGCCAGGCGCTGGATAAGTACACGATCGACCTGACCGAGCTGGCGGAACAAGGCAAGCTGGACCCGGTCATCGGTCGCGATGATGAAATCCGCCGCACCATTCAGGTACTGCAGCGTCGAACCAAGAATAACCCGGTGCTGATTGGCGAGCCCGGTGTGGGCAAGACGGCGATTATAGAAGGCCTTGCTCAGCGTGTCATAAATGGTGAAGTCCCGGAAAGCATGCGCAACAAACGCGTGCTGTCGCTGGATCTTGGCGCACTGTTGGCCGGCGCCAAATTTCGCGGCGACTTTGAAGAGCGCCTCAAAGCGGTGCTTAATGAGCTCTCCAAGCAGGAGGGCCGCATCATCCTGTTTATCGATGAACTCCATACGATGGTCGGTGCTGGCAAGGCTGAGGGCTCCATGGATGCGGGCAATATGCTCAAGCCAGCGCTGGCACGCGGTGAGCTGCACTGCGTGGGTGCCACCACCTTGAATGAGTATCGCCAGTACGTGGAAAAGGATGCAGCGCTGGAGCGACGCTTCCAGAAAGTCTTGGTAGAAGAGCCCAACGAGGAAGACACCATTGCAATTTTGCGCGGCCTCAAGGAGCGCTACGAAGTACACCACGGGGTGGATATCACCGACAGCGCGATCATCGCTGCTGCGCGGTTGTCCCAGCGCTATATTACCGACCGACAGTTGCCCGACAAGGCCATCGATCTGATCGATGAGGCTGCCAGTCGCATTCGTATGGAAATAGATTCGAAACCGGAGGTCATGGACAAGCTGGAACGGCGTCTGATCCAGCTGAAAATTGAACGGGAAGCCGTAAAGAAAGACAGTGATCCCGCCGCGAAAAAGCAGGTGGAAAGGCTGAATGAGGAAATTGAAAAGGTTGAGCGAGAGTTCTCTGACCTGGAGGAAATCTGGAAAGCGGAGAAAGCGTTGGTACAGGGTGCTGCGCAGATCAAAAGTGATCTGGAGCAAGTGAAACTGGATCTTGAGACGGCTCGCCGGGCCGGTGATCTCACGCGTATGTCGGAACTCCAGTACGGCCGTATCCCGGAATTGGAAAAACAGTTGGCGGCGGAGCAGGAAACAGAGACCCACGATACCGTGTTGCTGCGCAACAAAGTCACCGATGAGGAGATCGCCGAAGTCGTCTCGCGCTGGACCGGCATTCCAGTTTCGAAAATGATGGAGGGCGATCGCGACAAGCTGTTGCGCATGGAGGATGCCCTGCGCGAGAGAGTGGTTGGCCAGGATGAGGCGATTACTGCGGTGTCAAACGCCGTGCGTCGTTCGCGCGCTGGCTTGTCGGACCCCAAGCGGCCCAATGGTTCGTTTCTGTTCCTGGGGCCGACAGGTGTGGGTAAAACCGAGCTGTGCAAAGCCCTGGCTGACTTTATGTTCGATAGCGACGACGCCATGGTGCGGTTGGATATGTCCGAGTTTATGGAGAAGCACTCGGTGGCCCGCCTCATCGGTGCGCCTCCTGGCTATGTTGGATATGAGGAGGGCGGTTACCTGACGGAAGCCGTGCGGCGCAAACCTTATTCCCTGTTGCTGTTGGATGAAGTTGAAAAAGCCCACCCTGACGTATTCAACATCCTGTTGCAGGTATTGGAAGACGGCCGACTCACCGACGGGCAGGGCCGCACAGTGGATTTTCGTAACACAGTCATTGTGATGACCTCCAATCTCGGTTCCCACCTGATCCAGGAAATGGCGGCGAATGATGACTATGAGACGATGAAATCGGCGGTGATGGAAGTGGTTGGTACGCACTTTCGGCCCGAGTTTATCAACCGCGTGGATGAATCGGTGGTGTTCCATCCGCTGCGCGAAGAGCAGATTCGCGGGATTGCGGTGATCCAGCTGCAAAGTTTACAGGAGCGCTTGGCGGACCGGGAACTGGAGTTGAAAATCAGCGATGCGTTTATGGATCGTCTGGTAACGGCGGGCTTCGATCCGGTGTATGGCGCGAGGCCTCTCAAGCGAGCAATTCAGCGGGAGCTGGAAAATCCGCTGGCCCAGAGCCTGTTGGCCGGTGAATTTAAGCCCGGTGAAACGATACTTGCCGATGTGCAGGGGGAGCATTCAGTGTTTAGTGTGATCTAGTACCGTTTTATCTGGACTTATAAGCTGTTTTTGCTCGATTTAGGCCTGTGGGGCTAGCAAAATAATTGACATGATTCGCCGGGGCTGTCTCGGGGAAAGAGCATGAGGTCAGTAACGGTGATCGTGTCAGTAAGGAAAAAGCCCGCCCGTGGGTTTACGCTGATTGAATTGATGATAGTAATCGTCATTGTGGCAGTGTTAACTCTTATCGCATACCCGGCCTACCAATCATTTACGGTCAAGGCCAATCGTGCGGAAGCCAAGTCCTACCTTATGGATGTGGCGCAAAAGCAGCAGCTGTACTTCAATGACACCCGTACCTATGCAGCAGATGAGGCCGAATTAAACGCCACTACGCCTGCCCGGGTAGCCAGTAATTATGTGGTCACGTTTGATGTCACCACGTCACCACTCCCCCCCGTTTTTGCGATTATCGCGACACCGAAAGTTGGTACACGTCAAGCGAACGACGGCGTATTGTCGATTGAAAGCACAGGTGCAAAACTACATGGAGAGCAGCCATGGTAACGTCCAGAATTAAAACAGATAACGCTCAGGAAAGGCTTGGTACACGTGTATTTCCCCAACAGGGCTTCACTCTGGTCGAGTTGATGATCGTAGTGGTCCTGGTGTCTGGGCTTCTGGGAATAGGGGTCCCGTCATTTCGGGACTTTATTCTGAATCAGCGAGCAAAGAGTGCTGGTACGGATATTGTGATCGCCATGATGACGGCCCGTTCTGAAGCAGTTAAACGCAACAGGACGGTGGAGTTGAAGGCACATCCTGACGGCTGGGGCGCAGGTTGGAGTATCCCCAGTCCAACGCCGGGCGAACCCGACATACTGAGCCATGTGCAGTCGGGGAATATTGCAATTCTCGGTCCAGCGAGCCCCGCCAAGGTAGAGTTCTCGGCTTCAGGTAGGACACTGGGAGCGGCTGACTTTGAGATCGACGCCGGAGCTGAATCCGGAAATCTTTGCCGTTCTGTACGATTAGGCCTCGACGGTCGAACGTCATTTAAGAAAGAAGAATGTTCACATGCAGGCGCCTAGCAGATCCACTCAGAACACGGGATTCACCTTGATAGAAGTCCTTGTCACGGTGGTTATCCTCGCAGTCGGACTACTTGGGTTGGCGGGGTTACAGGTGAGTTCCTTGAATAGCCAGCTTGAATCTTATCAGCGCGCTCAAGCTGTTTTGTTGTTAGAAGACATGGCAAGCCGTATTCGCTCGAATGCTGCAGCGGCCAAGTTTGGATCTTATGTTGAGGGTAACGACTATGGCCTGCAGGTAGAAGATGACTGCGCTTCTAAAATTGTGACCGCAGAGCGAGATTTGTGTGAGTGGAATGCCGCGTTGGCAGGGGCTGCGGTTCAGCTCAATGCGAGCAATGCAGGGAGCATCCTTGGCGCCAGAGGTTGCCTACAACGTATTCCTGGATCGGTCGATGGGGAGACTAATATTCGGCTGACGATTGCCTGGCAGGGGATGTCAAAAACGAAGAAGCCTGCGTCTTTGTGTGGTGAGGATCAGTATGGCGACGACGATGCGTATCGGCGTACGGCAAGTCTGGACACCGTGCTGGCAGAGCTGGCGCTATAAAGATGAACTACATCCATAGAAGAATTTCAGCGCAGGCAGGATTCGGGCTGGTAGAGGTGATGATCTCGTTGTTGCTCGGCATCTTTATCATGTTGGGCGTGACGCAAATTGCCAGTAATAATAGCAACACACGTTGGGAAATTGAGCGGGCTGGACGCCAGCTCGAAAATGCAACCTACGCTTTGCATCTGATAGAAGGCGATCTGACTAATGCGGCTTTTTGGGGTGAGCGTCGTGTGGTGGAGGTACTTTCGATTCCCGATCTGTGTCCTGCAACGGCTTGCGATGCCAATACTTTTCCCGCGCTTGATGACCCTGATGAGTGCCAGCTGAATTGGGCAATGGCTTTTCCTGTGCAGGGGGGGAGCGCCACGATTGCGCAGCCCAATTTCAGTTGTCCGACGGCTGACGATAGTGACGACACAGACTTGATCACACCTAAGCTGGGAACTGATTACGTTGCGATAAGGCGGGCGAGTAGTTGTGCTGTTGGCGATGTAGGTTGCGACGCTGGCGATACTAGTTTCCATCTTCAGGTTAATGCCAATAAGAATTCGGGGGAATTCGAGGAGATCAAAATAAGCTCCAAGTTCATTTCGGATCATTCCAATTTTGAAGATTTTCTGCAACGTGATGGTGTAACGCCAGCTCCGATCTACCGCTATATCAGCCGTATTTACTACGTCAACGCAAGCGATCAGCTTGTCCGGGCGGAATTGGGCAGCGATGCGGAGAATGTATTTGAGTATACAGAAACCCCTCTGGTTGAAGACATTGAGATGCTGCGCATGACTTATGGACTTGATTCAAGCGGCAATGATGGTGAGGAAGATATTCCCGCTGACCTCAGCGATCCGTATCCAACCATAGCAAATGATGCTCGCTGGTCTGATACTGTGAAGGTAACGATATCAATACTGGTGCGTAGCCAGGAGCCCAGTGCCGGATTCAGGGATGACAAAATTTACACTATCGTGGGACAGACGTATTGCGCAGATTTACCGCCACGTGCGGCGTGTGATGTGACGATGCCCGCGGCGCTTGAAGGATATCGGCGACAGTTGTATAGCAGGACAGTGAGCCTGCGTAATGTCGCTGGCAAAAGGGAATAGTGACAATGAAATCTGAAATCAGGTTGGTGCGCCAACAAGGTATGGTCATGATCATCGCGATGATCATGCTGTTGGCGATAACACTAATGGTAGTCTCCGCTTCAAATGTCGTGCAAGCCAATCTAAAAGTTATCCAAAACATGGAAAGCCGTGAACAGGCACGTTCCGCGATCCTTGCTGCTGTAGAGGAAGCACTGAGCTCTGACCGATTCACCACAACACCGGACAATATATTTGTCGATTCCTGCGAAGTGAATAATCAGCAGTGCTATGACTCCAATGGTGACGGAAGTACCGACATCAGGGTTCGTGTCGATCCACCCACGTGTGTGATCGTTAGCCCGAAAAAGAACTCTGAATTAAGGCCCTATCAATACCCCTCTGAAGCAAGTTGTTTTCTTGCGGGTGCGGAGTACTCGATGTGTGCCGAATCAGTGTGGGAGATAGTGGCGGTTGCGACTGATGTCAGGACCGGTGCAGAGGTAAGAGTGCGCCAAGGGGTCTCAATAGAGACAACATTGAATAAAATCGAGACATCGTGTCCGCTGTGATGCGTAGTGGGAGAGGGTTCATGACAATTCAAATTCGGTGGTTGTGTCGCTGTTTTCTACTTGCGGCGATATCCTGCGGCTATGCGCAGGCAGAAGATATCGATATCTTTGCCGGTACGACCGAAGTGAATTCGAGTCTCCCGAATGTCATTTTTGTGCTGGATAATACATCGAATTGGTCGCGACAGTCGCAGAAATGGCCAGGTGGCTCGGACCAGGGCCAATCGGAAGTCGCCGCGATAAAAACCGCACTGGCCGACCAGGTTGGCAAGCTGAATGTGGGGGTCGTGGAGTATATAACGGGGGGAAGTTCTGCCGATACAGATGCGGGTTATGTCCGTCACAATCTACAGGCATTGACTGTAAGCAGTTTGAGTGTGCTGAATCAGAAACTGGACACGATATACAACAATATTAATAGCCCCTCGGAGAAACGAAGTTCAAGCAACCCCTACGGAGATCTTCCGTGGGATTTTTATAATTATTTGAGTGGGCGCTCGCACAGCAACAATGGTTCTGGTACCCCCGTCGATTTGGCTGACCCTGCTGCATACGCGCCCATTTGGGCACCCTGGACTCGATTTCGTTCGCCGCTGAGATCGCTTGATGTCTGTTCGGACACGTACATGATATTTATCGGCAACAATGCAAATGGCAGTATCGCGAGTGATGACGCCACCAACAGTGCCGCCCTCAAGGCGGCGTATGCGGCTGCGGGTAAGGTGGCGCCGGATGCGCTCGCCGGCGACGCTGGAACGCCACTGGGGATGCCAGAATTTGAGTCAAAACTGGAGGTATCGGAAACTATTTATGTCCCGCCTGAGGAGGTGCCAGCGCAGACCATTCCGGGCTATACGATACCGGGGCACTTGATTCCCGGTGTGTCTGTCCCGCAGGTTATAGTCCCTCCTCAAACTCTGGGACCCTCCAAGTCCTGTTGGACCACAAGTGAGCAGTCTGCTTGTACCGCCGATGAGAACGCAGGGGGGCTTTGTGCGGGCAAACAAAGCTGTTCATGTACAGCGGTGGCGGCTGACAGCAACAATCCTTCTGGCTGCAAAACCAATGGCAATCCGTCAAAGAGAACCTATCGGTGGAGTGTAGTGCAGGCGCAGCAGGTGATTCCTGCCTACACCACAGAAGACGTTTGGGTAGGGGACGAATGGGTAGAAGAAGTGGTTATCCCAGGGTACACAATTCCCGGGTACACCGTGCCAGGGTCAACGATAGAAGTGTTTGTACCGGTAGCAGGTGATGTTGATACAACAGGCGGTCGTAGTTACAACTTCGATGATTGGGCGAAATTTCTGTACAACGTAGGCGTTCCGATCAACGTTACCAATGATGACGGTGATTGGGTCACGCATCGTGTCAAAGTTCACACGTACGCGATAGATGTGTTCAATCAGCAGCAGAATGGTGATTTAAGCGGGTTGTGGTTCAGTGCGGCGAATGCTGGCCACGGCCGCTACTTTCAGGCAAAAAATGAAGACCAAATCGTCAATGCCATCAATTCAGCAGTGGCTGATATTCTGGCAGTAAGTTCCACCTTTGCGGCGGTGACTCTGCCTCTCAGTACCACCAATACTACCCGGCAGGAGAACCAGGTATACATTGCGTCGTTTCGCCCCGCGCCCGGCAAAAAGCCGCGTTGGTTTGGCAATCTAAAACGCTACCGTTTAGCCACATTTTTTGGGCAAGCGGAACTGGCGGATATAAACTTGAGGCGCGCGACTAATTCGAGTACGGGCCTTGCCAGAGATTGCGCGGAGAGTTACTGGACCTCAGATTCTGACCGTTATTGGGAGAATCTTCTGGTTGAGCCTGCTCCCGAGGGCGCTTGTACTGAAGCGATAAACGCTGGAAAGGAGTGGTCAGACCTGCCCGATGGCTCCTTTGTAGAAAAAGGAGGGGTCGCCCAGATGATGCGAGAGGGTCCGGCAGGCTCCGCCAGATCCTTGTATACAGTGAAGTCCAATGCACTCGCTCTGATCGACAGTTCCGATGCCACAGCCCTCGGTGGACAAGTCGTATTGAATTATTTGCGCGGTGATGGCCCCGGTGTGGGGGAGGTAATGGCGAAAGATGACTCGGGCAACGATCTGGGACTTAGGCCTAGTATTCACGGTGATGTGGTCCACTCCAGGCCTGTTAGCATACGCTTTGATGCTGATACCGTGTTGATATTCTACGGTGCCAACGATGGGCTATTTCGGGCGGTAAATGCAGCAAATGGTTCTGAAGAGTGGGCATTGCTGGCGCCTGAGCATATGACGAAAATCCAGCGACTTTATGACAACTCCCCCCTGGTTGATTACGAGGGAGCTGTGAATGAGCCCGGCAAAACCTACCGTTCGAAAGCGTACTTTTTCGATGGCTCTACGGGGCAATTTGTCCAGTACGCTGAACCGGACGATCTGAACAGTGATGCTTTGGGTGAGCTGGAATTTGCCTATATCTACCCCACCATGCGTCGGGGGGGACGTATGATCTACGGGCTGGATGTAACCAATCCAGAAGAGCCGGACCTGATGTGGCGACTGGGTTGCCCGAACCTCGAGAATGATACGGATTGTAGCGTAGGGTTTGGGAATGTAGGCCAAAGTTGGTCAGCCCCAGTTGGTGTTTACGTGGCTGAATATCCTGGCAATGATGCTGCGCCCAAGCCTGCGTTGCTCTTTGGTGGAGGTTTTGATGATTGCCTGAATGCCGACCAGGCCAATTATCCCGGGGCCTGTAGCACGGCCAAGGGTAAGGGTGTCTATATGGTAGATGCTGTATCTGGGTCACTGATCAAATATTTTCCAACAGATGCGCCGGTGATTACCCAGGTGTCTCCAGTGGATGTGGATTTTGATGGGTTGGTCGACTTTGTCTATGTCGCTGACGTGGCGGGCAATCTCTACAGGATTCGTTTTGCCGACTTGACTGTTAGTCTAACCAGCCTCACTCATGTGCCTCAGACAGCAATTGTGCCAAGGGATGATACGAATGAGGCTCAGTGGAAAATTGAAAAAGTTGCTGCGATGCCAGGAACGCAACGTCGATTTTACAACTCACCCACCGTGGGGATTTTCAGGGGTACGGTATTTGTTACCGTTGGCTCCGGCGATCGCGAACGTCCACTGGAGGCCAACTATCCCTATTCCGCCAATGTTCAAAATCGCTTCTATGTGCTGATGGATTCACCCTATGCAGATTATGCGGCCGAAATGCTTGCCATGGAGAATAACCAAACCTACAACAGAGCGGTGGTAGATCTGGAGGGAAATACCATGTTCGAGGTCGGTACGCAGTATCCGGATGGGGAGTCGCTAACTGCTTTTGATGGGTGGTATCTGGATTTGCCGGACAGGGGCGAACAGGTCGCGAACCCGGCAGCCGTTGCTGGCGGAAAGGTATTCTTCAATACCTTTCAACCAGGTGGCATCAGTGACGGCGTATGCGAGCGACCGCTTGGGATAGGTAAAGCATATCAGGTTGACTTATTCGCCCCGAAAGTGCCGGTTGCAGATACTCTCCCTCCAGGTTTTCCCATCGAAAACATCGTGGTGAATACCTTGGTTCCGGTGGGTTGTACGGAAGAACCCTGTGCGCCACTAGGCCCCGAGGAGGATGAGTGTGCCGCTCCCCGAACGTGTCAGGCAATCCACACGATAATCGGCGGTTGTAGTGATACCGGGGTGTGCCCGGTAGAACCCGAGGTAAACCCCATCAGAGGGAGAGCATACTTTACTGAGGATATAGATCGCTAGGTCTTGGCTTGGCGCCTGGCTCATTGTTGATGAGCAGGCGTTTGAAGTTCGAGTGATCTCCCTGCCGGATCGGTGTCGCTGGGTGTATAGGTTTTACTAATGCCCAACAGCTGCTGTCATCATGATTGGAGTGCGCTGGCACCATTTCATGCAAGTATTGAAGCTATTACTCGCAATTGACGGCGATTGTGTCCAGGGCTTTCTGCCGCTGGACATCTCTTTGTTCATCGGTGAGGAAGTACACTTCACCCTGCTCGTCGCGCATTTGAATCCTGACTTTTAAGTCGAGTGTCTCCAGGTTTTCTTTTGCGCGCTGGCAGTATTCCGGATTTTTGACAATCTTGGGCGTGCTGGTATCAACGGGCTCAAACTCATTGTCAGGGCTGGGCTTAACTTCCAGTGGCACAGCGCCCTCGTCGGCATCCACCGGTCGCACCATGCTGGAATTTGTGGAGATTACCTCGTAATCAACGCCTTTTGGTGGTGGACGATCACTGTTAACCGGGTTGCCGCGGTCATCGCTCCAGCGATAGACAGCCTGTCCGGCCTGGGTAAAGGTCGCACAAAGCAGGGTGAATGCTATTGCCAGAGTCAATGCACCAGTGGTTAATACGCGCTTCAAAGTAGTGTCTCCCAGTCAAATAAAGCTGCCGCAAAAATACCCCACATCCTCGCCGGAGGCAATGTGACTAATGCCCCATTGTGCACTGTGAGTGCCCTCTCGAGGTTGACATTCGCTACCTGCAGACGCAACAATACGCACGTCTTGCATATGGCAACAGCTAACGTCGAGTACCCTCGGCCTCTGGCTCACTGCATCAATTCCATTATTTGATGCAGCTGTAGGTAAGTCCCGTATTCAATTTGGCCGTATCGGCCAGATTGAGGGCCAGACACTGCGCTACCCCGCAGGGCGACCGATACACAGGCAAGTTCGTGATCGTTATCCTTGTTGGGGCGATTCCGGGCAGTGTATTGAGCTTGATTGGGGGTGGTGTAGCTTTGCAGATACCTGTTCAGGTATTGCTTCAGCGATATCCACACATGTTTTTGGAATGTCCCGGTGAGGGTTACGCGCCGGACGTTTTGTAGTGGAGAAAAATTGTGGATTTGTTATCCGGCGGTGAAATGATTGCCCGTGCACTCGAAGATGAAGGTGTCGAATATATTTTCGGCTATCCAGGTGGCGCGGTTTTACATATTTACGATGCGTTGTTCAAGAACTGTAAAGTACCTCACGTACTGGTGCGCCACGAGCAGGCGGCCACACATGCGGCGGACGGTTATGCCAGGGCAACCGGCAAGCCGGGTGTCGTGCTGGTGACCTCCGGTCCGGGTGCCACCAATGCGGTTACCGGGATTGCCACGGCGTATATGGATTCGATTCCTATGGTGGTGCTGTCTGGCCAGGTGCAGAGCCACCTGATCGGTGAGGACGCATTTCAGGAAACGGATATGATCGGGATTTCACGGCCCATCGTAAAACACAGTTTTATGGTGAAGCACACTGAAGAACTGCCGATGATTATCAAAAAGGCCTTCCATATCGCCGCCAGCGGTCGCCCCGGTCCCGTGGTCATTGATATTCCCAAGGATCTTACCCGGCCGGATGCGACGTTTGAGTATCGCTATCCGAAGACGGTCAAGATGCGCTCTTATGCTCCGGCGCAGCGCGGTCACACCGGCCAGATCAAAAAGGCCGCGAAATTGTTGCTCGCCGCCAAACGTCCCGTTATCTATGCCGGTGGTGGAGTGATACTCGGCGATGCCAGCGATTTGCTGACGCAGTTAGCGCGCAAATTAAATTTTCCGGTAACCAATACCCTGATGGGGCTCGGCGGGTTTCCGGGCAGCGACCCCCAGTTTCTGGGTATGCTCGGCATGCACGGCTTTTACGAGGCTAATATGGCCATGCACCACAGTGATTGCATTCTGGCCGTTGGTGCGCGCTTTGATGATCGCGTGACCAACACCGTGGATAAGTTCTGTCCCGGAGCCAAGGTGATTCACATCGACGTCGATCCAGCCTCCATTTCCAAAATTGTGATGGCGGATATCCCTATCGTGGGTCCAGTGCAGTCGGTGTTGACGGAATTACTGGCGCAGATTGATTTATTGACTGAAAAGGACAACAGCATACCGGACAAGTCCGCGTTGGAACGGTGGTGGCAGCAGATCGAGGAGTGGCGCTCCGCGCACGGGCTGTTCACCGGGCGGCGTTACGGCGAGAGCGACATGATTATGCCGCAGCAGGTGATCGAGAGCCTGTATCGCGCCACGAAGGGGGATGCCTACGTCACCTCTGATGTGGGGCAGCATCAGATGTTTGCCGCGCAGTACTACCGCTTTGATAAACCGCGTCGATGGATAAACTCCGGTGGTCTGGGCACTATGGGTTTTGGTCTGCCCGCAGCTATGGGTGTCAAGCTGGCCTTTCCCGATAAGGATGTCGCCTGTGTGACGGGTGAAGGGAGTATCCAGATGAATATCCAGGAGCTGTCGACCTGTACTCAGTACAGCTCTGCGATAAAGATTATCAATTTGCGCAACAATTACCTCGGCATGGTGAAGCAGTGGCAGGATATGCAGTACGAAGGGCGTTACGCCATGAGTACCTACGAGGATTCACTTCCCGACTTCGTCAAGTTGGTGGAGGCCTATGGTCACGTCGGTATTCAAGTGAAAAAACTGGCGGATCTGGACGGCGCGATGGAAGCTGCGTTTGCTATGAAAGACAGATTGGTATTCCTGGATATCTTTATTGATCCGATGGAGCACGTCTATCCGATGCATATTGCGCCCAATGGGTCGATGAAGGATATGTGGCTCAGCAAGAACGAGAGGACCTGATATGCGACGCATTATTTCTATGTTGATGGAGAACGAGCCTGGTGCACTGTCGCGTGTAGTCGGTTTGTTCTCACAGCGCGGTTACAACATCGAGACACTGAACGTGGCTCCCACCGATGATCCTACGCTGTCGCGGCTTACGCTGACGACGGTAGGCAGCGACCTGCGCATCGAACAACTCACCAAGCAGCTCAACAAGCTGCTAGATGTGGTCAAGCTGGCCGATCTGACCGAGGGCGCGCATATTGAACGCGATATGATGCTGATCAAGGTGCGAGCCATTGGCGCTGTTCGTGAAGAAGTGAAACGCACAACCGATATTTTTCGCGGGCAGATCGTGGATGTGGGTCCCACCGTTTACACCATTCAGCTGACGGGTACGAGTGACAAGCTCGATTCTTTCGTGGCGGCAATGGCCGGTGCAGAGATTCTTGAGGTAGTGCGCTCAGGTGTTGCCGGGATCTCACGTGGGGAGAAGGTGCTAAGCCTGTAAATCAGGCAATAAAAAAAGGGGCCATTGGCCCCTTTTTTAGTTCTACGACGCAGTACTTTAGACGATACGCTTCATCGCGGTCATGTAGCCGCGCAGTTTCTTGCCGACAATTTCCACAGGATGGCTGCGAATCGAGTCATTGACCATAATCAACTCGATATTGTCGACGCCGTTGTCACCCTCAATGCCTTTGCCGATCACGTCGGTATCGATTTTACTCATGAAATCCGCGAGCAGCGGACGACAGGCGTGATCGAACAGGTAGCAACCGTATTCGGCCGTGTCTGAAATCACCACGTTCATTTCATACAGTTTTTTGCGAGCAATCGTGTTGGCGATCAGCGGTGTTTCGTGCAGTGATTCGTAATAGGCTGACTCCGCGATAATTCCGGCTGAGACCATCACTTCGAATGCCAACTCCACGCCTGCCTTGACCATGGCAACCAACAGAATGCCGTGATCGTAGAACTCCTGCTCGGAAATCTCCGCGCTGGTATTGGTGGATTTTTCAAAAGCCGTCTCTGCGGTGGCGGCGCGCCACTTCAGCAGATTGGCGTCGTCGTTCGCCCAGTCAGTCATCATCGTGCTGGAGAATTCACCGGTCATGATGTCGTCCTGATGCTTTTCATACAGCGGACGCATAATACTCTTGAGTTCTTCCGCCAGATGAAAAGCGCGGACCTTGGCAGGATTCGACAGGCGATCCATCATATTGGTGATGCCGCCGTGTTTCAGGCCTTCAGTGACGGTCTCCCAGCCATACTGAATCAGCTTGGATGCGTAGCTGGCGTCGATACCTTTTTCCACCATCTTGTCGAAGCACAATATCGCGCCGGTTTGGAGCATGCCGCAGAGAATGGTTTGCTCGCCCATCAGGTCGGACTTCACTTCTGCAATAAACGAAGACTGCAACACGCCCGCCCGGTGGCCGCCAGTGCCAGCTGCATACGCTTTGGCGAGCTCGAGGCCGTCGCCATTGGGATCGTTCTCGGTATGTACGGCGATCAATGTGGGTACACCGAAACCGCGCTTGTACTCCTCGCGTACTTCCGTGCCGGGGCATTTGGGCGCGACCATAATGACGGTGATGTCATCGCGTATCTTCATGCCTTCTTCCACGATGTTGAATCCGTGAGAGTAGGACAGGCATGCGTCTTTCTTCATCAGTGGCATGATGGCGGTCACCACGCTCGTGTGTTGCTTGTCCGGGGTCAGGTTCAAGACCATATCGGCCTCCGGAATCAGCTCCTCGTAGGTGCCCACGGTAAAACCGTTTTCAGTGGCGTTTTTCCACGATTGACGCTTTTCTGAGATAGCGGCCTCACGCAGCGCATAGGAGACATCCAGTCCGCTGTCGCGCAGGTTCAACCCCTGGTTCAGGCCCTGTGAGCCGCAGCCTACAATCACCAGCTTCTTCCCGCGAATCATATCGACGCCATCGGAGAATTCAGAGCGATCCATGAAACGGCATCTACCCAGTTGGTTGAGCTGCAGGCGCAGTGGCAATGTGTTGAAGTAATTGTGTCCCATGACGAAGATCCTCGGGTGGCTGATGAGAAGTGGGGCGAACAATACGGTATTTGTCTTCTTGCGTAAAACGCTATATTGGTAATACTGTGTTGCGAATAACGCAATACAGGTGGTTGGTATGGAGATCAGGGCTCTGTCGGTATTTCTGAG
Source organism: Halioglobus sp. (assembly GCA_037969215.1). Classification (GTDB taxonomy): domain Bacteria; phylum Pseudomonadota; class Gammaproteobacteria; order Pseudomonadales; family Halieaceae; genus Marimicrobium. Next base: position 26,766 of record JBBKWY010000142.1, read on the forward strand.
TGTTGCCGATACGCTCAATTTTAGTCGCAGCAGTGAACTGCTGCACATGAGTGTGTCTGCGGTCAGCAGAACGATACGACGGCTGGAGGACGAACTGGGCCAGCCATTACTGGAGCGTGACAATCGCAGTGTCCGTCTGACGGGTGCAGGTCGTGAGTTTCGAGAGTATGCGCGTCATTCTGTCGCCGAGTGGCAACAATTGCGTCGTCGATTGGGCAATGAAGAAGAGTTGGCGGGTGAGGTCAGTCTATATTGCTCGGTGACCGCGACCTACAGTGTGTTAGCGCCAATTCTGGAGGCATTTCGCGCTAGTCATCCCGCCGTGGAGATCAAGATGCACACCGGCGATCAGGCTGACGGCATTGGCAGGATTCTGGGAGGCCAGGACGATGTTGCGGTGAGCGGGCGCCCCAGCCAGATGCCACGTCGCATGGAGTTCCTGCCGCTGCTGGAATCCCCGCTGCAATTTTGTGTGCCCGCGGCAGACTGCGCCGTGCGGGACATGGTCTTGGCAGCGGCTACAAACAGTGGTGATATAGACTGGAGCGGCATTCCGTTTATTGTGCCGGAGCGAGGGGTTACCAAGGAGATGTTGGACGCCTGGTTTCGCGAGCAGGGTATTCGGCCGAGGATATACGCTCAGGTGGCAGGCCATGAGGCCATCGTCGCAATGGTCAGCCTGGGTTTGGGCGTCGGCATCGCGCCGCAGTTGGTTATTGAAGCAAGTGGCATGGCCGACCGTGTCAGCCAGATAACCGTGCCGGTGGGGTTGCCTCCCCTCACTGTGGGCTTGTGCAGTCTGGGGCAGAGATTGGCCAGTCCGTTGGTGAAATCCTTTTGGGATGTCGCGGAGCAGACCTACAGTTAAAGTGTTTGGTACTATACACAGCGAATTAACACAGTGGGAAATAGTATGGGTGCACAAGACGATAGACCCGGACAAGAACCGGGTTCCATGGAAGCGGATCATGAGTCCATCGCCAGCGCTGTCTCGCCGCGTCTGGATTTATTGGTCGACGAGCACGAAGAAGAGGTCTCGGAGAATGGTCGAACTGTCCGCCATCAGGGGATCTACCTGCTGCCGAACCTGTTCACCACGGCCGCATTATTTGCCGGCTTCTACGCCATTATCGCCGCTATGCGCGGGGATTTTGAGAATGCGGCTGTCGCCATCTTCTTCGCTATGGTGCTGGACGGGCTGGACGGCCGTATAGCACGTCTCACTAATACCTCGAGCAAGTTTGGTGCTGAATACGACAGTCTGGCGGATATGGTGTCCTTTGGTGTCGCGCCCGCTCTAGTCGTTTTCAGCTGGGCACTCGAGGGACTGGGTAAGTTTGGGTGGAGCACAGCGTTCATCTACGTTGCATGTGCGGCGTTGCGCCTGGCGCGTTTTAATACCCAGATTGATACCGCAGATAAAAACTACTTCACGGGGCTGGCAAGCCCCGCTGCGGCAGCGATCCTGGCCAGTGCGGTATGGGTTTGTCACGACCTGGGTTTGGTTGGGGCAGCGCTGCCACACGAGTTGTCTGTGGTAATAGGCGTGCTGACCGCGACCGCCGGCTTTTTGATGATTGCCAATTTCCCCTACTATAGTTTCAAGGGCATAGACTTTCGCGGCCGCGTGCCGTTTGTGGTGATGATTGCGGTGGTGCTTGTGTTTGGCCTGATAACTCTCGACCCGCCGAGCATCCTGTTAGTCGCCTTCGTTGCCTATGCGCTGTCTGGGCCGGTTATGCAGGCTGTGAAGCGGCGCAAGCAGAAGAGGGGATAACGCGCTGTCGGCGCTTGTAAATGAGGTCATATTGATTAAGTTTTAAGCAGTTATTTCGCCTCTTGAAATAATATTGAAATATTTAATCGAAAGCACTTGCAGGGGGAGTCGCGATACGTATAATGCGCATCCTCGACAGGGCAACGGCCCACCGAGAATCTGAACCCCAGCGGTCTCAGATGTTGTTTAACAATCAGATGAAGACAGATGTGTGGGCACTTGTTGGGATAGTTGTTACAACTATTCAGATGCAACAAGTGAACCATTAATTCATTG
>JBBKWY010000143.1:0-10430 GCA_037969215.1 Halioglobus sp.
GCTGCCGCGTGGAATTCTTTCGGCATATACGGTTTGTACCCGTCGGGCAGTGCGCCAGCGTGACAATCCGCGCTAATCATTACCACGTTGGACATAGGTTTTCTCCTGATGCGTTTTCATGAATGTCTGGCAGTGTATTTTAGCGACGCGGTAGATAGCAAGTTGCCTGCAGGCCGAGCAGAACAGCATGCTGTGCCACTGCAGGTTTCCTTGCGGGGTTCAGGGTTTTACCGCAAGTGGCTCTCGCCACATCAGCCACAGCGGCGGTGCGGAGGGCGAAAATTGTATCTGCTGTTGTACTTTGAAGCCGTGGCCCTGGTAGAAGGCCAGATTTTCTTCCTTGGAGTTTTCCAGATAGGCGGGCATACCTTCAGCGTCACACTTTCTTAGCATATGCGCGATCAGTGCAGAGCCTATACCCTGGCCTTTGTTAACGGGGGTGACGCCGATAGCGAACAGGTAATAGTGCGGTGTTTTAGGGTGGTACTTTTCCGTTTTCGAGCCGCTCAACAGCATTCGATACACGCCGGTCAGACCGCCGAGCTTCAGTATTTTAATCACACTGGAGAACTTGACGGGCCATTTGAGTTTTTGATTGGGTCCCAGCCAGGATGCGGCCCCACGTCCCTGCGGATCGAGGTAGGTGAGCTGGTGGGGAATGAAAACGGGGAGCGTTATCTGGAAGAAGGCCTCCAGTGAAGACGGGTGGTTGCAGGTCCAGTTGATGACAGGGTCGTCAGCGAAGGCCTCGGTAACGATGCGAATGGCCTCATCGGTGTTGGCGGCATTTACGGGGCTAAAATTCATAGTGGGAGGTCGTCCTCGCAGCGATTGTTTTGCGCCACAATTTAGCATAACTGGCGCAGAAGCGCGGCTCAGGGTATGCGGTTCTAAAATAGCACATCAAATACAAGCGGCGTGCTTTTGGTGTTCCAACGACGATTGGCTCGCCGCAGAATGTTGGGGGTTGTGAAGGACCGGACACGTTGCCAAAGGGGAGGGCGCATGGAAGCGCGTGAGAAACAGGCCAGAGAGATTACAAAAGTGCGAGAGCAAAGCACACCGGACGGGCCAAAGAGTCGCTCGTCCATCATAGAAATCAGTGATGCCGATTACCGCACACCGCACTTGCCCTGCGATGCACTGGAAGAAAATGAGGACGGCAAGCCGGGGCAGTAAGTCCGGATTGCCGTCCCTTCGCTGGCGCTACTCTTGCGGGCTGATGGCATTGATGTGATCCAGAGCATCGCTGTACTCGGTCAGTAGACGAAACATAATATCGCGGCAGGACTCAATCGTATTGATCTGTCCTACGACCTGGCCGATCGGGTTAAAGGCGACTTTCTGGCAATCGCCGCTGCCCGCGTAGCGATGTGTGCGTCGCACTGCATCGAACGTCAGGTAGCCCTGCAGGGGCATGGGCAGCGCGTCCGGGGTATCGGCTCGCTCCCAGGCTTCTGTCCACTCATTCTTCAGCACCCGGGCCGTTTTTCCGGTGAAGGAACGCGAGCGCACGGTGTCCTCAGAGGTGGCTTTCATATAGGACTCGCGCTGCTCGGGTTCGGCATTGGCCTCCTCGGAGTTTAGCCACATCGAGCCCATCCAGACTCCCGCGACCCCCATGCCCATGGCGGCCAGTATCTGGCGACCATTGCCGATACCACCGGCTGCCAGTACAGGTAGCGGGGCGACTGCATCGACCATCTGTGGCCAGAGAATCATTGAGGTGACTTCCCCGGCATGACCGCCGCCCTCGGAGCCCTGGCAGACCACGAAATCCAGCCCCGCGTTCTTGTGGTTGATACCGTGTTTGAGCCGTCCGGCCAGTGCGCCGATCAGGCGACCGGAATCGTGCACCTGCTTGACGATGTTGGCGGGTGGTGTGCCCAGTGCATTGACGATCATGCGGCATTTGGGGCGTGTCAGCGCCTCATCCACCAATAGCTGCGCCTGCACCGCGGAGAAGCTGAGGCTCACCTCGTCGTCCTGGTCAGGCCACTCAGGCACACCGGCGTCTGAGAGCAACTTGCTGACAAATTCGCGGTGCTGCTGGGGAATCGCATCCTGCAGCATGGCAACCAGTTCCTCCGGGCTGGTTTTATCCATGCCCTCGTATTTCTGTGGAATAGCGGTGTCCACGCCGTAGATGTGATCACCGATGTGCGCATCAATCCAGTCCAGTTCCTCCTTCAGTTTAGCGGGAGAAAACCCTACTGCGCCCAGCACGCCGATACCGCCAGCCTTACTCACAGCCACGACCACGTCGCGACAGTGGGTGAAGGCGAAAATGGGTGCTTCAATACCCAGTTGTTTACAGAATTCAGTTTGCATAATGTGCCTCGTTTGTCGGCGCGACCGGAGAAGGGGTGTTTCGACTGTCACCACAGTAGCGGAGTTCCGGTGGCGGAAGAATGACGGAAGAGGCCGGTAAAACTAGCAAAAGTTGACGTTGCAGGCAGCGCCAGCGCGTCCGGGCAGGCGATGATCGGATAGCGCTGTGGCGCTTCAGGCTGACGGCAACGGCGCGCTACTGTGGTCCGTGTGGCGCAAACAAATGGCCTGGCCCCTCAAATCCCGCTAATTGTGAAAATTGGTGATGCACCGAGGGCGTCATTTCGGCTGTATTTTGGTATAAATGACGGACTAAAAAAGCACAGTCCAATTGTGGTACTGGTTCAGGAGATAGGCAGGCATGATAAAAACCCTCAAAGGCTGCACCATCGCAGCGACGATACTGAGTGCCGGCACCGCTTCGGCCGGTGGTTTGTGGTTGAACGAGTACGGTGATTTCTCCGGTGGTCGGGCCGCAGCAGGGGCTTCAGCCGGGACCGACGAGGCGATGACAATCGCGTATAACCCGGCCAGCATATTGCGTCAGGAGGGCAGCCAGCTGTTTGTTTCCGGGGGAGCAGTTTTCGGGAACCTGAATTTTGACGTTAATTACAGTACTCCACGCAATGGCTATAAGGATGGTGGTAACGCCGGACAGATTGCCCCACTGGCCTCCATGGCCTATATCAATGATCTGGGCTCCGAGAAGTGGAGTGCTGGCGTTTTCTTTGGGGGTATGTCCGGAGCGGGCATGAAATACCATGACGATTGGGCGGGTCGCTACCAGGCAACGGAAGTCTCACTCGCGCTTCTGGCGCTCGCACCCGCTGTGGCTTACCAGGTCACTGACAAGTTTTCGCTGGGTATATCGGCGCAGGCAGTCTATGCGGACATCAAGCTGGATATGGCCGTTCCTCGACTTGATCCCAGCCTGCAGGACGGCAAAGGTTCTCTGAATGGCAATGACGTAAAGCCCGCTTTTGCCTTGGGTGCGCTCTACGAGCTGTCCGACGCTACCCGTTTCGGCCTGTTTTACCAGAGTGAGGTAAAGGTCAAATTTGATGGCGATCTGAAGGTAAACATCCCCGCCGATAACGCCGTGGGCGCGGCGATCGGTACGCGCAGCGTATCCACCGATACCGAGATGAATTTCGCGCAGTATGTGCGCTTCAGCGTGCACCAGCAGATGGACGAGCGCTGGAGTGTCGAATTTACCACGGGCTGGGACAATTGGAGTGCACTGGACAATGTGCTCGTCTCCACCCAAAACGGCGCTGCCGGTATCCCGACTGAGTGGAAAGATACCTACCACGTTGCCTGGGGTGCCGAGTACAAACTGGATGAAGACTGGGACCTCACCGCTGGCGTCGCTTACGATTCGAATCCTGTCGATTCAGAATATCGCAATGCCCAACTGCCGGTCGACCGGCAGATACGCTACGCGGGCGGCGCGCGATATAAACTGGGGGATTCCCTGACAGTGGGCGGGTACCTGATGTATATGGATCTGGGTAGTGCGCGCATCACCGGCACGCGCTTTGGCGGTGATTATGATTACAACGACGCAGTGCAGGTAGCCGTCAACGCGAACTGGAAGTTCTAGGGCCCGCTATACCCGCAGCCCCCAGCGCGCGATCGACGTCGTGCGTGAGGGGGCTCTCCTACCATTTGTAACCCAAACCCAGCACCCACTCCATGTCGTAGTCTTTGCCATCGAGGGCACTCAAGCCGGTGCGATCATAGTCAAGGCGCACTTCGGCGATCAGTCCCTGATACAGTGGAAAAGTCAGCCCGGTCTTCGACTGGAACAGGTAGCCGTCCTCGATTGAAAATACCCAGCCGAGGTCTCCCGAATGTGTCAGCACCACGCCCCGCCAGGGCGCTTGCCAGGACAGTGTCCACTGCATGGCAGCGCTGGGTTCGAACTGGGGGTCCCGGTCATTGTAGTAATAATACATTTCAATCGGCCCTCCCTGGAGACTCAGGGTGAGATCTTTAACCGGTTTGAAGTCCCGTCCAATCCCGCCGCCCACTCCATACACTTCATTTAGCGCCTCGAATTTATCGCGGTAATAGCGCACGCGACCAAACCAGTACCAGCCGTCTGCGCGTAGAAGGTCGTACTGGTAGTTGGAGTCTGAGTTGTCGTCTGTGGTGTCGCCATTGGACGTCTCGTAATCGACGCTGATGTCTACTTTGTGGCGATGGGTCGGTCGCACCCAGCGCGCACTCAGATCGAGGTTGAGCTCTTCCGAGGGATTGGCGCCGCGGTCGATATCCAGCGAGGTGGTGAACTTCCCGGTCGCGCTGGTGGCAGGTGGGACACTGTGTAAATCGGCCAGCACAACTGACTGCGGTGCCTGTGCTGCGCAGTCAACAGACCACTGGCTGTGTTTCACGCCGACGATACAGTCGTGTTGTGGCGCCTGGTGGGCCGCTAGCTCGACCGGGATCCTGCTGCTGGTGAGCAAGGTCACGACATCGGTCTTGGACACTGTCACATCACCGATCTTGTCGGCTTTCCACACCAGTGTGTCGGTCGTAATACTGGCCAGTTCCCCGGGCAGGACTGCGCCGTTGCTGAGGCGTAACTCGCCGGCAGTGGTAGTGCACGCCAGACTCAGCAGAAACAGTGCAAACAGGCTGTGGTTAATTTTCAGCATAGGGAATGCCGGCGGGAGACTTTTCAGATAGCTTGCGCTATCTGAAGTCGGCTCGATACAGATATCCGGCGATGGTGATTGCTAGGCGGGTGGCGCAACCGGCATGTACACCGGTCCCTGGCTGCCATAGGCTTGCATGTAGTACTGGCTGCCACAGCGATAATAGATAACGCTATTCACCGTTTCAGTCTGTGCTGCGCAGGGCAGGCCGCCGGACGGTGCTGGCGGGTTGTTTACCACGGTGGTGTTATTGATAGTTGTGGAGGTGTCCTGGTTGGACATGGAGGAGGCCGCTGCAGCACCCAGTGCGGCACCGGCCACCAGGCCTACCGCTGCCGAGCCAGCGTCCCAATCGTTATCGTTGTCGTTGTGATAGTAATTGTTCGGCGGAGGATAATAACCTGCTGCAGGAGGGTGATAATAAGCGCCATTATTATAGGGCTGTTGGTAATTCTGCTGGCGGTTGTTGGCGCCCTGCTGGCGAGAGTTAACATTCTGGTTAGAGGCGTCCTGCCGCGATTCCTGGTTTGAGGCGCTGGCACTTTGCCGGTTTTCCTGATTTCTGGCAGTGGTCGAAGACATTGAATCCTGCCGCTGGCTCTGGTTGGAGGAGACGGAACCCTCCCGTGCCGACATGTTGCTGGAGCGGTCCTGTTCGCCGAATCTGCCGCGCTCGCCACCGCCAGACAAGCCGCCGAAGGACGCCGCTCCGCCGCGCGAAAATCCGCCGCCAAAGCCACGGGCCAAAAGTTCAGGCGATACCGTGGTAAATATCAAACCGACAGCGATAAACGCGCTTGCACTGAATAATCCCGGACGACGGCTCATTTTTGCTCTCCTGCGGTAGACGGTGCAGCGCCAGAGGTGGGTTCGGGCGTGAAGCTTGCGACCAGCGGTATTTCATGTGCGCCGGCGGGTGGCGTAAAGCGAAAGGTCTTTTGTGCAAAGCTGGGATTAAAGTTCCAGTTGGAGAAGTTGGCAAAAAATTGTGGCTGTGCTGGCTGCTCCCGGTAGGTGAGCACAATGCGCAGTGGTAGTGCTTGCTTGCCGGTGGTAATCCAGGCCTGGAAGTCGACATCCTTGGTGCGGCCCGCCAGATGATGGGTCGGCTCGCCGAGAATATCCGTTTCCTCCACGTACTGGATATCCGTCATGCGTTTTTCCAATTCCTGAGGGAAGCGGTTCATTATCATCACGGCTAGCGGCAGGCGCATGTGCAGGCCGCTCAAAAAGTAGTTGAGCGTCGCATCGATGTCGCCTGGTTGGGGTGCGCGGGAGTAGACCTTGGCTGCGTTGTCCACGACCGTGATCCACTCACCGTCGAACAGCACAGATTCACCCGTGCCGTTGCTGTTTGTTACATCGCTCAGCACGAGGGAGGGACGCTCAACAAAGAGCTGGCGCTCCTCACCGAATTCAATTTTCTGCCCATTCTCCTGCAAGGTGTCGTAACCGATGCGCATATCGACCTGGAACTTCTTGGCATCGGCCAGTTCCGTGGCCATCTTCAGCAACAGCGCTTTGGCGGTCTGTTGTGATTCTGTCAGCTCTGCTGGCGCATCGGTATTGGCCGCGTTTTCCACAGGAGAGGCTGTTTGTGCCAGCACACTAGTGGTGCAGGAGAAAGCCAGCAGGAACATGAATGTTGGGAGGGGTCGTACTTTATTCGCGAAATACATTGTGCAAACTCCAGTGAGCCTAAATCAACGGGTTCGGGCCGAGGGCTCTAATTCTAATCCATTTAGCAAAGGTTTTAGTATGAGCTCTATTAAATATTTCACCCGCCGGCATCAGGCCTGGCGCTGTGGGTCACTATTCAGAGCGCAGCGCTTCAATCGGATCCAGCGCCGCTGCATCCATGGCAGGGGAGATACCCGCCGCCAGACCCACACCGCAGCTGAGCGCGAGGGACGCCAGCATATACGCCGGTTGCAGGCTGATCGGTACGCCGGGGGCGAAGGTGTTCAGAGTGATGACCAGCACGGCGACCATGCTCAGGCCCAACACGCCGCCCATAGCCGACAACAATACGGCTTCACCCAGAAACATCCAGAGAATCTGCTCCCGCGAGCAACCCACTGCGCGCAACAGGCCGATCTCCTGGGTGCGCTCTTTCAGTGCGGTGGTCATGATCGTCAGCACTCCAACGCCTCCAACAAGCAGCGCCACGCCACCCAGTGCACCCACCGCTATTTTGAGCATGGACATGATCCGGTCCAGGGTCGCCAGCATGTCTTCCTGGGTAAACAGGGTGAAGTCCTCATCGCCATGGCGTCTTATCAGCGTCTCCTTGATGCGATCGTGCATTTCGGCGGAGGTGGTGGACTCCCGAAAGGCGACATCGATTTCCATCAGGCTTTCCTTGTTGAACATTTGCATGGCCAGGTCGGCCGGAATGAATATCGAGTCGTTGAGGTCAAACCCCAGCAGTTGTCCCTTGTTTTCCATCACACCGATAACGCGAAAGCGCGTGCCGCCCACGCGTACGTAACTACCCAGCGGGTTGCTGGTGCGAAACAGTTCCTTCCTGGCGCGCGCGCCGAGTACCGCGAAATAGCGCGAGTTTTCCAGGTCACCCGGAGGCAGGAAGCGGCCTTGCGCGACCTTGAAGCGCCATGCCCTGGCCATGTCCGGACCGACGCCGTATACATCTGTGTCGCGGCTCAGTAATCCCGCTTCGATTTTCGCGGTGCCCTGTAACAGTGGCACGACCGCAACGACGTGCGGCAACTCGCTGAGTAGCTGGGCATCCTGCAGTGACAGTGGCCGGATCGTTGTCAGCATTCCGGCCATGCCGCCGGTAGTGGTCTTGCCCGGTGTGACGGCAATGATACGCGTGCCGAATGATGAGAAGCTGTCCATCAAATAGACGCGAATACCCTCGCCGATAGACGTCAGCAGGGTGACTGCGGCGATGCCAATGGCGATGCCCAACGCCGTCAGAAAGCTGCGCAGGCGGGCGGTCGTTACCGCGTGGAACACCCAGCGTAACCAGTCGCTTAACAGCATGGCAGTTTATTTTTTGCCCAGTGCATCAACAGGCTCCATCGCCGCGGCCTGCTGCGCTGGCAGCCAGGCAAAGAGAAGCGCCGTGCCGATCGCCAGTGCGAGAGATGACCACAGCGCCCATGTCGGTGTCGCAAACGGCATGCTGGGATAGAGTTGCGTGCCAATGAATACCAGCAGATTGCCGGCCAGAATACCCAGCACCGCGCCAGCGGCGGCGATAAGCGCAGCCTCTGTAAGAAAGAGGGTGCGCACTTGCGAGGAGGGCGCGCCCAACGCTTTGAGCAGGCCAATCTCCGCAGTGCGTTGTTTCACCGACATCAGCGTCACATTCATCACCAGTATGCCCGATACCACCAGGCTGATGGCCCCGATGCCTGCCACGCCCAGTGTCATCACCCGCAGTATGCTGTCGAAGGTCGAGAGCATTGCGTCCGGACTGATAATCGTCACGTCCTGCTCACCGTTGTGCAGCACCTGCATCTGTTTTGCAATCGCGGACTTCACCGCTTCCACCTGGTAGTTTTCTTTCACCTTTAGCGTGACTCGAAACAGACCGTGTACATTGAATACCGCTTGAGCGGACGCAACCGGAATGAAAATGGCATCGCTGAGGTCTGCGCCAAATGAGTCGCCGGAGCCCGCCAGTACCCCGACCACGCGGAAGCGGTAATCGCGTAGTCGAACCCATTCACCGATGGCGCTGCCGTTGTCAAACAGCGCTTCCTTGAGTTTCTGGCCGATCACGGCCACCTGCTTGCCTTCTCCCAGCGCAAGCTCAGGCAGGCCACTGCCCTGAGCGATCTCCAGTTCCCGCAGCGGAAAAAAAGCCGCCGTGGTGCCTATCACCAGAACGTCCCGCTCGCGGGCTTTGAACGATACCGGGCCGTTGCCCATCACCATTGGTGCGAGGGCAGTCACCCCCGGAACAGAGCGCTGCAACACTTCCATTTCTTCCAGCGTAATGTCGTGTGCGGCAACACCGGTCATGGGGGGCATGCCGCCGGTGGTTTCTTTCCTGCCCGGAATCATTACGACGGTGTCCTTGCCGAGGTAGGCAAATTCACCCAATACGTAACCGCGGGCACCTTCGCCCAGTGCGGTAAGGACAACGACGGCGCAGACACCCAGGCCGACGGCAGTCAATAGCATGGAACTGCGAAAGCGCTGGCGCCGCAGTGCGAGCAGGGTAAATCGCAGCAGGTCGAGTAGGCGCACCCTCAGGCCACGCGCTCGAAAGTCTGGTCGGTGACAATGGCACCATCCACCATGCGTATGCGACGTCTTGCGCGATCGCCCATGCTGTTGTCGTGCGTGACAATCAACAGCGTAATGCCCTCGCGGTTCAAGTTTTCCAGAATTTCGGTTACTTCCCCGCCCGAACGTGAATCCAGGTTGCCGGTCGGTTCGTCGGCGAGCAGCAGGGCTGGCTTCATGATAATACTGCGCCCTATGGCTACCCGTTGGCGTTCACCGCCGGACAACTGATTGGGTAAGTGGTCGGCACGCCGGGCAATGCCGAGTTTTTCAAGAATAGTGGTAACTGATTGGTGGCGCTCTTTGGCGGGCACGCCGGCCAGCATCAGTGGCATTTCCACATTTTCCCGCGCGGTCAATCGCGCGATCAGGTGATAGGACTGAAACACAAAACCAATCTGTTCGCGGCGCAGGCGGGCGCGTTCATTTTCATCCAGTGTCTGGGTGTCGACCCCGTCTAGCGAGTAGCGCCCATTGTCGGGGCGGTCCAGCAGGCCGAGCATGTTCAGCAAGGTAGATTTGCCGGAGCCGGACGGCCCCATGACGGACACGTACTCACCCTGTTCAATGCGCAGGTTAATATTCGCCAGTGCATGCACTGTGCTGTCACCCAGGATGAAGGTCTTATTGACCGCGCAGATTTCAATCATCGCGTGGTACCACTTCAAGACCGTCAGCCAGTCCCGGTACATCCAGGGACAGGACAATCTCATCATCGGCCGCCAGCTTTCCTGTCACCTCGGTGAAGTTCCAGTTGCGCAGCCCTGCGTCGAAAGACACCAGTTCCAGCGTGCCGCTCTGGCGGTTGTAGCGATAGACCTGATCGTTATCCAGAACCGCCTCAGTGGGAACTCGCAGCACATCCGAGTGGGTTTCCAGAATAATATCGATGTCTGCACTGTAGCCTACCAACAGCCGCTCACGCACCGCGGGATCATCAAATAGCACATCAATTTCCACCGTGCGTGCCTGCTTTTCCAGATCCAGCACATAGGGGGCGACGCGATCCAGACTGCCGGCGAAGCTCTCTCCCCGGAAGGCATCCAGGCTGATGCGGGCGGGAAGTCCCCGATGCAATTCGCCGGCGTCCACTTCATCAATGGGCGCGGTCACGTACAGGCAGCTGTAATCGATGAGATCGACGGCAGGGGGAGTGGCGACGCCGGGCGGGGA
>JBBKWY010000144.1:0-143517 GCA_037969215.1 Halioglobus sp.
GCATATACAGCAATGAGCGACGTGGCCTGATGGTCATGGTGTGATTCCTCAGTTTGTTAATTCTGGTGTGCCGGTTGGCAGGCACCAAGGATACCCAAGGGTGCAGTACCGGGGCAAGCCGGGCGTCACTGATCCACTTGCTGCGCCGTGCGTATACCCCACTAATCCGGATCAGCGCAATTCAACACCAGCCTGGATAACTTCCGTGGTTGTCTAATAGTGGCCGAAGCTTTAAAATTCTTGGTTTGAATGGTTAAACCGCATTGGGGCTTGCAGGTTCCTGTGATATCCCGATACGGCACACGTAATATCAGAGAGTAGGATCTATCATGGCAGACGTTTCATTGAATCATGGGCAGCAGCTCGAGCAGGCGGCGGTGGCACTAACCGCAACGACACAGTTGCTCGACAAAGCCCTATCCGCATTGAAAGCACGCACCAGTGAGGCGGGTCGCGTGGTACCCGCGCGCCTGGATGAGCACCAGTTGGCCTCCTACGAATTGGCCGTGAGCTGGTCCGAGTGCACCGCTGCGCGATTTTTGCTCGCTCACGCCAAGCGCCTCAATGCCGAATCGTCTGCGACGAATACATTCACTACACAGCTAGCCAACCTGTTTTGCGCCGAAGCCACCGCTAACACGCTGAACCGGCTGCGCACTCGCCCGGCTGATTTTGGGTTGACGCTGGCCGCTATTGGCGCGCTGGAGGCAGATCCTGATACGGCGGCGTTTCTGGAGCAGCAACTCGCGGCGCAAAATATCGCTGCGATTGGCCAGATGGTATTGGATCGGGAGGGCGATCTCGGCCCCGATTTGCTCAGCGAACACCACACCATGATGCGCGATACCTTTCGCCGCTTCTCCGACGAGGTGGTTGCGCCACTGGCAGAGGACATCCACCGGCAGGACCTCATCATCCCCGACGAAATTCTGCAACCGTTGAAAGAGATGGGCATGTTCGCCCTCTCGATTCCCGCCAGTTACGGCGGGCTGCAGGAGGATGACAAGGAAGATACGCTGGGCATGATAGTCGTTACCGAGGAGTTGTCCCGCGGCTCACTGGGCGCCGCGGGCAGCCTGATAACCCGGCCGGAAATTCTCTCGCGTGCGCTGCTCAAAGGCGGCACGGAAGCGCAAAAACAACACTGGCTGCCTCAACTCGCCGCCGGCGAACCGCTGTGCGCAGTGGCGGTAACCGAGCCGAATTACGGCTCCGATGTGGCCGGGGTGCGGTTGCGGGCGACCGCCACTGAAGGCGGCTGGCTGCTGAACGGCGCCAAGACCTGGTGTACCTTTGGCGGCAAGGCCGGGCTGCTGCTGGTACTGGCGCGCACCAACGCGGACATGGAACTAGGACACCGCGGCCTGTCGATGTTCCTGGTCGAAAAGCCGTCCAGTGACGGGCATGAGTTTGAGGTGACACCGGAAACCGGCGGCAAACTGACAGGCCGTGCGATTGCCACCATGGGCTACCGCGGCATGCACTCCTACGAGTTGTTTTTTGATGATTTATTCGTCCCGGCTGCCAATATCCTCGGTGGCAGCGACGGTGAAGGCAAAGGCTTCTATTACGCCATGGCAGGATTCGCCGGTGGCCGCATCCAGACAGCGGCACGCGCGGTTGGCGTGATGCGCGCAGCATTCGAAAAAGCGATTTCCTACTCCAAGGACCGCGTGGTATTCGGCCAACCTATCGCGCAGTACCAGCTCACCCAGGTCAAGCTGGGGCGCATGGCCGCCCTACTGCTAGCGTGTCGACAAATTACCTATGATGTTGCAGAGCTGATGGATACAGGGGCCGGTGATATGGAGGCCAGTGCAGCCAAATTATTCGCCAGCAAGACCGCCGAATGGCTGACGCGGGAGGCGCTGCAGATTCACGGCGGCATGGGCTATGCCGAGGAGTCGCCAGTCAGTCGCTATTTTGCCGATGCGCGTGTCTTGTCGATCTTTGAGGGTGCCGAGGAAACGCTGGCGCTTAAGGTGATCGCGCGTTCGCTGGTAGAAAATGCAGCGGGAGATGCAGCGGTATGAGTATTTCAATGCCACTGACACCCCAGGCTGAAGTGTCCCAAGACGTTGCCGTTGACCTGGATAAAACACGTCATCCCCAGTACGGCCGTTATCTGGATGAACTCGAACCCGGCCAGGTGTTCGAGCACCCGCGCGGCTTCACCTTTACTGCCAGCAACATGCTGGGGTTCGCCCGCACATTTATGCAGGCTAACCCGCTCTATCTTAATACCCAGTACGCGCGGGCCCACGGCTTCGACGATCTCCTGGCCAGCCCGCAGATGGTGTTCAATGTCACGCTGTCACTGGGTGTACAGAACGATTCAGAAAAAGCCATCGCCAACCTCGGTTATTATCAGGTCCAGTTTCTCAAGCCGGTCTATCCGGGCGACACCGTACGCAGTTTCACCAAGGTGTTGGAACGCAGAGACCGCGGGCCCGACAAACCGGGTATCACCCGCATCCGCACAGTAGGGATAAACCAGGACAACACCGTAGTACTGCAATACGAGCGTAAAATTCTGGTCGGGTGGCGTGGCGAGCGCCCGCCTACGACCCCGGCTCCAGAGGTTACCGTGGATTTTCCCGGCGAGGAGTCGCCTACACTGCAACTGCCGTTGCAGGATGCGCCCGCCGCTACCGGCCTGACCGGGCCGAACACGTATTTTGAAGACTTTACGCCCGGCGATATTATTGTCCACGCTAACGGCCGCACCATTACCGAAGAACACATGGCCCTGACCTACCTGGTTGGCAACAGCCACCCGCTGCATTTCGACCGACTGTTTTCCAGCTCGCTGTCGGGCAAAATGAGCGGCGAACCTATTGTTTACGGCGGACTGGTATTCGCCTGGCTGGACGGTTTAGCCAGCCGCGATGTGAGCGAGCACGCGGTCTGGGAGCTGGGTTTTACCGAGGGCTACCACACACAGCCCGCTTTCGCCGGTGATACGGTGGGCGCGCTGTCGCGCATTCTGGCGACAGAAGATGTGCCGGGCAGCGACGGTTACGGCGTGGTCACGATGCAATTGATCGGCGTGAAAAATATTCGCGCGGCAGAGGCACTGGACACCTACGGTGCTGACCTGTTCATCAAGGAAGATACCAAACGGACTATCGGGAAAGACAAGATCACCGATAAAATTTTTGAAATTGAGCGACGCCTGTTGATCAAGCGTCGCCCTCGCTGAGGAAGCTACCTGTGAGTCAGGATACTGTAAAACGCGATCGCCCCTGGTTGATGCGCACCTACTCCGGACATTCGTCGGCCAAGGCCTCCAACGAACTCTACCGCACGAACCTCGGGCGCGGACAAACCGGGCTGTCAGTGGCATTCGATCTGCCCACCCAGACCGGTTATGACTCAGACCATCCGCTGGCGCGCGGGGAAGTCGGCAAAGTAGGCGTGCCGATTAACCATATTGGCGACATGGAAGCGCTGTTCGACCAGATACCACTGGGACAAATGAACACCTCCATGACTATCAACGCCACCGCGCCCTGGCTACTCGCGCTGTACGTAGCCGTCGCGGAACATCAGGGTGTCGACCCGTCACAACTGCAAGGCACCACGCAGAACGATGTGCTCAAGGAGTACTTGTCGCGCGGCACTTACATCTTCCCGCCAGAGCCTTCTGTGCGCCTGACCACGGACTTGATCAACTATACCGTGGAGAATATTCCCAAGTGGAACCCCACTAACATTTGCAGTTACCACCTGCAGGAAGCCGGTGCCACACCCACCCAGGAACTGGCCTACGCCCTCTCCACGGCGACCGCTATTCTTGATGCGGTCAAGGCCAGCGGACAAATACCCGCCGAGCGTTTTCCGGATGTAGTCGGGCGTATTTCGTTCTTTGTGAATGCCGGTATCCGTTTCGTTGAAGAGACCTGCAAGCTGCGCGCTTTTGGTCGCATGTGGGAAACGCTGACAGGCGAGCGCTACGGCGTAACCGATCCTAAGCAACGCCGATTTCGTTATGGCGTACAGGTGAACTCGCTGGGCCTGACAGAATCACAACCGGAAAATAACGTACAGCGTATCGTACTGGAAATGCTGTCTGTAACGCTGTCGAAAAATGCGCGGGCCAGAGCGATACAATTGCCGGCGTGGAACGAGGCACTGGGACTGCCACGCCCCTGGGACCAGCAGTGGGCGCTGCGCATGCAACAAGTGCTCGCACTGGAAACCGATTTGCTGGAATACGGGGACTTGCTGGATGGCTCCCCGGTGATCGAGGCCAAGGTGCAGGAATTGATTGAGGGCGCGCACGCAGAAATGGCGCGCGTGGAAGCACACGGCGGCATGGTGGCCTGCATCGATAACGGTTACGTCAAACGCGAGCTGGTGCAGAGCCATACCCGGCGGCTGCGCAATATCGAGAGCGGCGAGCTGCAGATTGTCGGCGTCAACTGCTATAAGGAATCAGCGGAATCGCCCCTCACTGCCGGCGAAGAATCCGGCATTATGAAAGTGGATGAACGGGCAGAGCGCGAGCAGATTGAATCGCTACTGGCATTCCGGGCCACTCGCGATAACGATAAGGTCAAGGAAGCCTTACAGCAACTGCGCAGCGCCGCCATCGACGGCAGCAATATTATGCCCGTCTCTATTCAGTGCGCGCGTGTGGGCGTCACCACCGGTGAGTGGAGTGAAGTACTGCGCGGTGTATTTGGCGAGTACAGGGCGCCCACGGGTATCGATATTTCCCCGATGGAACACGGCGGCTCCGCCGCACTCGATGGCGTGCGCGAGCGTGTGCGCAAAACAGGCGAAGAATTGGGACGTCCGCTGCGCCTGCTGATCGGCAAGCCAGGACTCGATGGCCACAGCAATGGCGCAGAGCAAATTGCCGTCAAAGGCCGCGATGCCGGGTTTGAAATAGTCTATGAGGGCATTCGCCTCACACCCGCCCAGATCGCACGCGCCGCTCAGGAGGAAGGTGTGCACCTGATAGGCCTCTCAGTTCTGTCCGGCAGTCACCTGGAATTGGTGGAAGACATCAACAAGGAATTGGCCAAGATTGGCGCCTCCGATATACCGCTGATCATCGGCGGCATCATTCCCGAGGAGGATGCGCACCGCCTGCAGGAGCAGGGCTTGAAGGCCGTATTTACGCCCAAGGATGCGGATATGAATACCATCATGAACACCTTGGTGACGATCATTCGCGACGCGAATGGGCTGGAGCCTGCGGCCTGAGTAGCGGCGCGATGAACTTGCCTGAAGCAGACAGCATTGCCGACTTCGCGGGCGCTATCGCAAAGGGAGAGCGTGCCGCCATCGCCACAGCGCTAAACCTGTTGGATGACAGTCGCCCAGCGGCGCGGCAAAGATCCGCCGCACTGCTTATGCATCTACAACGCGATCAGAACACCCCTAAAGGACAATTGATCGGCATCACAGGCCCACCAGGCGCGGGTAAATCAACACTGATTGCCGCGCTGATCAAGGTGTGGCGCCAGCGCGGCTTGCGCGTCGCTGTGCTGGCGGTAGATCCGTCCAGCCCGCTCAGCGGTGGCGCCCTGCTGGGTGACCGTTTGCGCATGCAGACCAGCGCAGACGACGATGGTGTGTTCGTGCGCTCGCTCTCCAATCGCGGCCAGTTTGGCGGCCTCAGCGCCGAGGTCTGGCCGATGAGTATCGTCATGCTCGCAGGCTTTGATATCGTGCTGATCGAAACCGTTGGTGTAGGCCAGCGCGAGGTGGACGTCGCGCGGCTGTGTGATACGACCTGCTACGTGGCACAGCCCGGCTCTGGCGACAGCGTACAGTTCCTGAAGGCCGGTATTCTCGAAGTGCCGCATATTCTGGTAGTAAACAAGGCCGACATGGGCGCTGTGGCAACCCGCACACTGTCTGAGCTGGACTCGGCCCTCAATCGCACACACCCCGATGGCTACTGGCAAGTCCCTGTGCTCGCCACCAGCGCTGCCAACGACACTGGTATCGAAGCACTGGCCGACGCCCTGGAACAGCATTACCAGCTCCTGCTAGCGCAGCAACAACTGGTATCGCGGCGCAAGAGCTACCAGTCCTACTGGCTGCACAAACGCCTGCTGGAGGAGTTCGGCAGCTTCGGCATCGAAAAACTTGGCGGTGAAAAGCATCTGCTGGCACAACTGCAGGCACAAGACATGAATTTGCTGAAGCAGTATGAGACGCTGCGACAACAGTTGTATCCCGACACTAACGACACTTTTGAATAAGCAACACCTCTGGAGGTAAGCATGCGCAGTCCCCGTGATTTTTTCCGTCCCCTGGCGCTCGGTGCGCCGCAACCACTACACGACATTCCCGTGCGCCCCTCGCGCATGATTCACTTCTTCGATCCCAGCAATCCGAAAATGGTGGAAAAGGCACCGGGCATCGCCAAGCGTGTTGATATCCTGCTTGGCAACCTCGAAGACGCTATCGCCATCGATAACAAAGTGGCGGCGCGCGAGGGCTTTATTCAGATCGCCAGAGACAACGACTTTGGCGACACCCAGTTGTGGACGCGTATCAACAGCCTCGATAGCCCGTGGTTTCTCGATGACATTACACGCATTGTCACCGAGGCTGGCGACAAGGTCGACGTGATCATGCTGCCCAAAATCCAGGGCGCGTGGGATATCCATTTCGTCGATCAACTGTTGGCCCAACTGGAAGCGCGCGCAGGCCTGAAGAAACCCATTCTTCTGCACTGCCTGCTGGAAACAGCGCTGGGCGTAGCCAACGTAGAGGAGATCGCCAATGCCAGCCCCCGCATCCAGGGCATGAGCCTTGGCCCGGCAGATCTCGCTGCCTCGCGCCGCATGAAAACAACCCGCATCGGCGGTGGTCACCCCGGTTATGTAGTACGCGACGACCCGGACGAAAGTAACCCCGACGCCCCGCGCGCGACGCATCAGCAAGATTTGTGGCACTACACCATGGGCCGCATGGTAGATGCCTGTGTCGCCGTTGGCGCCCTGCCCTTCTATGGACCGTTCGGTGCAATCGACGATCCACTGGCCTGTGAAGACCAGTTCCGCAATGCATTTCTGATGGGCTGTGTCGGTGCCTGGTCACTGCATCCCAGCCAGATTGATATCGCCAAGCAGGTGTTCAGTCCGCCGCCGAAAGAAATCGTCTGGGCCAAACGTGTACTGGAAGCACTGCCCGATGGCAGCGGCGCTGTTATGGTGGATGGCAAAATGCAGGACGATGCGTCCTGGAAGCAGTGCAAGGTGATGGTGGATCTGGCGAGATTGATTTCCGAAAAAGATCCTGAGCTGAAAACACTGTATGGATTCTAGCCGGATACCGGCTCTCTCTCGATGCTGACCCGGTTATCGCTGTGTGTCGTCGCCATGCTCACCGCAAGTTGATGAGACACTCGATCAGGCAGATATTGCGATGCCAGGCTCGCAGGGATCTATGCTTTGCCAGATTTGATTCTTTTTACCTTGATCCTCGATGGCCTGTCACCATTCTCGGCCGCGCGGGTCAACCAGTAGATATACTTTTCCCGATCTGCTGGCACGCCATTTCCGGCGTAGTACATTTTAGTGAGAAACTGCTGCGCTCTTAAATTGCCCTCCTGTGCGGCGGGCTCCAATAGCGGAAACGCCTCCTCATACCGACCTTTCATAAAGGCCCTTATACCCGGCTGGGCGTCAAAGACCGGAGCTGTCGTGGGTGGCACAATATCCTCATCGGCAGGGGCTTGAATTTCATCGGCCGGGAGTTTCAGATCATCATTTAAGACTTGTATTTCATCTGCCGCGACTTGCTGTTGACTTTGACTACGCTTACCTTTTTTTAGCAAAAACACAATCAACCCGACAGCCAGCACCACAACCACGGCTAATGCATATACATTCATGCCACCTCCCGGGCGATGACAAACTCCGGAAGATGCTTCTGTCGTTTTACCAAGGAGTCGGTCAATTCCCCAAGTTTGCTCGCGGGGGCATCCCCGGCTTCAATCTCGAACAGAACTTCTCGCACCTGATTGATCACATCCAGATCACAATTCTTACAGGCCGCAGGGGCTTCACTCTCAAAGAATTTTGCCTTCTTGATAATATCCATCTGTTCGATGCTGTAATCGTGGACCGAGCCCAATGGCGTCAGTTTCCTATAGTCGTTGCAACACAAATAATATTGCCCATTCCACCCGACAAATAACAAGATAAAAGGTACAGCGCAGACGTGAGTAAGAGCGTTCTCCTTAAGCACCTCTACCGCTTGTTCAGTGTGCCTATTATTATTGACAAAATAATTGCCATTGTCACAGGCGCCGCCACGGTTAGATTGTTCAAAGTGGATAAACTCATCAATGCCGGCACTCGCCCAGAACTTTCGGTAGCTATCCAGTTTTGAGCGGTTGAGATCGTGCGCAACGAGACTGACCTGGGTGCGGACGGGTTTGCCCGCGGCCTCGTTCATATCCAGAAAACGCAGGATATTGTCCCGCGTCGTATCAAACTTCAGGGCGTAGATTTCTTCGTAATCATCACCAAGATCGCTAATGCTGAATACAATATGACTTACCTTCGCGTCCAGAATGCGTCTGGATAACTCTTCCGTCATCAGAGAACCATTGGTGGTGAAGCCAAAATCAAGCCCAAGACCATGCATGTAGTCAGCAAAGTCAGGCAGCAGGGGGTGCAAGGTGGGCTCACCCTGTCCTGCAGAATGGAATTTGGGGGTCTGCTCCAACTCCAAAGCTCTTTCAACGGATTTTTTGAACGTCTCCAAAGTCATAAAGCCTTGCTCAGGCGTCTGATCGCGAGGACAAAAGGTACACTGAGCGTTACACCTGTTAGTAAGCTCAATATCGAAATTGCGCATACCGGGCATTAACCTGGCCATATTTACTCACCTACTGGTTTAATACTAAACAATTCCGGGCGCGAATGTCGTGCAGACGCCCCCGGAATTTATCATGCAATGAAAAGGAATCTTGCCGCTAGTAGACAGTCTTTAGCAAGGCATTGTCAAGGCGTGTTATTTCGCCACCTGCAGCGCGAAAACTTTGGCGGGGGTGCCGGCGCAGGGCTCCGAGCTTGTGGGTCAGGTGCCCCGGCGGCCTGTTCCCCGGCGGCCTGTTACCACTGAACGGGAACCTGATCTTTGGGGAACGTAGTCGAACCGAAAAACCAGGTTTCAATGGCGTAGCGAACGCGAGTGAAATCGTCGCGCGACTGGGTGCGATGCAAATACAGGTGATCGAAAAAAAATGCATCTCCTGGCTGGAATACTGGCGCAACAGGAAGCGTCTCGAACGCCCCACGTTTGACATGCTCGTCGCTCACTGACCAGTCAAATGTCGCACCTTCGGCAGTGGCAATATCGTATAGACGCCGCGGAACCACATCCATGCCGGGGGCCCCGGTTTCGCCACCGCATTCTGTCAGTGGAATCCACAGGTTCAGGCTGTTGATGTCGGTTCCCATAAAAGCCCCATCCTGATGCCATCCCGCCGCGTCTACTGGCAGCCGGGACCGCCGCAACACCCACTTTTTCGCCGAGAGACAGGGCGGCTCACCCAGGTAGGCGCCAATCAGCTCTCTTAAGCCGTGTTGATCGTAAAGCTGCAGCAATGCCTCTGCCACACTGGGCGCTTCCACAGCCATAACCGCTCCGCTGGCACCATTGAACATCCGCAGAGCTGCCAGATCCTGTTGCTTGTTGGGCATGATGGATACGAGGTTATCGGGTGGACCGAAGTAAGGCGAAACGAGTTTGGCGCGCGCTTCCCGCGGCAACCTGGAGGTGTCGAATACGCGATCTATCACGTGTGTGAGTGCGTCTGTTTCCGGCCTCGAAAACATACCACGTACAATGAGAGCACCTTGTTCGGCCAGCGCCGTTCGCAGGATGTCCACTGAAA
Organism: Halioglobus sp.; assembly: GCA_037969215.1. Classification (GTDB taxonomy): domain Bacteria; phylum Pseudomonadota; class Gammaproteobacteria; order Pseudomonadales; family Halieaceae; genus Marimicrobium. The sequence goes on from JBBKWY010000144.1 coordinate 9,875, forward strand.
GCTCGGCATTGTCTACCTCGGGAATGCAGGCCTCATACTGCGCACCCTCACCATCGGCCCGGTTCACCAGCAATTGTGGATCTTCCGTTGGCAGTAGATCCCGGAATGCTTCCATGCGCTGTGCCATAGTGGATTTATCTGACAAGACGTCTCGCGCCTCAAGGCTTTCCATCGCGATTTGCAGTTGTGACATTTAAAAACCCTTAACGAATAACCACTAAAACTTTACGTCATTTTGATCAACCAGTCTACTTCCAGCCCGCTTCACGCCGCCGGCGCTCTCATCCATTTAAAACTGGCTTGCTTCACATTTTTCCAACCCTGGAGTAGCCTAGGAAGGATTAACTTTGACATATACTATGCGGACAGTATGTTTGTGGCGAGACAGGCACAGCGCACACTATTTGGGTAGTATCTGTACACTGCTGTACAGCGGCGCCTCGACTGCAAACTCACCGGGACATTGCGACACCACAGGAATTTTTTTATGAGTGAAAGTGCTGGGCAAGCCGAGAAAAGCTTGGCGTCAGTTGACATTGCGGGCCAGGATTATCAGTTGTCGCAGACTCAACTCCGCTTTTTTCACACCTTTGGATACCTGTTGTTGTCTGGTCGATTTGCCGAAGACATTGGCGAAATCGGCAATGCCTTTGACCAGGTGATGGCTGCCCCCGATAACGGCAGTGTGCCACTCGCCTACTCCGACGGCGGTCGCTCGATGGTGCCGTGCATACTCGATCGGCACCCTACGCTGAACGCCCTGAAGACGGATCCCAGAATTACCGGTATTGCCGACAGCATCATCGGCGAAGACTGGGTGTACGCTGAAAGTGCTGGCGACCTGCTCGAATGCGAAACTACCTGGCACCGCGACACCTATGGCACACCCCTGACACAATTCAGCATTAAACTGCTCTTTTATATGGAGCCGCTGACGGCCTCCACGGGTGCCCTTCGAGTGATGCCGGGTACTCACTATTTCCGCGGCGGCTATGTAAAAGATGTACTCCGAGGACAGGGGTTTCCCGATCGCATGCAGGAAACTTTCGGGGTGGCTGCGGACACAATACCCTCGGTTGCCGTGGAGACGAACCCGGGAGATGTCGTGGTATTGAATTTTCGAACCGTGCATGCCAGTTTTGCGGGATCGGGCATCAAACGAAGGTTGCTGAACATTAATTACCGGGAACCGACCAAGCCGGAATGAGCTAAGCCGCCAACAGTTTTGCGTTTGCGCGCGGGATCGCGCCAGCCTGACGATTGTCCGTGTGACCGAACCCCTGGGCCTGTATTCACCTTGTCAATTGTCCGTGCGACGAATATAGTTGCGCCCCCTGTCGTTTGACACCTGTACCCCGCGATGAACCAACTCGAAATTCTCTACCCCTATAGCAGTGTGACCATTGTTGCCGCGCTCTTTGTGGTGATGATTCTGTTCAATGAACTGGGCTTCCAACTGGGCAAGTTCGTCCAGGAGCACACCAACAGCGAACTGAAAGCGCTTACCGGCTCCATTCAGGCGAGCATGCTGGGGCTGCTGGCCCTATTGCTGGGCTTTACTTTCAGTATGGCCATGCAGCGCTACGATGGCAGGAGCTTGGCCCTGATTGAGGAGGCCAATGCCATCGGCACGGCGGCACTGCGTGTACAGCTACTCCCTCAGCACCTGCAGGCACAAACCCGACAATTGCTGGGCGAGTATATTGAGGTCCGCATCGCCGCCGGAAAACTTGATATTACCCAGACCCGAGAGCGCGACCGCGAAAACAAGAAGATTGCGGATCTTCAGCATCAACTGTGGTCTCTGGCCGTACTGGCCACCAATGAGGACCCTAGAGCCGTAACGACAGGCGCCTTTGTCAATTCACTCAATACCGTTATCGATATGCAGGGGAAGCGCAATGCATTACTGCGCATGCATGTACCCGAATCGGTCATGCTCCTGCTGTTTATCGTATTTATTGCCTCAGGCGGCATGATGGGTTATTCAAGCGGGTTAACGGGCCGACGTATCGTCGTGCCAATCGTGTTGGTGTCGCTGCTGATCACGCTGATCGTGTTTCTTATTATCGATCTGGACCGGCCCCGGCGAGGGCTGATCCAGGTGAATCAGGACGCGATCATGGAACTGCAACGCAGCGTCGAATACAGCCCTGTCGCAACGCCACGTCCACTGCCGGGCTAAGCCGCTTGATCCTCCAGCATTATGCCCATTTCGTTACCCTCATAGATAACGTCAAACGTACGCAGGCTGCGACACGGTTCTTCCGTGGCGTGTAACAGCGTCCCGTCTCTTAGAGAGAATTCATACTGGTGCAAGGGGCAGCGCACAACACCTGCATCGATAGCACCAGCACTCAGGGGATGGGAGCGATGCGGACAGTGCGCTTCAAAAATATAGAGTTCACCAAGCTGTTGCACCAGCAACAACTGCAAGTTGTCGATTTTGAATTGTCGCGAGTATCCGTCGCGCAAATTGATCAGCTTTTCAAGGGGGTGGAAGCGCATGGTAACGGGAGACGTTACAGGTGATCCATAATTTGCCTGACCGCAGCAAACGCGGTGATCTCCTGACGCTCCACCGACTTCTCCAGCGCTGGCAACATCGATTTCACCGTAGCGTTCTGCGATAGCTTTAACAACAGCATTTGATTCAGCAGCTGACGCATCCAATCAAGATTTTGTTGATTGCGCTTGCTGACAAATGCCTGACACTCCTGCGCCTCGTTGTAATACTCAAGCAACATATTCCACACCGCATCGATATTCGTCGAGGTCAGCGCCGAACAAGTCATTACCCTTGGAGTCCAGAAACTGTTATGCCGCAGCAGACTGATCGCACTGCTGTACTGGCGCTTCGTCATGTTAGCGAGTTTTTCGCTGTCACCATCGGCCTTGTTGATCACCAGCGCATCCGCCAGCTCCATGATGCCTTTCTTGATCCCCTGCAGTTCATCGCCGCCGCCCGGCAGCATCAGAACCATAAAGAAATCCACCATGCCCGCCACCTGGTACTCCGACTGCCCTACTCCAACCGTCTCAACCAGAATCACATCGTAACCAGCGGCTTCACACAACAGCATGGTTTCACGGGTTTTTTGTGCCACGCCACCGAGTGCACCAGCCGCCGGCGTCGGCCGTATAAAGGCTTCCTCGCGGCGCGACAGCTCTTCCATACGTGTCTTGTCGCCCAGTATGGAACCGCCGGCTATGGGCGAACTGGGGTCAACGGCGAGTACGGCTACTCGCTTACCCTGGGCGATCAGGTACAAACCAAACGCTTCGATAAACGTAGATTTACCCACACCAGGCACACCGGTGATACCAATGCGAATACTGTTGCCGCTGTGGGGCAATACTTCCTCAAGAATACTCTGCGCCTGCTCCCGGTGCGTATCGAGCGTGCTCTCGATCACAGTGATCGCCTTAGCCAGAGCGCGACGATTGCCGCTGAGAAGGTCCTGTAGATTAAACTTAGTCATTTGAATCACGTTAGGTAGAGAGACGTGGTGGTGCCTGTATCCCTTGCAGGACCGTGCGAGGCATGGATGCCGAGCTCGAGCCCCCATGGATGGGTTTACGGCGTGTCCTGCAAGGGATACAGGTGCTACCGCGGCTCGGCTCAACAACCAACATAATTAAGCCTGAGCAGCTTTCACTGCATCAAGTACTTCCCGCGCACACTGCGGAATCGGCGTCCCCGGCCCAAAAATACACTTCACACCTGCGTTATAAAGGAAATCGTAATCCTGCCGCGGAATCACGCCACCCGCGATCACCACAATATCCTCAGCACCTTGCTTCTTGAGTTCGGCCACCAACTCCGGCACTAACGTCTTGTGACCCGCCGCCAACGAAGAGGCACCGACCACGTGAACATCGTTCTCAATCGCCTGACGCGCCACTTCTTCCGGTGTGGAGAACATTGGCGACAGATCGATATCAAAACCGACATCGGCGAAGGCCGTTGCAACAACCTTGGCACCCCGGTCATGACCGTCCTGCCCCATTTTACACACCAGCATCCGTGGCCTGCGGCCGTACTGCTCTACGAAGCTGTCGATATCCTTGCTGATATCCTGCCAGTTCTGGTCTTCCTCAAACGCGGCGCCGTAAACGCCGGAAACAGTCTGCGCGTGTGCCTTGAAGCGGCCAAATTCTCGTTCCATCGCGGAAGATATCTCCCCTACGGTCGCGCGGCGACGGGTGGCTTCAACGGCCAGCGCCAACAAGTTGCCCTCACCGCTGACAGCACACTGGTAAATGTCCTCAAGCGCGGCTTCTACCGCGCTTTCATCGCGACTACTGCGAATACTGGCAAGGCGAGCTACCTGTGATTTACGCACGGCTTCGTTGTCGATATCGAGGATATCGACATTGCCTTCTTCCTTGATGCGGTACTTGTTGACGCCAACGATGACGTCCTCGCCCCGGTCAATACGCGCCTGTTTTTTGGCAGCGGCTTCTTCGATACGCATTTTGGGCATGCCCGTTTCAATGGCTTTCGCCATGCCGCCAGCGGCCTCCACTTCTTCAATCAGTTCCCAGGCCTTATCGGCGATGTCCTGGGTCAGGTTCTCCATCATGTAGGAACCGCCCCAGGGATCGACCACGCGGGTGATACCGGTTTCTTCCTGGATGATTAACTGGGTATTACGGGCGATGCGCGCAGAGAACTCTGTCGGCAGCGCGATGGCTTCATCCAGTGCGTTGGTATGCAGTGACTGAGTCCCACCGAAGACCGCCGCCATGGCTTCGATTGTTGTGCGCACCACATTGTTGTAAGGATCCTGTTCGGTCAGAGACCAACCGGACGTCTGGCTGTGAGTCCGCAGCATGGAACTCTTGGGATTCTGCGGATCGAACTCGGACACAATCCTGGCCCACAACAGACGCGCTGCGCGCATCTTCGCAATCTCCATATAAAAGTTCATGCCGATGCCCCAGAAAAAGGACAGGCGCGGCGCAAAATCATCGATGCCCAGGCCAGCGGCAATCGCGGTGCGGATATACTCCTTGCCATCCGCCAGCGTGTAGGCGAGTTCAAGGGCCGCGTTGGCGCCGGCTTCCTGGATGTGGTATCCGGAGATGGAAATCGTATTAAAACGCGGCATGCTCGACGAACAATACGCGATGATGTCGCCAATGATTTTCATGCTGGGGGTCGGTGGATAGATGTAGGTATTGCGCACCATGAACTCTTTGAGAATATCGTTCTGGATGGTGCCGGCCAGATCTTTCTGATCTACGCCCTGCTCCTCGGCCGCCACGATGTAACCTGCTAACACCGGCAATACGGCGCCGTTCATGGTCATGGAAACAGATACTTTATCCAGCGGAATGCCGTCAAAGAGTATTTTCATATCCTCGACGGAGTCGATCGCTACACCCGCCTTACCCACATCGCCGGAAACGCGTGGGTGATCGGAGTCATAACCCCGGTGTGTGGCCAGGTCAAAGGCGACGGACACGCCCTGACCGCCGGCATCCAGTGCCTTGCGATAAAACGCATTGGATTCTTCTGCGGTAGAAAACCCGGCGTACTGCCGAATCGTCCACGGGCGCCCGGTGTACATGGTCGCCTGCGGGCCGCGCACATAGGGCGACATGCCCGGCATCGTATCGGTGTACTCAAGGTTTTCCATATCAGCTGCGGTGTACAGCGGTTTTACATCGATATCTTCAGCCGTGTGCCACACCAGGTCGTCGGGGCTTTTGCCCTTTGATTGCTTGGTGGCCAACTCTTTCCAGCTTGCAGGCGTAGCGCTGGACTTATCGTAAATCTTGTCACTCATAGGCTAAACCTCAATGGTCCTCGGCGGGTTGATTGATCTCGATCAACACGCCGTCGCAGCTTTTCGGGTGAATGAAAATGACACGGGCGCCATGCGCGCCCGGCGTCGGTGCATCAGCGAGAAACTGATAGCCCTTCTCACGCAGTCGTGCGACATCCGCATCGATATCATCAGAGCGGAAACACAGGTGATGCAGCCCGCCGCCCTTTTTCTCCAGATAGGTGGCCACAGGCCCCTCTCCGCGCAGCGGGTGGACCAGCTCGATACTGGTCGGCGGCAGCGGCAGAAACGCCGCAGTGGTTTTGGCCGACTCTACATCTTCGGTGCCACCCAGTGGCAAGCCAAAATCGGTAACAAAACGCTGTATGGCTTTTTCCAGATCCGGCACAGCAATGGCGATATGGTCCAGGGCAGTAATCATCTGATGTCCTCTTTACAACTGCTGTAAAAACGTAGCGGTAGCTGCCGTTCGCCGCGCGGAGACTTCTTCTGCGGAAACTTCTACTACCACTTCATCGGGCACAATCTTGAAGATCGCTTGCCCCTTACTGATAATGCTGCCATCCGTATCCACCAGTACTTTTGCGATGGTGCCAGAGAAAGGCGCATAAACCTTGTTGAACATTTTCATAACTTCCACGATAAACAAGGGATCACCGGCGTTGAAGTGATCGCCTTCGCTAACGTACACGTCGTGCGCTGGCGTCTCACGGGAGTAGAACATCCCGCCACTTATCGTGAGAATCTCATCGGAGCGGGCTATTGGCGGCGGCACCAGCACCTTCGACATGGCCTTCTGCAAGGCCTCGTCGGTGAGACGCTCCGGTATATCAATACTGAGATCGGCGTTCACCGTCAGCGCATAAAAACCGGTGGCCTCGGCGATACTGGGTAGCACGGCAAGGATGTCCGTACCCGCCTGATAGCCCTGATGGGCACCGCGCACCTGGTTCCAGAGGTCAGCATCGAAGCCCGCGGGCGGCTCGCTGGCCTCGAGTGCTGCGCACAGCTCCATCCAGTCTTCGGCTGCCAGGCGTTCGTTGAGTTCACTGTAAAATTCCAGCGCATCCTGCAGGATGGCATTGTCGTGGTCCCAGATCATCGCCGCTGCAGGTGGCGCATCACCGACCAGAAAATCCATATTAAGGAAGTGATAGGTGTCCGCCAGCAGTTCAATCGGATTCTCATTCCAGCAGATCTTGCCGTCAATAAGGGTATAGCAATCGCGATTGATGCTGAGCCAGCCGCTGAGAATGTGCGGCTCTTCCAGCAGACTCGTCAACGGGCGCATCAACAAGGATTCCTTGAGTTGTAGCGTGTCTGCCAGCGCCGCGCGCGCCTCGCCCTCTACCTGAGACAGCGCCGTCTTACCGAGCTCTGCGTAAGCATGCGCTATGTCGAGATTATTGGCCTGCTGTTTCAACTCTCCTACTGCGGTGAGGTAGGGAACAATAAACCGGGTGGTCGGTCTGGCATTGATATTCTGGCCGATAAACCAGTTCACCAGCCCGTAATGGAATTCCAGGTTGGTGGCCAGATCGCGCCCTCGCATGCGGGTGAGGCGAATGGCCTCCGCCATCTTCTGGTAGGTATCAAGACGGGTCTCGCCCACAGTCAGCAACAGGGCGATATTGGAATCATAGGCACCGGCGAGCGTGTACTTCATGAACACATCGGTATCGGGGTTGTGCAGGCTGATACCCTGGTCGTCGCGAATTTCACCGTGACTCGCATCACTCCAGGCTTCGATAACGCCACCTGCGTGTGGCTGCAAGGCCTGATTGGTGGCGTTAAGTCTGGCCTCAACGCTGTCATTCATGCGCACCAGACGCTCAGGCCGCGGTAATTTCTCGGCGTGGGCAGCCAGCAGCACCATGGCTTCTACCAGCGACTCCACGACAAAAAACTCATCCGCATTCTGTGGATTGGCGAATTTCAGCGCGTAGCACAACTCAGTGACGCGGTGCTCAACCTGGATACGGGTATTCATTTCCATGAAGAAATGCTTGTCGCGGTCTACGATACATTCGAAGGTTGACACTGAATCCAAACCCACCGCTTCGCCGAAGCGTTCAGCCTCCTGCTCCATGGCCTTCAGAGTCACAAGGTCCTGCTTCAGTACCCGGACTTCCTCTGCATGTCCGCCCGCCTCTGCCTGGGCCAGTGCTCTTTGCAGTGACTCTACAGTGACCGACACTTCCAGCAGTTTCTGCTCATGCATTTGCAGGGAGCAATCGCGCCCGCCCATGGACAGGGACCATTGGCCGTTGCCTATGACCTGAATTTCCTGGTGGCGAGTGGTTTCGATGTTCAACTCGACGAGGACATTCTTGTTATCGCCAACGCCGGTGGTTTTTACCTCATTGAGGATTTCACGCACCATTTCAGCGGTGCGGGCGGATTCACCGATACCGAGAATTCGCTGCCCCTTACCACCGCCGCCACTGATCGCTTTCAGACGCACACGGTTTTGAGGATAGTCGGCGGTCATCTTCGCCACGGCTTCCGTGAGCGTGACGCAGAGTTCATCAACCGTATAAAGATCCAGGCCCTTTTTATAGGACGCCGCAAGAACCGTATCGGCCTTGTCTTCGAGGGTGATTGATTCGTCGGCCAGCGCTGCGCTCTCCACGGCGAGGCCGTGTTTATCCACCAGCGCCTGTAATGCAGCGACATCCGGATGCTTTTTGAGCAGGGTCAGTGCCGTGCCGTTGTCGATACCCGGCGTGACAGACACACCGCATTTCAGTGCGGTGCGTTTGGCTTCATCCTTCAAGCCAGCGTCGTGCACGGTGCGTGAGCAAGGGCCGATAAAATTCAGTCCGGCAGCTTCCATGGCCGCCACCATAGCCTCGTCCTCAGCCATAAAACCGTAACCGGCAAAGATTGCGTTGTAGTTGTTTTCCCGCGCAATATTGATGATCTGGTCAATGCGTTGTTCCCGCTCTTCCTTGTCAGCACCGCTGTAATCCGGCACGCGATGGACCCGGTCCGGATTCGTCAGCGAACGCAGTTCCGGCGCGATAGCATTGCGGTAAACAATGGAATCTTTCTCCGACAACAAAATGCCAAAGTGTGTAATTCCCATCTCGGTGAATACGTCCATCGCTTCTTTGCGAATTGGGCCGCGGCAGATAATCAGTGGCCGAATGTGCGTGCAGTCGAACTGCCGCTCCCATTCTGTGGCCCCGTCTCCCAGTTTGCGATCGCGATGGATAAGCGGGTTACTCAGGTAAAATTCGTTGGACACGCCTGTCTTCCTTTAAAGTGAGTTAGCCGGGATTCGGTCTAGTGGAATTCGCGTTGCACAGACTGCAACGGCTCGGGCTGGTATCTGCGCAGATAGAATGCCATGTTTTCTGTTATCACCTGGCGCAGGTCCGAGGGCATGACGATCTGCGAGATTGATCCCAGGCTGAGTGCTTCATTAGGATTCATCAGCTCGCGGGCATAGCGCTCTGCCAGCAGCGCCTCTTCTGACTTGACCCATGCAGCGACCAGTTCCTGCGCAGCTTCTTTAGCCTGTGCGTCGGAAAGACCGGCGGCAACCTGGGCCGCGGTCTCGGCCTCTACTTTTTCAGCGACAGAACCCCGTATCTTGCGTAACTCTGTCTTGTACACATACTCAACACCTGCCGGGCCCATAACAGCCACGCGCGTGGTAGGCAGTGCGACGACAAAATCCGCCCCCACCGAAAAGCTGTTGAACGCGGCGTAGGCGCCACCGAAGGCATTGCGCACCAGCACCAGAAAGCGCGGTGTACGCAAATCCACAATGGCGTCCAGCATGGCGCGCCCGGCCTGGATAATGCCACGGCTCTCCTGCTCTTTGCCGGGCAAAAAGCCGGTGGTGTCTTCGAGGAACACGACAGGAATATTGTACAAATTGCAAAAGCGAATAAAACGGGCGTTTTTATAGGCAGCGTCGATATCGATCTGACCGGAGGCTACTGCCGAGTTATTGGCAACGAAGCCAATCACATTGCCGCCCATACGGCCCAGCGCGGTGACAGTATTGCGCGCCCGGTCGGGTTGGATTTCCAGAAAGTCGCCGTGATCACACAGTTGCTGGATCAGTATGGTGATATCGATCGGCGTGTTGAAACCGGTGGGAGAATTGAGGGCTTTTTTCAGCAGGATATCGATATCCCAGGTTTTGCGATCAACCGGGTCGGAGCTGGCCTGGAATGGCGCGAGCTCGCCGTTGTGATCAGGTAAGTAATTGAGTAACGCGCGCACCTTGCGCAGCGCTTCCACTTCGTCCCTGACCACGAAATCCGTGACGCCAGACTGGCTGTGTACGCCGGGGCCACCCAGTTCGTCCGGTGTGACGTCTTCCCCCAGTACAGATTTGACCACGCCCGGCCCGGTCAGGCCGAAAAATGTTTCATTGGGCTGAATCAAAAAGCTGCCCTGCCGCGGCAGGTAGGAGCCACCGCCGGCGTTAAAGCCAAACATACACATAATACTCGGCACGATACCGCTGATGCGGCGCAGCGCGGCGAAGGCTTCCGAGTAACCATCCAGACCACCAACACCGGCCGGGATAAAGGCACCGGCGCTATCATTGATACCCACCACCGGAATACGCTGCTTGGCCGCAAGTTCAAACAGGCGGGCGAGTTTCGCGCCGTTAGTGGCATCCATAGAGCCGGCCCGCACCGTAAAGTCGTGGCCGTAAAGCGCGACGTCCCGGCCGTTGATCTTGATGATAGCCGTCACCAGCGATGCACCATCGAGATTGGGCCCCCAGTTCTGATACAACACTGTCGGCGGCTCGTCACTGAGGTAGCGAATGCGCTCCCAGATCGTCATGCGGTTCTTCTGGTGCTGGCGCTGTATGTTTTTGACGCCGGCGGCCTGCTGCGGCCGCTGCTGTAAATCCCAGCCCGATTTGAGGGCCTCTTCGTAGAGCCCCGGCGCCGAGGCGACCTGACCAGGCACGCGAAACTCGCGCTCCTTACTCTCGGCAAAGGGATTATTCAGCGAGGCGGTAAGATTATTGCTGTTCTTCTTCGTCGTCATATTCCTTGGTCCAAAGGTTTCCCACAGGGTGATGGAGTATTCGAATTACGCTTTGCAAAAAGACGCGCTGGTTGCAACTCGTTGCAGTCGGGCTTAGGATGCAAATCTGGCCAAATTGCGGGCTGATACAGTAATTTGCCGAGCCTACAAAGTCAATTGAGCTGGGGCGACATTTCTGGCTTTTCAGCGTAGATGCCGGTTATTTCAATGCAGGTTGCAACTTTAAACTGCGTTTCCCTTCCCGCCATCGCAACGGAATTTCACGCTATATGCGCCGTCCTGACACAGCAGGCCATCCAGCCGGGATTACCGTCCTCTACAGAGTGGACGTAAGCCGATGAGCAAGTCCGTCCATCTGGAGGAAATCCCCTACTTCGCAGATAGCTGCGAGCTGTTCGACCGGATTCGGGATTTGCCACGCGCGGCACTGCTGGATAGCAGTTTTCCGCACACCAGCGCTGGCCGCTACGATATTTTGACCGCGCAGCCCTGGCGCACCGATGTGCCCCAGCTGATACCGGGCGCCGACGAGACGCAGTGCCAGGCATTTTTTAGTCAACTGACTCACTTCCACCACGAGCATTATCAGGGCATTCAACCGGTATCGTCAGACATTCCCTTTTGCGGCGGACTGCTGGGCTATCTGGGCTACGATGTCGGGAAAGGGCTGCACAACATTCAGGGCGCATCGACGGTGAGCACTTTTCCCGCTGTGCAATTGTGTGCATATGACTGGTGCGTCGTGCAGGATCACCTGCTGCAGCGCGCAACGCTGGTATTACAACCTCGCGTCGGACTCGCTGAACGCAATGATTTATTAGCCAGGTTACGCCAACCGTCCCACCGCATCAGCGCCGACTTTGCACTGAGCAAACGCTTCGTGTCCAACGTCACCGCAACGCAGTACCGGGAGGCATTTGATCGTATTAAACGTTATATCGAAGCCGGGGATTGTTATCAGGTCAATCTTACACAGTGTTTCAGCGCAGCGTACAGCGGCGACCCCTGGCACGCCTATAAAACGCTGCGCGCGGTGGCCGCAGCCCCTTTTTCCGCGTATCTCAGTCTGGCCCAGGACGCGACACTCATGTGCCTTTCGCCAGAGCGATTCCTGTCGCTGCACGGCCATCACGTAGAAACCTCTCCGATCAAAGGCACCCGGCCACGCCACAGCGATCCCCATCTGGATGAACTGGCGAAGCGGGAACTGCGCGCCTCCCAAAAAGACCGTGCGGAAAATCTGATGATCGTAGACCTGCTGCGCAATGATCTCGGCCGCAGCTGTATGCCAGGTAGCATTCATGTCGATCGGTTATTTGACGTACAGAGTTTCCCCACCGTGCATCATCTGGTGAGCACCATCAGCGGCGAACTACGCGCCGATTGCAGCGCCTGGGAACTGCTGCGCGACAGCTTCCCCGGGGGTTCAATCACCGGCGCACCAAAACGGCGCGCGATGGAGATCATCGCTGAACTGGAGACCCATGAACGCGATGTCTATTGTGGTTCGGTACTCTATGTCAGCGCGGACGGCCGAATGGACAGCAATATCGCTATCCGCAGCCTGCTATGTGATAACGGTGTTATACGCTGCTGGGGCGGCGGCGGCATTGTCGCCGATTCCGACTGGCAGCAGGAGTATCAGGAATCCTACGACAAGGTGGGCAAATTTCTGGCAGCGCTGGAGCAGTCAGTGACGTCAGAGTTCTAGGCTGCGGTCACTGGCCTCCACAAAAGCGACCTTCAGTTCCGCCAGCGTCGCCACAGATTTAAACTGCGGAAACTCGTCAATCACGTTTTGCGGCGCGTGTATCAGGAAGCCGACATCGGCTTCAGAGAGCATCGTGGTGTCATTGTAGGAGTCGCCAGCGGCGAGTACACGGTAGTTGAGGGTGTGCAATGCTTTTACTGACGCCCGTTTGGGGTCTTCCTGGCGCAGCTTGTAATCCACTACCCTACCGGCATCGTCGATAACCAGACGGTGACAGAGCAGGGTCGGCCAGTGTAATTGGCGCATCAGTGGCTGGGAGAACTCATAGAAGGTATCAGAGAGAATAATCACCTGAAAGCGCTCACGCAGCCAGTCGACAAACTCGATAGCACCCGGCAGGGGTTCCAGCGTCGCGATCACTTCCTGTATATCGTTAATCTTCAACCCGTGCTGATCCAACAGGGCCAGACGCTGTTTCATCAATACATTGTAATCCGGGATATCACGGGTAGTCGCGCGCAATTCCTCGATACCGGTGCGCTCGGCAAAGGCTATCCAGATTTCCGGTACAAGCACCCCTTCCAGGTCCAGGCAGGCCAGTTCCACGTGTCATTCTCCTTTGGTGGGATGCGTTGGTGTTTCAGCGCGACAGTCTAAACACTGCGGGACTGCTGACACAAGTCCCTGTGGCAAAATGCCGGGGCCAAACTTCAGTAAACTGGCAGCTCCAGATGTGAGAAAAGTTCCGCCAGCTCTGCCTTGTTGTGACACCCAAAGGCGTCGGCGACCAGATCGCGCGACAGGTGGGGGGCAAAGTCCTCGATAAACTCAAACATGTAGCCGCGCAAGAAGGTGTCCTTGCGGCAGCCGATCTGGGTAACACTGCTCGAAAACAGATGGCTGGCATCGAGGGCTACCAGGTCGCTGTCGATAGTTTCATCATAGGCCATCGCGGCTATAATACCGATGCCCAGACCAAGCCTGACATACGTTTTAATGACATCCGCATCCGTTGCGGTGAACACGACTCTGGGCACCAGGCCTTTGTCCAGAAATGCATCATCCAGTTTGGAGCGCCCGGTAAACCCAAACACATAAGTCACAATGGGCTGCGCGGCGACGTCTTCCAGAGTCAGCCTGGACACCTGTGCCAGAGCGTGGTCTCTGGGGACCAAAATGCAGCGGTTCCAGCGATAACACGGCATCATAATCAGGTTTGAGAACAGTTCCAGCGCTTCGGTTGCAATGGCAAAATCTACCGTCCCATCTGACGCCATCTCGGAAATCTGCAGGGGCGTACCCTGATGCATATGCAAGGAGACGTCGGGATAGCGCTCGATAAAAGATTTGATGGTATTGGGCAGCGCGTAACGTGCCTGGGTGTGGGTGGTGGCGATGGAGAGACTGCCTTTCTTCTCGTCGGCGTACTCCTCTGCCACCTGGCGAATACTTTTCACCTTGAACAGCACTTCCTCCGCCGCTTTGAGGATAGCCTCGCCAGCCGGTGTTACATGGGTGAGATGCTTGCCACTGCGCGCAAAAATCTCGACACCCAGTTCATCCTCCAACAATCGAATCTGCTTACTGATGCCCGGTTGTGACGTATAGAGGCTTTGTGCGGTGGCCGAAACATTGAGATCGTGATGCGCCACCTCCCAGATATACCGCAACTGCTGAAGCTTCATGCTAACCTCCAAGTGAACCGGGACAATCCGTTGTGTACGCGCACTCTATTGATATGCAGAATAGCCACTAAAACGATGGTTTGCCAAACAAATAGGAAATAACCCGTCCCGATGGGCGTCAGGGGTTCGCTACACCATGGGGCACATGCCCGGTGGCCACATGAGGACTGGCAGAGGCGCAATGTGCCGGCTGATCATCAAAAAAGACGTCGGCCTGATACGCCCGGAGAAACTCGGTTTTATTCAGCCCGCCCAGGAAAATGGATTCATCGATACGAATATCCCAGGCCCGCAGTGTCCGGATCACACGCTCATGCGCCGGTGCCGAGCGCGCAGTCACCAATGCAGTTCTGATAGGGGCCTCAGTGGGAGGAAAAGCCTGTTGCAGATGATGCAGAGCGGAGAGAAATGGCTTGAAAGGCCCGCCTGCCAGTGGCTGCCGCGCAGCGGCTTTTTCACTGGCGGTAAAGGCTTCCAGCCCGTCGCGTTTGTACACCTGCTCCGCTTCATCGGAGAACAACACGGCGTCCCCGTCAAACGCAAAACGCAATTGCTCACTGTCAGTGGCGCCGCCCCTGCGTGATACCAGCGTGGCCGCTGCGACCCCGCATTCGAGTGCATGGCGCACGTCTTCCGCTTCGTTGGAGAGAAACAGTTTGCAGCCAAAGGCATTGATGTAACGCCAGGGACTCTGACCGCCACAAAACGCTGCACGACTGATATCGAGTTCGTAGTGCTGTATGGAATTGAACACTCGCAGACCGGTATCAGCACTGTTGCGCGACAATAAAACGACCTGTACCTGCGCATCTTCAGCCAGGCTGTCATTCAGCCTGAGCAGTTTCTTCACCAGTGGAAATGCCTCACCGGGGTCCAGCGGTTGATCTTCGTGGTCAACCTGGTATTGGGAGTAGGCTTGCAGGCCCTCTTTTTCGTAGACTTCATGGCTTTCATCAAGATTGAACAACGCTCGAGATGAAATCGCGATGATGAGCTTGTCGTTGGGTGGATTTAGCATTCCGATAGCATACTCACATGTCCTGGCATCCACCAGCGGGATAAAAGCTCACAAAAATTATCGATCATCAGCCCCGCTGTGGTTCAGCGCGGGCAAAATAGTCCCGCGTGATCTTGAACACCAGCGGCGCCAACAACAGTAGTGCAATAAGATTCGGAAGTGCCATGAAGGCGTTGAGCGTATCGGCAATCAACCACACTGTGTCCAGATGAAACACCGTACCCACCGGCACTACCAGCACCCAGGCCACCCGAAACGGCGTGACAGCTCGGGCGCCAAACAGGAACACCATGCAGCGCTCGCCGTAGAACGACCAGCCGATCATGGTCGTGAAGGCGAACAGGCACAGGCTCGCCACGACAATATATTCTCCTCCCGGCAACGCACTCGAGAAAGCACTCGTGGTCAGGCTCGCGCCACTGACACCGCTGGGCCACACATCAGTAATCACAATGACAAGACCTGTCATTGTACAGATGATCAGTGTGTCGATGAACGTGCCCAGCATGGCGATCATCCCCTGCTGCACAGGCTGGTTAGTGCGCGCTGCGGCATGGGCAATAGGTGCACTGCCGAGCCCTGCCTCATTGGAGAAAATTCCCCGTGCCACGCCAAAGCGCAACGCTGCCCACACTGTGGCGCCCGCAAAACCGCCCGTGGCCGCTGTTGGGGTAAATGCACTGGTGACGATGGTGGCAATCGCGGCCGGTACCTGCTCTGCGTTAAGTCCGATAATGATCAGTGCCGCTCCCGCATACCCCAGTGCCATAAAGGGCACCAGCCAACTGGCGACGACGGAGATGCGTTTGATACCACCGAGCACCACCGCACCAACCAGCACCATGAGTACCAAACCTGTCACCAGGGGTGGCACTGCGAACGAATCGTGTAGCACTTGGGACACCGAGTTCGACTGCACCGTATTGGCGATACCAAATCCGGCGAGACTACCGAAGATGGCAAAGGTGACACCCAGCCAGTGCCACCGTTTGTGCAGGCCATTTTTAATGTAGTACATGGGCCCGCCGCTGTAATTGCCCTTTTCATCCTGCTCGCGAAAGCGTACCGCCAGAACGGCCTCGGCATACTTGGTGGCCATCCCGAATAAAGCGGTCATCCACATCCAGAACAGTGCACCGGGTCCACCCAGCGCGATCGCAGTGGCCACCCCGGCGATATTACCCGTACCGACAGTGGCCGACAGCGCCGTCATCAGCGCGCCAAAGGGTGAGATGTCACCCTCCGCCGTGCTCTTGCGTCCCTGCATCATCAGGCGGAATGCTGCGGGTATTTTGAGGATCGGCATACAGCGCAAGCCGATCGTCAGGAAGATGCCGGTGCCCAGCAACAGGGCTAGCATCAACGGCCCCCAGGCCCAATCGTTTATGGTGGTAATCACTGCTGTCATGGTATAGCCCAGATCCCTGTTATTATGTTTTCAAGCCTGCCGCAGTCGCCCCGTTGAAACCGGATCGCTGCGGGAACACACCGAAAATTCCGCCGGTGTGGACAAACACGATGTCGCGGCAGCCTTCGAATCGCCCAGCGGCAATTTCCGCCAACATACCGGCGAAGGCTTTGCCGGTATACACGGGGTCCAGCACCAACCCTTCCAGGCGGCTCAATTGTGCAATGAGATCAAACACCTCCTGCGAGGCGACCGCATAGCCCTGGCCGACGTAACCATCCAATACCCGGGGCTCTATGGTCACAGCAGGAGCATTGGGATAAATGCGCTGCCAATCTGCCGCGTCGCTGGCAACCTTATCGAGGAAGTACTGTGCATTGTCGCAGACATTGACGCCCCAGACGGTGGCGGGTAATTGGTGTAACGCGACGCCGAGGGTCAAGCCTGTCTGTGTGCCCCCTGAGCCGGTAGCCGTGACAATGTGCGCCTGCTCTATCCCGGCGGCGTGAAAGTCACTGGCCAACTCCTCACACGCGGCAATATAGCCCCAGGCACCAATGCCGTCGCTGCCACCGGTGGGTACTACCATGGCCTTGTGCCCTTGCGCTGCGTAGTGCTCCTGCCACTGGCGAAAAAGTGCGTCTATCTCTCTGACAAAATAATCCGAGGGATAGCAATTGACCGCGGCACCCGCCAGATGATCCAGCAGGAAGTTGCCATCGCGCTCTGCAGGTTCGTCGCCGCGCAACAGCAGATGTACACCCAGCCCCAGTTGTGCACCGGACAGCGCAGTCGCGCGGCAGTGATTGCTCTGCACACCGCCGCACGTGAGCAGGGTGTCATAGCCATTATCGATGGCATGTGCGGTAATAAATTCCAGCTTGCGGACTTTGTTACCACTGAGGGTACAACCGGTCAGGTCGTCGCGCTTTACCCACAGGCGGTGACCGCGCCCCCATTTCTGGGATGCGCGTTCGAGGTACTGCAAAGGGGTTGGCGTCTGCGCCAGATCTATCTTACGAGGGTAGACCAGTGCCATTGTCAGGCGATGGACTTCAAGGTGCCTTTGGGCAGTATGGCGTGCAGGTGAACACGCTGAAACTTCATCTCGACGTTAGGCGCCACGTTCAGCACCATATAGTTGTCGTCCAATCCTGTGACCTTGCCGAGGATGCCGGAACTGGTAACGACTTCATCACCCTTGCCCAGTTGTCCCACCATGGCCGTGTGTTCTTTTTGGCGTTTACGCTGTGGGCGTATGGCGATAAAGTAGAAAAGGACGAACAGTCCGACTAGGAACAGGATCTGGAACATGTCACCACCGGGGGCAGCGGCTCCGGCATCCTGCGCGTGGGCACTGGCTATAAACAGACTCATCAATATATTCTCTTGTGCGAGGGCTCTGGAAAGAGCGTGGAAAACCCGAGTAATTTACAGGGTTTCCCTGCATCTCGCAATTATCAAGCAGACTGAGAACCGTCTCGATTTGGAATTAATCGCGTAGCGGAAGGTGAAACGTGTCTGTAGCAATACCACCGTTCCAAAAAGCCGTCACTACACCTCTCAACAGGATTAGGCCGTTATCTCGAAGTCATATTCCATGATCTGCGGGGCGTGGTCAGAAAAGCGCTCTTGTGTGTAAATCGAGGCCGAAGTTACCTTGTCGACCAGCTTGGGCGTTATCACCTGGTAGTCCAGGCGCCATCCCACGTTATTGGCCCTGGCTTGCCCGCGGTTCGACCACCAGGTGTACTGTTCGGCTTCCTGGTTGACCAGACGGAAGGAATCCACATAGCCCACCTCGTCGTAGAGGATGTCCAGCCAGGCCCGCTCCTCGGGCAGGAAGCCGGAGTTTTTCCGGTTGGGGCGCCAGTTTTTCAGATCGATTTCTTTGTGGCAGATATTCCAGTCTGCGCACAGGATCACCTCGCGCCTTGCGCGGCGCAGGGTTTTGAGGTGCTCAAGAAATTCATCCATAAAGCGGAATTTTTTTTCAAGCGCTGCCTCGCTGCTGGATCCTGAGGGCATGTAGAGGGAGATGACACTGAGACCTTTGAAGTCGACCTGTGTGTAACGTCCCTCGGAGTCTGCCGGATCCCAACCCAGGCGGGTTGTCACGCGCTGCGGTTTCACTTTGCAGTACACTGCAGTACCGCTGTACCCCTTTTTAATCGCGTCGTTGTAAAAGCAGTGATAACCCGCCGGGGAAAATACCGGATCGGACAGTTGCTCGACCTGCGCTTTGGTTTCCTGAATACAGACGACATCAGCCTGCTGGGCGTTCAACCAGTCGAAAAAGCCTTTCGAGGCAGCCGACCGGATGCCATTGGTATTGCAGGTAATTATCTTCGCCATTGCCTGTTTCCTGTGTTCTGAAAAGCGCCGCAGTGTACCGGAAGCGTCTCACCACGACCAATTCGTGCGCAAAGTTATCGCGCTCCAGCGTGACAGCCGCCGGTATCAGACTACAATGAAAGTCACGTAATGCCGAAAATAACACAGAGGTAGACCGTGTGACCAAAACCGCTGCCGAGAATAACCAGGCCATCGCACACCGACTATCCAATAACCTCTCGCGTTTGCTGCGGGAATTTTCCCGTGATTTTGAACGGCGTATCTGGGAGGGCCTCGCAGCTCGCGGCTACCCCGACATCCGCTCGTCGCACAGTGCTGTATTTGCCAATCTGGGCATGGGCGCCGTACGCGTCACGGAACTGGCTGAACGCGCCCAGGTGACACAGCAGGCCATGGGGAAAATGCTCAAGGAGTTAGAGCGCACGGGCTATGTGTCGCGGGATATTGATGGCGGCGATAAACGGGCCAAGGAAATCCGGCTGACCCAGCGCGGCATGGCGCTGGCGGTGGACAGCGTGGAGGTAGTTGACCAGGTGCGCGCCCATTACGCGCACAAGATCGGTGCCCAAGCTCTGGACGCCCTGGAAGCGAGCCTGCGTGATGCGGTACAGAAACTCCAGCTGGATTACCTGCCGGAATCCTGGGCTGAATCGGTGCAGGAAAAGCCTAGAAATTCATAAAATCGGGCGTATTGAACGTCCAGCTTTTGACTTCCTCTCGGCGCGTAATACGCCAGCCCTTATCCGTGCGACGGTACTCGTCCACGTACCATAAACCGAGGAAGAAGGTCTGGTTCTCGCTGTCGGGCAGGGCCATCTCCATCGGATTAAAGCACATCACTCGCCCCGTCGCCGTGTCGCCATTTAGCTGGATCTGGATATTGGCATTGAGATGCTGGCTGTGGGGAAACAATTCATTGGTCAACGAGGCCTTCAGAAATGTCAGCGTCTCGTCCAGATCGCCGACACTGCCACCGAATGCGCTGTAGTCGATATGCACATCGGCCGTAAAAATCTCCTCGCGCAGCCGGTCGATCTCTTTGGTATCGATGAGATGGGAGTAGTGAAATACCAAATCCTGTATTTCGAAGCGGTCTGAGAGTTCCTGTTGCGAAAGCATGGTGATTCCTCGTGTTAGAAGTTGAGAGGGAGTGCGATGTGACGCTTGTACATTATGTCGCGGTGCGCTTCCAGCCGCGGCGTCAAGCAGGCCAGTGTATCCACATCAGCCGATTCGTAGGTAGAGCGCATATAGTCCGGCATGGGATTGTCCTTGTGCGGCAGTGGCTTGATCAGGCCGGCGATATTCGCCCAGTAAAAGTCCGCCGCTGAAACGGAGTCACCCACCAGATACTCACTGCCCTCCTCCTGCTGCCGTGCCAATCTGCCATCCAATTCTGCACTGATTGCCTGCAGTCGACCTATGGCGGCGACATGGGCCTGTTCCGTCCAGCCATACTTCTGGCCCAGCCGCACGGCCATTTGCGGCGGTTCATCCAGCATCATCATAGGTGCCAACAGTTGCAGTCGCCGATGCCAGCCAAATCCATCCATTCCCACAATCAGGGAGGATAGACCCAGCACCGCAACGCGTTCTGCGCAATCCAGCGGCACCAGCGGTTTTTCGGGCGCAAGGCGCTCCGCCAACATCAACAGATCAAACCAGTGGCAGGCCGGCGGCAGCTCGTCGTAGACCGCGACGGGAGCGGAGGTTTGTCCGGTCCACTGCCGCAGTGCTTCATTTTCGCCGGCACCTTCCTGGTAGACCGGCGTGTAATTAATGCCCTTGTAGGCGAGGATAGACTTGGCGGCTTCGCCCCATGGCCCCGGCACACCTGCAGTCAGCACCAGACGAAAACCCGGGGTGGCGATAGCGGTTTCTACTGAAATATATTCCATAGCGTTGTTTTACCGATCCAGTTTGAAAACTTAAATGGCGTTGTCACGCGGCAACTTCGGCCGGACTTCATCACGCAAAGGCACGCCGGGCATCTGTCTAAAAATGCGCTGCAGCGACAGGCCCATTGGGCAGTAGTCCGCGTACATCAGTGCGCCACCCTATTCTATTTATAACTTTAATATTACAACTTAAGCTTTTGTATTTAATTGTTTTTATACCTGCATTGGCGAACTATCTTCGGCGGCATGACGCTGCTGGCGCAACCGTTTCGGCAGGGTTGAGTCAATAGACTGGTAGCGGTAACGGCCCTGCTCATCCACCGCGCGTGAGACTTGCCCGCGCTGGTGCAGGTAGTTCAGGTGCGCGATGCACTCACCCAGCGCCAGACTGAGGTTGTGCCCATCCAGGGGTCGCTTGAACAGCACAGGCAACAGCTCCATCGCGGAACACGAGGCATCGAGGCACGCCTCTTCCAGCGCCAACAGGTGTTCTTCGTGGTGCTCAATCAAATAGCGCAAGCGCTCATGCAGACCGTAAAAGGGGGTGTTGTGCGCCGGCAGCACAAGTGCATCATCCGGCAATACATCCAGAAAGCGCTCGTGAGAATTGAGCCACTCTTTGAGTGGATTACCTTCGGGCTCGGCGGCCGAAACACTGATATTCGACGTAATTCTGGGGATCACCTGATCGCCAGAGATGAGGATATTCAGCGCGCTGGAGTAGAGGCAGGCGTGTTCCGGCGAATGTCCCCTGCCCACAACCACCTGCCAGCGGTTGCCGTTGATCGACAGGAAAGCGCCATCTACCAGACGGCGATAGGACGTGGGCATGGGAGTGATAATGCTGCCAAAACCGCTGAACTCTGCGCGCGCATCTGCTATTTGCTGCGGCAAATACCCCGACCGCACCATATGCTCTTCAACCGTCCAGCTGTAATGCTCTGGCAGCGTCCTGCTGAAGGACAGCCCGGTGAAGTATTCAGCCTCAGTAATGTAATACGGCACCTTCCACCGCTCACACAGCCATCCCGCCATGCCTGTATGGTCGGGATGGTGATGCGTGGATACCACCGCTTTAACCGGCTTACCCTTCAAATGCTGTTCAAACACCGTCTCCCACAACGCCTGTGTCGGCCCCAACGCTATCCCGGTATCAATTATCCACCAGCCATCGGCATCCTCGAGCAGGTAGAGATTGATATGATCCAGCGCCATCGGCAGCGGCATACGCAACCAGTACACGCCCGGTACAATCTCTCGCAGTTGCCCAGTCTCAGGCACGTCATCGAACAGATAATTCAGCATGCCGAGGGCTAAAGCCCCAATTCCTTGATGAGCGCGATGACGTCGTCGTGGTGCGACTTTGTTTTCACCTTATTCATCACATGTTTCACGCGGCCGTCCTTGCCGATGATGAATGTGGTGCGCAATACACCCATAAATTCGCGGCCCATGAATTTCTTCAGATCCCAACAGCCGTACTTTTCAGTGATGGCGTGATCCTCATCTGACAACAGCGTGAAATTGAGATCCTGCTTCTCGATGAAACGCCCCAACCGGGCGACAGGATCCGGGCTGACACCCAGCACCACGGTGTCGAGTTTGGCCAGCGCTTTTTTACTGTCGCGGATGCCACAAGCCTGCACTGTGCAGCCCGGTGTCATCGCCTTGGGGTAAAAATACAGCACGACATTCTTCTCACCCTTGAACTGCTTGAGGCTGACCTTGGTGCCATCCTGATCCAGCAGCGTAAACGCTGGCGCCACTAAGCCAATTTTTGGAAATGCCATGGGTCACTACTCCTGATTGTCTAATGATTGGCGCCGCGGGCGATATTCTATTGCGGACACCCTCACCGGAAAGTGTCCTGCTGCTGCGTCGGCGAAATATTCCTTGAGCGTCTGCGTAATGACAGGGAAAGCGATGTTATCCCAGGGCACGCTACTTTCATCGTAGAGACCGGTTTCCAGGCTCTCGGGGCCTGCAGCGTGCTCGCCACCGTCCAGGTCGCAGCGATAGAACATGTAAATCTGGCTGATATACGGCACATCAAATATGCGATAGAGATCAATATTACTGACTTTTGCCCGGGCTTCCTCCCAGGTCTCCCGGGCGGCACCCTGCACCGAGGTTTCGCCGTTCTCCATGAACCCTGCGGGCAGGGTCCAGTAGTTTTTGCGCGGCTCAATCGCACGTTTGCACAGCAGTACTTTGCCCTCGTACACCGGTACACAGCCGACGATAACGCGTGGATTGGTGTAGTGGATCAGTTCACAGCTACTGCAGACAAATCGCTCGCGATCGTCCCCTGCCGGAACTCGCAGGATAACGGTGTTGCCACAATGGGTACAAAACTTCATGAAAGACGGACTCTTGCGCTATCAGCGGCTAAGTATAAAGACTTAAGCGAACAATAAAATAGCCCAAGAGCAGTGGAATCTATCGTCGGGATCACCGCGCTAGTGCAATTCGTTGTAACGACCGCAATAAAACAACAGTGGCTCACCGGTAGGGCGCTGCTGCATATCGATGACCTTTCCTACGATGATGAGATGATCGCCGCCCTCATGAGTGGCGTGCAATTCACACTCAAATGTGGCCAGAGCATGGCGAATAATAGGGGCTCCGTATTTACCCAATCGATAGTGGGTAGGGTCCAGGTCGTGCTGGCCCTTTTTGGCATATTGGTTGGAGTAGGCCTGCTGCTCGCTGCTCAGAATGTTAACGGCAAAATAGCGCGGTGTGGCGAATGCCTCATACACATCAGAATTATTTTGTAGCGCCCACAGCACCAGCGGCGGATCCAGCGAGACGGAGGAAAACGAGTTGGCCGTCATACCCACAGCCTGCTGTTTGTCCGTTATGGTGGTGATCACACAAACACCCGTCGCAAAACGACCCAGGGCATCTCTCAGTTGCCGACTATCTAAACTCATTTAATTATCTCCCCATGCTTAAAATTGTTCTTATCCAACGGATTGTTTGCCACACTGTATATCGCGCCCCGCATTGGACACCAGATACTTGACGCGATACATCCCCTATTCAGGCTATTCAGCGCCCTCTTCCTGCCAACGCGCGGCCCGCTTGTTATCGCTTTGTCTGGCGGATACCCAGCTCTCACCCTTGTCGCCCTGCTCTTTTTTCCAGAACGGTGCCCGGGTTTTCAGGTAGTCCATAATAAATTCACAGGCACTGAAAGCGGCTTCGCGATGCGAGGACGCCACGCCTACCCACACAATCTGGTCACCCGGTGCAAGTTTCCCCACACGATGTACCACAGAGGCTGCAAGCACTGGCCAGCGCGCGGTGGCCTGCGTGACTATCTCCGTGATGCTCCGTTCCGTCATGCCGGGGTAGTGCTCCAGCTCCAGCACATCCACTTGTCGATTCTCATTGTCACGTCGCACATAGCCCGTAAACGTCGTGATAGCGCCCTCCCCGGCTGAACCGGACAATAGCGACTTTTGCAATTGCGCCACATCGAAATCTGCCGCCTGTACTTTCACTGTGATACCAGGCTGAGCCGCCTTGGTTGTCGTCACGTCAGCCGCCTGTAACCGGTGGAAAAAAAGCGATCTCATCGCCATCGCGCAGTGCGCTGTTTCCTGTCACGACGACCTGGTTAATCGCTCGAACCATGTTGTCCTGTGTCAAAACGTCACGCCAGCCATCGCCGTGCTCGCAGCATAATTGCTCCTGCAGGCGATCGAGATCCAGGCCAGCCTCGGGCCAGGCCAGCTCCAGTGAAGCACAACCAAGTTCCTCTCGCACTCTGGCAAAAAACAAGACTGTCAGCATTGCGAGTCGTCCTCCTGTGCGCGTCGCCACACGCCCGATTTTCCGCCTTCTTTATGCAACAGCGTAATGCCGCCAATCTCAATCCCGCGGTCCACCGCTTTACACATATCGTATATTGTCAGAGCAGCGACGGAGGCTGCGGTCAGAGCTTCCATCTCCACGCCGGTCTTGCCCGACACCTTGCAGCGCGCTTCAATATTGACCCGGTTCCTGTCCGGCTCCAGGCTGAAATTGACTTCTACAGAGGTCAGCATCAGGGGGTGACACAGGGGAATCAGGTCGGCGCATTTTTTCGCGGCCTGAATGCCCGCTATACGGGCAACAGCTAAAACGTCACCTTTCTTGTGCGCACCCTGTTCCAGCAGGGCCATAGTCTGTGATTGCATGAACACGGCCGCAGCGGCCACGGCGACTCGCTCCGTGACAGCCTTAGCACCCACATCCACCATGCGGGCAGCACCGCGGTCATCGAGGTGGGTGAGTCGGCTCATACATTACTCCCTGGGGTGCGGCAAATCAGGAGGCAGAGTCTATCCAATGCGGCCGCCGATTGAAAACACCAATGAGCGGCGAAGTCAGATAAATTGGCCCGATAGCACTTACGATCCGGCCCATTGATGACGTACAGTTACGCGTTAACTCAAGGAGACACACCATGGCAAAACTTTCACTCGGCCTGCAACTGGGCTACTGGGGCGCAATGGCGCCGGGCAATGCACACGTGGAAATGGCACAGGAGGCAGAGCGTCTTGGCTTCGACTCCGTGTGGATGGCCGAATCCTGGGGCAACGATTGCTTTACACCGCTGTCCTGGATAGGTGCACATACCAGCACTATCCGCCTGGGCACCTCGGTGGCCCAGTTGTCAGCGCGTACGCCTACGGCCTGCGCGATGGCCACGTTGGCACTGGATCACCTCTCGGGTGGACGCATGATTCTCGGCCTGGGTGTTTCGGGCCCGCAGGTAGTGGAAGGCTGGTATGGCCAGCCCTATAGCAAGCCGGTGACTCGCACACGCGAGTACGTGAATATTATCCGCCAGGTTTTGGCGCGCGAGGCACCCGTCACCAATGACGGCGAGTTCTACCCCCTCCCCTACAAAGGGCCCGGATCCTGGGGCATGGGCAAGCCGCTAAAATCCATCACGCATCCGCTGCGCGCGGATGTGCCAATCTTTATCGGCGCCGAAGGTCCAAAAAATGTCACGCAGACAGCCGAGATAGCCGATGGCTGGTTGCCACTGTACTACTCTCCCTACCGACAGGCCGTTTACGCGGACGAATTGGTAGCTGCCAAACCCGGATTTGAGATAGCACCGCTGGTAATGGTGAATATCAACGACGACATGGAGCAGGCGCTGTATCCCGTCAAAGCCATGCTGGGCTTTTATATTGGCGGTATGGGCTCGGCCAAGCGCAATTTCCACAAAGAATTAATGGCACGCATGGGCTTCCCCGACGAGGCCGACGCAATCCAAAAACTGTTTCTGGAAGGCAAGCGCGATGAGGCCATCGCCGCCGTCCCCGACCAGTTTGCCGACGAAATCTCGCTGTCGGGCCCACGGGATCGCATCAAGGAAAAACTGAAGGACTGGGAAAATTCGCCGGTGACTTCACTACTCGTTAACGGCGACATCAACCTGTTGCGCCAGATGGCCGAGATCGCACTCTAGCACTCTCCCTGCGCCGGATGGGCAGGAGTATCAACTGCTGCCCATCCGTTGCAAGTAATGACTTTCCAGGCGTACGACGATCGGCAGCGCCATTCACTCGCCGGGGACACGACGGTGCTATCGTGAAATTCTCCGTGGTCTATACTTGAACTGATCATTGATTCCCCTCAACAATCAAACGAGATATGCTGACCGCTCCAGCTAATTCTAATCTACTAACAATCGCTTCTTTGGGGGTCAGATAACCATGATCAGGCACTTTGCAACTCTCGGTCTTCTCTCCTTTCTGACCGCCGCTCTCATCGCCTGTGACCGTCAGGATCAGGTGACCGCGTCAAGTGAGCCGCTGCCAGTCACAGCGCCGGTGAGCACCGAGCCAAAACCTGCGACAAAGCCAGCCGCCGCGGCCTCCGTGAACGCCCAACGCCTGCGAGCGGCAGACAAGGAACCCGGCAACTGGATGTCCCACGGGCGCACATACAGCGAACAACGCTTCAGCCCGCTTGCGCAGATCAACGCCAAGAACGTCTCCTCCCTCGGTTTGGCGTGGTCATACGATATGGAAACGCAGCGCGGTATTGAAGCCACATCACTGGTAGTGGACGGTGTGATGTACACCACTTCCGCCTGGAGTATCGTGCGCGCCCTCGATGCACGCACCGGGAAACTCCTGTGGACGTTTGATCCCAAAGTGCCCAAAGAGAAGGCCAAGCACACCTGTTGCGACGTGGTAAACCGCGGCGTTGCTGTCTGGAAAGGTCAGGTTTTCTTTGGCTCACTGGACGGCCGCTTGTTTGCACTCAACGCCCAGAACGGCAAAGTAAAGTGGGAAGTGGCGACTTTTGACCCCGCTCTGCCCTACACCATCACCGGCGCGCCACGTGTGGTCAAGGACAAGGTCCTGATTGGTAACGGCGGCGCGGAATTTGGCGTGCGCGGTTTTCTCGGCGCCTACAACGTCAAGGATGGCTCCCTGGCCTGGCGTTTTTATACAGTGCCAGGCGACCCGGCCCTCGGCTTTGAAAACGATGCTATGAAAATGGCGGCCAAAACATGGAACGGCGAATGGTGGAAACTCGGTGGCGGTGGCGGCACCGTCTGGGACTCCATGGCCTATGACCCCAAGTTGGATTTACTCTATTTTGGCGTTGGCAATGGCACTCCCTGGAATCAGGAAATTCGCTCTCCGGGCGGCGGCGACAACCTCTTTTTGTCGTCCATAGTTGCCGTTCGGCCAGACACCGGGGAATACGTCTGGCACTACCAGACGACACCCGGCGAAAGCTGGGACTACACCGCAACCCAGAGCATCATTCTGGCCAACATCAAGCTGGATGGCGAACCTCGACAGGTGCTGATGCAGGCCCCCAAAAATGGCTTTTTTTACGTGTTGGATCGCAAGACCGGGGAATTGCTGTCAGCCGACAACTACATCAATATCACCTGGGCCACGCACGTCGACATGGAAACCGGGCGTCCGGTGGAAGTACCGGGGGCACGGTATAAAGACACCCCGTTCACGCTATTTCCCTCCTACCTCGGTGGCCACAACTGGCACCCCATGTCATTTAGTCCGAAGACCGGGTTGGTCTATATTCCCGTGCTCGATATCCCGGCAGTGTACGCGCAACCTGAAAACTTCAAATACAATCCGGGCGTCAGCAATACAGGTACCGACGGTGTGCTTGGTAGCCTGCCCGATGGCCAGGCCGAACGGGATGCCATCGGTGCACTGGTAAAAGGTCGCCTGCTAGCCTGGGACCCGGTTAAGCAACAGGAGGCCTGGCGTGTCGAGTATCAGGGGCCCTGGAATGGCGGCACACTCGCCACCGCGGGAAACCTGGTTTTTCAGGGAACGGCAGACGGCAAGTTCGTGGCCTATCGCGCCAATAACGGCGATAAACTCTGGGACTTCGCCACCCAGACAGGCGTCGTCGCACCGCCGATCAGCTATGAAATTGATGGCGAACAATACATTTCTGTCAATGTCGGCTGGGGCGGCGCTTTTGCGTTGGTATTTGGTGAGTATGTACAAGCCGAGAGCCTGCCCAATGTCAGTCGGGTTCTGACGTTCAAACTCGGCGCAAAGGCAGAACTCCCCCCCGTCACCTGGAATCCCGCCGTCGTTTTCAACCCACCGGAGTTGACCGCCAGCCCGGAGACCATCGAGCTCGGTTTTGTCACCTATCAGGATGTCTGCATGGGCTGCCACGGTCTGAATGCGGTATCCGGCCTGATAATTCCCGATCTACGCGGCTCGGCGTACCTGTGGGACGACAAGGGCTGGGAGGCGGTGGTGCGCGGTGGACAGCTAAAGGACCGCGGTATGGCGTCTTTTGCCGACAACATCAACGTGGAGCAAGCCCAGGCCATTCGGTCTTATGTCATTCAGCAGGCGCAGCGGGGACAGGCGCTGCAGAAAAAGGCCGCCGAGGAGACGGCCGCCGAGGAGCCGACTGCCCCCTGAGACTAGCCTCAGCCCGGCAGCCCTTGCCTCTCGTCCATTTCTGGTGATAGTGTGGGCTTGCCGTTTCTCAAAAAAGCGCTTTGAGGGGATCCGGAGGCAGACATGGCTGGAGTAAAACAACTCAATATGATCGTGCTGTTTATTATGGGTGCGATCACCCTTCTGAACCTGGGTCTGACCATCAATTTCGTCGCCGCAAGTGGGCAGGCACTGGCTGCATCACTCAGTCGCGAGAGCGTCTACCTGCTCGCCGGCACTGAATTAGCGATCGTGCTGCTGGCCTACATAGTGCACAAACAAAAAACCACCCCGACCAACTCATAAGCCAGTACACCCGTAATCCCGCCTGAAAAAGCGCCGCTTTGTGCTGTGCAATTCCTACGCAGTCATTGCAAACACCATCGTGCTGTATATAATCACAGTAACTGTATATATGCACAGAGAGTATCCAAGATGGAAAAGCTTACCCAGCGGCAACAGCAAGTACTCGATATCGTGCGCCAACATATCAACGACACAGGCTATCCCCCGACCCGTGCCGACATCGCGCAAAAGCTCGGCTTCAAGTCGGCCAACGCTGCCGAGGAGCACCTCAAGGCACTCGCCCGCAAAGGGGCGATAGAAATGATAGCCGGTGCTTCCCGCGGCATACGGCTGCCGGAAAGTGCCGGCATCCCCATCATTGGGCGGGTTGCCGCTGGTAACCCTATCCTCGCCGAGGCACACATTGAGGACTATTGCGCCCTGCCGGCGAGCTTCTTCAAGCCCCATGCCGACTTTTTCCTCAGAGTACAGGGCGACAGTATGATTGATGTGGGAATTTTCGATGGTGACCTGCTGGCAGTGCACAGCACACCGGAGGCGAAGAATGGCGATATCGTTGTGGCACGCATCGACGATGAGGTCACCGTGAAGCGCCTACAGCACACCAACAAAAAACACCTGCTGTTATTGCTGCCGGAGAACGAGGACTACCAGCCGATCACGGTCGATTTACGGGAAAAAGACTTCGCTATTGAGGGACTCAGCGTGGGAGTGTTGCGCCGAGGACTCTAGTGCAACACCCGCGATGCAACCTTTGACGCCTCACCATCTCCCTCTCCTTGCTCGGAAATCACTGCGGCTGCCTGGATTCCCGCTTGAATCATCGCCTTTGCGACTTCAAGACCATTGTCCATGATGTAGATGCGCGCTTCATCGGAAAAGCTGACGGTAACCAGTGGTTCGGAGTCGCTATCCGCACGTTGCAAGACAATTTCTCCATCGCCACGATCGACAATTTCCAGAAGGGATGTGGTCACTAAATTAACCTCTATTCAGTTAGCATTCAAAAACAGTCTAACAGCTGAGCGCCAAGGCCACCAATCACAATCCTTTAGCTGCGAAACACGTCCAACGATTTGCCCATTGCCTCGGTGAAGTATCAGCCCTTTTTAGCGGCACGCTTGCTAACAGCACTCTCTACCTGCCATTTGCCCTTGCTATAAAAAGCCTTCCAACCGGTGGCCTTGCCTTCGATTTCGGTCATCACATACTGCTCTTTAGTCTTGCGACTGAATCGAATCTGCGTGGGGTTGCCGTCATCATCCGCTGTTGGTGCGCTGAACAGGAAGTTGTACTTGGGATCGATCTCCGATTTGTGCGGCAGTATCTCGCTGACTAGCGGCGCACGCGTCTCCCTGTTGCGCGGAAACTGACTGGCTGCCAGGAACAAGCCAGCTGCACCGTCGCGCAGTATGTAGTGATCCTCAACCTTCACGCACTCCAACTCGGGCATTGGCACTGGATCCATTTTCGGCGGAGCGGCTTCACCGCTGCGCAGTAACTTGCGGGTGTTTTTACAATCCGCGGACGTACAGCCGAAGTATTTGCCAAAGCGGCCGGTTTTGAGCTGCATTTCGGCACCGCATTTATCGCACTCTAACGAGGGCCCGTCATAGCCCTTGATCTTGAACTTGCCCTCCTCCACTTCAAAGCCGGGGCAATCGGGGTTATTCCCGCAGACGTGCAGTTTGCGCTGCTCGTCGATCAAATAACTGTCCATGGCCGTGTTGCATAAGGGACAACGGTGCTTGCTACGCAGCAGGCGTGATTCGGCCTCATCATCCGCATCCTCCCTGATCGCCTCGTCACCAGACGTCAGATTGAGGGTGGTCTTACACCGCTCTTTGGGCGGCAATGCATACCCGGAACAGCCGAGAAATACACCGGTACTGGCGGTTCGCACCTGCATTGGCCGCCCGCAGGTCGCGCACGCGATATCGGTCATTGTCGGCTCATTGGGCTGCATACCGTTGGGCTCTGCCTCTTCGGCTTGTTCCAACAACCCACTGAACTCGGCATAGAAATCGTCCAACAGCGCGTGCCATTCCAGACTGCCCTGAGCGACCTCGTCGAGGCGCTTTTCCATGGATGCGGTAAATCCGTAATCGAGTAATTCTGTGAAACTGGTTTGCAAGCGCTGGGTGACAATATCCCCCATCTTCTCAGCGTAGAACCGTTTGTTCTCCAGCCGAACATAACCGCGGTCCTGGATGGTCGAAATAATTGAGGCATAGGTCGATGGTCGGCCGATGCCCCGCTTCTCCAACTCACGTACCAGACTAGCCTCACCGTAGCGGGAGGACGGTTTGGTAAAGTGCTGCGCCGGATCCAGTTTTTGTAGATTGAGCGACTCGCCTTGCTTGACGTCGGGCAGGACAGCGTCCTCCTTCTTGCGCGCCGCGGGTACCAGCACACGGGTATACCCGTCGAAACGGATAATACGGCCCTTGGCATTGAGCTCGTAGTCGCCCGCCGCAGTCGTCACCACCGTTGACGTGTATTCAGCATCGGGCATTTGTCCTGCCACAAATTGACGCCAGATCAGCTCATAGAGACGCTCAGCGTCTCGCTCCATACCATTCAGAGCAGACTGCAGCACATTCACATCAGAGGGACGTATCGCCTCGTGGGCTTCCTGGGCGCCCTCTTTGGAGGAGAACGTCCGCGGTTGGTCGAGCAGGTACTCTTTGGGATAGTTCTTCCCAATATAGCCGCGACAGGCCTCCACCGCGTCAACACTGAGGTTGGTCGAGTCGGTACGCATGTAGGTGATGTAGCCCGCCTCGTACAGGCGCTGCGCCATCATCATGGTCTTTTTGACACTGAAACCCAGGCGGGTGCTGGCGGCCTGCTGCAACGTAGAGGTGATAAACGGGGTCGGGGCCTTGGAGCGGGTCGGTTTGTCTTCTCGCTTGCTTACGACATACGGCAGCTTCTGTAGCGCAGCGACCGCGGCCATGGCTGCGGCTTCCTCACCGGGACGAAATTCCTTGCCATTTTCCCTGCGTACCTGAAAACGAATTTCCTCGCCTTTAGCGGTGGCGAGATCGGCATGTATCTCCCAGTATTCCTCGGGGACAAAGGCGCGTATCTCACGCTCCCGCTCAACGATTAAGCGCGCGGCAACCGATTGCACCCGTCCGGCAGAGAGTCCTCTGGCGACCTTGGCCCACAACAGAGGCGACACCATGAAGCCAACCACCCGGTCCAGAAAGCGACGTGCCTGCTGCGCATTGACCCGATCCATATCCAGTTTCGACGGCTGTTTGAATGCCTCGGTAATGGCCTTCTTGGTAATCTCATTGAACACCACCCGTTGGTAACGGGCCGGATCTCCGCCGATGGCTTCTTTCAAGTGCCACGCGATAGCCTCTCCCTCGCGGTCAAGGTCGGTCGCGAGATAGATGGCGTCAGAATTCGCCGCCAGTTTGGCCAATTCATTGACGACTTTTTCCTTGCCGGGAAGGATTTGATACGTCGCTGCCCAGCCGTTATCCGGATCGATTCCCATTCTGCGCACCAGCTGCTTGCGCGCATTCTTTTTCTTGTACTCGGCTTTCTGCTTCGGCGCCATTTTGCGGGTGCGAGCGGCCTGTGCAGCCCGCTCCTTGGGATCGGACTTATTGGTGCCACTCCCGGATGTCGGTAGATCCCGGATATGGCCGATGCTAGATTTTACGATGAAGTCCGGACCGAGATACTTGTTGATGGTCTTGGCCTTTGCCGGCGACTCCACGATAACCAGTGATTTACCCATAAACTCCTTACAAACATGCAAAAAAGCGTCAATTGCGCTGCCAAAGTGCGCAAAAAAGGGGCATATATAAGTCGCCACGTCGCTCGGGTCAAGGAAAAAGAGCAACTGTTACTGCATTAATAGCTCGCACCAGCGTTCCAATATCTGCCGAATTTGCTCCACACACTCCTCCCCTTCTGTCTCTCGCCAGTACACACCACAACTGAATTGATCCACGCTGGCGGCAAAAACCTCAGCCGGTAATTCCGCCAGTGGCGCGGGCAGAGGACGCCGGGGGCCGACGCTAAGCCAACCCTGCGGATCCCTTGTCCACGACGCAGATTCTACTGTGGCTGCGCGACTGGTCGGCAATCGCTTGCCGTAATAAATGACATCCCGCAGGGGCGCAGACACTTTGACACGGGAGGGCGCGTGACGGAACTCGACAAACAGACCGTGCACCGCAGCGTACTCACGCAGCCCAGTGACCTTACGCTGTCGCTTACTGGGAAGGAAGTGTGTCAGTGGTGCGATCGCCAAAGCGATGACAAACAGAATTAATAGATAAGTCAGCATCCGTTCACCTGATTCAGGTCAACCCAGGGGCATGTTTATAACAACCACCCAACCAATACGGTTGTCCTGCGGGCATACTATGATATAAATGGCAGCAGAGTTTACGCGATGGAGCACGACTATGTCCCAATACAAAAAAATCCTGGTTGCAATTGATCTGAGCGAGGATTCAACACCGGTCGTGGAGCGGGCGCGAGCCCTCGCCGACGCCAGTGGCGCACAACTGCATCTTATCCATGTAATCGAGCCGCTCAGCTTCGCCTACGGCGGCGATATCCCGATGGACTTCTCCGGTATTCAGGAGGAAATTCACCAGCAGGCCACACTGCAAATGCACCGCTTCGCTGAAAAGCACACTATCGATGCGCAGCACCAATCCATTGTACTGGGCAAACCGGAAGTCGAAATACACGCCGCAGCAAAGGAGCTGGGAGCGGATTTGATTGTCATCGGCAGCCATGGTCGTCACGGTCTGGCCCTGCTGATGGGCTCCACCGCCAACGGTGTCTTGCATGGTGCCTTCTGCGATGTGCTCGCTGTTCGCGTCGGGAAATAAAACGCCGGCCATTGTCAGGATGACAGGAAGGCCTGTATTTGGGGCGCGGTAAAAGGCCAGTTCAATTCCCGCCCATCCGGATGTTGCAACACCGGAATTCGCAGGCCGTACCGTTCAAATAGCTCATCCGACTCACTAATGTCCGTCTCCTCCAAATCGATATCCTCCAGCGCGACAAGCTGGGGGATTATCATGCTCGCTGCCAACTCGCATAGATGACAAGCACTGGTACCGTACAGTCTGAATACTTTCAAAATCCCCCCCATCCAACAGACTTTTCCAATCGTTAGCCCCCGCTACACCACAATAAATGCGAGCGCCGCAGTAAGACTTGAACAACCGTACCGGCAGGCTGTAAGATGCCCGACCAAGTACAACAATATAAACTGTATACCGTAGCACCACCCTCGGGCTAGAGCGACCTTAACAAGACCCCTGGAGTAACGAAGTGGCACTTTTTTCCCAACCGACCGCGCGAGCATTGGCGATCCTGGATTTGCTTATGGCCAATCCACATCAGGCTTTCGGGCTAACTGAAATGACGCGAAGGTTGAACCTGAACAAGGCGACCTGCCATGCCATTCTCACCACTATGGCAAACTACGGTTTCCTGGTGCAGCACCCCAAAACCAAGGCCTATCGCCTGGGGCCATCTATCATAGCTGCAGGCAACGCCGCCTTCGCCCAGTTCCCGGTTCTGGAATACGCACGACCGGAACTGGAAGCACTGCAGAATGATCTCGGCATTGGCTTCGCGGTCACCGGGCGCTCCAAATTACACCAGGTATTACTGGCCCTTTACGGTCGCGCCACACCGCTGATTGACTCGTTCCAGCTCGGCTTGCGATTACCCAACACAGCGCCTGTGGCGGCCTGCTTTACCGCATTTTCCGATGCTAAATACCTGGAGGAGTGGCTGACCAGAGCGCACGAGTCACGTGGCGGATACAATGAAAAACTTGACCAGAAACTGCGTGTATCGCTAATTGCTATCCGCGCGCGGGGCTTTGAAGTCAGTCTGAAAACCCAGACAGAAGCAGCATTGTGGGTTGAACTGTCTCGTATTCACAATTCGTGGAGCCTGGTTGAATTGGACGAAGCCGCAAATAAGTACCAGCACGATTTGTGCGATGAGCACTACCATCTCGACAGAGTCGACCCCAAGGCGCGCTATGATGTCAGCACCATCACAGTGCCAGTTTTTGTGAACAAGGAACTCCCGGTGATGTGCTTCGTCGCAGGGTCGCTGGAGAAATCAATAAGCGGCACACAGATAGAAGAGATTGCCGCACGCATGAAAGAATCCGCAGGCCGGGTGACCGCACTGGCCCTGGGCCGGGAAAGTGTCAACTGAGGCTGTGAAGCCGCAGCCTGTCGCCGCTCTTTTACACTGCGCTAACAACCCATGACTGAATCATCCGATTACAGCGAAAAGAAGTCCTTTTTCGATAAAGTGCTGACCGTCTATGGCCGCAAAGCGGTGCTGGAAACCCTGCAAAATAAAACGCTGGTGTGTCATGCCCTCCATCTCGCACACAGTAATCGGGAAGCGGGGATCGTCGCAGACATCAGACAGCGCGCGCAGCTCCTGGGTATCCCTGTCAAAACCCACAGCCGAGAAGAACTGGCGCGCATTTCCAAAAGTGGCAAACAGGATCAGGGTGTGGCCGTGGATGTCCTGTGCCCCTCTTTTAGCAATCTGGGAGACTTCCTTGCCAAGCGCACGGACCAACCGTGCCGATTACTGGCGCTGGACGGCATCACCAATCCGCAAAACCTGGGAATGATTATTCGCTCGGCAGCCGCCGGCGCCGTGGATGGCATCCTCCTGCCACGCAAGGGTAGCGCTGCCCTCGGCCCGCTGGTGATCAAGGCCAGTGCTGGCACACTGTATCGTGCGCCGCTGTTGCTGTGCACTGGCCTGCCAGAGGCACTCAGACAGTGCCAGGAGCACGGTGCACAAGTCTGTACGCTAGAAGCTGACGCGCCGCTTTCACTGTTCCAGCACGAGGCGCGCGGGTTTTGTGTTTACGTGCTGGGAAATGAAACTGAAGGGGTCAGTGCGCAGGTCAGCGCCATCGCCGATACGCGCCTGTCTATTCCGATGCGTAACGGGGTTGAGTCGCTGAACGTTGCTGTCACCGCAAGCCTGATCGCCTACGGCACTTACTTGGAAAGGTAGGCCATGCCCTCTTCCATACCCCTGAGGGTAAGCGGATACATATGACCCTCCATCAACTGATGAGTGATTGCCACCGATTGTGTGTACTGCCAATCCTCTTCCGGTACCGGATTTAGCCAGATCACCCGGTCGTAGACTTCCTGGACGCGCCGCATCCACATCTCGCCGGCCTCTTCATTCCAATGCTCCACCGAACCGCCCGGCTGCACGATTTCATAGGGCGACATAGAGGCATCGCCCACAAACACGATTTTGTAGTCGTGGCTGTACTTGTGCAAAATATCCAGCATTTGCGTGCGTTCGTTGTGACGGCGGGCGTTGTTGCTCCAAACACTTTCATACAGGAAGTTGTGGAAATAAAAACTGTTCATGTGCTTGAATTCGGTGCGCGCAGCCGAGAACAACTCCTCACACACCTTCACATGCGGATCCATGGAGCCGCCCACATCCAAAAACAAGAGCACTTTCACCGCATTGTGCCGCTCTGGCACCATTTTTATGTCCAGCAGTCCCGCATTGCGCGCGGTAGAGCTGATGGTGTCATCGAGATCCAGTTCATCTGCTGCGCCGGTGCGGGCAAACTTGCGCAGGCGCCGCATGGCGACCTTGATATTACGCGTCCCCAACTGGACACTGTCATCCAGGTTTTTGAACTCGCGTTTGTCCCAGACTTTTACTGCTTTCTTGTTGCGTCCGTTGGGACCGACACGGATACCCTCAGGGTGATAGCCCTCCTGCCCAAAAGGCGAGGTGCCTCCGGTGCCCACCCACTTGTTGCCGCCCTCGTGTCGCTCCTTCTGTTCTTCGAGACGCTTCTTGAACTCCTCGATCAGTTTTTCCAAACCGCCCAGTGACTCGATCTGCGCTTTTTCCTCATCCGAGAGGTTTTTCATAAACTCGGAACGCAACCAGTCGTCGGGAATCAGCGCTTCGATGATATCGTCCAGCGCCTCCAGTTCCTTGAAGTGCAAACCGAAGGCCCGATCAAAGCGATCGAAATATTTCTCGTCCTTGACCATGCAGGTACGGCTAAAATAATAAAACTCATCGACATCCGCGAATACGACGTGTTGTTTTAGACCCTCCATCAGATCGAGCAACTCCCGTATCGAAACGGGAACGCCGGCATCTTTGAGTCCATGAAAAAAATTGATCAGCATGTTTGCTCCAAAGCGCTATCGCTGAGACCCCTTAGCGGGTCTCTCGACGGTGCATGAAGGCCAGCCGTTCCAGCAGATGAACATCCTGCTCGTTCTTCAGCAGTGCACCGTAAAGGGGCGGTATAGCCTTGCTCTGATCCCGGTTTTTGAGAATCTCGTCGGGGATATCATCCGCCATCAACAACTTCAACCAGTCAATCAACTCGGAGGTTGAGGGCTTTTTCTTCAAGCCTGGAATTGAACGCACGTCGAAGAAGACTTCCATCGCCTCCTGCACCAGCGTATTGGCAATATCGGGGTAGTGCACGTCGACAATTTCGCGCATCGTGTCGCGATCAGGGAAATTGATGAAGTGGAAAAAGCAGCGGCGCAGGAAGGCGTCCGGCAGTTCCTTTTCATTGTTGCTGGTGATGATAATAATGGGGCGTTTCTTGGCTTTAATCGTCTCGCCGGTCTCGTAGACGAAGAACTCCATGCGATCCAGTTCCACCAATAAATCGTTGGGGAATTCAATGTCGGCCTTATCGACCTCGTCGATCAACAGCACCACTTGTTCGTCAGCAGCAAACGCTTCCCACAGCTTGCCGCGCTTGATGTAGTTGCCAATATCGTGCACCTTCTCATCGCCGAGCTGAGAATCACGCAAGCGGGAGACTGCATCGTATTCATACAGACCCTGTTGTGCTTTGGTGGTCGACTTGATATGCCACTGAATCAGGCGTTTCCCCAGCCCCAAAGCCACTTCCTCGGCCAACATGGTTTTGCCTGTACCGGGCTCGCCTTTGATTAACAGCGGCCGCTCGAGCGTCACTGCTGCATTGACCGCCATCCTTAAATCATCTGTCGCGACGTATCGCTCAGTGCCTTCAAATTTCATATTACGCTTCACTCAGTTAAATTCTTAAAGGAAAACAGGGTACAGATTGGCGGCGGGCAGATCAATACTGCAAGCTGTCCGTCATGCTTTCGCCCCGGCCTTTTGGGTTGGTGGTTTGCCAACTCGCCGTCGACGAAAAATTGTCATATTGAGCAGCAAAGCAATGACAACGCCCATACCCGACATAAAAACCAGAGGGCGTAACGCGTGAGTCGCCGCTTCAACACCATTGTTCGCAAACTGAAAAGCGGCCACGATAAGCGCCGGCGCCATGGTGGTCACACCCGCCTTTGGATAAGCGGGCGTCAATAACAATGCGGCCAGCACTAGCACCACCAGCGATACCCAACTGGCGCGCCAGTGGCGACTCAGCCACCAGGTCAGATACATCAGCATGATTACCGCCGAACCAACATACACGTAGATGG
Source organism: Halioglobus sp. (assembly GCA_037969215.1). GTDB lineage: Bacteria > Pseudomonadota > Gammaproteobacteria > Pseudomonadales > Halieaceae > Marimicrobium. The sequence continues at coordinate 48,549 of JBBKWY010000144.1, forward strand.
CTGTGAGGTAGGAACTTTCATCTAACACAAGATTTCTCCTATTCTACCCAGTGCACAATATGTTCATCGAATCCGTCCGGATGCACGTACTCATCTGACACTGAGCGACCGCGAATTGATACTCCATCGTGGTGCACCGATTCTTTGCTGCCGCTAATCAGGTGATGCCATTGCGGCAACGGTTCGCCGTGTGCACGCAAACGATACGCACAAGTACTGGGCAACCAATCAATGTTCTTCCAATCGGATGAGCGCAGGTCAATACAAATTGGCACCAGCGTGGAACGGTTATCGTAGTCTGAACAGCGGCAGGTCTGCTCCTTCAGATAGCGACAGCGCACCTTGGTGTAAAACACCTTTCCGGTGTCCTCATCCTCCAGTTTATGCAGACAACATTTTGCACAACCGTCACACAGCGCCTCCCACTCACTGGCGTTGAGTTCCTCCAGCGACTTTTCATGCCACCATTCAACCACGGTCACCGTCCCTCGCCAGCAGTTCTGCCATCGTCGGAGGCATCTGCAGGTAAAAGCCCTGCTTCTCAATGCTGGCGAGCACCGCTACCACATCTGCCCGCGCCAGTTTGCGCTCGGGCGAAAGTAGTAGCACCATCACCGGGCTCGGCTCACCAAACCTGGCCATCAAATTTTCCGGTACATCTTCGACACCGCGTGATTTTTCGACATACAGATACATTTCCTGCTGCCGCAAACTTTTAAAAACCTGACACACCACACTCATTTTTTTGGCCCCGTCAATGATTGCCGCAACGCTTCCAATACGGCTTGCTGGCGCCAGCCCTGCCAATGCACGGGCGGCTTGAACACCTCGCCCGAGGCTTCGCGCAATAGCAGCTCGTAGTCTTTGCTGGGCACCAGCACCTGGGGCGCAACGGACAGTTTATCGGCGATGCGCTGCACCAGAGATTTCATTCGCTTCACCTGATCGCGCTGAGCGGCATTGAGCGGCGCAGGCAGCACCGCTGGCAAATCCGCTTCAGACACTGCGCGCTGCGTGTTTAGCACCGCCAGAAGTTCCTCACCGTAACGGCGTACCAACTGGGATGGCATTTCCGCACTGTCACTGAGCGCGTCGATGGAATCGGGATCCAGCTGTGCCAGTCGCAAACAGGTTGGGTCATCAATAATCCAGCCGCGCGGCTTATCCCGGTTCCGCGCTGTCACTTCACGCCAACTGCAAACAGCCACCAGAATACCGAGCTGACGCCGATTGAGTTTCCACGCGGTTTTGATCCGTTTGTGAAACTCATCAACTTCTGTCCCCAGTGCACTGGTGGCATCCTGCCCATCCGCCAGCACCCACTGCAGCTTATCCTGACGTACACACTGCTCGTGCAGTTCACGCCATACGGGTAGCAACCAGGTGACATCCAGCCCTGCGTATTCGCATTGCGACTCAGTCAGCGGCCGCTGCAACCAATCGGACCGCGTTTCGCCCTTGGGCAGATCAACGTCGCAGATATCCTGCACCAATGCCCGATATCCCATCCCAAATCCGATATTCAACACGGCTGCGGCGCGCTGTGTGTCAAACAGGGGCTGCGGCAGCACGCCCAACCAGCGCTGGAAGACCTCGAGATCTTCGCTGGCGGAGTGCAAAACCTTGAGCACATCGGGATTAGTGAACAATGCCGCCAACGGTGTGGGATCGTTGATTTGAAGTGGATCTATCAGCCAGGCCATTTCACTGAGTGCATCGTCGGACACAAAACACAGCTGCACCAGAGCAACTTCCGGATAAAAGGTATTGCGGCGCATAAACTCTGTATCGACAATGACCACTTCGCAGGCGGACGCCTGTTGCAACAGCTGTTGCAGCGCTTCGTCAGACTCGATCAGTTGCCAGTTCATCGGTCTTCCACCGGCCGTCGCCCGGACAAAGCGTGCGCCAGAGTGGAGCCGTCGACATACTCCAACTCCCCACCCAAGGGCACGCCGTGCGCGATACGCGACACGCGGACCCCGACGGGTAACAACATCTCAGTCAGATAGTAGGCGGTCGCCTCGCCTTCAACGGTGGGATTGGTCGCCAAAATAACTTCCTCTATACCCTCATCGATTACCCGCTGCTGAAAGGCTTCCAGCCCGATTTCCGCAGGGCCAATACCGTCTATCGGTGACAAATGCCCCATCAGCACAAAGTACAAACCACGAAAACTTGCGCTCTGCTCTATCGCCAGTACATCGCCTGGTGTCTCCACCACACATACCATCGTTTTATCGCGTCTGGGGTCGCAACAGATTTCGCAGATCTCCAATTCGGTAAAATTGCGACACAGCGTGCAATGACCCACCTTCTCTACCGCATCGCGCAGTGCCGCTGCCAATTCCAGCGCGGCGTCCCGATCACGCTCAAGCAGATGCAGCGTCATACGCTGGGCAGACTTGGGGCCCACACTCGGCAGGCAACGCAGTGCATCGATCAAGTTTTGAAGTGAGGGACTAAATTTCATTTGAGCAGTACAAACCTGGTATCAAAATGGCATTTTGAAGCCGGCAGGGAGATTCATCCCCGAGGCCATACCCGACATTGCTTCCCGATTACGGGCCTCTATTTTTCTCACCGCATCATTGACCGCGGCAGCCAACAAGTCCTCGAGCACTTCCTTTTCCTCGGCAAAGACTGAATCGTCGATCGATACCCGCTTAACGTCATGCCGTCCTGTCATCAATACAGATACCAGACCGGCCCCCGCCTCGCCCAGCACCTCGGCTTTGGCCAATTCTTCCTGCGCCTTCTGAAACTCGGCCTGCATGCTCTGCGCCTGTTGCATCAGGTCTGAAATATTACCTTTCATATGTCGTCCTCACTCCTGCTCAAACATCCGTTGGATGGATTGATGAATGATCCAGTTCACCGTCGAAGCGGGCAATCAGTGCCTGCAATTGCGGATCAGTCTCAATTGCCACCACCGCCTCGGCCTGTCGTTCTTGCGCCAGCCGCTTCATCCGCATGGCGGGCGTCTCCGCCGTGGGCTCACCCAGCACTACCGCAACCGTTACCGGATAGCCGAAATAATTTTGCAGCGCCAGCCGCAATTTGTCGCAGTGGCTATCGTTGAATAGCGCCGCATGGCCGCGATCCAGCACAAATTCCAGATCATTTCCCACGCACTTTCGCATCTCACAGTGAGAGGCAATGTTGTACATCATACCCGTCAGACCGAGTAACTCGAGCAGTTGCCACCAGTTGTCGATCGTGAGGGCATCCAATGTTACGCCCCCGGCAGGGCTCGCGATTGGGCCTGCGCTGGATGGTGCTTGCTCGGTCGGCGTCGCCGAAGCAACTACCGCCTCTACTACTTTGGTTTCGACCTCTACCCTGGATTCGACCTCTACCCTGGACTCGACATCGCTTGCGGGACTCCTCGCGACCGGCGCGCTGAGTACCTCAGGTGACTTTTTTACGGGAGCGCTGTCCTCCCTGCCAGCGACAGGAGACAACGCCACAGTCTGTAGATCTTCCGGTCGCAGGCTGTCATCGATCACAGCGGCGGGACGAAAGGCCAACATGCGCAGCAGTATCATTTCAAAGCCCCGGCGTGGATCCGGGGACAGCGTAAAATCACGCTTGCCATTCAGCGCCATCTGGTAAAACAATTGCGTGTCTTCGGCGGTAATGGCACGCGCAATCTGAGCCACTCGCTCGGCATCTCCCCAACTGTTATCGATGGCGTCGGGCACTACCTGGGCGGTGGCGACGCGGTGAATCAGTGATAGCAGTTCGTCCAGGCTGCCGGCAAAATCCGGGGCAAATTCGGACATGCGCTGCACTACGCCCAGCACTGTCGCGGGGTCACCCTCGCTGATAGCCTCCAGCAGCTCAAATACATACCCCAGATCCACGCTGCCGAGCATGCTGCGTACATCGGCTTCATTGACTTTTCCGGAGCCGAAGGCAATCGCCTGGTCCGTCAGGCTCAGTGCATCGCGCATACTGCCGGATGCGGCTCTCCCCAACAGCCACAATGCGGGCTCCTCGAAACCGACCATCTCCTGATCCAGGACCATACCCAGGTGCCCGACAATCTGCTCGGGCGGCATGTTTTTGAGATTGAACTGCAGGCAGCGGGACAGCACCGTCGCCGGTAACTTTTGCGGATCTGTGGTGGCCAGCAAGAATTTGACGTGAGGAGGCGGCTCTTCGAGTGTCTTCAGCAGCGCGTTAAAACTGTGCGCGGACAGCATGTGAACTTCGTCAATCAGGTAGATCTTGTAGCGCGAGCGCGTGGGCGCGTACTGCACGTTGTCCAGCAATTCCCGCGTGTCCTCGACCTTGGTACGCGATGCCGCATCGACTTCGAGCAGGTCGACACTGCGCCCCTCGGCGATCTCCAGACAGGAAGAGCAGCTACCGCAGGGCTCGGAGCTTACACCGACGTCGCAATTGAGGCATTTGGCAAGGATACGGGCGATGGTGGTTTTGCCCACACCGCGGGTGCCTGTGAACAGATAGGCGTGGTGGAGCCGGTCGCGATCCAGCGCATTGATCAACGCCTGGAGCACGTGCTCCTGGCCGACCATCTCCCGAAAGGACCTGGGTCGCCATTTACGCGCTAAAACCTGATAGGACATCCCTGAACTGCCTTACTTTCTCGAAAAGAGAAACAGAATACACCAGCACGAGGGTCACAGAAACAGCGGGCGGCCGGAACTTGAAAATGGAGGCGACCCAGACAGCCACACCCCGGCACACGAGTCGGTAATTACCGTTGCTCCCTTCCGGGCCTGGCGGAGTTCACTACCTATCATTGCGAGGGGACCGCCTGGATCACCATAGCATCTGCGCTGAGATAGACTTCCCCTCGCAGACGGCGCGTATTTTGCTTCAATAGAGTGGTCGCTGCAAGCAATGATCCCGATCTATACTTGACTCGTATGTAAGAAGGTATAACATAAATGTTAATCACTCTTACATTGCAAGCCTACATGACGTCTTTAAAAAACCACCACCCCGCACCATCTCCGCGCTGGCGCACCAACATTATCGGCCTTGCCGCGGCCGTTGCGATCGTCATCCTGCTAACAGTCCTGCTGAATTTCCGTGCGGAGCTGTCGGCGAACCCCAGTCCGCGATCACCTCTACCGGTTGCCACCACCGTTTTCCAGATGCAGGACAGTTATGACAGGACCGCCTCCTACCTCGGCGTGGTTGTTGCCGGCCGCAAGGCTGATCTGGGTTTTGAAATACCCGGTCTGATCGTGACGCCCCCGCCACGCCCGGGCACGCCCGTCAAACAGGGCGATATTCTGGCACAACTGGACGATACCGCACTACACGCCAGACGCCGGGCAACCGCAGCTGATCTACAGCAGGTGCGTGTAGAACTCGATCTGGGGCAGTTAAAAGCCCGCCGGCAAGCCGACCTGATCAAAACCGGCGCTGTGTCCAAGGACGCTTACGACGAAACACGCTTGCGTGCCCTGGCGCTACAATCCCGTGTAGACGCCGAGTCCGCCCGCCTCGCCAGCCTTGATATCGAACTGGAAAAATCCCAACTGATAGCACCCTACGACGGTATTGTGGCGGACCGCTATGTGCAACAGGGGGCCATCGTAAACCCAGGCGTGCCGGTGCTAAAAATATTGGAAAGTGCCGCACAGGAGTCCCTGATCGGTGTAAGTGCAGAACGAGCGGCAGAGCTGCAGCCCGGCACGGCGTATAGCCTTAAACTGCGCGACCGCACCTTTCAGGCAACACTGCTCTCGGTGCGCCCGGATGTCGATCGCTACACACGCACAGCCACTGCCGTGTTTGCGCTTCCCCCCGAGATAGAATCTCTCGATGGCGAAGCTGTCACTCTGGAAGTGCAGGAAAAAGTCATAGCGACCGGCGGCTGGTTGCCTATTGCGGCCTTGCTGGAAGGCAGCCGGGGTGTATGGACAGTACTCAGACTCGAACCCGAGGGTGAGCACCTGCGCACCGTGAGCGAAGCCGTAGAAGTGCTCGAGGTGAAAGGCGATCGCGCCTTTGTTCGCGGCACGCTGGAATCCGGAGTAACGGTGGTCGCCAGCGGCATGCATCGCATCAGTCCGGGAGCACTGGTCAGCGCCCAGGGAGTGAACTGAGGTGCTGGCACGCTACATATCCACCCACTCCCGCTACTTCACGCTCATTATCCTGTGCGTGATTGCCGTCGGCATTACCAGCTTTCGTTCCATCGCGCGGCAGGAAGACCCGACGTTGATGAACTTTATCGGCACGGTCACCACATTCTACCCGGGCGCTACACCTGACCGGGTGGAAGCGCTGGTCACCCGCCCACTGGAGGACGAGCTTCGTACAATTTCAGAGATTGACGAGTTGCAGTCCACGTCCAGTGGCGGCGTCTCGTTTATCACTATCAAACTCCTCGATACCCTGCCGGACGATGCGCTGGAACGCGCCTGGTCGGAAGTACGCGATGCTATGGCAGATGCGGCCAGCGACTTCCCTGCCGGCGTGGGCGACCCCAATTTTGACAATGACCGGCTGACATCTTTCACCACCATTGTGGCGCTGTCTTCAGCGACACCCGAGGACATGCCACTGTCTCTGCTGAATCGTCTGGCTCAGGACTTTGCCGATCAGGCCAGGAACCAGGCGAATACCAAACTGGTGGAAGTGTTTGGTGAACCGGTGGAGGAGATTCGCGTAGAAATAAATGAATCGGCACTTATTTCACGCGGCCTCAACCTGCAACAGGTCGCCAGTGCGCTGCAGGCTGCAGACGCCAAGGTCTCTTCAGGCCGGGCCTCCGGTGCTGCCAGCGATATGGTTATTGAGTTGGCGGGCGACTTCGATTCAATGGCACGCATCCGCGAAGTGGTGGTAAACACCTCCGCCAATGGCAGTGCCACCCGTATCTCTGATATCGCCAGCGTCTACAAGGCTGGCGTGACCCCTCCCCCGGCAATGGCGCTCGCACAGGGGCGTACCGCCATACTGGTAGGGGTCATTATGGAATCCGGCAACCAGGTGGACGTATGGAGCAAGGCGTTCAACAAGCTGGTGAAGGAATACCGTGAGGATTCACCGGCGGGGCTGCAACTCGAAATCACCTATGATCAGAATAACTACGCGACATCGCGACTGATTGATGTAACGACCAATCTGGCCATTGGGATCTTCTTGGTCATTCTGGTGTTGCTGTTCACGCTGGGCTGGCGAGCGGCCGTTGTAGTGGCCTGTATTCTGCCGCTGTGCGCACTGATCTCGATCACTGTGATGGAGCGTATGGGCATGGCCCTGCACCAGATGTCGATGAGCGGACTGATCGTGGCACTGGGCCTGCTGGTGGACGGCTCTATCGTCATGACCGATGAAGTGCGCAAACGTCTATTGCAGGGCCAGAGTAAACTGGACGCCATCAGTGGCTCTGTCGATCGTCTGCGGGTGCCCCTGATATCATCGGCATTGACCACCGTACTGGCTTTTATGCCGATGGCCATTCTGCCCGGCCCTGCCGGTGACTTCGTCGGCGCCATCGCCTCCGCCGTTATCATCATGCTGGCTACATCTACCGTGCTCGCGCTAAGTATCACTCCTGTCCTGGCCAGCTGGCTGCTGCCCAAAAAACCGGCCAAAGAGGCCCACTGGTGGGTTGGCGGTGCCAGCAGCGGCCGCACCGGCGACGCGCTGGTGCGATCTCTGGACTGGAGCCTGGCCCATCCCGCCGCCGCCATCGCGCTGGCACTCTCGCTACCGATCACAGGTTTCCTGGTATTTCCCACGCTGACAGCGCAGTTTTTCCCAGGCACTGACAGGGACCAGTTATACATTCAGGTCAAAGAGGCTGACGGGCGGTCCATTTTCAATACTGCTGAGACGGTGAAACGCATCGATGAAAAGTTGCGCAGTCACCCACTGATTCGCCGGGTCGACTGGAGTATTGGCGAGAGTGCCCCCGCCTTCTATTACAATATGTTCCGTTTCAAGGAGGGCATTCCCTCCTGGGCCGAGGCGCTGGTCCTTACCCGGGATGAAAATCTCACTGACGACCTGATCCGGAAGTTGCAAACAGAACTCGATCTGGAATTTCCCGCCGCACAAATTATCGTCAGGGGCATCGACCAGGGCCCCCCCGTGTCAGCACCGCTGGAAATCGAGGTGACCGGGCCGAATCTGTCAGTCTTGCAGGAGCTTGGCAGCGAGTTCAGGCGGCGCATGGACGCTACCCCGTATGTCACTCATACCAGCAGCGGCCTGTCGGGTGGCGCACCAAAATTGGTGTTTGCGTTACAGGAAGACAAACTGCGACTGGCACATTTACAACTGTCGGATGTCGCCACCGCGCTTAACGGCAGTCTTCTGGGGCAGATTGGCGGAGAAGTCCTGGAGGGCACAGAACGCTTGCCGGTGCGCGTGCGGTTAAACGAAAAAGACTGGGGCGCATCAGAGCAAATTGCCGATATTCTGGTACCACTACCAGCACAGGCGTCCAATACGCAGCCGCTCATTCCTGGCATCCCTCTAAACGCGCTGGGCCAACCCGAACTTGTGCCCAGTCAAAGTCCGATTTCTCGCAAGGACGGCGTGCGTACCAATATCATACAGGCACACCTGATACGGGGCGTACTCCCAGAGGAAGCACTCAAGCTACTGCAGCAGGATCTCGCGCAAAACCCCATAGCACTACCCGACGGCTACAATTTTAGCTTTGGCGGCGATACCGATGAACGTGCGTCAGTAGTCGACAAGATCATGGGGCCTCTAGGTCTGGTGCTTGCGGGCTTGTTGGCCACTATTGTATTGACCTTTAATTCCTGGCGATTGTCGGCTGTTGCTGTGCTGGTGTGCATCTGTTCGCTGGGACTCTCGCTGCTGGCTCTCGCTATCTTTCAATACCCGTTTGGCATTCAGGCCATGATCGGCGTGATTGGCTCGATCGGCGTCTCCATCAACGCGGCGATCATCATCATCACGGCGCTGCAGGCCGATCCAGGCGCACTGCAGGGAAATCTCCGAGCGACACGCGACGTCGTCATGGATTCCAGCCGGCACATTGTTTCAACTACGGTGACGACCTTTGGTGGCTTCCTGCCTCTCATTCTTGAGGGCAGCCAATTCTGGCCGCCGTTTGCGATGGCCATTGCGGGCGGCGTATTACTGTCCACCATTATCTCTTTTTTCCTGGTCCCGCCCCTGTTCCTTGTGGCTATGCGAATTGGCCGGAAAAACGCCGATACTTTTAGGCCCGACACCGACGGCTTTGCCCTCGGTAAGCAGGAGCTCGCGGCGTGACCGGCGCCAGGGAAACGCCAGCAGCGCAACAAAAACGCTATCATCATGGCAATTTGCGCGACGCACTCATTCTGGCCGCCGCGCAATTGATTGAGGAACATGCCTCTGTAGATTTTGCGATGATCGATGCTGCACGCCGCGCCGGCGTTAGCAGCGCGGCACCCTATCGCCACTTCAAGGATAAAGACGCGCTACTCGAGGCAGTGAGCCAACTGGCGTTTCTGGGGCTGACAGAAGCGACGCGCAATATCGCGAAGACGCTGCCACTGGGTTCGGAAGAAAGCATCATAGCGCTTGGCAAGGCTTACATCACCTATGTCATAAAACACAGGGCCTTTTACGACCTTATGTGGGGCGACATGGGTTTGCGTGGCTTTGAAGCGACCGATATGGAACTAAAAACTACTGGCTTCTATGTGCTGGTGGAGTCCGTTCAACACTGGTGTGATGCGATAGACCTGAGCGACTACAACGCGCAGGAACTCGCGGTAAAACTGTGGGCGATGGCCCATGGTCTGGCCTGCCTGGCGATGAACCAACAACTGGACAAGTTTCTGCCGGATGTCGATGTCCTCAGCTTACTGGAAAGCAGTACCCGAACGTTTTTGGAGGGCCTGAGGCGCCCCCCTCCCCGGTAAGACAGGGTTTGTCCGGGCCGGGATACCCACACCAGGACTGGAATCTATCTGCAAAAATATCAAGCGCGTTTTTTGACCGTTGAACGCAGTCAATGATATAAGTTGCCGCGCGGCACAACTGCCCCAGTGTGGGGACCAGCCGGACAACGAAGCAAACCTATGACAATCAACCCGCCAGGGCCAACCACCAACAGCGAACCAGCGAGCGCCAACCGTGCGTGATGGAGCGGCGCTCGCGCCGCTACGCGAGCCTGCATTCTTTCGCATCTGGGCGGCCAGCATCCTGTCGAATTTCGGCCAGCTGATTCTCGGGGTGGGTGTGGCGTGGGAAATGACTCGTCTCACCTCGGTTCCCGGCATGGTGGCACTGGTCCAGACGGCCATGATGCTGCCCTTGATGCTGGTGGCGCTGCCCGCTGGCGCCTTTGCAGATACCTTTGATCGCAAAAAAGTAGCCATGCTGGGACTGTGCATTTCGGCTTTTTTTGGCTCTGTTTTGTCCGTGCTGGCATTTCTGGAGTTGACCTCGCCCTGGCTCCTGCTCTGTTTTTGTTCGTTAATCGGTACAGGGGTCGCGCTGTACAGTCCCGCTTGGCAATCCTCCATCGGTGAGCAGGTGACGCCGCAAGACCTCCCTGCCGCCATCGCACTGAATACCATAAGTTACAACGTGGCGCGCAGTTTTGGCCCGGCTATCGGTGGACTGATCGTGTTGGCCGCAGGTGCACAAGCTGCATTTGCGGTAAACGCACTGGGTTATCTGCCGTTGATACTGGCCTTTGTACTGTGGAAACGCATCCAGGTTCCCTCGCGACTGCCCCCCGAGCGCATCACCCGCGCCATGGTGTCCGGTGTGCGCTACGCGTTTCACTCACACCCTATTCGCACCGTGCTTATACGGACATTTTTCTTTGCGCTTAGCGCGGCTACCGCCACCGCTCTGGCCCCGCTTGTCGCCAAGGAACTGCTCGGCGGCAACGCCAGCACCTTTGGCATACTGCTGGGCGCAGGCGGCGTGGGCGCGGTGACCGGTGCGCTGTTGATCAATACCTGTCGCGCGCATTTAGGTACTGAAAAAGCGTGTTCCATGCTGGCAATGTTGAATGGACTGGCTTTGATAGACGTCGGTTTCAGCCGCTCGCTGCCACTGAGCTGCCTTGGCATGTTCCTGGCCGGTGGCGCAACCATGCTGACGATTTCGTTATTGAATATATCCGTTCAGCTATCAGCACCACGCTGGGTCACTGCGCGTGCGCTATCACTGTTTTCCTCTTTGCTGACGGGCGGCGTGGCGATTGGCGCCTGGTTTTGGGGCACAGTGGCCACTCACTGGTCTATCGAGACGGCAATCATCGCCTCCGGGATGTCGATGCTGGCATTGCCGATATTCGCGTTATTCCTTCGACTACCGCAAGTCAGTCAAGCGGGGGCAGAGGCAGTCAACATTGTGGATGAGCCGGAGGTCGGCCTCGCCGTCACCATGCGTTCCGGGCCTATCGTGATCGAAATCGAATACCACGTCGAGCCGGAAGATCCGCGCGCTTTCTATACCGCCATGCTGGAGGTACAAAAAGTGCGATTGCGCAATGGCGGTTTCAATTGGTCGATCTCGCGTGATATCGGTGACCCCGCGCTGTGGACGGAGCGCTTTCACTTCCCTACCTGGGGTGACTATTTGCGCATGAGAGATCGTTTTACGCAAGCCGATAGAGACGCGCAGCAGGCCGCCAGTTCACTCACCATAGACGGCAAGATCACGCGCATCCGACGGGGGCTAGAGCGCCCCTTTGGCTCGGTGCGATGGAAGGCGGCTACACCAGATCCGCAACAGGACTCTGTCGTCTATATCGGACCGTAGATTCTCGGGAACATCTACTTTGGGGTGCACGTCGCGGGGACACCAGAAATCCCGTTAGCGATAATACTTGCGTCGGCATCGAGAATGACACGTTCATTTAAAATCACAGGGCGGCTCAACGTTCCTGTAAAGACTTCTTCCCCCAGTGGGTTGGCGCCAATATAGGTGGGGTTTGCGTAACCTTGATTCTGTATTGGCGGATTGTCAGCTTCGATACTATTCACTTTTTCGCCGTCGATGTAGAGGTCGATATAGACCTTGTTTTCATCCCGATGGATAGGCGTAAATTTGAAGTGGCTGGTAATCACCACCTCGCTACAGCGACCCACTGGCAAAACAGGCGCCTGGAGTAAGTATCCAAGGACATCCAGCCGCAGGCCCTGCTTGCCGTCACTCTGCAGGCGCCACCGGTCGTCCTGCTGTGCGATCACCTGAGTCTGGTTGTTATCACCATCGGGGGTAACACCTATGGCGAAGGTGAAACCGCTGTGTCCCGGACTGCGCTGTAGGTCATCGCCGGTAATAATCGCGCCGCCTCGCTCGTCGACAGCTTCATAGAATGTATGCACAGTTCTCGCATTTTTGCGCCATTGCAAATACTCTCGGGTCAGTTTCTCAATGATATCCGGGTGTAGTGCCGCGACGTTCTCGCTGCCAGAAGGGTCTGATTCCAGATCATTCAGGGTGGGGTTCTGCCAGGTTCCCTGGGTAAATCGCCACCGACCGTCTGTTGAAAGTGCCGAAAAAAGGTAATAGCCGGGCTCGGACATTTCCCAGAACAGTTGGATGGGTGCGGATAGTGGCCTGGTCAGCAAGTTTCTGCCTTTCAGCTCAGTCGGAATCGGCACTGCAGCAACACTGGCGATGGTCGGGAAAATATCGAGTATGCTGACAACGTCATCGATAACAATATTTGGCTCTATGTGACCAGGCCAACGCATCATTAGTGGCGTGCGTACACCACCCTCAAAATACTGTGCCTTTTTCCCGTGGAACGGGTAGTTGTTGTCCGTCTGCGCATTGGTACCGCCGTTGTCACTAAGAACAATGACCAGGGTATTTTCGCTCAAACCCTGACGATCAAGTTCTTCCAATACCAGACCTACGCTGGTGTCGACCTGATCGACGAGTGCTCGGTATTTACCCTCCGGAGTAGCGGGATGTTTTGTCTTGAACCTTTCGGCAGGCTGAATGGGTCCGTGGGGTGCATAAAACCACAGGTTCAAGAACCAGGGGGCAGCGCTTTCGCGCTGCTCGCCAAGGAAATCGATGGCTCGTTTGGTCAGGATGTCCGTCAGATGCCCCTTGAACTGAGTTGGCGGTGCCTGGTTCTCCCGCAGCCAGGGGTCCAGGTACGTCATCCCCATAAAAGTGACGCCATCTTTACTGGGTCCGCGCAGTTCGCTCTGAAACAGAAAGCCGAACCAATTATCAAAGCCGAGCTTGCCGGGTGACTGCTCCAGAGTCGCATTCGCGACATGCCACTTGCCGATGTGCTGCGAATGGTAACCGGCCTGACCAAGGGCACTCGCAATGGTGGTAGTACCCACAGACAGCCCGAGGTGATTTGGTCTGAGCCCATGGAATGCAGGAAATTGACCGGTCAATAGTGCTGCCCTGGCCACGGAACAGGTGGAGTCCGCATAAAAACGGGTATATCTGGTACCCTGCGCGGCTAGCGCGTTCAGATTGGGCGTCGGTGTCTCGGAATTCCCATTTACGCCCAGATCGTTGTAGCCCAGATCATCGAGAACAATCAGCAGAATATTCGGTGGCGATGCGTCCTGCTTCCCACTGGTGAAGAGTAAAAAAAATACGACGCCGAGGATCGGGACTATAGCCAAGCAGAGCCAACGATACATTCTTGATATTCCTGTTGCCAGAATAATGGCCTGCGGTTTGACTTCAGCCAGAAGCCTTCACGAAGGAGGTAAACTACCGGCGGCAAGATCGAAACAACCAGAGTGTCACGCACATGTGCTGAGAAATTCCACCGCGACTGAATGCTAACAGACTTGTGCCGAGTGTCCATCCGCCTGATTAACCCTGAATTAGCAGATCGCTGTATCGTATGACGTCAATTAACGAAGCAAATCTATTTTTTGGGGGACAGAGCTTTTGCTGCTCGTAACAGACCTTGCCGTGGGCGCAGAGACACGGACTGAATCCCACTTGCGCAAGGCAAAGTTTCTTAACACAGCAGGACAATTATTTGATCCATCACGGACCGAGGTGCGCTTAAAAATTCTGTTCATGGTAAGTTAGTACGCTATTTTTTGCCGATGAGGAAGCCGGGCGCATGACACCAACCACAGAATTCCCTGAATTGAGCTGCTACCTGCTGCCAGGACACTCGACGACGCCTGCCGACGCCATCTCGGAGGCCAGGCAAGCAGAGGCTATGGGGCTCGGTAAGGTATGGCTGTCGGAACGTTTCGACGTCAAGGATGCCGGCGTCATTTGCTCCGCCGCGCTGGCGGTTACAGAACGCATTCATGTGGCGACAGCGGCAACCAATATCCACACCCGCCACCCCCTGGTCCTCGCTACCATGTGCAACACGCTGCACTATATGTCGGGCGGCCGATTCGAACTGGGCCTGGCCCGGGGAGTAGGCATCCGCAACCAGTTGATGGGGTTGCAGAATGTCACTAACGCACAACTGGTCGAAGGTCTGGATATTCTGCGTACCCTGTGGCGCGGCGAGAAGATCATGGGCCATGAAGGCAAGATGGGCACCCTGCCCTACCTGTCGATGGGCGACTGGATAAACGCAGATATTCCTGTTCACTTCGTGGGATTTGGCCCGAAAAGCCTGCGTTTTGCAGGGCGCCACTTTGATGGCGTGCATCTGCATACGTTCATTACCGATGAGGGCTTGCAGCGCGCCCGAGCGCTGGTCCGCCAAGGCGCCGAGGAGGCCGGCAGAGATCCCGACAAAATTCAGTTATACAGCGTATATGCTACAGCGCTGAACCCCACTCGCGAAGATTACCTCAAGAAACTGGTAGCGCGTATGGCCACCTACATGCAGGCACCGGGTTACGTTGATGCACTGGTCACTCTCAACGACTGGGACCCGGCAATCCTGGCCGCTTTTCGCAGCAATGAGCTCATTGCGTCAATGCCCGGCGGGATAGACAGCGTTGCCACATTGGAGCAACTGGAACAGATCAGCGAACTCATTCCCGAAGAGTGGCTGCCGGCCGCCACCGGTTCGGCGGAAGAGTGTGCCCGCGGCTGGCAACAGCAACTGGCAAACGGCGCCGACGGGGTGGTGATACACGGCTCGACACCGCAAGAGTTCGCACCGATCATCGATGCATACCGGAAACTGGGTTAACAAAGGACGCATGACCGAATGAAAGGCACTGGACAATATAAAACCATCTGCCGCATCTGCGAAGCGCAATGCGGCCTCATCGTCAACACTGAAAACCACCGCATTACCAAGATCGAGCCGAACAACGATCACGTTTCCAGTAGCGGTTACGCCTGTATTAAAGGTCTCAGGATGGGCGATTTTGTGCACAGCCCGGACCGCCTCCAGACGCCGCTTAAGAAAGTCGATGGTGAATTCGTGCCTATCGGCTGGGAGCAGGCGATAGCGGAGATCGGCAGCAAACTTCGCGCCATTCACGACGCCCACGGTGGCGAAGCCATTGCCGCTTACATCGGGAATCCCATCGCATTCAGCTTCTGGCCAACCGCCCTGCTGACGTTTCTGCTGAAGGCCTTCGGTGCCGACAAATTGTTCACGCCAGGCACACAGGACTGTGCCAACAAATTTGCCGGTGGCGAGCGACTGTTCGGCAGTGCCAATGACCAGGTGTTTCCCGATATAGACCACACCCGGCTGCTGATCGCTATCGGCACCAATCCCGTTATCTCCAAGATGAGTTTCATCAACACGCCACATCCGATGAAGCGACTCACTGCGATTGAAGAACGCGGCGGCAAGATCTACTGGGTTAACCCGCGATTTACCGAGTCGGCCAAGCGCGTTGGCGAGCATGTGCCTATCCGGCCGGATACCGATCTATTCTTCCTACTTGGTTTCCTGCACGAAGTGATTGCCCGCGATGCGGTGGCTCACGAACGGGTGGCCCGCTATATGAACGGCTATGCGACGCTGGTGGAGGTCGCCACGCCGTGGACGCCCGAGCGGGTTGCCGCAGTGACGCGTATCCCGGCGCAGCAGTTGCGCGACATGGTCAGCGCTTATCTCGCGGCTGATGGCGCTGCCATCTACTCGTCCACCGGCGTGAACCAGGGCAGCTTCGGGCTCATGGTCTACTGGGTGCAGGAGGCGATCAATGCAATCACGGGGAATCTCGACAAGCGTGGTGGCGTGCTGGCAGGCAAGGCCGTACTCCCCAGAGCACAGGCCATCACAGAGCCGCTAAAATCGCGTATCAACGATATACCCTACATCAATAAGACAATTCCCGCCGGCATCATGGCCGACGAGATTCTCACGCCCGGGCCCGGCAAGGTCAGGGCGATGTTCAACATGGCGGGCAACCCGCTTTTGAGTTGCGCCGGCAGTGACCGCCTGGGCACCGCCTTCGATGATCTCGAACTGTTCGTGTGTATGGACATTGTGCGCAATGAGACTGCCGAGCATGCGGACTACGTGCTGCCTGGGCTGCATGCCCTGGAGCGCGCAGATATCCCCTTTCATTTCTTCACCATGATGGGGCTGATGCCCACCCGCAATTTTACCTACACCGATGCGGTTCTCGCGCCCCCCGGTGACGCCAGGGATGAGGGTCTGGTATTCCGCCAGATTTGCCGCGCCGCCGGCAAACCCATCGCCGGCTCCCGCGCACTGCAATGGGTGAGCAACCTGGCAGAGGGACTGCGCAAAGTACCGCTGTTGGGACGCCTTTCCTCGATGGACAAACTCTTTCTGTCACTGCTAACGCGATCCGCGAAACTGGGTGGTCTGCGCACATTGCGCAAATCCCCCGACGGCCTGCTGCTGGAACCCAATCAGCCGGGCGACTATCTCGGGCAGCGGGTGTTTACGCCCTCCGGCAAAGTTGAACTGGCGCCGGCCGATCTGGTGGAGCGCGCCAAATCCCTTGAGCAGGTTTACGCTACCGAGTTAGCCAACGCCAGTGCCTTGAAGCTCATCCAGAAACGCGAGCGTTTCAGCCACAACAGTTGGGCGCATAACTCTGAAGTATTTGTGAAAGGCGAGCGCAATACCAATTATCTCTACATCCACCCGGACGATGCACAATCCAGACAGCTGACAGACGGCGCCACTGCGCGCATCAGTGTGAAGGACAAGCACATCGAGGCACCCGTGCGGCTGGACAAAGATATGCAGCCCGGCACCATCTCAGTGCCCCACGGCTGGGGCCATCAGCAAGCGGCAGGACTGCGCGTGGCGAACAAGACCACCGGTGTGAACGTCAACAGACTGATGCCCGACGGTCCCGACTCCATCGAGCCCGGTTCAGGCATGTCGCATATGAATGGCGTGATTGCAGAGGTTTGTGCCGTCTAGGGCTGGAACACCTCGGCATGGCCCCCCGCCATGCCAGAACAACTCAGTTTAACCACGCGCAACACATCAAAGCCCCAATACCGTGAACATTTTCACAGTTGTGGAACTTTTCTTGCATGTACCCTGTCGATATTGCACATACTGGTGAACGTCACCAGATTATTCCTAACTGGAGGAACCATGAATGCTTCAATAAGGAACGTTGGCCCAGATGGACTGGAGATCAACGTCGAGGGTATATTAAGCGCAGACCACCTGCGCGAGTTCGAGGCGTTAGCGGAACAACGTATCGATCGCTTTGGCCAGGTTAACCTGCTGGTCGTAATTTCAGAACTTTCCGGGCTGACACCGGCCGCCCTGTGGCAGGACATCAAATTTGATATCGCCCACTATGGCGATGTAGGCCGACTGGCGATAGTCGGCTCGGTGCCGCTTAATCACTGGATGGCAACGCTCTCCAAACCCTTTACCTCTGCCATCGTACAGTACTACTCAATGGCCGAAATCGAAGACGCCAGAGAGTGGATAAGAGATCTGCCACTGGAAAGCCTCGCCCACCGCACATGAACCGGTTTTTGTAAAAGCTACTGCCATCGCTGTCAGAATTTCAAAACCCTTCCCCGAATTGGCCCTCCGCAGTTTGCACATATGCGCACTGCGGGGCCTGTTAAACACCCTATCCCGTTACACCTTATAGCTCACCAAACCGGCATCTAATGCTATAGTCGCGCCATGTTGAAAAAAACCAATCCACTGGACCGTTTTGCTCAGGACCTGCCCCCCGGCACGCTGGAGTGGATCGGCCTGCGAACGGCCAGGCGTGCCCCCATGGTGACAACAGATCGGGCCGTTGCGATTGCCGAGCGCGGCCTTGAGGGCGACCACAGAACAGGTAAAACACCCGGCTCCGGACGCCAGGTCACCTTGATCTCTCGAGAGTTTATCGAGCAGACAGCCCATTTTCTGGGACGCGACGCTATCGACCCCGGCCTACTGCGGCGCAATCTGGTGGTCTCTGGCGTCAATCTCCACGCACTTCGCCACCAGCAGTTCACTATTGGTGAAGCGCTGTTCGAGGCAGGGGCGCTTTGCCACCCCTGCTCCCGAATGGAATCTGCACTGGGCAGAGGTGGTGTCGCCGCGATGTTCGGTCACGGTGGCCTGTGTTGTCGCATCCTCAGAAGTGGAACCATTGCGGTCGGAGACAAATTACTGGTGCAAGTTGCCGTCCAAAATCATCACTGACAATTTAAACTGAAAGCACGGGAGTACCCTATGGACAGAATCGAAAAGTTGAAAAAGGATATCTACAGTTTTGAAGAACTGGATACCCTGGAGAAAAATGCCACCCAATTGCGCGATAGCGAAACGCTCAGGTTAATTACCTTGAGTCGCGCATCAAAGTTGGCAAAAGGCGAGAAACCAAAGAACGCTGATGTCGAAACCAAACGGTCGCGCCGAGACAAGGGCAAGTAGTGACCACTGGTCAGGCCGTGTTGGACTCGGCCAACGACAGCGGCGTGCCGGGCACCGAAACTGTTGATACAGTATCTGGCAGGGTTGCAGGCAACAACGCAAATGATGTGGTGCGCCCTTCAGGATTCGAACCTGAGACCGATGCCTTAGAAGGGCATTGCTCTATCCAGCTGAGCTAAGGGCGCTCGGGGCAAATGCTACCAGCCTGAGGCGAGTGTCGCCATAACAATACCCCACAACAATGGGGTACAGCTAAAGATGGGGTGGCCGACGGGTCTTGAACCCGCTACCTCCGGAGTCACAATCCGGTGCTCTACCTGTTGAGCTACGGCCACCATAGCCTGATGCGAAAAAGTGGTTTGACCATCCTGGCGGATGACGACGAATACCACTGTTGACGCGGCGCGCATGGTAGCTTTTGCTGTCTATGGGTGTCAAGTTTACCGCCCAATGAGGAGCAAATAGACTCTGCTTGAATCAAACGTGCAGGCTTGCCTATCATGTGTCGCTAAAAATGCATCCAGTAAGGCCGTACCTATGCGCAGTCGCAGGATTACTTCACCATTGGGCCCCTGTCTGGCGTTTATCGCGTCCCTGCTGTGCGGTTGTGGATCACCTGACATCACCGTACAGACACACCCTGCGATCTCCACGAATGGCCCCAGCGCGAAAATAGTCTTCCTGGCAGGCCCGAACAGCCACCTACCGGGGGCCCATGAGCACAAAGCGGGGCTGGAGCTGTTATCAGCTGCCCTGCGTCAACGGCAACCTACAATTGAGGCGGTCAATGTCTATGGCGGCTGGCCCGCCGATGAATCGCTGTTCGATAGTGTCGACGCCCTGGTGATGTATTGCGACGGCGGGGAATCCCACCTGATACAGGATCACCTGCAGACGTTCAATCGCCTGCTGGATGAAAACGTGGGTATTGTTGCGCTGCATTATTGCGTGGAGGCGCCCAAGGGCAGCCCCGCAGCAGCGTCACTGCTGCATGCCATTGGTGGCTATTTCGAGACAGGGTGGTCAGTCAACCCACACTGGACAGCGCAATTCACAAAATTGCCACAACACCCTGTTACCCGCGATATTAAGCCGTTCAACATGGACGACGAATGGTATTTCAATATGCGTTTTGTTGAGCATGGCGTGATACCGCTGCTGAGTGCCATTGCACCGCCGTCGACGATGGAGCGCTGGAATGGTCCTCACAGCGGCAATGATGCTGTGCGCCAGTTAGTGGCGGATGGTGCCCCGCAAGTGGTTGCCTGGGCGTATCAGCGCAATGGCGGCGGACGCGGCTTCGGCTACACCGGGGGCCACCATCATGCCAACTGGGACAATGACGAAGCCCGCGAACTGGTGCTGAATGCCATCGAGTGGGTAGCGGCTAAACCCTGATACCATCGATCCAACTAGCGCGGATACGATGCCTGTCGTCCAGCGCCAGCAAACTGGCCCGATAACCCGGCCTGATGGCTCCCAACTCGGTGTCCAGCCCAAGCGCCCTGGCGGGATAGACGGTCGCCATACGGACCGCCTCCAACCAATCCAGTCCGGCAAACTCGGCGGCGTTATTCACCGCCGACAGCATATCGAGATCGGAGCCTGCCAAGGTGCCTGCCGCATTGGTGACTCGACCATGGGTGGCGGTGATGGTCTCCCCATCAAACACAAATGACTTATCCGGCGAGCCCACGGTGGGCATGGCGTCGGTCACCAGTATCGCGCCACCCACTTTCTTGGCTGACACCGCAATGCGAAATGCCGCCGGGTGCATATGGTAGCCATCGGCGATGATGCCAAACCAACTGTCCTCATCCTCCAGAGCAGCCCCCACCATGCCCGGCTCGCGGCTTTGCAGGGGCGTCATGGCGTTGTACAAGTGGGTAAAGCCGGTAGCCCCTGCCTCCAGTGCCGCGCGCGCCTGCAGGTAAGTTGCCGCGCTGTGGCCGCAGCTGACAACCACACCGGCCTGCACCAGACTGCGAATCATCGCGGCCGAGGTCAACTCTGGCGCCAGTGTGACCAGGGTTTTTCCCAGCTCCAGCGACGTGAGGATGGCCAAACCCGTCTCATCCAGCGCACAGAACTTGCGCGCATCGTGCACCCCCTTGCGCGCCGGGTTCAGAAACGGTCCTTCCAGATGGATGCCCAATACACCCGGCACCCCTTCCCGGATGGCCTGTCTGACGGCGGAGATCGCCAGGCGCATCACCTCAAAATCAGACGTAATTAGCGTTGGCAGGAATCCGGTGGTACCCCGCTGCCGGTGAGTCGCGCCGATGATACGAAGACTGTCCACTGTGGGAGCGGCGGTAAACAACACCCCTCCTCCGCCGTTCACCTGCAGATCAATAAAGCCGGGGGTCAGTATCCCGCCCTCAAGGTCGTAGACCTCGCCAACGTCGGCGGGAACCTGATCATGAGCGACCACGTCGACAATTCGACCATCGCGAATTAGCACGGCCTGATGCGTTCGCAAACTCCCGCCATCGAAAATCTGTCCGTTGACTATTGCCTGTATCATGGGTGTCTGCCCTGGTTGCCTGTCAGCAAATCTACTCCAGCGTTATTGCTGCGCATTGTGTTGCTCGATATTAACATGCGGCTGAAGCGTGGCGGCAACTGCAGACTGTCTGTGGCGCTGGCTGAGCCCTGCCCGAAAGCGCCTAGAGAAGCGCCAGTTCCTCCCAGCTTTGCAACAGTGCAGCATTGTAAGCGCTGCCATCACCCAGAAATTCCTGTGTACTCAGGAAGCTCACATTGACATGGTCCGCCGTACTGGAGACCGTGTGGAATAACCCCACGTTGGGCGCCAGGGGACCGAAACCGAGATAGTCGACCAGCTTGGCGCCAGCAAGGTACGCGTCAGAGGCGAGTCCCGGTACATTGGTAACAACTGTATTCACCGTTGTTGGCAGGTCTTCCAGATGGCCTGAAGCGATAAGCCATTGTCCCAGCCACAGGATCACAGCGGGATGAATATCGTCGACGAGTCTGAACAGGGCGTGGGCATCCGTTTTCTTACTGCGCTGTTTGCCGCGGGACGAATTTGCCGCGATTGCTTTCAGCCGCTGCCGGGTATCCTCTATCGCAGTGTAGAGACACACTTTTGCCACGGTGACATGATTTCCTATAGTGCCGTCCTTGCCCTCGCGCCGCACATCTATGGGCATGAGCGTGACCAGGCTTTCTGCCGGCAACTCGTTACAGTCGTTCAGGAATTCACGCACCCCTCCAGCAACGACGCACAGTGCAATGTCGTTAATAGTGCAGTGATACTTTTTCTCCAGTTTTTTGAGTTGCTTGAGCTCCATGCGAATATGGCCTACGACGCGGTCTGCGGACAGCGGGTGGTTGAACCGTACCTGCGGCACGACCTCCGCCTTTTCTCCGGGGGCGGAATCATCGCTGCGCAGTAATTGAGGCAATAGTTTCACCAGCGTAGCGGCCATATCAATGGGGCGCTCGATAGCATGCCACCACGCCCGACCGTATTTCTCCCACCAGCTGGGCGCCTGAAAATCTTCGTCCGGTTTCTCCTCAGGCATGGAAGTCACCATGGGGATAGCGTCTGCCTCCGGCCCCAGACTGTGCAAACTGGTAATCAGTCGCAGGGCACTCTTACCGTCCATCACAGCATGGTGAATTTTTAAAAACAGGGCCGTACTGCCTCGCGGTATTCCTTCCAAACGATCCAACCCCTCTACCACCATGAGCTGCCATAAGGGCCTGGACCGGTCCAGAGGCAGAGCGTGGAACTGTCCAAACAGCGCATAGACAGCCTGCCAGTCCTGCGGTTTGGGCAGCGCTACCCGTGCTATGTGGTAGTTGGCGCTGAAATTGGCATCCTCCACCCAGTAGGCCTTGTCCAATTGCAGCAGGACATCTTCAAGCCGACAGCGCAGTATTGGAAAATGCTGCAGGGCCAGCTCATCGAAGTCGGCCTGTAGCGCTTTGAATAACGCCGTCGCGCCCCGCTTGCCACCGGTGTCGTAGATCATCATTGCGGACATATGCAGGGGAATATTGGGCATTTCTCCCTGAATCATCAGGTTATCGAGTCCTCCGAGTTGTCGCATCTGTCGCCTCCTCCGTTTTCACATTACGCCGGACTGAATTGCGACTACTAATCTAGCAATTTCAAAGCAACACACCTTGATCCATTCGATGGTTTACGCGGGTAATAGCCAGAAATGCCAAACGACAATATCGATACAGAGGTTAGCAGCACAAATGGTATGTATCTGCAGACTACGACTATGGGGGAGTTCGAACCGGACTCAGACAAGATCGCCGCGCTAAAGAAGCCGGGGCCTGTCAGCGGTATTAATCTGGACTACGGCCAGACTCAGAGGAAAATGCGATGTAGGGAAGATGAAGATTGAAAAGTGGTCGGGGTAGAGAGATTCGAACTCCCGACATCCTGCTCCCAAAGCAGGCGCGCTACCAGACTGCGCTATACCCCGATGTCATTCCATTGGCGTTACCGCCAAGCCCTGTTTTTCAGGAGGGCGCATCATACTCAGCCATCCGACTAGCGTCAACGCTAAAAAGCATCAACGATTACATGCAAACTTACGCCCGGTCTTTCACTGACACAAGCTCTCATGGGACAATACACCCCCTAAAGCGGGCAAGTGGCGCCTTCTGGAGCCAGTACTGTGCTGAAAACTTGCAGTTGGCAACCACCTCACATCGAATATTAAGGATCACATCGCATGTCTGCACTCGTCCTGGATGGTAAATCTCTGGCAGCACAATCCGAGGCTGAACTACTGGCGCGGGTAGATCGCCTGAAAGCCCAATCCGACGGCAGGACGCCGATTCTGGCGACTATCCTGGTCGGCGATGATCCCGCCTCCGCCACTTACGTCAAAATGAAGGGTAATGCCTGCCGCCGGGTGGGTATGGAATCCCTGGCCGTGGAAATGCCCTCCTCGACCACTACCGAGCAACTGCTGGCCAGAATTGAGGCGCTGAACAGCGACCCCAATGTGCATGGCATCCTGCTACAGCACCCTGTGCCTGAGCAAATTGACGAACGCGCCTGCTTCGACGCCATCGCCCTGACCAAGGATGTGGATGGTGTGACCTGCCTGGGTTTCGGCCGCATGGCCATGGGCGAGGACGCCTACGGCTGCGCCACACCGCAGGGCATCATGCGCATACTGGAACACTACGGCATTGAGATTGAAGGCAAACACGCGGTGGTCGTGGGCCGCAGCCCCATACTCGGCAAACCGATGGCAATGATGCTACTGCAAAAAAATGCGACAGTGACGATCTGCCACTCGCGTACCAAGGACCTGCCCGGTATTGTCGCGCAGGCGGATATTCTGGTTGGCGCGGTGGGCAGACCAGAGTTCATCAAGGCGGACTGGGTGAAAGACGGCGCCGTAGTAGTGGATGCCGGATACCATCCCGGTGGCGTCGGCGATATCGAGCTTTCTGCACTGGTAGAGAAAGCGTCAGCTTATACCCCGGTGCCCGGCGGTGTCGGACCGATGACGATCAATACGCTGATTCTGCAGAGCGTGATATCGGGCGAGAGAAGCCTGGCTTAAAGCTGTCTGCTCGGAGCAGTCCTTTCCAGCGTGCCAGCGATCGGGTCCTGATGCTTGTCGCCCGACTGAATCAATAGTCCGAAAGTTGGCACAAAACAAGGGGACGGGTATTGGGTGTGCAATCCGTTCGCGAATATCGTGGCAGCGAGCGGATTGCACACCCGATACCCGAACCCGCCTGCTCAAATGCGCTACCCTAACTCAACTCATCCGCAGTCGACGAAAACAACCCGCTATCGACATACCACACACTACATCTGTAAGTACGAGCTCAATCGGACTTCCGCTTCCACTGGGTTCCCTCACGGGAATCCTCAAGCACCACGCCCTGCGCAAGTAATTCGTCGCGTACTTCATCCGCCCGCGCATAATTCTTGGCCAGTTTGGCCGCCTGTCGCTGTTCGATCAGGCCTTCGATATCCGCCGCTGAAATCGCGTCGGAGGACGCCGCGTCCTGCAGCCACTCCACCGCATCCTGCTCCAGAATGCCCAGCAGATTACCCGCCGCCAGAATGCGGCCTTTCAGGGCTGCTTTTTCGCCTGGCGCCGCTTTATGCAGTTGCTTGGCCAGCGCGTGTATCTCCGCAATGGCGACAGGCGTATTGAGATCGTCGTTCAGCGCGTTATAGAACGGCTCATCGACGAGGCTGACCTCCATATCGACGTCGACATCCTGCACCTCGCGCAGCGTACTGTAGAGACTGTCCAGCGTAGCCTGCGCCTGATCCAGCAGATCTACGGAGAAGTTCAGCGGCGAGCGATACTGGGCTGAAAGGAGCGCAAACCGCAGCACTTCACCGCGATAGCTCTGCAGCAGATCGCGTACCGTGCGAAAATTTCCCAGCGACTTGGACATCTTCTCGCCATCAATATCCAGGTAGGCATTGTGCATCCAGTAGCGCACATAATCACCGCCGTGCGCACATCGGCTCTGGGCCAGCTCGTTTTCGTGATGGGGAAAGATCAAATCGCGGCCACCGCCGTGAATATCAATGGTGTCACCGAGGTGCTCGCGGATCATCGCCGAGCACTCCAGGTGCCAACCCGGCCGACCGCGACCCCAGGGGCTGTCCCAACCCGGGTCCTCTGCCGCAGCGGGCTTCCAGAGCACGAAGTCGCCCGGGTGGCGCTTGTAGTCAGCGACCTCCACTCTGGCCCCGGCAAGCATGTCATCGAGGGAGCGTTTGGACAGTTTCCCGTAATCAGCCATGGATTCAACCGCGAACAACACATGCCCCTGCGCCTCATAGGCATGATTTTTTTCCAGCAGCGTGGTCGTGAGCGCAATCATCGCATCGATATTGTGAGTGGCCTGCGGCTCCAGCGTCGGCGGCAGCGCATTGAGCTGCGCCATATCCTCGCGGAACTTGGTGGTGAATTCCTCGGTGACCGACTCGATACTGCACTTTCTCTCACGCGCGGCGGCAATGATCTTGTCGTCGACATCGGTGATATTACGCGCGTAGGTCACGCTGTCATAATGTGTTTGTAACAGACGAAACAAGGTATCAAAGACCACCACAGGGCGGGCGTTGCCGATATGCACGAGGTTGTACACGGTGGGGCCACAGACATACATGGTCACAGTATCGGGAACCAGCGGCTCGAATATTTCTTTGCGAGCATTGAGCGTATTGTAAAGTTTGAGACTCATTCCTCGTTCCTCAGCTATCGTTCCAGGTATCGCGCAGGCCAATCGTCCTGTTAAATACGGGTTTGTCGGTGCTGTGATCGTAGCGGTCTGCCACGAAATAGCCTTCACGTTCAAACTGGAATTGCTCTTCCGGTGTGGCCTCTGCCAGTGCGGGTTCAATCCATGCCTGCGTGACGATGCTCAGTGATTCGGGGTTAATGTGATCCATGAACGCATTGTCGCCCTTGTCTGGTGCCTCGTGATTGAACAAACGCTCGTACAGGCGCACCTCGGCCGGCTTGCCCTGCGATACGGATACCCAATGGATGACGCCTTTGGGCTTTATCCCATCCGCGGGGTTCTCGCCCAGCGTATCGGGAATGGTGTGCGCTCGTATTTCTACGATGTCGCCTTTGTCGTCCCTTACCACGTCATCCGCTTCGATCACGTAGGCATTGCGCAACCGCACCCGTTTACCCAGCACCAGACGTTTGTACTTCTTGTTCGCTTCCTCGCGAAAGTCGTCTGCATCGATATAGATCTCCCGGGTGAAAGGCACAGCTCTCTCACCAAGGTCATCGCGGTTGGGATGGCGCGCCGCGGTGAGCGTTTCGACCTGGTCCTCTGGATAGTCTGTGAGTACGACCTTCAACGGGTTGAGCACACACATGCCACGCGCCGCGTTCTCGTTCAGATCTTCACGTATGGCGAACTCCAGCATTGCCACATCCACCACACCGTCGCTGCGGGTGGTACCGATCATGTCGCAGAACCGTCGAATCGCGGCCGCTGTGTAGCCGCGACGGCGCATACCGGAGATCGTCGGCATGCGAGGGTCATCCCAGCCCGCGACCACGTCTTCGTCCACCAGCTGTTTTAGCTTGCGCTTGCTCGTAATGGTGTAACTGGGGTTCAGTCTGCCGAACTCGTACTGCCGGGGTCGCGCCGGCACAGGCAAATGCGCCAAAAACCACTCGTACAGCGGGCGATGGTCTTCAAACTCCAGTGTGCAGATTGAATGTGTAACGCCTTCAATCGCGTCTTCCTGGCCGTGGGCAAAATCGTAGGTGGGGTAAATAGACCAGTCATTGCCAGTCTGGTGGTGGGCCACCTTGCGTATACGGTACATAATGGGGTCGCGCATATTCATGTTCGGCGAGCTCATATCGATCTTCGCACGCAGTGCTTTGGCACCGTCGGCAAACTCACCCGCTTTCATGCGGGCGAGCAAGTCGAGACTTTCCGCGACACTGCGCTCCCTGTAGGGGCTATTGCGCCCGGGCGCCGTCAACGTCCCGCGGTACTCCCTGGCCTCATCGGCGTTGAGGTCGCAGACATAGGCATCCCCCTGCTCCACCAGGAGCACAGCCCAATCGTAGAGTTGCTGAAAATACGAAGACGCAAAGCGTACTTCCCCATCCCACTTGTAACCCAGCCAACGCACATCCGCCTCAATGGCTTCGATAAACGCGGCGGATTCCTTTTCGGGATTGGTATCGTCAAAGCGCAGGTTACAGCGACCACCGTTGGTCTGCGCCAGCCCAAAATTGACACTGATGGATTTGGCGTGACCAATATGCAAGTAGCCATTGGGCTCGGGCGGGAAGCGGGTCACGACAGTGGCGACCCGACCGCTGGCTATATCATCGCCGATAATGGTTTGTAAAAAGTTGCTGGCTGGTGTGTCTTCCATATTTTGAGTGCTGCGCCCGTAAAAAAGTCGCGTATTATAGCGACTCCCACGCTGGGCTTATAGCCAATTCATGGACGAGTGCAGACCAATCTCGCATTTCTGAGCATCTTTCCCTCCCTAAATCTTTTACTGCGGGCTAAAAGCCCGTATTATTGGCCGGCTTGCTACAGACACCCCCCAAGGAAGAAAACATGGTCATCATTCGCACGACATTCGGCGAAATAAAACTCGAACTGGACGCTGAAAAAGCGCCAAAAACCGTCGCCAACTTTCTCAGCTACGCACGCGATGGCTTCTACGATGGCACGATTTTCCACCGTGTGATCGACAATTTTATGATTCAGGGCGGCGGCTTCGACACGGAGATGCAACAAAAGGTCAACGGCGACCCCATTGAGAATGAAGCGGACAACGGCCTGAAAAATGATTTCGGCACGGTTGCGATGGCCAGAACCTCTGATCCACACTCCGCAACTGCTCAATTTTTCATCAACGTGAAAGATAACGACTTCCTCAACCACAGCGGCAAGAGTATGCAGGGCTGGGGTTACACGGTATTTGGCAAGGTCGTCGAAGGCACTGAGGTGCTGGACAAAATCCGCGCCGTGCCGACAGCCAGTCGCAAGGGCCACCAGGACGTACCTGCTGATCCGGTGATTATTGAGTCGGTTGTGATCGTCGAAGAGTAGGTTTCCACTGCTGGCCAGCCCTTGGTCAGCCGGTTCTTGTTACACCGCAGACGCAGATTCCTCCCTATTGGACAGTACCCGGCCTGACTTGACTCAGGTACCGGGTGCTGGCCTGCTCACCACCAGCATTCAAGCACCTCCCCCCGTAGCGACCACTGCGTTGGCAGCCGCCAGCGTCCCCCGCGAAATTAATTATAAAACGCTATATATCAATCAGATAAGATCTAAACTTTATGTCGATTGTTAGTGTATGGGGATACAGAAACTCTCAGTTCAAATCAGCCGCAAGCGGCACACCGCTGTGAAAACGGAACTCCAGATCAGGCTCTTCAATCAGAGCCCTCTCACACTCCAGCAGGAAGGGTAATCTCTCCGCCACCTCCTCTTTTGACCCCAGCTCTTCGGCCAACTTGAGGTAATCAATGAAGTGCCGGGATTCAGACTTCAAAAGGGACTGGTAGAAATCGCGGAGCTCCGGATCCAGTTCCGGTGCCAGCGCAGCGAAGCGCTCGCAGGAGCGCGCCTCGATGATCGCCCCCACCAGCAAGATATCGACCAATCGGGCGGGATCCTGCTTTCGATTGTGCTGGTGCAGCGATCCGGCATAGCGAGAGGCTGAAATCTTGCGGTACTCGATCTGCCGCGCACGCATAATCGCGATAACCTGCTCAAAGTGACGCAGCTCTTCCCGCGCCAGGCGCGAGAGCTTATTCAGCAGATTGAAGTGATCTACATAGCGATACATCAGGTTTAAAGCGGTAGATGCCGCTTTTTTTTCGCAGTTGGCGTGATCAATCAACAGGATGTCGGGGTTTTCCAGCGCCCATTGAACCCAGGCGGGCGGCGTTGGGCACAGCAGAAAGGACTGTACCGTCGTCAGATCTAGTGGTTTGGTCATCGGGTGTTCTCACGGAACAGGTCGGGAGACATCATATAGCGCTCATAGTGCGCCTCTGAAAGGATATAAAATTCCTGATCAATCTGCTCGCGCAATTCGACTAGCGACAATGCACGATAGCGCAAGTCCACCTCAAAGCCGAACTCATGGGTATCGACGATCTGCCCTGCGCCGGCCTTGAGCAAACTGAACACCCAACAGTACTCGTCGTGTTGTTCGACAAATCGAACCTGCTGTATGCCCAGTTGCCACTTCAGGAGCGCGGGATCGAGTACCCTCAGCTTGTTGCTGACGCACTGGGAGAGAAAGCCGGACAGACGGGAGTCAACCGCTTGTTTCTGCCGCGCGGTATAGCTGTTCCAGTCGATCACCTCGTGACTAAAACGCTTGCAGCCACGGCACACGCTATCTCCGATACCGGTCGAGCAGACGCCGATACAAGGGGTTTTAACAGCGCGAACCTGCATTGCGTGAGGATTTTCCGAGGCCTGAGAGTAGCTTGAAAGTGTACGATATCACCCGAGTGAATGCGAGATATAAGCGCTTGATTCGTTTATCTTATTTGTACTCTACGCTATAATCTCGGCCTGCTCGAACCTCTTCCAAACACGCGCACCGGGCCTTTCCCGGGGCGGTACAGGCAATCCAAAGGAGCTCTATTGTGCTAGAAGCATATCGCATCCACGCGGCTGAACGGGCCGCCCAGAATATCCCCCCGCAGGCGTTGAAGGCCGATCAGGTAGCGGACCTGGTTGAGTTGCTGAAGAACCCACCTGCCGGTGAAGAAGAGTACCTTCTCGACCTGATTAGCAACCGTGTACCCCCGGGCGTTGACGAGGCCGCTTACGTCAAAGCCGGTTTTCTGTCCGCTATCGTCAACGGCGAGGCGACCAGCCCGCTAATCGATAAACTCAGCGCCGTAAAGCTGTTGGGCAATATGCACGGCGGTTACAACATCGAAACACTGGTGGCCCAGCTCACTGACGCCGATCTGGGCGTGGCAGCAGCGACCGAACTAAAGCACACGCTGTTGGTATTTGAAGCTTTTCACGATGTGGTCGAACTGGCCAAAGCGGGCAACGAAAACGCCAAAGGCGTAATGCAGTCCTGGGCCGACGGCGAGTGGTTCACCAGCCAGCCTGCAGTGCCCGAATCGATCAAAGTTTCGGTCTTTAAAGTGACCGGCGAAACCAACACCGACGATCTCTCCCCCGCTCCCGATGCCTGGTCCCGTCCGGATATCCCGCTGCACGCGCTGGCGATGTATAAAATGACACGGGATGGCCTGGAGCCCCAGGAACATGGCGTCACCGGTCCAATGAAGCAGATATTGGCACTGCAGGAGAAAGGCCTTCCGGTCGCAATGGTTGGCGATGTGGTCGGCACCGGTTCCTCGCGCAAGTCCGCAGCCAACTCGGTGCTGTGGTACTTCGGCGATGAGATGCCCGGCGTACCCAACAAGAAAAGCGGCGGTATCTGTATCGGCAGCAATGTGGCGCCTATTTTCTACAACACCATGGAAGACGCGGGTGCGCTGGTGTTTGAAGCGCCGGTCGAGCAGTTAAACATGGGTGACGTGATTGAAATCAGACCCTACGACGGCAAGATTCTGTCCGAATCGGGCGATGTACTGAGCGAGTTCACCCTCAAGTCAGAGGTGTTGCTGGACGAGGTGCGCGCCGGGGGCCGGATCAACCTGATCATTGGTCGTGGCCTGACTACCCGTGCACGCGAGGCGATGGAACTGCCCCTGTCCGAGCTGTTTCGCAAACCGGAACAGCCCGGCGATACCGGTAAAGGCTTTACGCTCGCGCAGAAAATGGTGGGCAAAGCCTGTGGTACCGACGGCATTCGCCCCGGTACCTACTGCGAACCGCGTATGACAACGGTGGGATCTCAGGATACAACCGGCCCCATGACCCGTGACGAACTGAAGGATCTGGCCTGTCTGGGTTTCTCTGCCGATCTGACCATGCAGTCCTTCTGTCATACTGCTGCCTACCCCAAACCGATCGATATCGAAACACAGCACTCACTGCCCGATTTCATCATGACGCGCGGCGGTGTTTCACTACGCCCGGGCGATGGCATCATTCACTCGTGGCTGAACCGCATGTTGCTGCCGGATACGGTCGGCACCGGCGGTGACTCCCACACGCGTTTCCCGATGGGGATTTCATTCCCGGCAGGATCCGGTCTGGTGGCATTCGCCGCCGCCACCGGTGTCATGCCTCTGGATATGCCTGAATCGGTATTGGTGCGCTTCAAGGGCGAGATGCAACCCGGCATTACCCTGCGCGATCTGGTGCACGCAATTCCGTACTACGGCATTCAGCAGGGGCTGTTGACGGTCGACAAGAAGGGCAAGAAAAATATCTTCTCGGGCCGTATTCTGGAAATTGAAGGCCTGAAAGACCTGACCGTCGAGCAGGCCTTTGAACTGTCCGACGCCTCCGCAGAACGCTCTGCTGCCGGTTGCACCATCGCCCTGGACGAGGACACTGTGGCCGAATACCTGCGCTCTAATATCGTGCTGCTGCGCACCATGATCGCCGAGGGCTATGGCGATTCCAGGACGCTGGAACGTCGCGCCCGCAAAATGGAAGACTGGCTGGCAGATCCCAGCCTGATGAAGGCCGATGCGGATGCCGAGTACAAAGCCATCATTGAGATTGATCTGGCTGACGTCAAAGAGCCTATCGTGTGCGCGCCCAACGATCCGGACGATGCGCGCTTGTTGTCCGATGTGGCCGGCGACAAGGTGGACGAGGTATTCATTGGCAGCTGCATGACCAATATCGGACACTTTCGCGCGGCGGGTAAACTGCTGGAACAGCACAAAGGCACAATATCCACCCGTATGTGGATAGTGCCACCCACCCGGATGGATGAGCACCAGTTGATGGAGGAAGGTTACTACAACATCTTTGGCGCAGCCGGTGCGCGTACGGAGATGCCGGGGTGTTCGCTGTGCATGGGCAATCAGGCACGGGTAGCGGCCAACTCGACGGTGCTTTCAACCTCTACCCGCAACTTCCCCAACCGCCTTGGCGATGGCGCCAATGTCTACCTGACATCCGCGGAGCTGGCCTCAGTCGGGGCCATTCTCGGCAAACTGCCGACACCTGCCGAGTACATGGAGTTTGCCAGCAATATCGACTCCATGGCCGAAGAGATCTATCGCTATCTCAACTTTGATCAACTTACCGCGTTTCAGAAAAGCGCCGAGGAAGGTGCTCGAATTGCAGCGGTGGAGATCCAGGAGATTCGCGCCTGATTCCAGCGGTATCGCCCACTCGAGACAGACCCCGCGTAAGCGGGGTTTTTTTTAGAGAGTAGTATCGTCCTCCAGCAGACCCCTGCGCCTATTCGGCCTGAAGCGGGAAACGGCCCGGGTGAACTGCAGCATTTCAGCTTTGTCCTTCACGCCCGCATAAGCCAGGTCACTATAGAGGCCGGTTATGCGCTGCAGTTGCTCGGCGAATCCTGGCAGCGCCTCCATTGCCCGTTCGGCAAACTGGCCGGGTGTTTCACCCGGTGCCCGCTCCACTCCGATAGCGGCCATCCTGCCGCAAAAGAGTCGGTAGTATTTGTCCAGCGGACTTACCGGATAGGTATCCCGCCTGAGGAAAAGCGATATTGCGACAGGTATCAGCACCAGCGCCCAGCTTCCCAGCAACAGCGTCGCGAACACGCGCGTGCTGATCTCGCCGAACAAACTGTGCAATAAATCAAACTGTTGTTCACTGTCGAATCCTACAACCCAACTTTGCCAGCGGTAGGTCAACGCGTCGTAGCGCAAGCGCAGCTGGTTCAGCAGCGGAATACTGCGGTAACGCAGGGGCGACAGGGGCGCTGCAGACAAAAAGCTGCCCTCTGAGGCCATCGCCTCCTCCAGGCCCATTTCAATGCGCAGTGGCGAGACCGCGGCAGTCGGGTCAACCCGCACCCACCCCTTGTGCTCCATCCACACCTCTGCCCAGGCGTGGGCGTCAAACTGGTGCACAATAACCGTCTTGTTCACCGGGTTGATCTCCCCGCCCTGATAGCCCGCCACTACCCGGGCGGGCACGTCTGCCGCGCGCATCATGAACACGAAGGCAGACGCATAGTGTTCACAAAAACCGCGCTGGGTCTGGAACATGAACTGATCGATCGGGTTGGACCCGGATAGCGTTCCGGGTCGCAGCGTGTAGACATAGGATTCGCGGTTGAACTTGTCGAGTATCTGCTCGACAAACTGCTCGTCGCTGCCCGCTGCCGCGCGCAGCTCCAGCGCCAACCGTCGCGTCCCGGGGTTGCCCTGCGGCGGCAGTTTCGTTTCCGTCTTGCGCCGCCAATCCGACAGTTCCTGCTCTACCGGAACGCCCGTCCAGCTTTCCACCTTGTACATGTACTCGGTTTCCAACGGGGCCGGCGACATCATCCGGTAGTCTGACGAGTGCAGTACACCGGCCGATGTGGCATGCGCATAGTGCAGCCCGTACAGCCAGTTTTGCTGGGTAGACTCCATGATCACGCTGTAGCGCAGAGGGCTTTCAACACTCACAACGTCATTCGGGCGCTGTTCCTCCAGCGGCACATCGTAGTAGCCCAGGCCAGACCAGACATCCTGCTCCAGTCGACTAAACACCAGTCCCCGCCAATACAGTGCAGATTTTTCCGGAATCGCGCCCTCGAATTTGACCCTGAAAGCAACCTCGGCGGACTGACTGAGGCTAGCCACATCACCCGGCTTCATAAAATCACTCATACCGGTCTTGGCGGTATGGCTTTTCAGCGGCACCGTCCACAGCGGGCCAAAACGTGGAAACACAAAAAACAGCACCACCATCAACGGCATGGCCTGTAACAACATCACAGCGGCGAGACGGATGGTGCCGCGATTGAAGCGATTCTGACCGGGCTGATGGAGTGCCACCAGCGCGGTAGTGACCAGCAAAACCGTGAGTAGCGAGTACAGCGTGATCAACAAATCCTGGCTGAACAGGAACTCCGTGATGCAGATAAAGTAGCCCAAAAACAACAGGACATAGGCGTCCTTGCGCTGCGACAATTCGATAAACTTGAGCGCGAATGCGGTCAGCAGTAACGCGACCGTAGGCTCCAGACCCACCAGGGTGCCGTAGCTGGCGTAAATTCCCACGAACCCGCTAGTGGTCATCGCGACTTTCACCCAGCGACTCGGGAAGGACCAGCGCCCGCGGTGCACTTGTAGCCGCCAGACGACCGCTATCACGTAGACAGCGATCACCCACACGGGCAGGCGACTGATGTGTGGTGCCACCAGTGCAAACAGACTGATGATAATCCACATCAGCGCGTTGCGCGGTACCTGTTGCTGTAAGTTCACCGGTTGCTATCCGCCAGCCCGAAGAGAGCAAGTTCCTTGAGTACCTGCTCGCGGTGTTTTTCCCCCACCGCCGGTGCAATCGTCACCCCGGGCAGTCGCAAACCGTACTCCTCCCTGCGATCATCGAACGCCAGTACCCAGTAACACAGGTGGGACAAACGCTGTTCCACGCCCATACCGGAGAACAGTTCCCAATCCAGCCACACGCTGCGGTCCGCATAGGCCGTGTACTGCTTGGTTTGCAGACTCTGCCCCTTGGCAAATCCTTTCCAGTGCACCTGGCGCAACGAGTCGCCCTTGCGGTAATCCCGAAAACCGTAAAAATCGTCATTGCCAACGACCATGGCCGCGGCACCGTCGGGCACATCCGTAGCCAGGCCCGGCAACTCCGCGGACGTCAGCGGACGCGGGTAGACCAGTGCAGGTAAATCGAGATCGATCCAGGTCCAGCAGCGCAACAAACCCAGCGGATAGGTGGATTCCAGTAACAGGCGCCCGGGGCGAAACCAGCCCCGTTTATCGACAGGCATATGCAGCTGGACTTTGACGCTGTCGGCGTCGACCAGGTTCACCATGGCCTCGCTGCTCGTAGGCCACTTGAGATACAGGGCATAGTGATCGCGCTGCTTGCTCCGCTCTATCATCACCAGAAACTCGGATTGCTGCCCGGGAAACACGGACTGCGCGCGCATGGCGCGGATGGTCAATCCCGACAGATTGGCGTAGGTATGAAGGGTCGCCACAATAAACAGTGTGGCGAGGAGGAAGGTTAAGGCATAGCTGAGGTTGTTCTCAAAATTGATAGCCGCGATCAGCATCACCAGCAGGCTGCAGCCAAAAAACAGGCCAGCGCGGCTCGGAAATATAAAAATTCGGCGCTGGTTCAGCGTCACTTCGCGTGCCGGGGGTATACGCCGATTGACCCACTGGCGAAAGCGCGCGCGTATCCGCTCCCGAATACCCTGGCCGCGCTGCTCAGTTCTGGACTGGACCTTGTCCACCGAGGATCTCGCTCAGCGCCCTATCACGTCCACATCGCGCCGCAACAAGTCGACCAGCGCATCACCATCACCGGCATAATCGCCGCTGGGGACCAGACGATGTGCCGCCACCGCTGGCAGTACTGCCTGTAGATCCTCCGGTACCACATGGCCGCGATTGTTCATCGCCGCCCAGGTCTTGGCGCAGTCCAGCAGCGCCAACGCGCCTCTGGGAGAGAGGCCAACTTCAAATTCGGGAGACTGGCGTGTATACGCGACCAGTCGCTGCAGGTAGTCGATCAGGTTCTCGGAGGCACTCACTTTGCTGACCGCTATACGGATCATCTCGAGCTGCTCCATGTCGATACACTGCTGCGGGTTTTGAATCTCCATGGCGCCACTGTGCCGTCGTTCAAACATCTGTCGCTCGGCCTGGGGGTGTGGATAGCCCAGTTCCAGCCTCATCAAGAAACGGTCTAACTGCGACTCAGGCAGCGGATAGGTGCCAGATTGGTGCACGGGGTTTTGCGTGGCTATCACAAAGAACGGCTGCGGCAGGGGCCGCGTCTCCCCTTCAACGGTGACCTGACCCTCCGCCATGGCCTCCAGCAATGCACTTTGTGTGCGCGGTGTCGTGCGGTTGATCTCGTCTGCCAGCAGTAGCTGGGTGAAAATCGGGCCGGGGTGAAAGGTAAAACTCGCATCGCTGGCATCGAACACAGAAACACCGAGAATATCGGCGGGCAGCAAGTCGCTGGTAAACTGCACTCGCTTCCAGGACAAGCCGAGCACAGACGCAAGTGCATGCGACAGTGTGGTTTTGCCCATCCCGGGAAGGTCTTCGAGGAGTAGATGTCCACGGGCAAACAGACAACACAAGGCCAACCTGATTTGCGGCTCTTTACCCAGCAGGATATTTCCCACTTCTTTTACCGCAGAATCCACCAAGCTACGTACTTGCATTGTGTTACCCCATCTCTCACTTTTATTGTTGGCCTATACCAGCAAAACCGCGCTGCATATCAGCCTTTAGATCGTCTACGTTTTCCAGGCCCACGGCGATCCGGATAAGACCGTCCCGAATTCCGGCCTGTTCCCGTTGCTGCGGCGTGAGCCGACTGTGTGTGGTCGTCGCCGGGTGCACGATGGTGGTTTTCGCGTCGCCAAGATTGGCGGTGAGCGACATCAGACAAGTCGCATCTATAAACTGCCAGGCCTGCTCTCTTTCGCCTTTGACGAGAAAGGAAAGCACGCCACCATAAGCAGATTGCTGTTTCGCGGCCAGAGCGTGGCCCGGGTGGTCCTGCAAGCCCGCGTAATACACTCTTTCGACGGCAGGTTGCTGCTGTAACCACTGCGCTATGTCCAGCGCTGCGCGGCTGTGTGCCTCCATCCGCAAGCGGAGAGTTTCCAGGCCCTTGAGAAACACCCAGGCGTTGAACGGGCTCATTGTCGGGCCGCAGGTGCGTAAAAACGCCAGCACCTCGTTCATGTGCTCTGCCCGCCCTACGACAGCGCCGCCGACGCAGCGACCCTGTCCATCCAGATATTTGGTGGCTGAATGTACGACGATATCCGCACCCATCGCCAGGGGAAGCTGCAGCGCAGGTGTGCAAAAACAGTTGTCCACCACCAGCAGACAGTCGTTCTCTCTGGCTAGCTGCGCCATTGTCGCCAGATCGGCGACCTCACACAGCGGGTTAGACGGAGTCTCCAGGAAAAACATGGCGGTGGTCGGTCGTATCGCCGCGCGCCATCCTGCGATGTCCAGCAGTGGGACAAACGTCACTTCAACACCAAACTTCGCCAGATACTTGCCAAATAAATTAACCGTGGTGCCAAACACATCCCGTGAGCACACCACGTGGTCACCGGATTTGAGCAGCGCCATACAGGTACTGAGAATAGCCGCCATACCGGAGGCTGTCGCAACGGCTTGCTCGGCGCCTTCCAACGCGGCCAGACGCTGTTCAAACGCGCGCACGGTGGGATTGGTATAACGGGAATAGACATTGCCAGCCTCCTCCCCGGAAAAGCGCGCGGCCGCATGAGCGGCGCTGTCAAAGACGTAACTGGAGGTGGCAAAGATAGGTTCGGAGTGCTCCCCCTCGTGTGTCCGCTGGATGCCGCTGCGCACGGCCAGCGTGTCGAGATGTGCGCCGGCCAGTGGGTCGTGATCACTCATATGTAAGTCCTAGACGTCGTTATACAGACCGACGACTGCACCGTCTGTCTGCAATGCCACTCGGCGTTCATTTTGTGCTTCATCGCTGCGTAGCAATTCCACTCGATCGAGGTAACTCTGATCGATATCGCCGGTGATATATTCACCGTTGAACACCGAGCAATCGAAGCCATCGACATGTGTGTTGCCCTCGAGCGAACAATGAATCAAATCGTCGAGATCCTGGTATACCAGCCAGTCTGCGCCGATCAGTTCACAGACTTCTTCCACGGTTCGATTGTGCGCTATCAATTCCGAGGCGGACGGCATATCAATGCCATAGACATTGGGATAACGCACCGGTGGTGCGGCCGACGCAAAATAGACATTGGCGGCACCCGCATCTCTCGCCATTTCTATGATCTGGCGACAGGTGGTGCCCCGCACAATGGAGTCATCCACCAACATCACATTCTTCCCCGAAAACTCCAGCGGTACCGGATTCAGCTTCTGGCGCACGGATTTTTTTCGCTCGCTCTGGCCCGGCATGATAAAGGTGCGCCCGATATAACGATTTTTCATCAGGCCTTCACGGAATTTGATATTCAGTTCGTAGGCCATGGACTGCGCGGCTATACGACTGGTATCAGGAATCGGGATAATGACATCAATATCCAACTCCGGGCGCAGTCTGCGAATCTTTTTGGCCAGCGCCTCACCCTGGCGCATCCTTGTTTTGTATACGGATATACCGTCCATCAACGAGTCCGGGCGCGCAAAGTAGACATGCTCAAAAATACAGGGTCGCAACTGCGCATGTGCCGCACAACGGCGACGGTGCAACTGCCCATCGCCATCGATGAATATCGCCTCGCCGGGGGCCACGTCATCAATCAAGGTGTAGCCCAGCACATCGAGGGCAACGCTTTCAGAGGCAATCATGTACTCCTGCCCAGCCGCCGTCTCACGGGCGCCAATCACCAGCGGCCGAATACCCGACGGATCACGAAACCCGAAAACCCCGTAGTTAACCAGTAACCCAACCACCGCGTAGCCGCCGCGGCAGCGTCTGTGCACGGCTTCCACCGCGGTGAATATATCCTCGGCACAGGGATTGAGCTTGCCCAGCGTCTGCAGCTCGTGGGCAAATATATTGAGCAATACCTCGGAATCAGAATCGGTGTTCAGATGGCGCAGATCATCCTGAAAGATCTCCTGGGTGAGCTGCTCGGAGTTGGTCAGGTTGCCATTGTGCGCCAGCGCTATGCCATAGGGCGAGTTGACGTAAAACGGCTGTGCGAGTGCTATCCCCGAGCTACCTGCCGTCGGGTAACGCACGTGACCTATGCCCATGGGGCCTTTCAGGCGTTGCATATGGTCCTGGCGGAAGACATCCCGCACCAGACCTTCACCCTTGCGCTGGCTGAATCTGCCACCACCACAGGTAACAATACCCGCCGCATCCTGCCCGCGATGCTGCAGGACTGTCAATGCGTCGTATATGTCGGGGGCGACATCGGATTTCGCTACCATTCCTACGAGACCACACATTCAGTATCTACCCCACTACGTACAATTAAACTGAAATACCCAGGCTTTGCCCGGACTGAAAACTTGAAAAAAGCTGCTGCACCCATTGCCCCAGCATATCCACATGCGGCATCAACTGCGCTTGATCCAACCACACCAGATTCTGTGGGGGTGACAATTGCCTGAGCAAATACACCATTACTAATACAATAATGATACCCCGCGCGAACCCGAACGCTGTCCCCAACAATCTGTCCAGCACAGTCAGGCCGGTAGCGCGAACCAGCTGCGTGCCAAGTTTACCGAGCACGCCAACCATCACCAGCGTGCCGGCAAACAACAGGGCATACGCTGCCAGGTAGCGACCGGTAGTATTGGCTATCCACTGTGACAACAGGCTCGCCATTTCACCGACGAACATATTGGCGATAATGAAGGCCGCAATCCAGCCGGCCAATGACGCGGCTTCCCGGATAAATCCCCGCCACAGACTCAGCAGTATCGAAAAACCGAGGATGACAACAATTGCCCAGTCAGCAGTATTAAACTGTAGCCAATCCACCATCAGGGCTCAGGCCGCCGGCCGGCTCATCAGGGTACGTACCTGACCAGCAGCGTTTTGACGCCAAATTCTGCATTGATGCTGGCCTGCATGTTCTCCAGTTCCCGCCGCTCAAATTTAGGGCCGACACAAACCCGATAGAGCTGTTTGCCACCGCTGGATACCTTGGTGACGTAGGCCTTCTCATTTTTGTTCAGCAATCGCATACGCAATGCCTCCGCTTTTTCGGCACTGCTCACCGTGGCAACCTGCAGAGTCCAGGCTCGCGGTACGCCGTCTGCATCCACCGTGAGTTGCTGTGGTGCCTCGGAGCGCACTTCGGAGGCAGCGGGGTTACTCGTGGAACTTGTCACGGGCTCAGCTGACACCGCGCTCGACGCACTCGCGGAGATCACTTCCTCACTGCCCTCTCCACCAGGATCGCCACCTGCGACTGAACTGTCCATACCCTGTGTCTCGTCAATCGCCGTCAGCGCCGGCGACCCTCTCAGATCCGCTTGATCCGGAGCTTCAAGGGCAGTCGTTGAGACTGCCGGCGGCTCCGGTATGGAACGCTGTTGGGCGATCGGCTTCTGTTCAGGCTGCACGAAAACAATGGGCCAAAAAACCACACCCAGTGCGAGCAGTATCAGTGCTCCCACCAATCGCTGCTTGAGGATATCGTTCATTTATCGTTCCCCATGCTCAGCCAGCGCCTTACTGGCGAAAGCGTCGAGCGACGGCAGTACGCCCGCCACCGTGGTAAATGAACCAAACACTACTAATCTGTCTCCCCTACTCATAATACTTTGGGCCCGCGCAAATGCCTGCCGCAGGTTCTTGCTGATACTGATCATCGCATGCCCCGCGGCACTCAGGACTGCAGCGATGTCAGCGGCGCTGGCGGCGCGTTCATTCTTTGGCTGGTCGG
Organism: Halioglobus sp.; assembly: GCA_037969215.1. Taxonomy (GTDB): domain Bacteria; phylum Pseudomonadota; class Gammaproteobacteria; order Pseudomonadales; family Halieaceae; genus Marimicrobium. Next base: position 89,261 of record JBBKWY010000144.1, read on the forward strand.
CCAGAAACCAGGCATCAAAGCGACCCGCTGCTGTATCCACCATGCTCTGCAAATCCTTGTCCGACATAACAGAAAAAAGTCCAATGGTCTTTCCTTCACAGGGCGTCACACGCAAATAGTCGAGCAATTTGCTGACAGCGGCTGGATTGTGCGCGACATCGAGCACGTAGTCCCGCCCAGCGATTCGACGCAGTTGACGGCGCCCTACCGGTGCAGGCTTTGCCAGTGCCCGCGACAGCCCCTCATCGCTGATAGTGATACCCAGTAACAGTGCTGCCTGAATCGCTGCGCATATGTTTTCCGGCAGCATGGCGCCGTACTTCTGTACGGCCAACTGCCTAGGCTCCCCACTCTTCTGCTGCACCACGGCCTGCCAACCGTCCTGACCCGTTGACAGTGTAAACTCCTTTCCCAGGAACAGCGCAGGACGGGCACCCACTTCCGTGATGCAGTGCAACAATTCAGGTGGCGGATTGGCATCCGCGATGACTACGGGTATGGATTTACGCAATATACCGGCCTTTTCGCGGGCTATCTCACCGCGGGACTCTCCCAGCCAACTCTGGTGGTCCAGGTCGATACTGGTAATGACCGCGACGGAGGGTTCGACCATATTCACAGCGTCCAGACGCCCCCCCAACCCGACTTCCAGTACAAGCACATCCGCTGCCCCGGCTTTAAAGACCAATAGTGCCGCCAATGCGGCAAATTCAAAATACGTGAGGGAAACCTCACCTCTGGCTTCATCAATGGCTGCAAACGCAGTGATAATTTCCGCATCGGAAACGTCAACACCTGCAACTCGAATCCGTTCATTGAAACGCAGTAAATGTGGCGAGGTAAAAGTACCCGTGCGGTAGCCAGCTTCCTGTAACAGGGCCTCCAGTACCGCCACCGTAGAGCCTTTGCCATTTGTGCCGGCAACCGTGATAACCGGCGGGGAGACAGGCAATAGCCCAAGCGTGTGAGCCACTGCAGAAATGCGCTCCAGGCCAAGCTCCACCTCTCGTGGGTGAATCGTTTCCAGCCGCTGCAGCCATTGCTCCAGCGATGTCTTACTCATCTCCCGCCACGACCGCCTCGGGGGCGTCGTCGCTGCTTTTTTCAGGTTCTTCGACTGGTACTTCTTCGAGTGCCGCCAGAGGATACCCTGTCAATTTGGATAACAAGCGTGCGATGGTCTCGCGCATTTCTGTGCGGTGCACAATCATATCGATCGCGCCGTGCTCGAGTAGAAACTCACTGCGCTGAAAGCCTTTCGGCAGCTTCTGCCTGATGGTCTGTTCAATAATATTGGGGCCGGCAAATCCCGCTCGGGCATCCGGTTCAGCAATATTAATATCACCCAACAACGCCAGCGAGGCCGAGACGCCACCGTAAATTGGATCCGTCATTACCGAGATATAGGGAACGCCAGAAAATTTCATGCGCTCGATAACAGCGCTGGTCTTGGCCATTTGCATCAGGGAGATCAGCGCCTCCTGCATCCGCGCACCACCAGAGGCAGAGAAACACACCAGCGGCACATTTTCTTCCATTGCCAGATGGGCCGCTCGCGTGAATTTTTCACCGACAGCGTAGCCCATTGAGCCACCGTGAAATTCAAATTCAAAAGCAACTGCGATCAATGGCAGGCCGCGCAGCGACCCACGCATAGCGATCAGCGCATCCTTCTCACCGGTGGATTTTTGCGCGGCGCTCAAGCGATCACGGTAACGTTTCTTGTCCTTGAACTTGAGACGATCAACAGGTTCGATATCGGACAGGATTTCCGCACTGCTACCTTCATCGAGGAACCGACCCAGGCGCTTACGGGCTCCAATTCGCATGTGATGATCGCATTTCGGGCAAACGTCGTCATTGCGCTCGACATCAGGCCGATAGAGGACAGCCTCGCATTTGACACATTTCTTCCACAGACCTTCCGGAACGCTGCTGGAGCTTTTGCCCCCTGATTCACTGCGCACACCGGCCGGCAGAATTTTGTCGATCCAGCTCATGGTCTTCCTCGCCACCCTTTAGAAGGAGGCATTATAAACGGGGTACGGCTCAACTAGTACTCCTTGATGGTGATATTGTCATCAAGTCCTACTAAGCCGCGCTGTCGATCCCCTGGCGAATATCAGCCAACAAGGCGGCAGCGGCTTCGATAGCCGCCGCAGGCTCCCCGCCCTTTTCAATAACCTGGGCCATCGCGTTCACCAGCGCGCTCCCGACAACCACGCCATCTGCCGTCTCAGCAACCGCACAGGCGGACACGGCATCCTTGATGCCAAAACCCACCGCCACCGGCAACGTGCTGTGCCTGCGGATCTCGGCAACGCGGCCCGCCACTTCCGCGGTATCGATATGGCCAGCTCCGGTAACGCCTTTGAGCGATACATAATAAATGAAACCACTGGCGCTGCTGGCGATACGCGCAATGCGCTCGTTGGGGGTGGTCGGTGCAACCAGCAGAATATTGTCCATACCGACGCGCTGCAGTTCACGCTTGATGCCATCGACTTCCTCCGGTGGAATATCCACCGTCAGTAATCCGTCCAGACCGATTTCGGCGGCAGCGTCGGCGAACCGGGCGTAGCCCATGTGCATTACAGGGTTAGCGTAGCCCATCAGTAACACCGGGGTAGTGCTGTCGGACAAACGGAACTCGCGCACCATCTCCAACACACTGGCCAAAGTCGTGCCGTTGGCGAGCGCGCGCTCGTGCGCCAGCTGAATAACGGGGCCCTCGGCCATCGGATCAGAAAACGGGACACCCAGTTCCAGAATGTCGGCACCACTTTCTACCAGCCTGTGCATCAGTGGCACGGTGAACGGCTGGCTCGGATCCCCCGCCACAATATAGGGGATCAGTGCGGTGCGACACTGCTCTGCCAATTCCTGAAAACGTCCCGCAATTCGACTCACTACATGCCCTCCAAAGGGGGTGAACTAAAATTCTATACCGTCGAGTTCGGCCACAGTGTGGATATCTTTGTCGCCGCGACCGGAAAGATTGACGATGATCATCTGCTGCGGCGTCATCTCTGCCGCCAGTTTCTCAGCATAAGCCAGCGCATGGCTGCTCTCCAGCGCCGGCATAATGCCCTCAATACGTGTCAGCGTATGAAATGCTCGCAGCGCCTCATCATCGTTGGCCACCACATAATTCACCCTGCCGATATCCTTCAACCAGGCATGCTCGGGACCCACACCCGGGTAATCAAGACCCGCCGAAATGGAGTGTGTGTGCATGATCTGGCCATCACTATCCTGCATTAAATAGGTCAGATTCCCGTGTAAAACGCCGGGGGTGCCTGCGTTCAGCGGCGCTGCGTGTTGACCGCTGGAAAGCCCGTGTCCGCCCGCCTCTACTCCGTACATCGCAACCCCTTCATCGTTCAGGAAGGGGTGAAACAACCCTATCGCATTAGAGCCTCCACCGACACAGGCGACCAGCGCATCCGGTAACCGGCCCGCTTGCGCCAGGGACTGCGCCCGCGCTTCTCGCCCGATCACACACTGAAAATCGCGCACCAGCATTGGATAGGGATGGGGCCCTGCAACGGTGCCTATAATATAGAACGTATCATCAACATTGGTTACCCAATCCCGCATGGCTTCATTCATAGCATCTTTGAGTGTGCGCGAACCGGACGTGACCGATATCACTTCGGCGCCCAAAAGTTTCATGCGGTAGACGTTAAGCGCCTGACGACGAATGTCCTCTTCGCCCATAAACACCTGGCATTCCAGCCCCAAACGAGCGGCAATGGTCGCGGTGGCAACGCCGTGTTGTCCGGCGCCCGTCTCGGCAATGACCCGCTTCTTGCCCATGTGTTTGGCCAACAAAGCCTGTCCGATGGTGTTGTTCACCTTGTGGGCACCAGTGTGATTCAGATCCTCTCGCTTGAGAAAAATACGGGCGCCGCCGATATTGTCAGACCACCTTTTGGCCTCATACAAGGGTGACGGTCGACCCACGTAATGCGTCAGATCGTCATCGAGTTCACGCTGGAACTGCTCGTCAGCAGACAGCTCACGATAGACCGCCTCCAACTCTGCCAGCGCCGCCATCAATGTTTCAGAGACGTACTTCCCACCGTATGCCCCAAAACGACCCTGCACATCAGGTACCGAGGTATAGAGATCCTGTTCCGTATTAATCGACATGTACTACTCCGTCCATCTTCTGCTCAGCGGCTCTAACAGCCGCAATGAATCGATGTATCTTCTCCGCGTCCTTAATGCCCGGCGAACGTTCAACGCCGCCACTGACATCAACGGCTGCCGGATGCAAGGTCCTGATGGCCTCGCCCACATTAGCCGCGTCCAATCCGCCTGCCAGCACTACCGGCAGTGGCAGATTGACCGGGGCAAGATCCCAGTCAAACGTTTTACCCGTGCCGCCCGGCACACCAGCTTGAAAACTGTCCAGCAACACACCGCTTGCCCGATGGTACTTGCGACAGGCGTCTGCAATATCGAGCCCGGGTTGCACACGCAGGGCTTTGATCCACGGGCGACCGAACTGCTGGCAAAATTCCGGCGATTCCGTGCCGTGAAACTGGATCAAGCCAATCGGCACGGTTGACAATATACGTTTGATATTGGCAATCGGTTCATCGACGAATAATGCCACGACACTCAAAAATGGCGGCAGTACCTCCGTAATCGCGACAGCCTGCTCGACAGTGACAGCCCTGGGGCTGCGACTGTAAAAAACCAGCCCGAGTGCATCTGCGCCGCTAGCGGCGACAGCAAGTGCGTCCTCTGGTCGGGTAATTCCGCATATTTTGATACGGGTTGCGGTCATATCGCATGAAAACCAGCAAAAATGAGGGGCGCATGATAGCAGATCACCCGCAACACTGTCTTTAAGGGGGTGGCCGAGATTGCGGATTTGTGCCCAGTAAAAACGGCCCGTAAGGTGTCGGCGGCAACCCGAAATGCGCAGGGTATCCGACATCGACCAGATACAGTCCGCTGGCGGGTGCCGTCTCGGCGCCGACACTACGATCCCGCCCCGCCAGCAACTGGGCGATCCATGCCACTGTTTGGCGCCCGTCCCCCACTGCCAGCAGTGCACCGGCTATATTTCGCACCATATGATGCAGGAAGGCGTTTGCTTTAATTTCCAGTATTACCAGCTCGCCGCTGCGCCGTACATCGACAAACTGCACGTTGCGCATCGGTGTACGTGACTGGCAGGACGCGGCCTGAAATGCACTGAAATCCTGTTCTCCGAGCAGCGCTTGTGCTGCCGAGTGCATCGCTGTGACATCGAGCGCGCGGCGATGCCAGGTCAATTGCCCCTGCATCAATGCAGGGCGAATCACCGTATTGGCGATCACATAGCGATAACAGCGCGACTGCGCTGAAAAACGGGCATGAAAGTCGTCAGCGACAGGAATGGCCCAGTGCAGGCGAATCGCGCGAGGGAGACAGGCATTGCCTCCGATCACCCACGCCTTGCTGCTGCGCGCGACCGGACTATCGAAGTGGATCACTTGGGAAAAGGCATGCACTCCGGTGTCCGTGCGCCCGGCACACTGCACACGAAATGGCGTGTTGGCGATTTCACCCAGTGCGAGTTCGAGTTGATCCTGAACGGTTATGACGCCGACGTGGGGTTGCGACTGCCAACCGTTGTAGGCGCTGCCGTCATATTCGATTCGACAGGCGATGCGCGTTCCGGCGGGAAGCGGTTCAGTAGAAAATGGACTCTCAGCCAATGCGATCCAGCAGGGCCTGGGCCTCAGCTTTCAGATCCTCAGAGCCTTCCGCAACGACCTCATCCAGAATCTGCCGCGCGCCGTCATCGTCACCCATATCCAGATAGGCCCTGGCAAGATCCAACTTGGTTGACAATGCATTGCTGTCAGCGGCGATGACGAGTTCTTCGTCGTCATAGGCACCGGCATTATCGTCAGTAAAGTCACTGGACAGATCCAGGTCATCCTCTTCCCCAACGTCGTCTTCCTCTTCGATCTCCAGGCCACTGAACACTTCTTCCAATGTCTCGTCTGAATCGGGAAATATATCCAGAGGATTGGGAGATAGTCCGGGGCCTTTATCGACCGGCGTATGGGCAGTGGCTGACGGCAACTCCAGTTCATCGATCTCATCTACGCCCAGCCCTTCTATCATGGCTTCCGCACGCGCGATGCTGTCGTGATCTCCAGTCTCCATTATTTTTTGCAGCTGCGCCATCGCGGCGGACTGGTTGTCGAGTTCCGTGTAAATCTCCAACAACTTGAGTCGATAGACCGGATTACCCGGCTCAGCGACCAACGCATTGTTGAGCAGATCGATGGCCTGGGGATGTCGCCCATAAGCGATGTAAATATCGGCCTCAGCCAGCGCATCGGCGGCATCGACATCGGACGCGTATTCGTCGTGTTTACGCTCGCCGTAACCGCGGTTGTCCGGCGTGGGTACTGCCGCTTTTTCAACAGCGGCTGGCTCCTCGACGGCGGTTTCCACTTCCAGTACCGGATCCTGCAAACGCACGTCAGCGAACACGTCTTCAGTGGGTGCCAACGAGCGCTCTGACAGTGACTCGTCCTCGTCGACTGCGTTGCGTCGGGCGAATACAAAGCCGGCGATAGCCAGCAGCAGCGCTCCCAGGATATACAGCAAATAACTGGTCCAGCTCTCTTCTGTCGTTGCGGCCGGGGGCTTCTTCGCCGCCGGTGCTTCGGCAGCCGCCGCAGGTTGCGGCTTTTTGGGCGCGGCGCTTGCGGCGACCTGCTCACCCATCTGCTCACCCATCTGCTCGGAATCAGTCGTGGGCGAAACGTCGTCAGGCTGCTCTCCCAGCGCGTCCTCTATCTGTCCTTCCTCAACCGCCAGCGGCAAGTCGGTCGGGACCGGAGCGATATCCACAGCGACCTCATCGGGCGCGACCTCTACCACCGCACCGCCGGCATCCGTCAGCGCGTCTTGTAATGCTGCGATCTGGTCGTCCTTGAGGCTGACAATGCGCTGCAATGTCTCGAGTTGCTGTTCGAGGGCTGCCAGCCGCTCCAGCGTATCGGCAGAGGCGCTTCCCGCTCCCGCTGCGCGATCGGTACCACTGGGCTGCACGGTTTCCTCTGCACGAGCAGCCTGACTACCTGTCGGGCGCTGCGTATCAGTCTCAACTGCCACGGCGGCTTCCGGCTCAGCTGAAATTCTCAACGAGGGACCGCTGCTGGCGCGGGACACGTCGTCGCGTCCGTCGCGCCATGCAGCATTTTGTTCACGGACTTCCGCCAGCGCCGTCGGCAAATCCGCTGAACTGATGTCCTCTGCGGTGGGCAGATAAATGATATAGCCGGCCTTGATTCGGTTGATATTGCCGTTGATAAAGGCGTCGGGATTCAGCCGCTGGATATCCAGCATCGTCTGGTGCACCGACGCCCCCGCGGGCTTCGCCCGACTGGCGATTTCCCAGAGTGTCTGGTCGCGGCTGATCGTGTAGCGACTGCCGGGCGTCGGCGTGCTCTGGGTTGAGGCGTTGTAACCGCGCTGCGGCATGGCGCCCGTCGCCGAACTGGAATCACCTACGCTGTTGCGCCTCTCCTCATAGTTATAGGAGAAAGACTCGCTGTCTTTTGTCGGTGCGGGGATGCCTTCGGTCGCCGCGACACGCTCGCTGGCGGATGCTACAGGTGTAGATTGCGAGAAGACGGGGGGATCGATGAGCACCGTATACTCGCGCAACAGGCGCCCTGAAGGCCAGCGCGCTTCCACGATAAAGTCCAGATAGGGCTCGAGTACGGGCTCTTCCGAACGAATCTGTATGCGTGCCCCGCCCTGCCCGTCAGGCACGACCTCAAAGGTGATATTGGTCAGGAAGTAGGCCCGATCAAGGCCCAACTTATCAAAATCTTCGGTAGTGGCCAGACGAACCTTGATCTCGTCTTCGTGCAGCCCGCCCATGTTGAGCAAATCAACGGTGGCATTCAGCGGTTGGTTGAGGAAGGAATCCAGCTGTATTTCACCAAGGCCGAGTGCCATCAATGAACTCGCGTGAAAACACCCCAACGAGAACGCAACAGCAGCTAACTTACGAGCCATACCAGCCCCTTCTTATTGTACCCGCGAATTTAAAACCGACTCCCCTGACGTCGGTCACAGCGTCCGGATGCCCTGGTGCCGCGCATGATCCGTCAGACCCCCGCAGTCGCACCCGACCTTTCGGCACTTGCACAACGAATGCGCGCAGGCCCTTGTAACAACCGGAATTTCGCCTCAAGTATCAGTGAATTACATGCATTAATCAAGGTAGGTTGACACCAAGCTCTCGGCAATTTGCACACTATTTAAAGCAGCTCCCTTCCTGACATTGTCCGAGACAATCCACATATTCAAACCCCGGGGATGCGAAATGTCCTCGCGGATTCTGCCCACAAAAACAGCATCTTTGCCGGCCGAATCGGTCACTGCAGTCGGGTAGCCGCCGTCGACCTGCTCATCCATCACGATAATACCGGGCGCCTGCTCCAGCAGGGCGCGTGCCTGCTCCGCTGTAATCTTGTCTACCGTTTCGATATGCACCGCTTCAGAGTGTCCGAAGAACACAGGCACACGCACACAGGTGGGGTTTACCTGCAGGCCAGGATTACCAAAAATTTTCTGGGTTTCCCACACCATCTTCATCTCTTCGCGCGTGTATCCATTGTCCTGAAATACGTCTATCTGTGGCAACACGTTGAAAGCGATCTGCTTGGGGTATACCTCCGCAGTGATCTCCTGCCCATTGAGAAGTTTCGCCGTCTGCCCCGCCAACTCATCAATCGCCTCCTTGCCCGTGCCTGAGACAGCCTGGTAAGTCGCTACATTGATCCGCTCAATGCCAACCGCATCATAAATTGGCTTCAAGGCCACCAACATCTGGATCGTTGAACAATTCGGGTTGGCGATGATATTGCGTGTGGTGTAACCCGACAGCGCCTCAATGTTCACCTCAGGCACGATCAGAGGAATGTCCTCGTCGCGACGAAACTGGGATGTATTATCGATCACCACACAGCCAGCTGCCGCCGCTTTGGGCGCATACTCTTCTGAAATACTGCCGCCGGCCGAGAACAAGCCGATCTGCGCCTGGCTGAAATCGAACTCAGCCAGGTCAGTCACGCGAATGGCCTTACCCTTGAATTGAATGCTCTTGCCCGCAGAGCGACTGCTGGCGAGCAGATAGAGATTGCGCACGGGGAAATTGCGCTCCTCCAACACACTGATCATAACCTCGCCCACTGCACCTGTGGCGCCGACTACCGCTACGTCGTATTCCTTACTCATTCTAAATACCTCGACTACTTTCTGAATTACCCTTCAAGAGACCTTACCAATGACATCAAATAACCACGGCGACTGCTTGCGCCAGTTTTGCTCATAGGCACTAATAGCGTCTGCACTTTCCAGGGTCAGGGCAATATCGTCCAGACCGTTGAGCAGACAGTGCTTGCGAAACGCGTCGACATCAAAGCTGATGGATTCACCGGAGGGAGTTTGTACGACCTGCTTTGCCAGATCGACATTCAGTTCATAACCCTCAGTGGCATACATCTCCTGAAACAGGCGCTCAACCACCGCCGCATCAAGCACTACGGGCAGAATGCCGTTCTTGAAACAGTTGTTGTAGAAGATGTCGGCAAAACTCGGCGCAATAATGCAGCGCAGGCCGTAATCATCCAGCGCCCACGGGGCGTGCTCACGACTCGAGCCGCAGCCAAAATTTTCGCGCGCCAGCAACACGCAGGCGTTCTGATAGCGCGCCTGGTTCAGCGGAAAGTCCTTATTGATCGGACGCCCGCTGCAATCCTGCCCAGGCTCTCCCTGATCGAGGTAACGCACCTCATCAAACAGATTCGGGCCAAAACCGCTGCGCTGGATCGATTTCAGAAACTGTTTGGGGATAATCAGATCGGTATCCACATTGGCGCGATCCATTGGCGCAGCGATGCCCTTTAATACAGTAAAACTTTTCATAATTCTCTACTCCTAGCAGTCCCTTACATCGACAAAGTGCCCGGCCACCGCAGCGGCTGCCGCCATCGCGGGGCTCACCAGGTGGGTCCGACCGCCGAAACCCTGACGCCCTTCAAAGTTGCGATTGGACGTTGACGCACAGTGCTCACCCGCACCAAGTTTGTCCGAGTTCATCGCCAGACACATGGAACATCCCGGCTCTCGCCACTCCAGCCCGGCTTCCGTAAAGATCTTGTCCAGACCCTCCGCTTCCGCCTGCTGTTTGATCTGGCCAGAACCCGGTACCACCAGTGCTCGCTTGACGGAGGCGGCGACTTTCTTACCCTTGACCACTGCCGCCGCAGCGCGCAAATCCTCAATACGCGAGTTGGTACAGGAACCGATGAAGATGGTATCGAGCTTGATATCGGTGATTGCCATCCCCGCTTTCAGCCCCATGTACTGCAGCGCACGCTCCGCGGACTCGCGCTGTGCAGCGTTGTCCATGCTCGCCGGATCGGGAATGATGCCGTCAATAGGCAAGACCATCTCTGGCGACGTTCCCCAGGTAACCTGTGGCTTGATATCTTCGCCGCGCAACTCAACCACGCGATCAAAATGTGCATCGGCGTCGCTGTGCAGTTCGCGCCACGCGGCCGCGGCCTGCTCCCATTGTTCCTCGCGCGGCGCGTAGGGCCGGCCCTTCACATACTCGATCGTTGTTTCATCGACTGCGATCATGCCGGCGCGCGCGCCTGCTTCAATGGCCATATTGCAGATCGTCATGCGCCCTTCCATACTCAGACTGCGCACCACTTCACCACCGAACTCAATGGCGTAACCGGTGCCACCTGCGGTACCGATCTCACCGATAATCGCCAGCACCACGTCTTTGGCCGTAACACCGGCCAGTAAAGTGCCATCGACTTTCACCAGCATATTCTTCATTTTCTGCTGCAACAGGCACTGCGTGGCCATGACATGCTCCACTTCCGATGTGCCGATACCGTGCGCCAGAGCGCCCAGGGCGCCGTGCGTGGATGTATGCGAATCACCGCAAACAATCGTCATACCGGGCAACGTCACGCCCTGTTCCGGCCCGACCACATGCACAATACCCTGTCGCACGTCGTTGACCTGGAACTCCAGAATGTCAAAGTCGCGACAGTTGTCGTCCAGCGTCTGTACCTGCAAACGGGAGATAGGATCGAGAATACCAGCCACCCCACCGCTGCGCTCCTGGCGCTCGGTCGGTACGTTGTGATCGGGTACCGCGAAATTCGCGTCGACGCGCCACGGCGACCGGCCCGAGATCCGCAGCCCTTCAAACGCCTGCGGTGAAGTCACTTCGTGGATCAACTGGCGATCGATGTAGATCAGCGCGCTGCCGTCGTCACGCTGCTCTACCAGATGGCTCTGCCACAATTTGTCGTAAAGGGTTTGTCCGCTCATGGGGCACCTCTTTAATCAAGTAAGACACAAAGTTTGTACGCTGCGAATTATGGGCTTGTAATTTCGATAACTCAAATTTATTATTTTCATCTTATAGATTCCTATATGGAATAGTTAAAATGGATACACAGAATCTCAAAGCCTTTCTGCTGGTTGCGGAAACCGGTTCATTCTCTCTGGCAGCGCAAAAGCTGCACCTGACCCAGCCTGCTGTCAGCAAACGTGTGGCGCAACTGGAAGCACAATTGAATGTCACCCTGTTTGACCGAATCGGCAGAACCATCAGCACCACCGAAGCGGGGCAGGCCCTGCTGCCCCACGCGCGCGCGGTGCAAGCGGAGCTACAGGCGGCGGAACAATCGGTACGGGACCTGACGGGCGAGGTGCGCGGGCGACTGCGGTTGGCAACAAGTCACCATATTGGTCTACACCGTCTGCCACCGGTGCTGAGCTATTTCAGTAAAACGTTTCCCGATGTGCATCTCGATATCGACTTCATGGATTCAGAGCAAGCCTATGAACTCACCCTGCGCGGCGAAGCAGAGCTGGCTGTCGTCACCCTCGCGCCGGCTCCCGTGAGCAACATCATCACACGCACAATCTGGTCCGACCCACTGGACTTTATGGTGCAGCAGGGGCACGAACTGTCTGGCCGGGACAAAATGGATCTAAAAGAACTGAGCAAATACCCCGCTATCCTCCCCGGGCTGAACACCTACACCGGACAAATCGTAAAGAACCTGTTCGACCGGCGCAGTCTCCCCATGCAGATTGCCATCGCCACCAATTACCTGGAGACGATCCGCATGATGGCTTCGGTGGGACTGGGGTGGACAGTGCTGCCACGCAGTATGCTCGATGCGACACTGGCGACGCTGCCGATTCGCGACGCGCGTCTGGAGCGGTCACTGGGTGTGGTCCATCACGAAAGCCGCAGTCTGTCGCGAGCCGCCCGCGCTTTTATCAGCGCACTGGAATCCTTTGAAGATATTGGATCGAGCTAACTCTTCTCCTTCTCGAGAACGCCGTCACCGCGACGCCCGTCTTTCCACATACCCTGGTGGTCGGGAAAGTAAAAGGTGCCACTGAACCGCGCCACAACGCCAGCGCTGTTATAAATACCGCCACTGCAAAAACCAAAACGGCGTTTAATGCTGACCTGCTCAACGTCCGCTTGCACCCATTGCCCGAGACGTGCGGATGAGATGTAATCGATACTCAGGTGCACCGTTGGGCTGCCGGATTTGACGCCGCGCGCAAGGTTGGCACCAGTGGCCGCGGTAATATCCGCCAGGGTCATCAACACCCCGCCGTGGCAAATTCCCATGGTATTGCTGTGTTGCGCCTGCACCAGCAACCCGAAGCTTGCTTTTTCATCCTCGACGCGCCGATAAGACGGCTGCAAACTGTCGGTGTATCCCAAACCGGTGGGCAACTGCTGAAACCCGGCTGGCACTGCTTCTATAATACTTTCGCTCTCACTCACACACTTTTCCTCCCTAGAAAATACCCATCGACAGGCCAGCGGCGAAGGCCTGTCCCAATTCCTCACTCGCCTGCCGATGTCCGGCGCACCACTCCCCACGCAAAATCAACGGCTCAGCCGCTGCGGGAAACGGGTATCCCGACAGAATTCGCATTGCCTGCTGCTGTGCACCGCGCCCATCATTCCCCGCGCCGATCAACAGTGCGTAGGGCAACACCAGGCCCCGCGCTATAGCGGGATAAAAAGTGCGGTCCAGAAAATCTTTCATCGTGCCACACAGCGCACCGGAGTTTTCTGCCATAACCAACAACAGCCCATCTGCCTGCGATAGCAATAATGTATCAGCATCCCAGGCGCGTTTCACAGTCGTCTCAATGTCCGATTCCAACTGCGCACCACGCCATGCCGCTCTGGCCAGCTGCGCACAGGTGCCGCTCTGGCTGTGATAGACAATCAACAGGGATTTCATACTCGATTCGCCACGTACCATCAGCAGTATGATTGGAACACAGCTGAACCAGACTGTCATGCACCTGAAAAGCACAGCGCCCTGTTCAATCGATTACTCAGGTGATCTAATACGGCGCTTATTCGATCTATCCAAGACTCAAATCGCTAATCAACGCGCGATAATTTCCCGGAGGAACACAGCATGGACACGACAAACAGACAATGGTTATTGCGAGAACGCCCCGAGGGCGTGGTCGGCCCGCAGCACTTTGAGCAAGTGGAATCTCCCATGCCTCAACCAGACCTCGCCGCCGGTCAGGTATTAGTGAAAACACTGATGCTGGGCTTTGACCCCGCCATGCGCGGCTGGCTGGAAGATGCGCCCAGTTACCTGCCGCCGGTCGCGATTGGTGAGCCCATGCGCGCCAGTGGTGTCGGTCAGGTGCTGGTATCTGACAATGCCGCCCTGCCAGTGGGGACCCTGGTGCAGGGACTCGTGAACTGGCAAGAATACAGTGTCGGCGATCCCGCGGGCATGATCCCGCCGAACGCGCTGCCAGCAGGCACGCCGCCAAATCTGGCGCTCAGTGTCTTTGGCAGCACCAGTCTCACCGCTTACTTTGGCCTGCTGGATGTGGGCAAACCGCAAGCGGGTGAGACCGTACTGGTGTCGGGTGCGGCCGGTGCCACGGGCTCGGTGGTTGCACAAATCGCCAGACTGAAAGGCTGTCACGTAGTGGGCCTCGCCGGTGGACCGGAAAAGTGCGAATGGTTGCGCACGGCCTGTAAAATCGACGACGTGATCGACTACAAAAACGAGGCACTGCAGCAGCGCATCGGTGAACTCTGCCCGAATGGCGTGGATGTATTCTTCGACAACGTCGGTGGCGAAACACTGGAGGCCGGTATCGCACACATGGCCGATTTCGGCCGCATTGTACTGTGTGGCGCGATCTCCGGTTATAACGATGTGAGCCCCAAGCCGGGTCCACACAATCTGATGCTGCTGATCAGCCGCCGCATAAGAATGCAGGGCTTTATCGTCATCGATTACCTCGACCGTGCCGGCGAAGCTATCGATGCCCTCAGTGAGTGGGTGCTAGCTGGCGAGATCGCGTGGCGCGAGGATATTCAGGAGGGTTTTGACAATATTCCGAGCACTTTGCAGCGGCTATTCATGGGCAGTAATGTCGGCAAGCAATTGTTGAAACTGGCCGACCCGAGTTAGTTATCCACAGGATATTCTGTGGATAACATTGGGGACAGAGCGTAGCGCGTCACCTGCTTTAAACCCGATGCGTCCACAGGCTGCTGTGCCCCAGCGCCTCACGAATATTACGTTTATTCTTTTAAATCAAAGTCTTAGATTTTTTTATTAGCGTTTGATAACCCTCGCCTCTGAAATAACGTAGGGTTATCAAACTTTTGTGGATATCGTCTACTATAAAAAGTTGGTGAATACTAGCAGTATAGCCTGCTAGTTATGGCGGATAAGCCAGCAGCAGTGTATTTTTCGGTTGCGCTGAAAATCCGGCGGCAGCGTCTGCGCGGTAATATCCTCACACTGAAATTCCTCCTGCAGCGACTCGTCGAGAATGAAACCGCGCCGGTTATTGGAGAAATATAACTGCCCCTCCTCGCGTAGCACCGCCATTGCCTGGCGCACCAGATCGCCGTGGTCGCGCTGCACGTCAAAACTGTCTGACATGGATTTTGAGTTCGAGAAAGACGGCGGGTCCAACAGGATGAGATCGTAGCGATTGCGCTCTCTCTCCAGCCAGGACTGGCAATCCTCGCGGATCACTGTATGACGGCCTTTCTCCAGCTTGTTCACCGCCAGATTTTTGTTCAGCCAGTTCAAATAGGTATTGGACAGGTCCACACTGGTGGTGGAGTGCGCGCCCCCGAGTGCGGCGTGTACCGTGACGGCGCCGGTGTAACAAAAAAGGTTGAGGAAATCCTTGCCGCCTGCCTCGCGCGCAATACGCAGACGTAGTGGACGATGATCGAGAAATAATCCCGTATCGAGATAATCATTCAGATTGACCAATAACTGTGCGTCGCCCTCGCGCACCGTTAACAACTCCCCGCGGCTGTCCTGTCGCTTGTACTGCTCCTTGCCGCGCTGGCGGCTGCGCTGCTTATAGACGATATTGTCTGCCGCCACGCCCAGAGCTGCCGGTAACGCGGCGCGCACCTCATCGAGCCGCTGTTCGGCCGCTTCAGGCGAGATTGATTTTGGTGCCTGGTATTCGGCAACGTGGACGTACTGGCCGTAAATATCCACTGCGACCGAGTACTCCGGCATATCCGCATCGTACAGACGGTAGCACTCGATGTTTTCCCGCTTCACCCAGGACGCGAGACGCTTGCGATTCTTCACGATGCGATTGGCAAACATGGTTGCCCCTTCCGACAGCACCGGGTCCGGGGTCACTAATGGCTTGCCGCCATCACGTAATTCGTTGCCCGCTAAATCAAACAGCAAAAGACTGGTGGCGATCTTGCCATTATAGAGCGCGTAGCGTTTGTGGCTGCGCAGGCCCGTGGCCTTGCCCAGATCCAGATCGGAGGTCAGCACGGCAGCTTGCCATCCGGGAAACTCCGCGACCATTGCCTCGCCCAACTGGCGATACAGCCCCATCAGACTCTCTTTTTCCCCGATGCGCTCTCCGTAGGGCGGGTTGCACACCAGCAGGCCAAACGGCAGCGGCCGATGGTTGGGTTTTTGCAATTCCGAGACCGGTTTGCAGCTCACCCGCACGACTTTCTCCAGTCCGATGCGCGCAATGTTTTCCTGCGCTCGCCGGATGACCGCCGGATCCCAGTCGTATCCACGAATTTCGGGTAGCTGCGCCGCCCTGCCCCGCTCACTGCGACTGCGGGCATCACTGAGAATAGCTTGCCATTGCGGGGCGTCGTGTACCAGCAGGTGCTCGAAACCAAAGCGTTTGCGGATAAGGCCCGGCGCTATATCCGCGGCCATCATGGCGCCCTCCAGCAACAGGGTGGCCGAACCACACAGCGGATCAATCAACGCACCGCCGCGGGCGGCTATGCCCGGCCAATCGGCGCGCAACAGGACGGCGGCCGCCAGGTTTTCTTTCAGCGGCGCGATCCCAGCTTGCAGTCGGTAGCCGCGCTGGTGCAGGCTGCCACCAGAAAAATCGATCGACAGATGGGCGCGATCACGCACCAGACGGACATTCAGGCGTACATCAGGATTGGCGCGATCAACCGAGGGACGCTGCGCCGTTGCATCGACGAACCAGTCGACGATGGCATCCTTGCTGCGCTGCGCGCCAAACTGGGTGTTACGGATATTGCGATTCTCGCCGGAAAAGTCGATTGAAATAGTCTTGTCGGGCGTGAATAAACGCCCCCAATCGATGTCCTTCATGTTGGCGTAAAGGCTGTCGCCATCCACTGCGTCCAACTGCGCGAGTGGCCACAGCACCCTGTTGGCTAGGCGCGACCACAGGCAGGCGCGGTATGCCAGCGCGCGTGGGCCGGTGAAATGCACGCCCGCCACGGTCTCGCGTGTCGTTTCGGCGCCGAGGCTACTCAATTCGCCGGCCAGAAGGGACTCGACACCTTTCGGGCAAGTGGCAAACCAGGCGTTGGTGTCTGTATTAATCAGGGACAAACCGTTCATCCTTTGCAGAAAGCGATTGGGCGTATACGCAGGGGTCTAAAATCTTGGTGCTAATCTGCCCGCTTGGTTGGAGCGCGTTTGCGCGGGCGAGGCACGGCCTTTTTTCGAGCGGGTTTGGACTTGGCTTTCGTTTTTGGCTTGGCACTGGCGGAGGATTTCGCGGCGGGGGAATTGGCCTCTTTCTCCTTGAGCATTACATCCAGCACCAGATTACTGGAGCTTTCCATGTAGTGAATGAATCGTTCGTACTCGTCATCCGACAACCGCCGCAGCGCATCGTGCTGTCGCATCAGGTTGACGAATCTACGCTCCCGCTCATATTGCTTCGGTAGCGCCAGTACGCCCCACTGCTCCAGCGCTTTCTCCAGCGCTGGATTATAGGTCCGCATAAATTTGATCAGAAAGGGGATAGGGTCGTGCCGTGCCAACAGCGCGGCACTGCGCAGCATCAATTCCAGCGGCATAATGGTATCGCCGCTCTCGATATCTTCCAGCATTGCGCGATCGGACAGTCCCAGACTTTCCGACAAGTCCTTCAGCGACATCCCCGCCGTCTCACGCGCATCCCGCAGGAAGCGACCGGCTTCCGCCATCGCCTCGAGGCGCTCGGGCTCCAGTTTGTTCAACAGTGCGTTGCGCAGCCAACTCTCTCCGAACATGGCCGTCAGCGTCGCCGTATTACGGGCGAAGTCGAAGGTTCCCCCCGCGACCTGCTCAGTCAGTTTGCGGAGGGAGTTCAGAAAGGATTCGTTGTCTTTTTCTTTACCAGCCATGGGCACAGCATAGCAGAAATCAGGGCGCTGGCGGCAAGCCCATCTCAAGCGCAAATATACGCTGCAAGATTTCGCGCCATTCCGTGTACTGGGTGTCCAGGCTACCACTCAACTTGAAGACCGTACCACTCACTTCCATGACTGTCGGGGCCACCTCATTGTTGAAGCCCAGCGCCAGTTCATCCAGATCCTGCTCGTGTATTTTTGACCACTTGTAGGCGTTGTACGTCTGCTCCAGCGCCACAAAAGAACCGCGTCGGCCCTGACTGTCTCTGCTACTGACTTTCGCCTGGTACTCATCGCGATAATCGGCCTGTTCCGCGCCGTATTGCCGCCACAGGTTGTAGGTAGGTGCCATCTCCTCGGCCAGCCTGGCGTATTGCTCATCCACGGTATCGATGAAGAGGTATTCCTGGTTGCGGATGCGAATCACACGGGCCAGCATCGGGTCGTCCTCCGCGGGCAGTCGCACCAGCGTGTACCCACCCTCAGGAGTACTCGCCAGGTAGGACGCAAACACCTCTGGCGCGAGCGCGGCGGCGTAGCGCATCAGTGCAATTTGTCGCAGATCCGCTACCTGTTTGGCGCTCATCTGCCGGCGCACTGCCAACAGGTCTGCAGCAATTTGCCGGTACACATCCGAATAGGGGTCACCGGGGACTTTCACCGGGTAGTCAGCGGGGGTGGTGATTCCTGTGTAAACCTTATCCAACCACTGTGCGCCGGCGGCGTCTTTAGCCACTATGCGCAGTTCAAGGCGTTGGCCGTCGGAGTGTTGTATTGTGCCAGTAACCAGCAGTTCGGAGGAATCCAGCGCTTCGGGCAGAACCCGCACCACGCCCCAGTCGCCGGAGTCGATCAAGATCTCGCGCAAGATCACCGGCATATACTTCGACTCGGCCTTGCGAATTTCAGGAAAAATGCCGAGTTTGCTGTGTGTGGATGCGTCCGCGGGAATCCCCGCATCAAAAATCACCAGGCCGACATCCACGTAATCCGCATCGTTAGCACTGTGTACGACTGGCACGTACAGCACCAGACAAGCGAGAGTGATTACCGCGACGACACTGAGCTGTAGGGCCGCGCGACGCCACCGCAGCATCGCTATTGGGTTTCGGTGGTGCATACCGTGCCTCTGGTCAATGTCACCTCGCATTTATAACCGCTTTTGCCAGGCACAAATCGGTTGTAAACCCGATTGAGTAAAAACGGAAACGACACCTGACTGGAAACCACCGTGGTCGCGATATTGAGCTTCTGGCCCGCCGCTCCCATGGTCATCACATGCTGAATACTGAGGCCATCGGGCAGCAGTAATTTGAACACCAGTTGATGCCCATTCCAACCGCAGATCTCCGTACCGAAGGGTGTCTCCACTCTGTTTAACTCGCCCGGATAGAACTCACAACTGAGATCAAAATCGGCCTCTCGCTTGACTCGGACTTTGTTCGTATCCTGCGAGATTTCCAGCAGCGGCGATTGTGTGATCAGGTCGGCCATACGCACCAGCCCCATAATGGAGGAGCCGCTATTGCCACCGGAACTATTGATGACCACACCTCCGCCATAGGTCCCCTGCCCCATATTGCCTTGTTGGGCGCGCCGCTGCGCCTCCCGATTCAAATCCCGCACGATGGAATCAAGTTTCTCCTGGGTATTGTCACTCTGGCTGTAATCCATCTCCCAGGAACCGCTGAAGTTCACTTGCTGCGTGTTGTCTCCTTTCAAGACCGCCCGTTTCGGCGCCGGAGAACTACAGGCGCACAGCAGCACACTCAGCATCAAGAGCGCGGCGATTCGGAATGGGGATCGACAGGGACTGGTCATATGGGCAGGGAGTTTACCTCAAGGTAATCCCTGTCGGCGAGTATCTAAAGAATATTTACAGCCCAAAACCGGGGACTTCCGCTGTCACCATAATCGGCAGGCCGTTTCGATCAGCCTGGACGACTGAACAACGCGAGGTAGCAACGGTACAGAATGCTGAACAGCCGGAGAATCGAACTGGGCTACTATACGCAACGCCACACTACATTCATCCAAACCAGGAGGTTCTACGACAATGGCGTCCAATATGAAAATCGGTGTCTGCCTGCCTTACATGAAAGCCGGTCTCAGCCGCGAGGACTATCTGGCATGGTTCAAGGCCATCGATGAGGGCCCTTTTCACGCCCTGTCCTGTGGCGAGCGCATCCATGGCCCAACCTATGATATGCGGGTGGTGCTGGCCGCAGCCGCAATGGCCACGACGCGCGTCGAGATTACACCGACTTTATATGTCCTGCCCATGCACAGCGCTGCCCGCGTCGCCAAAGAAGTAGCGACACTGGATATACTCTCTGGAAATCGGGTTAACAGTATCGCCATTGGCTACGGCGGTCGGCCCAAGGACTACGAGGCTATGGGCGCGCGTTTTGAGGGTCGCTACGGCAGAATGGACCGCCAGGTAGAGGAGATGCGCAAAGTCTGGCGCGGCGAAGAGATCATTGCCGGTGGCGGCGAGATCGGCCCCGCGATGAACAGGCCGGGCGGCCCACGCTTGCTGGCCGGCGCCATGGGACCAAAAAGTATTGAGCGGTGTGCGCAATGGGCCGATGGGCTTTACGCCTGGTCAGGCAATGGCGAGGAGGAAGAATTGAACCGAACCTTTGCGATGGCCGATGCCGCATGGGAGCGCGCCGGGCGCGAGCAAACGCCCTACCGTATGGGCGGTTTCTGGTACACGCTGGCTGACGGCGGGCAACAAAAGCTCTACGACTACGTGTACGAGTATCTGGCAATCGCAGGCGCTGATATCGCTACCATGATGGCAGAATCTGTGCACCGCAGTTCGGCAGATGCCGTGCGTGAGGCTCTGGACAATGCCGAAGCCGCCGGCTGCGAAGAGTTGTTTGTCGTGCCTGCGACAGCGGAGCTATCGGAAATCGATCGCATGAGCGAGTTGCTGGCGAAGCGCTAAAAGCGTCCGTTAGCCCTCGGCGAGAAACGCTTCGCGGGCTTTCAGCTTGTGCAGCTTGCCGCTGGCATTTTGCGGCAGGGGTTCATTCCAGAAACGAATGTGCCGGGGTACCTTGTAGGAGGCCAGACGATCCTTGAGATACTCTCGCAGCTCTTGCTCGCTGAGTGTTTCCCCCGGGTTCAGGTGCAGCACTAACGCCAGTTCTTCCCCCATGGCGTCATCGGGCACACCAAAAACGACATTCTCCTTCACCTGTGGCAGTTCATACACCGCCTGCTCGATTTCGCCGGGATAAATGTTCTCGCCACCGCGGATCACAATCTCCTTAATCCGGCCGGTAATGTGCAAGAAGCCCTCCTCGTCAATACGGCCGACATCGCCGGTCTTCATCCAGCGCCCGGCGTCAAACGTGGCCGCGTTGGCCTCATCCTTCTGCCAGTAGCCGGGCGTACAGGTGACGCTGTAGACCTCCATTTCGCCACCGTCCAGTGGCGCCTGTTCGATACCACTGGCATCGACGAAGCGCATCTGCGTAATGGGCGATACAATACCGGCACTGGCGGGACTAAGGTCAAATACGGCGCCACTCATGGTGGCACCCACCGCGAAGGTTTCTGTCATCCCCCATCCAGCGGATCTGCTGGGTTCACCACATTTTGTACGAATCATTTCAGGAAGACCGGCCGGCGTCGCCGCGCCTGCCGCACTCACCCGTATCAACGAATCAGTGGTATAGCGGTCGAAGTCGGGATGATACAAAAGATCCTGAATGACCGCGGGCACACTGGCCAGGCCAGTGATCTTCTCAGCCTCGATTAGCTCCAGCGCTTTGCGTGCATCCCATTTGTACATCATCACGACTTTTTGCGCGGTGTGTATAGGCAGTACAAAGCCGGATAACAAGCCTGTGGCATGAAACAAGGGCACGGTCAGCAACGGCGTCTCGCGCACTGCGCCACCGCGAAATTCCCTCGCGCCCTCCAACTCCATCAACAGGTAACCGAGAAAGAACATATTCATCAGGGACTGGCATGCGGCGATGTGACGATGCAGTACCCCCTTGGGAGAACCCGTAGAACCCGAGGTATACAGAATGACACAGCTGTCTACACCGGACAGCTCCGGAGTCACGTACGCCCGGCCCCTTCCTGCGGCTACAACATCTGCAAAAGCCTCGATATTGGCCGCCGATGCACGTTTCGTTACTCCGTCAACCAATAACACCTGCACACCCAGTTGTGGTAACAGCGATTCGATCAGTGCCAGCCGCGGCTCATCACAGACCATCAGCGTACTCCCGGAGTCTTCCAGCGTGTAGCGTAACTCCTCTGTCTTGCCCCAGCTATTGACGGGCACTACAACAGCTCCTATCAGGGTGGCGGCTGCATACGTGATAATCCAGGCGGGGGTATTGCGCATCGCAATGGCCAGGCGATCACCCTTGCGCACGCGGTAGTCCAACTGCAGACTCGCCGCCAGTGCATCAACTTGCTCAAAAAACTCCGCATAGGTGTAACGCTGCCCCTCGTAGACGAGAAATTCCAGATCACCGTGGGCGCGTGCCGCCTCGAATACCTCGACCAGGGTTTTTGGCGCATGCTTGTAAGCCTGATAGCTAAACCCGTCGAGCTCAACGGCTTCCATTTCAAAAAGACCACCCGCGGCGGTAATTTCGCGTTTCTTATTGTGTACGTCAGCCGGTGTAAGGGCCATTGGAAGACTCCGTAAATCAGGAATAATAGTAGGCGAGACTGTAATACAAACTTGCTGCGGCTACATTGAACATCGAAAATTGCCCTCCGCTCAGTTTAACCAGCGAGACCTTCCTCATCCCGATTTATATGACACGGTGCCAATTACGAGCGATTCGCACTCCCACTTGGCGCGGTGGGAGGCTATACTCGCAGCCTCATTAGCTGAAGATTCAGGCACATTTCCATGGCAAAACGCGTATACCTGTTCGATGAGGGCAGCAAGGACGACCGGGACCTACTGGGCGGCAAAGGCGCTAACCTTTGCGAGATGACCAGTCTGGGCCTACCCGTGCCCTATGGCTTTGTCATTACCACCGGTACCTGTCGCGAGTATTTTCAGGCCGGAAACAAGCTGCCCTCGCTGCTCGAGCAGGAATACCGCGTGGCGCTGGACATCGTTGAGAAGAAAATGGGCGCGCGCTTTGGAGACCCGGAAAACCCGCTGTTGTTTTCTGTTCGCTCCGGTGCCCCGGTATCCATGCCGGGAATGATGAACACCATACTTAACCTCGGGCTCAATGATGAGATTACCGAGGGGCTGGCGATCAAAACAGGCAATCCGCGTTTTGCCTACGACTCCTACCGACGCTTCATCCAGATGTTTGCCGATGTTGTGCTGGATGTCGATGGCCATAAGTTTGAGCACGAACTGGAAAGCTACAAGAACGCCAATAACAAGTCGCAGGATGTCGATATGACCGCCGACGACTGGCGCGAAATTGTCACCATCTACAAAACGCTGGTCAACCTCCCCGAAGACCCCTTCGTGCAGCTGAAAATGGCAGTGGAGGCCGTATTCCGCTCCTGGCATACACCGCGCGCGATCGTGTACCGCGAAATGAATAATATCGACGACAGTCTGGGTACTGCCGTTGGCGTACAGGCGATGGTGTTTGGCAATTTCGGTGATGAATCTGGTTCCGGCGTGGCTTTCACGCGCAACCCCGCCACGGGCGAACACCAGTTTTTTGGTGAGTATCTGTTCAATGCCGCAGGAGAGGATGTCGTCGCGGGTATACGAACCCCCCTGCCCGTCTCTGCGTTGCAAGAGCGTATGCCCGCGGTGTACGACCAGCTTTTCAAAACCCAGTCACTCCTGGAAAAACACTACCGGGATATGCAGGACATCGAATTTACCGTGCAGGATGGCAAGTTCTTTATGCTGCAAACGCGCAGTGGGAAACGCACCGGGCGGGCATCGATAAAAATTGCCGTGGATATGGTAAAGGAGGGGCTCATCACGGAAAGGGAAGCGCTGATGCGCGTCTCTCCCGAACACGTTGAAGCCTTCCTTCACCCGATGGTCGACCCTGCGGCCAAGCGCGACATCATCGCCACCGGACTCCCTGCCAGTCCAGGTGGCGCTACCGGTAAAGTGGTGTTCTCAGCCGAGGAAGCGGAGATAGAAAACAGCGCCGGGCACAGCGTTATCCTGGTGCGGCGCGAGACCACACCGGAGGACATTCACGGCATGCGCGTCGCTGCAGGTGTGTTGACCGAGCTGGGCGGCATGACCTCCCACGCCGCCGTGGTGGCCCGCGGCATGGGCGTATGCGCCATTACCGGATGCGGGGCGCTGAGCGTAGACACCGAAGCTGGCACCGCAACCACCACCGACGGGATCACAGTGCGACGCGGCGACATCATCACCCTCGACGGCACCTCCGGGGAAGTCATGCTGGGCGATATTGCAAAAATTGAGGCCAGCTCCAGTGAAGATTTCCAGGAGTTGTTAAGTTGGGCGGACAAGCACCGCCGTCTGCGTGTGCGCGCCAATGCCGAGACACCGGAAGATGCCGCCAAGGCCCGAGAACTCGGCGCTGAGGGTATTGGCTTGTGCCGTACCGAACATATGTTTTTTGCCGCAGAGCGGATTGGCGTGATGCGCGCAATGATTCTTTCTGAAACAGACGAAGAGCGACAAGTTTTTCTGGACCAACTGCAGGTGTTCCAGCACGACGACATACTGGAACTGTTCAAGGTGATGGATGGATTGCCGGTCACCATACGCTTGCTGGATCCACCGCTGCACGAGTTCTTACCCCAGAGCGGCGACGACATAGAGGCCTTGTCGGCGCAGATCGGCAAGCCCGCCAAACAGATCCACGAAATTGCACAGCGCCTGGAAGAGGTCAATCCGATGCTGGGCTTTCGCGGCTGTCGAATCTCGGTGGTCTATCCGAAAATCACGGAAATGCAAGTCAAGGCGATTATCAGCGCGGCGGCTGATGCCATTGAAGCAGGCTACCGCCCGCTGCCTGAAATCATGATTCCGCTGGTCATTAACGTGCGAGAAATTCGCCTGATCACGCAGATCATCGATAAGTGCATTCGCGAGATGGCCGTGGTCAGACCTGTGTCTATTCGCTATAAAATAGGCACCATGATGGAAACGCCCCGAGCAACCCTGGGTGCGGATCGCCTGGCGCCGGAAGTGGAGTTCATGAGCTTCGGCACTAATGACCTGACGCAAATGACGTACGGCTTCTCCCGCGACGATGCCGGCAAATTTATCCCCAAGTATCTCAAGGAAAAACTGATCGATGTAGATCCCTTTGTGTCGCTGGATCAGCGCGCTGTGGGTCGCTTGATGGAGATAGCCATCACTGAAAGTCGGGGCAAAAAGAAGGGTATCAAATACGGCATCTGTGGCGAACACGGCGGAGATCCACGCTCCATCCAGTTCTGTCACGACATCGGTCTGGACTATGTGTCCTGCAGTCCGTTTCGCGTACCCATCGCCCGTATCGCAGCGGCGCAGGCCAATGTCGGTGATGAGAAAAGCTAGACTAATGTTCTGAGCTTGCTGCGTCGGCCTGCTCCGGACTGCGCAGTAGTAACGCTGCGGGCATCGCCAGCAGCGCCATGATAAAAATCAGCCGGAAGTCATCCGCGTAGGCCAGCTGCAAGGCTTGTCTGGTCACCTCCCCCTCCAGCAAGGCCAGCCCCTGGGACGTATGAATATCCCAAAACTGTGCGATTGAAGAGTGCTGTAGCAGTGGATTGAACAGTGTTATGTGTTCCGTGAGTAAGGCGTGTTCACGCTGTAAATTACTGGCCAGTTGCGCCATCACAATTGAAATACCAATGCTGCTACCGATGGTTCTCACCAGCCCAAAGATGGAGGTGGCCTCTGTGCGCAGCAGTGGATCAAGCGTGGCAAAGGCCAGGGTACTCATTGGCACGAATATAAAACCCAAACCAAAGCCCTGAAAGAATCCGGTCCAGATAATCATTGGCTGGGTTACATTAATCGTGAACTTCGTCATTTGCCACATTGTAATAACAATCAGCATCAGGCCTATCATGATCAGGTAACGCGGTGATATTAACGCGCGCTCCATGATCCAGCCACATACCCACATAGCGAGCATGGTGCCGATGCCTCTTGGCGCGAGAATAAGACCGGTATCGAACACCGGATAACCCAACAGAGTTTGCAGGTAAGGGGGGAAAAGCGCCATTGTCGCCAGCATAATGACACCGAGAATGAACATAAAAACCAATCCCAGAGAGAAGTTTCTATCACGGAACAAGCGCGGATCTATATACCCATTCTTATGGGTAAACATATGGACAATGAATAAATACAGTGCCAGCAGCGCCAGGATGAGCTCAAACACGATCTCGCCAGATTCAAACCAGTATTTCGACGCCCCGCGATCCAGCATTAACTGCAGGCTGACTATCGCCACGGTGAGCAGCATAAAACCAAAGAGATCGAACGGCCGCTCCTTGTCCCGCGGGGACTCTTTGGCCAGCGCGATCACGCCCAACAGGGACAGGATTCCAAAGGGAACATTGATATAGAAGACCCAGCGCCAACTGTAGTACTCGGTCAACCAGCCGCCTACAGTGGGCCCGAGAATAGGCGCCACCATCACGCCTATACCCCAGATTCCCATGGCTCTGGCATGCTTTTGCACGGGGAAGGTATCCAATAGAAGTGCCTGCGATATGGGTACCAGGCTAGCGCCAAACATTCCCTGCAGCACACGAAACACAATCATTTCCTGGAGCGTAAAGGAGGCGCCACAGGCCATCGAGGTGAGGGTGAATCCCGATACGGAGATGACTAACAGGCGCTTGCGACCAATACGTCCAGCCACCCAACCGGTCAGGGGCATCGCAATGGCCGTCGCCATAATATAGGACGTCAGCACCCAGGATATCTTGTCCTGACTGGCTGACATGCTGCCCTGCATATGCGGCAGCGCCACATTGGCGATGGTGGTGTCAATTATCTGAATAATCGCCGCCATCATTACAGCGGTGATTAACAGAAAGTGTTTGGTTCCCTCCGGGAGTCCCTGCAGCTTTTGAATCAAGGCGTTCAAGGTAGGCTGCGTCAGAGGGCCGCAGCGTGCGTATCAATCTCAACATAGGCACTCATGCCGGCACGTAGAATGGGGTCGGCCTGATCCGTCTGCAATCGTATTCGGATCGGAACCCGCTGCACCACTTTAATCCAGTTACCCGTCGCATTCTGTGGCGGTAGCACAGAGAACTCTGCCCCGGTGGCGGCGCTGAGACTTTCTACACTGCCCTTCCAACTGCGCTCGGGATAGGCATCGACCGCAATATCCACGGCCTGATCAACGTGCAAATTGACCAGGTCCGTTTCCTTGAAGTTCGCTTCGATCCAGACATTTTTATCGGAGACTAAACTGAGCACCGGGCTACCAGGATCGAGATGCTGGCCCACTTTCGGCAGATGACCAACATAGCCGTCAAACGGTGCCAGCACTTTTGTGTGTTGCAGATTAATGTTGGCCAAATCGAGATCTGCCTGCGCTTCCATCACCTCGGAGTACTCACTGAGCGGTGCATCTGCACGCCCGTTCAAGTTTGCCAACAACTGCATCAGTTCGTTTTCAATGATGACGGTGTTTTCATTGGCAATATCAAGTGTGTGCTTTTTATCATCAATCAACGCTTCGGAGGTCAGCTTTTTTCGCGACAGGTTGAGTTCGCGGTTGTATTCCTTGGTCGCAAAATCCAGATTGCGCACCGCTAGCGCCAGTTGCGCCTGCTTCGTGCGATAACTGGCCTGTAGGGATCTGATCTCTGACTCGGCCTTCTGCAGCCGCGCGGCCGCTTTCTCCTGAGCGACCTTATACGTTGCATTATCGACTGCGATCAGCAGTTCACCGCGCTCCACCGTCTGATTTTCGACGACCAGTATGGAGATGATTTTCCCAGTAACTTCCGAGCTTAATGTGACCTTGTCGAACTTCAGGTAGGCGTTGTCCGTACTGATGAAACGGCTATCAATGACATACCAATACGCCCCCACGCCAGCGGCGACTATCAGGCCTACTACAAACAATAGAGATCGAGTGTTTATCATTTTCTTTCGCTTAGCTGTTCTTTGATATCAGAAGGTTGAGGGTTTTCACTGCTGAGAAGATTGGCTTTGAGGCGAGACAGTACAGAAAACAATTTCTCAAGATCCGAGGTCGATATACCCCGATTG
Source organism: Halioglobus sp. (assembly GCA_037969215.1). GTDB lineage: Bacteria > Pseudomonadota > Gammaproteobacteria > Pseudomonadales > Halieaceae > Marimicrobium. Next base: position 117,205 of record JBBKWY010000144.1, read on the forward strand.
GCATCGAGGCGCGTGGCCACGCCGACGGCGAGAACATCCTTCAGCACCGCGTGCGCGCTGTCCGTGAGATAGAGCCGGAATGCCCTGCGATCATCCGGATTGCGACGCCGCTCAATCAGGCCGCGCTCCTGAAGCTTGTCCAACAGGCGAGCCAGTGTGATCGGCTTGATTTCGAGCAATTCCGCCAAATCGACCTGTTGAATGCCTTCATGACGCGACAAATGCAAAATGACGCGACACTGCTCCTGGGTCATACCCAGACCCTGCACACGCCGGTTGAAATTTTTTCGCAACAGCCGCGCGACATCGTGGAGCAGGAATCCAAATGTATCCGGTGATTCTGGCGCTTTGGGCATGGGCTGGGGTTACCTGAAATATAGTACGCAATGCTTATTATATGCTATGCACACCAATATCAGATACAGCAATGCAGGCCAAAGACCTGCAATATCGGTTTAATCTGTCAGGCTAGGCGCGGAATTTGGGTTTCCCACAGCGCTTGTGACGAACGCGCGCTGTGTATACCCGCCCAGCGTTTCTAGTCCTTCAGATCGTCCTTCAGCACGAACTTCAACACCTTACCGGCGGGGTTGCGCGGCAGCGCATCCACCACATGCAGCCGCAAAGGCAACTTGTACCGCGCTAGCATTGTCTCGGCGAACGATCGCAATTCCTCGATAGTGAGCTGATGTCCATCGTGCAGTGCAACGACAGCGGTAACCGCTTCGCCCCACTTCTCATCCGGCAGACCAATCACGGCTACCTCCGCAATGGCTTCGTGTTTGTACAGTGCGCTTTCCACTTCCGCCGGATACACATTCTCGCCACCGGAAATCACCATGTCCTTGAGGCGATCACAGATAAACAGGAAGCCGTCGTCGTCGAAATACCCGACGTCGCCCGAGTGGAACCAGCCCTCCCCATCAATTGCCTCTGCGGTGGCCTCGGGTCGATTCCAGTAACCCTTCATGATATTGGGGCCACGCAGACAAATCTCTCCGCGCCCACCCGCTGGCAGCGGCTGGTTATTGTCGTCCACAATACGGGTCTCGCTGTACAGGGGCGGTTGCCCCGCTGAACCGAGCTTGCTGGTTGACCACTCCGGGGTAAGAAAGGCCGAGAACGGCGAAGTCTCGGTCAGGCCGTAGCCCTGGCAGAAATCGATACCGCGAGCACCGTAGAGTTCGATCAGCGATTCTGGTACCGGGGCAGCACCGCACAGCAGAACCCGAATCGAACTGAGATCAGTTTGTGCAAAAGACGGGTGCTGGGACATAAACAGAAACATGGCCGGTGCACCAAACATATTAGTGACTTTATAGCGCTCAAAGTCCGTCAGTACTTGAGCCGCGTCAAAATTACGCAGCAGGACCACAGTAGAGCCAACATGGAAAGAACCCAGCGTCATGACGTTGAGACCACCAATATGAAACAGGGGTGCCGCCGTGAGTATCACGTCGTCCGGGGAGCCACCAAACGCCAGCATGGAATTGATATTGTTCCACAAGATATTGCCATGCGTCAGCATTGCGCCCTTGGGCAGGCCTGTAGTACCGGAGGTATACATGATGATGGCCACGTCATGAATATCCACTGAGACTGCCGCGGCCAGAGGCTCTGCTGCAGCGCGTTCAGTCGGCAGATGACGCCAGCCATCGGCGACGCTCTCACTGGTGAAATATTGTGTGCAACACAGCCCGTCAAGGGCTGGTTCGAGTGCGGGCCGCGTTGCATCGTCTACCACCAACGTGTGAATCCCGGCATCATTGATAATGAACGTCAATTCCTGAGCTGTCAGGCGATAGTTCATAGGCACAAATATAGCGCCCAACGCCTGCGCGGCGAACATCGTTTCCAACAGCACAGGATGGTTCAAGCCCAGGTACCCAACCCGGTCACCGACGCAAACGCCGCCTGACCGCAAGAGCGTTGCCAGGCGTCGCACCCGCTCACCAAACTCGTCATACCGCAGTTCCTGCTCCTCAAAGATCAGCGCGATTCTGGCGGGGTTGAGTTCTACGCGGCGTAGCATGGTGGCAGCGAGATTGGGTTCAATTCCGGGTCTATTCACAATGATCTCCTGGGGCGGATTTTATCGGAAGTTATTCCAGCCAGTGATTTTTTCTGGCACACAGATGAATACTACCATGAGGTAATACTGCTTAATATCTTTAGCCTGTGCCGTCGCCGCGAGGTTCCCCTATGAGCCGCTGCAATTTCCAGATGGGTTGATTCGACGGCAGTGAACGACCATCAGCATCACAGCCATCAATACAGAAAATTGATCTTGCAAGCTTAAGCCCACTGGCAAAATCTGCTACCGTTGCTCCCTATTTTTTACCACGGAGCGAACCCAGCCATGACTAACAGTTTCTATCCGCCACAGCGCACCCTGATGGGCCCGGGGCCCTCCGACGTGTCTTCGAGAGTGTTGGGGGCCCTGGGCCGCCCTACAATTGGTCACCTCGATCCCATGTTCCTGAAACTGATGGACGAGATCAAGGAACTCCTGCAATTTGCCTTCCAAACAGAAAACGCGCTGACGCTACCTATCTCCGCGCCAGGCTCGGCGGGTATGGAGGCCTGTTTCGTCAACCTGGTATCGCCTGGCGACAAGGTTATCGTTTGCCAGAACGGTGTTTTCGGCGGGCGTATGAAAGAGAATGTCGAACGCTGCGGCGGCATCGCCGTGATGGTTGAAGATGCCTGGGGCGAACCCGTCAGCCTGGAAAAAGTCGAGGCCGCCTTCGACGAGCACCCGGATACCGCGCTACTCGCTTTTGTGCATGCCGAAACCTCCACGGGCGTGCTCAGTAACGCGAAAGCACTGTGTGCGCTGGCTACGCAGCGCGGTGCACTCTCTATTGTCGATGCGGTGACGTCACTGGGCGGCAGTGAGGTCTCTGTCGATGAATGGGGCGCAGACGCCATGTATTCCGGCACCCAAAAATGCCTGTCGTGTGTACCCGGCATCTCTCCCGTCACGTTCGGCGAGCGCGCTGTACAGCTGATCAATGCACGCACACAAAAGGTACAGAGCTGGTTCCTCGATACACAGTTGGTGATGGGCTACTGGGGTGGCAACACCAAGCGCGCCTACCACCATACTGCGCCCGTCAATAACCTCTACGCCCTGCACGAATCACTGGTTATGTTGCAGGAAGAGGGACTGGCGGCGGCGCAAGCGCGTCACCGACACAACCATCTGGCACTGGTTGCCGGATTGGAAGCCATGGGCCTGGGCATGGCCGTCGCGCCGGAACACCGTCTGCCACAGCTGAACTCGGTGCTGATCCCCGAGGGTGTAGACGACGCAGCACTGCGCAGCGCATTACTCAAGGAGTTCGATCTGGAAATTGGTGCTGGCCTGGGCGCTCTGGCCGGCAAGACCTGGCGTATCGGCCTGATGGGTTTTGGCAGCAGTGAACGCAATGTCATGTACTGCCTGCTTGCGCTGGAAGCCATTCTGCAGCGACAGGGCGCCGCTATTACGACCGGCAAAGCCCTCAGCGCCGCTCGCGCGGTATTTGACGGACAATAGCCAAACGGGCCTCAGGGCCCGGTTAACATTGCCCACATCCGCGCGCCTGCTGTACCGGCATCACGGTGCACCAGGTAGGCGGCGTGGGCGTTACGCCCGAGCTGCGGATCCAGCTTGATGCTCCACAAAGGGGATACTTCATTGGGAATCATAGAGTAGCGAATGTCGATCACACGATGAGCGTGCAGTGGATCGAGCGCAATATAGCCATTGCTGAACCAGCGAAAACGTTCAATATCCAGCGCCTGTTGTGAACCTGGATCGAGCCATGGCATGTCCCTGCCAACATCAAACTTCGGTACGGATGAGCCCTCGAACACTTTGGGGGCCACTCCCGATCTCACCGCATCCACGTAAAACCGGTCGTCAGTTTCGTATACGATTTTCCATACCAGAATATTGGCAAAGCTAGGCTTGGCTTCCAGACTTAGCGGCGTATGCCCGCGCTGTGCCGCCAGTGCGTACCCCATATCCTGTGCCTCATTGCGTTGCCACAGCCCCAGTGCCATGTAACTCAAGGCCCACACCAGACCAATGCGGGCGTACAGCGGTTTGCGCCGCCGCGCAGCCAGCACCACTGCTAATAACAGCGGAATCGTGAACAGTGGATCTATGATGGATATCGTGTTCCACGCAATACGCGCGTCACTGAACGGCCAGAACAACATCGTGCCATAGGTGGTGCAGGCATCGAGCAACGCGTGTGTGGCGTAACCGAGTGTGCAAAACAGCCAGGTCTGGCGAAACGTCAAGCCGCGTCGTCGCCCCAGTAGCGCATGCAAGACCAGGCCACAAATAAAACCGCCAAGCGGGATGAACACCAGTGAATGCGTAAACTGCCGGTGATACTCCAGAAACAACAGTGGATCGGAGTCAGAGCGAATCAGGACATCCAGATCGGCCGCCATACCCGCGAGAAAGCCCAATAAACCGGCGCTGGCGGCATAGCGCGGAGTACTTGAGGCCTGCGGTAGCGCAGCACCCAGTACGCCTTGGGTAAGCGGATCCATCAGCTAACGCGCCTGCACGGTGCTGTCGATCGCAGTATGGTCATCACTCATCCGTGCAAATTCCTGTCGCGTGAAATAGCCGCCAAAGGTACACAAATCTGGCGCGGGCCGCCACCGGCGGTGCGACTAATCGATGTCGAATGAATAATACAGATCCACCGAGTTTTCAATGCTGCTGACCACTTCCAACCAAAGCCTGGAGCGGAAATAGAATCGCGTGGTGAGTACGTTCACTGGTTCGTACAGGCCAACCCCGTAGGACAAGTAGAGACGCTCGCCGAGATAACCGCTGACCGTTGCAGCCGTATCCGCGTCAGACCCCTGTGCACCAAATTCCACATTGCTCAGACCGGGAATACGATTGAGTTCAGTGACCAGCTCTGAGCGATTCACTACACCGCTGGCCATTGCGAGTGCCAGGGACGTGCCATCGAGACCGGCACCGGCATCCATGCCCCTGCCCCGCACCAGATACGACATCGCATCGGCCTGACTCATGCTCGGCTGGGAGTAGACATCCAGCAGCAGGTCCTCCTGCAACGGACCCTGTACATGCACGCCAACGGTGACATCGTCACTGCTGATGTGACGCTCCGCGCGCACATCCACCGCCGGGTTAGTCGGTGGCCCGGTGAAGTTCAGCGTCCCGCGCTTTATCTGCAGGCGAGTCTGGTACGCTCGAAATTCGCCGCCGACGGCGGCGAGATTACCAAACACTTGTAACGGCTGCCCTGGCTGCTGACGTACGCGCAGGTCGCCGCGCAGTCTTGTTTGCAGGTTGGTGGCCGTCACGGTAAAGCGATCGTCTATATGGATCTGCACATTGATCCGGACATCGAAGGGCAACTGCTCGTGGAGAACCGCGCCGTCAGCATCGACTTCCACAATCGAGGGTGAAAGGGCGACACCACCCTCCGGCAGTTCTTCAATTTCCAACACACCATCGAGTACAGTCAGCTCACCCTTGAGTTCCAGTAAATCTTTTTGCAGCACGACCTGAAGTGTTTCCGACACCTGCAGCTCAATGGACGGCGGATAGAGAATATTATGTTCACTGCCTGTGATATTGAGTTCCATGCGCAGCTCCGGATCGGCATCCACACGACCGACCAGTTGCAGTTCACCGCCCCCGAGAACACCCGTACCGCGAATCTGTGCAGATCTACCCTGTAACGCAAAACTCAAATCCACATCCGCCAGCTGTGTGGAATTTCCCGCTACGGCAAGATGCCCGCCTGTCAGTGTGAACTCGCCGAAACCCTGCGGACGGTCCACCGTGCCGGACAGTGACACCTCTCCGCTAAGGTCTCCGGCAAGAGTGGAAAGCGCCGGTACAAAGTGTGTCAAAGCGCCCAAGCGCAACCGATTGACACTGATAGAACCGGCAATCGCATCGTTTCTGTCGGGTGGCAACAGCAGCTCAACGCCGACCAGCCGGCGGTTGTCACGCTGCACGTCCGCCTTGAGTCGCAAGCCCTCGTTGGTGTACGCCAAGCCGACGTCCGCTTCGTCCCAACCGAATGTCGCGCTCTCCCCTTCTTCAAAATGCTGGGTAATCGTCACCGCACCCGTATGGGTCTTACCGGTTACTCGAATCGGCATATCGGATGCCCAATGAGCATCCAGTTGCAGTTGCGCCTCACCGGCCAGGTCTACATCGGAGGGCAAGAGGTCAGCCAATATTTCCAGATCAGCGTGCGCCTCCAGGCTGCCGCCACCCGCTGGACCCAGCACCCAGTTGCCGGGGCAGAGTTGCATATATTCATGCCGCCAACAGTGCGCCGCCAGGGTAAACTCCTCCTGGGCGCGTGACAATTGCATCGCCACAGCCTCAGCCAAAACCCACTCGCCAAGCGAGGTCTGCAGACGCGTGGGGGCCAGCGAACCCCGCCATTGCTCGCCCTGCGCAGTCCCTTTCACGTTAATTTCACCCTGGATATCGCCGCGACTGACCAGTGTTAGCGCTTGCTGGCCTTCATCCCCCCGGGCCAACAATTGTAATTCGGCCAACGTGAAGTCGCCCACCGCCACATCGTTCAGTGTGCTGTCCAGACGGAACGCGTGCTCGGCCTTCGGCTTATAGTCTCCGGTAAGAACCGCCTGCTGAATTCGCAAGCCAGACCACAGAACATGCTGCAACCCAGCGGTAATCTGGATATGCTCGCGGTTGGGTGAGACCTGCGCATCGGCTTCAAGCTGCCCACCACTGCCGGTTTGCCATCGACCAAGGTCATCGACCTGCAGGTGCAAGTGGCCGGGGCCCACCTCGTCACCCGGAGATTCCACGGAAAGCTGCGCACCGTTCAGCTGAGCCTGTAAGGCACTGGCAGATAATCGAAATTCACTGTCCACACCGGCAAAGCCGCGGATAGTCGCGGGCATATCGTTAATCTGGCCCTGCAGTGCCACATCCTCAATCCGCAGTTGCCAGCGATCGTCCTGTAGATCTCCAGCAAGCTGGATACTGCCTTCGATGCGCCCTCGCACCGATTCGCTGAGCGGCGGCACATCCAGCCCACTGGACTGCAGAGCCAGCGACCAGGTGTGCTCCGATGACAGCAGTATCTCGCCCTGGGCGCGCAGTTCATTGTTGCCTGCCGCATCACTCAACAGCAGCTCAGAAATGACGAGTTTCTCCTGCTCGTGCTGGCCGAGCGCCGACAGACGCAGCGATTGATAGCCCAGCCCACTGGCCGCACCGGACACCTCAAAGTGCTGAGCGTGCAGCGAGCCACTGGCAGTAATCACCAATGGAAATTCGACCTCAGTGTCCTGCAATACTGCCGGGACTGCGACGATATCCGCCAGCGCCAAACTGCTGGCCGATGTAGCCGTAACCGTAGTGGCAAATGGCAGGCCCGCATCCAGCAGATTGGCCTGGGCTTCCACCGCTACATCCACGGCACCCTCATAGTTCAACTGTAACGCCAGCGCAGACAGGTCGCCCCGCGCCGACAACTGCACTGTCCTGCCCAGCAGATCCGAATACTGCAGGGGTGCTGCCAGCTCTATCGTCGCGGCGGCCTCAAGTGGCCAATTGCCGCTAAAGTTCAACTCACCGTTCAGGGACAACGCGCCCAGCTCACTGCTGTTGACTCTAAATCTATCCAGTTGCAACGCATCGTGCTGCCACTGCCCGCGCAATGTAATCTCATCCTGCTGGTAGCGCGCACCGTAAAAGTCCCAGACAGGTTTAATCAATTGCAGATCGTAGACAGACAGAATCAACGGTAGGTCGATGGCAGGAAGCACGGTCGACCCGGATGTCGCGTCCTCTGTCTCATCGGTAGCGAGCAACAGCAGTTGCGGCTCTACGATCCGTGCACGCAGCACATCAATATTGGCGTGCTGCAGGCGAACGCTGCCTTGCAAAGCCCCCTGGCGCCACTCGCCGCCAGGCCAGTGCACGCGCAGTGAATTAATGGCCAGAGACGGCGCTTCCAGCAGCAGCGGAACGTCTATCAATTGCGCAATCGATTCCTCAGGCGTATCCGCTTGCAATGTCTGGTCTGTCTCGGTAGCGGGCAATACTTCGATATCGAGATCGCCCACCTGCAACTGGCGAAAACAGAGGGCGCCGCGCCACAGACAATCTGGCTCAAGCTCCGCGACAACATCCTGCAATTCCAGACGCAGACCGTCAGGTGTATAGCGCAGACTCTCCAGGTGTAAGCGACCGACCAGGTTGCCGCTGCCGTAGTCGATCTCCAGGGGTAACAGGCGTTCCACCTGCCGCAGCAAACTGCGACTGCCCTGCTCCGTGGCAATCACCAGCAACAGCGCTGAGGGTATCAGCACCACCAGTAGCAACAGCAGGAAAATTATTCGACCCAGGCGCTTCAAAACTCAACGCCTATAGTCAGGTGGAGATACCAGTCTGGATTGTTCTCACTGACGCTATTGGCCAGTTCAACCCGTACAGCGCCCACCGGGGTGATGTAGTGAATACCAAAGCCGGCGCCGACCTTGGCGTCAAAATCACCCTCATCAAACGCATCTCCCCCGTCGACGAACAGCGCGCCCCGCCACTTGTCGGTGAAATAATATTGGTATTCAAAGCTGGCAACGGCCAGACGGTCTCCACCCACCACCAGGGTTTTGGTGCTGCCATCGGCCTGTACCACATTTTCTTCATGGCCCAGCGATTGATAAGCGTATCCGCGGATACTCTGACTGCCGCCAGCAAAGAAACTCAGTGACGGAGCCAGGTTATCGCGATCACCGTTGGCAGTTTCCACCGCACCCAGTTCACCCCTGGTGACGAACCGGTGACGCGGCCAGGGCGTGAAAATATACCGCAGGTCTGCCACCATCCGCAGCAGGTCAATGTCTGAGCCCAGCGCCTGACTGCCGCCTTCGAGGCTGTAGAGCTGACTGAAGCCGCCTGTGGGATCTACCAGGGAGCCACGGTACTGACGACTGGAGAGCGTCCCACCCAGCAATAAATAGTCGTTTTCGGGACTGTTGTACAAATCATCCCAGGATTCCCGCAAAGCGCGCAGTGAATAGCTGTAAACCCACTTTTCCTGTTTTGTTTCCCGGCGCGCGCCCGTTTCAAACTGCCGACTCTTGAGATCACCGTACTCATTTTCCTCAAGGCGCACCCACAGTTGTGCAACATCGGTGAGCGGATTGGTGATGGGAATCGAATAGGTAAAACGACCGCTGGGGTTAATCGGGGAGTATTCCACACGGGTAACCTGGCTGTGGCCATAGCGATTGATTTTAGGCGTGCGCCACGTCATGGAAACGCGCTCTTCCGTGTCGGTGCTATACCCCACACCCACTTCAAAACTGTGGCTTTTGGCAGCGTGTAATTTAACTTCGATGGGTATTGCCCCACCGCTAGCACCGGCACGTACTGGCTGTACAATCACACTGGAAAAGTAATTCGTCTTCTGCAAATTTGCCTGTAGCTTGCGCAGTTTTGATTGTTCAAAATAATCACCCGGCTCGAACGTCGCCAGTGAATCGAACAGCGCCGAATCAATCAGCGTATTATCGTAAAGCACTTCGCCAAATTTGAAGCGCTGTCCACTAACGTAGTGAATAGTGACATCGGCGGTTCCGGCATCTACCTGCACCGCCACTTTGCTCTCTGTGATTTCCCCGTTCAGGTAGCCGCGCTGTTGCCCGGTCGATAATAGCTTTTTCCTGAAATCCTCGAAGCGGCCATGGTGCAGCCGGTCACCGGTGGCAAAACCGACATCCGCGAGCAGTTTGGCGATTTCTTCATCGTTAGCGGCGGGGCCGATTATCTCGATGTCGATATCGCGAATACGCACCGGTTCACCCTGCTCAACGGTGATATCCAGTATCCAGACGGGGTCGGTTCGCTGCACCTCAAGGGTGATGTCGGGCCGGTAATACCCCAGGGCCTGCAGCGCATCCTGCACTTTAGTCTTGGCGGAAACCGTGAAATTGAGCCTGTCCTGATCTGTCTCAGGCGGGGCGCCCAGATAGGCCTCTACGTTTCTTAAGCGCTCGCCCTTGAGGCCGTTTACAGAATACTCCAGCGTGGCGGCGCCCATCGCCGCCACAGGAATAAGCAGAAGAATACAGAAGCACCATCTGATCGCTGGCGATATCATTGCGAGGCCTGGTTAAACCGGTCGGTTTAGATGTGAGCGGCACTACCCCAGTAGTTGTAGCCAGCAAACTTTGGCGTGCCCGGCAGATAGGCGGTATGCAGCTCGGACACTGCAAAACCGCCGGCTTCCAGCAATTCTGGAATATCGCGATTGAGGTTACAGCCACCGGCAAACCGCTTCCAATAGGGATTGATCCTGTCTTGCCATTTACACACATTGCTGTCTGGCGCTTTACCGTGCTCACAAAAAATCAGGCTGCCACCCGGTCGCAGCACTCTGGCCATGCCTTTTAATGCTGTGACCGGATCGGGAATAGTGCACAGCGCAAAGGTCACCAGCACTGTATCGACACTGGCGTCCTCCAGAGGAATTTGCTCTCCCGGCAAGCCGATGAACTCGACCTCAAAATCGAGGTGGGCCGCGCGCTCGCCAGCCAGCTCCCAGGACTCCTCTGACGGATCCAGTCCGATCACACGAGCGACCCGACTGGCATCGTAAAATGGCAGATTCAGCCCCGTGCCGATACCGATCTCCAACACCGTGCCCTTCGCCAATGGCACGACTTTCTCGCGCTGCTTCATGATGGGTTTGGTTCCGCACGCACAGTTGATAAACCGTGGCAGCACGTATTTGTCATACAAGCTCATTCTAAGTCTCCCGCGTATACACGGCCTGATTGTAGGCTTGTGCCAGACGCAAAAATACGGCTATTGTTCAGGACACCTCGTCAACGCGTTCGACAATGGTGGCGTTCGCAGTACCGCCACCCTCGCATATTGCGAGCAGTCCGTAACGCTTTCCGCTGCGGTGCAATTCGTGTATCAAAGTCGTCATCAGTTTCGCGCCTGTTCCACCCAGTGGATGGCCCAATGCCTGCGCGCCGCCGTTAACGTTGAGTTTGTCCAGATCAGCGCCCAGTGCTTTCACCCAGGATAACGGCACCGAGCCGAATGCCTCGTTCACTTCAAACAGGTCGATCTGGTCGAGCGTCATGCCGGCTCTTTCCAACACCTTTTTAGTCGCCGGTATGGGACCTTCCAGCATGATGACGGGATCCGAACCAATCACACTCATCGCCACTATTCGCGCCAGCGGTTTCAGACCCAGACGCTTACAGGTTGCGCCGTTGGCGATCATCACTGCGGCAGCACCATCACAGATCTGTGAGGCGTTGGCTGCCGATAGCAAACCGTTCTCCTGCAGTGGCTGCAGACCGGCAATTGCATCGAGGGTAGCATTCAGCCGGATCCCTTCATCCTGGATATGCATTTCAGACGAGCCATCTTCCAGTTCGATTTCAATCGGGACAATTTCCTCCTTGAAGCGACCTTCTTCCATCGCGCGTTTCGCTTTGACATGGCTTGAGAACGCAAACTCATTGAGTTGGTCCTGTGTTAGCTCATATTTCTTCGCCAGCATTTCGGCACCGGCGAACTGATCAAACTGAACACCGGGATACCGGGCGGCGATCTTCTTACCATAGGGTACGCCGTGATCAGCCTTGAAACCGTCAATAATATTGGCACCAATGGGCACCAGGCTCATACTTTCCACACCACCGGCGATCACCAGATCCTGGGTGCCAGAGAGGACGCCCTGGGCGGCAAAATGCATCGCCTGCTGGCTTGATCCACACTGCCGATCGACGGTCGTGCCGGGCACGGCTTCGCCGAGCACGGATGACAGGCAGACATTGCGCGCGATATTGCTGGATTGTGCACCGACCTGCGACACGCAGCCGAATATCAGATCGTCGATTTCGGACACAGACACGCCAGTTTTTGCCACCAGGGCATCCACCACCTCAGCGCCGAGGTCGATGGGATGAATCTTCGACAGGCGTCCGTTTTTCTTGCCACCCGCACTGCGCACAGCGCCTACAATATAAGCGTCAGTCATTTCTTTTGTTCCTCTAATTTGTTTACGTTTTTAAAGCTTGCTCGCTCGAGTTGGGTCAGCTGATGCCCTGCGCCGCTTTCAACTCCTTCACATGCAGCACACCAAATACGAAAACACTCAACAGGTGCCCGCCGAGCGAACCGCCGGCTGACTTACAGAGTTTGAAGTACACCGCCGTTTCAATAAGGTGGGCGATGACCAGAACTCCCAATAGCCTCAGCGACCAGACGCCCGCTGCGCTGTCGCCCTGCGTCACGGCCAGTCCCGCCAATACCGCATAGACCACCAGTAATACGATTTTTGCTCCTGACATACACTACTTCCTAAGGTTGTGGTTGATAGGCTTCCGGGTCCAGGCGACGCATCTCGGCTTCGATCCAACGTTCAATCTCGTCCATCAACTCGCCGGGCTCGCGACCCTCGGCAGACACAGCCTGGCCGATGGACACGTCTATTGTTCCGGGAATCAGTGAAAATGAACGCCTGGGCCAACATCGACCTGACGTCACGGCGATGGGCACCACATACGCATTCGTCGTGACTGCCAGGCGGGTTGCCCCGGATTTATAATTCCCCGATTTGCCGCGCTCGCCACGCGTACCTTCCGGAAACATGATGATCCACTTGCCGCGATTCATCAATTCCTCGCCCTGCTCGGCGACCTTCGCCCAGGCCTGATTACGCTGCGAGCGGTCGATATGAATCATGCCCAAACGGCCGATACACCAGCCGAAGAAGGGAATACGCAACAGCTCTTTCTTAAACACATAGGCCAGCGGATGGGAGGTGAAACTGGCAAAGAAGAAGGTTTCCCAGGTCGACTGATGTTTGGGGCACAGAATCGTCCGGCGCATGTCCTCGGCGCTGGGCAGATTTTCCTCGCCGTGGATGCGGTAATTAACCCCGCCCACAATGCGCGCAGCCGCAATCACCCCTCTGAGCCAGGGTGCGGCAAACCACCACCAGAGTTTTTCGTCGCTGAGAAACAGCGAGCAGAACACCAGAGTGAGCCCAACAGGGATGACTGAAATTACAATCCAGGTAAAAACAAGGACCGATCGAATGGCATTCATTATCGGATTCCGTATATGAGCTGCGTTGCATTAAACCAGATTGTTGCCCCGGACGAAAACCCGAAACCTGTTTTCTGGCTCGATTCGCGCTAATATTAATGGCGCAATGGCATCAGGATCAATCTCTATGACAACAAGCATATGTCCCGGCCTTCATCCACTGGCCCACGGCGCCTATGCGTGGCTGGCGCCGCACGGCACCTGGGGATGGAGTAATGCAGGCCTGATCGTGGATGGAGAAGAGTCTCTGTTGGTCGATACCCTCTACGACCTGGACCTGACCGAGGAGATGTTGCGCAAAATGCGCGCTGCGGAACCTGCGACTAAATCCATCGGCACGCTGATCAACACCCACGCCAACGGCGATCACTGTCACGGCAATGAACTGGTGACGGGGGCGGAAATTATCGCATCTACGGCTTCGGCGCTGGAAATGAACGAACTGACCCCCGACGCAATGGCAGCCATCATGCAAAGTGCCGCGGAGATGGGGCCTCTGGGTGAATACTTTCAGCATTGTTTTGGCCAATTCCGTTTTGACGGCATCCGCTTTACGCCACCCACACGTACCTTTGAGGGCGCGCTGGACTTACGGGTGGGCGATAAGGAAGTAAAACTGATAGAGGTGGGGCCCGCCCATACTCGCGGTGACGTACTCGTGCACTGTCCCAGCGATAGTGTGGTGTTTACCGGGGATATCCTGTTTATCGACAGCACCCCGATCATGTGGCAGGGCCCGGTGTCCAACTGGATCGATGCCTGTCTCCTGATAGAAGATATGGAGGCCGATCTCATCGTGCCGGGACACGGCCCCATCACGGACAAACACGGCGTCGTCAAGGTGCGTCAGTATCTGCAGTATGTCCACGACCAGGCCCGCAGCCGTTACGACGCCGGCCTGAATGCATTCGACGCGGCAAAAGACATCGAACTGTCAGAGTATTCCGCGTGGTCGGACCCGGAGCGCATCGCCGTCAACGTCGACAGCCTCTACCGGGAGTTTTCCGGGCAGGAGGCGCGAACAGAGCTGCTCGAATTGATGAGTAGAATGGCAGCACTGGCAGGCTTTCCCGGCAGCACCTGAGGCGCAAAGGGTTGATGCCAGCCGGCACCCGCAATGCGGTGAGGCTACGCCAGCCACCCACCCTGTAATTCTCGCCTGACATCGTTATACTGAACGGCTGAGCAGCCGCGCCGTACAGACATTGGGGACTCTTGAAAAAACCCGTTTCAAAGGCAGACATTCGCGACGAACTTTTAGAGGAGATCGAACGATTCCTCCAAAAGGGCGGTAGCGTCAATAAAATTCCGCAAGGCCTCTCCGGCAACAACCCCGGCGAACCCCCCGTATTTCTCAACCGCCGACTGTTTATTGAACCCAAGACACCGCGCACGCTGGTGCCGGAAGTAGTGGCGGCTATAGAGGCGCGTCGCAAAGACAAGTATCGCCCCAAACCGCAGGCAAAACGTCGCTCGCCAAGCCCTCGCCGAAAAATTATCTACGATGATTTTGGCGAGCCGCTGCGCCGGGTCTGGACAGAGGATTGAACCATTCCGGGTTCACATCCGCACAGCATCCCAACAGCACTTGCACAGTGATTCCTCACTGGCTAGATTAAACCAATCATTGAAAAAGGAGATTATTTTGAGCACAGCTATAACCCCCTTCCGCGTCGACATTCCCGCTTCGGCCCTGGACGACCTGAAGCAACGCCTGAACAATACACGATGGCCAGAGCGGGAAACCTGCGACGACTGGAGTCAGGGTATGCCTTTGTCTTACACGCGGGAGCTTGCCAACTACTGGGCGACCGATTACGACTGGCGACGCTTTGAAAACAAGCTGAACGGCTGGCCGCAATTTGTGACCAACATTGACGACATCGACATTCATTTCATTCACTGTAAAAGCCCCCACGAGAACGCCCTGCCCCTGATCATTTCCCACGGCTGGCCGGGTTCCATCGTAGAGTTCCACAAAATCATCGACGCACTGACCAATCCAACGGCGCACGGCGGCAACGCAGAAGATGCCTTCCATGTTGTGGCACCCTGTCTGCCGGGCTATGGATTCTCCGGCAAACCCGCCAGCACGGGCACGTCAGTAGAGAAGATCGGCCGCATGTGGGGTGAATTGATGCATCGACTGGGTTACGCGCGCTACGTAGCACAGGGCGGTGACTGGGGCAGTATGGTCACGCAAAGTATGGGGATGTCGGAGACCGACCACTGCGCCGGCATCCACATCAACATGCCTATAGTCGCTCCGGACCCGGACACAATGGCGGATCTCACTGAACGTGAGCAAGCCGCGCTGGTAGACATGGGCACTTATGGGGACAAGGGCTCAGGCTACTCCAAACAACAATCGACCTACCCGCAGACACTCGGTTATGGTCTGGCCGATTCACCCGTGGGACAGATGGCGTGGGTGGTGGAAAAATTCTATGAATGGACGGATTGCGAGGCCAACGGCACACGCCACCCGGAAAACGTCCTGACCAAAGATGAGCTACTCGACAACGTGATGATGTACTGGCTCAATAACGCCGCTGCCAGCTCGGCGCGGTTGTACTGGGAGAGCTTCAACAATCCGAGTCTGGATCCGATCACGATGCCGGTCGGCTGCTCCATTTTTCCAAAGGAAATTTTCCGCAGCAGTCGCCGCTGGGCTGAGAAGCGATTTTCAAATCTCATTCACTGGAATGAACTGGAACGCGGGGGGCATTTCGCAGCGCTGGAACAACCAGAGCTCTTTTTGGAGGAAGTGCGGAACTGCTTCAGAACACTGCGCTAAGCCGCGCAGTTTAAACCAGCGCGGTGTTTAACTCTCGTTGAACTCTTCGCTGGTGTGCAGGCTATTACTGAATACGTCAGGTTTCGAGTGCTCGGAATCCGCTTTCTTGAACATCGGATCATCCTGAATCATTCGTTTAAAAACGGCTTCTGCCCTTTGTACCACGGGAGCAAGCGTCGCAGCCGGAGCGCTGTCCATATCAATCACCGAGCCTGGATCGTCACGCTCGAGTTCCTCATGGCCTGCCAGCTGGGTGTTCAGTTGTTGGCGCGGTGGCGACTCCGCCTTGCTCTCGACCTCATCCGGCGGCAGGAACACGGGCGGCCGGGGTTCGCGCTCGGGTAGCTGTGTTGCACCCGATTTGATCTGTGCGACGGGCGCTTGCCTGGCGCGCGCAGACGTATCGCGAAGATTGGGCGCCGGGGCCGGTCTGAACACTTCACCCGGGTCGCTACCAGGCACTTTTTCGCTGCCAGCACTGCGGCCAATAAATTCCAGATTATCCAGCGCGTCATCTACTGCGAGTGCAACTGCGGGTGCAACTGAAGGTGCCTCCGCGGGTGGAACTGCAGCTGGCTCAACGGGCGGCTTAATCGCGCTTTCCTGCGTGGCTGCGACAACTCGAGGCTTGCCAATACGTGCCAGACTGGGTGTGTGCCCTGGCGGCTTGCCGTTGCGATAACTGCCGGGGGTGAGCTGACGCGCCTGCTCAGCCAGCGTAATGCCGGCGTTGCTGCGGTAATCCGCAGTGGCATCCGACGAGAGTGAATTACCGCGATAGCCAGTGGTCGCAAAATCCGATTGGCTGGCGCCATCCGAGTCGTACTGGGACCTGCCCCCTGCGCCACTGGCGACTCGCAATTGCGGCATTTCCACGACTGCTTCAGGCGCTTCCTCGGCCTGTTGATCATCAAGCTGTTGCTCGGTGAGCGCCCGCTGCTTGAGCACTTCGCTGGCGCACTCTGCCCAGCGACCAAAATGCGCAGACTCCGAAGGATCGGGCATGCGGTGCTTGCGGAAATCACTCATGGCGTTCAAGAACCGCTTCTGAACCGCCCGGTAATAGTAAATATGATCTTCAGTCTGCAGTGGCACGACCTCCGCGCCACCCCGTATGATCAACATTTGAGCGGGCACCTGGCCCTGTAAATTGGCCAGTAAATCGGCAGCAAAACACAGGCGAAATGGCGATTGCAGGGAGTTGTCGACGCGAGTCTCACAGGGAATATAGAGAAAATCCCCAAGTTCGGAAAAACCGCTGGTGCGCATCAATAAGTCGACAGCCCCGGACAGGTTATCGACTGCAAGCTGGCCGTTGACGATAAAATCTGATCCAGCGCGCATCGCCTCCAGCGTCGCCACACGGCGATCTGGCTCATCATTTTTCGGGTCGATCAGAGAGACGTTACGGCCCTCAGCGCGCAACGTGGCAACGATATCTTCCTGCTGCGGGGACTGATGATAAGCCCCGATACTGGCGAGATCGGGCGGGA
Source organism: Halioglobus sp. (assembly GCA_037969215.1). Classification (GTDB taxonomy): domain Bacteria; phylum Pseudomonadota; class Gammaproteobacteria; order Pseudomonadales; family Halieaceae; genus Marimicrobium. The sequence continues at coordinate 134,609 of JBBKWY010000144.1, forward strand.
TGCCGTGCTCCGGATTTTCCAGAGTGAGGCGTTCCATCCAGACAGCAAAAGGCGATTCCCGGTACAGAACGAGGTCATCCGGGGTATAGGTTATGGCGTTGTCTACAATGTAGCGATACATAGGTATAGCTCGCTTCCCCGCGTGCCCTCTAGATTATGTAGTTATATCTGAATGCCCGGCAACTGTCCACGCTCGCGGCCAGAAAGTACCCGTGTTGGTTACCCTGCTAGGGCGCGTCGTAGATGGTCGCACCCCCAATTACAGTGCGCTCCACCTTGAGATCACGCATGGCCATCGGATTATCCAGAATATTGCCCGAGAGCACGACAAGATCTGCATACTTGCCCGGATTCAGCGACCCCCGATTATCCTCCTGGAATACCTGCCAGGCCGCATCGATGGTGACCGCGCGCAGGGCGTCCATCACGCTGATTCGCTGCTCAGGGCCCAGCACATCGCCACCGGTGGTGATGCGAAAGACCTGACTCCAGACCGCCTGCAGCGGCTCCATGGGTGTGACCGGCGTATCCAGGTGGGAGCTGAAGCGCAAACCGTAGTCCAGCGCCCATTTCGAGGGGCTGATTTGCGCTGCGCGCTGCGGCCCGAGAAAGATATCCCGATGGCGGTCACCCCAGTACCAGGTATGCGCCGTAAAAAAGCTGGGGGTAACGCCCAGTTTCTTCATCCTCGCAATCTGATCTTTGCGGGCCATCTGGGCGTGTATCAGAATCATGCGTGGATCATCCACCGGGTGGGCCTTCTGAGCGGCTTCAAACGCGTCCAAAATATCCTCTATAGCTTCATCACCATTGCCGTGAATCGCCAGCTGGTAGCCCGCCTTATGCAATGCCTCCACCTGGGCAAACAAATTCTCGCGTGACACGGCCGGATAGCCGCGGTAGTCGGCGTCCCCGTGATAGGGCGTGAAATAGGGTTCACTGAGGTAACCGGTGTAGCCCTGAATACTGCCATCGGCAACAATTTTTACGGCAGCCATAGTCAGTTTATCGCCGTTGTAATCCTCCGGATCGTACTCACCATTGAACAGTGCCTCCCCCCACTCCGTTTCAAAGGGGAAAAGTATCAAGCGCTGTGGAATCACGCCCAGCCGGCTGAACCACTTCAAGCCCAGTGCCAACTCTTTACTCACCCCACCGGACTGGGCGGTCGTCACACCCATTGCCGAGTATTCCCTGGCTGCGGCTTTTATCAAGTGGTAGGTGTCAGTAAGACTCAAGCCCTGCATCTGGCGCACGATGTCCAGCCTGGCAGTCTCCTCCAAAAGGCCATTGGGCTCTCTGGAACCCGGCATCCGCCCGATAACACCACCCTCTGGATCGGGCGTATCCGCATCAATACCCACAATCGCCAGTGCCGCGCTGTTCGCCACCAACATGTGCCCGGAGACATGCATCGCCACCACCGGGTGTTCGGTGGACACGCTATCCAGTTCCTCCCGGGTGGGGTGGCGTTTCTCGGCCAGCAAAGTGTCGTCGTAGCCGAAACCACTCACCCATTCACCCGGCGCTGTGTTGGCAGCCTGTTCCCCGAGCGCCGCCAGCACATCACTCATAGTGAGATTGTCACCGATCGGCGGACTGTTCAGGTCAGCGGCTATCACACTCATTCCCGAGCCCGGGAAATGGCCGTGCGCATCGATAAACCCCGGCAGCATAGTGCGACCTCGCAGATCCACCACCTCGGTATTCGCGTCGACCTCCGCCATAATCTCAGCGGTTGTGCCCACTTTTTCGATGCGTTCACCGCGAGTCGAGAGCGCCTCAACCACCGGGTTGTTAACGTCCATCGTCAGGATGCTGCCGTTAATGTACACCTGATGGGCCGGCGCCTGTGGGGTGCGGGTGGCGATATTGAACAGCACCCCCAGACCCACAATAAGCGCTAACACGATCGGCAGTGCCGTTTTCCATTTCACGTTATCAGTCTCCGTCTCACCGCTGGGTTTGGGGAAAACGCGGTTTAGCTGCACACATTGTCAAGCAACCTCGCCCATAAGAATGTTGGCCAGGTGCGCGCGGTGCCACGCTGCATCGCCCCACAGCAGTTGACTGTGTTTCTGGCGTTTGAAGAAAAGGTGCACGAAACATTCCCAGGTGAACCCGATACCACCGTGAAACTGCACCGAACGACTCGAGGCGAATGCGGCTAAATCGCTGGCAGCGGCCTTCGCCATATGGGCGGTCTCTGCGGCCTTTGCCGGCTCGGTGTCATACGCACAGGCAGCGTTGTAAACCAGGGACTTGCATTGATCGATCAAGATCATCACATCCACCAGCGGGTGCTTCACCGCCTGGAAAAATCCCAACGGGTGATCAAACTGTTGCCGGGTATTCACGTACTCCACCGTCGTTTGCAGTTGCCACTCGGCGGCGCCCGCAATGTCCGCTGCCAGCAGCGTCCAGATCGCGGGCATCGCCTTTGCCAGCGCGGCCAGGCCGTCATCGTTTACTTCCTGTGCCGCCACATTTTCAAAGGTGACATGCGCCTGGTCGCGCGTCAGATCCACAATGGCATCGGGCGCAATCGTCACGCCCGCTGCATCCGTTGCGACCCAGTACAACGCCTGACCCGAGCTGGTCTGCGCGCTGACCAGCAGACGGTCTACCTTGCGCGCATCCTGCACAAACCAGGCGGTACCATTCAAGGTGCCCTGGGTGCATAGCACGTCGGTGTCAGCCGCATCCCATGAGCCCTGTTTGTTAGTGATGGCCAGGCTCGCTGTTTTCCCCTCGGCGATCTCTGCCAGGGCAGCTTCACCACCGCCACCACAGGCAGCCAGCACATAAGTTACATTCAAGGTGGCCAGCAGTGGGCATGGAAACGCTGCGCGACCGGCCTCCTCTGCCAGGCCTGCCACAGCAACTACCGGCATGCCGATACCTCCCGCAGACTCGGGCACGGCCAGTGACGTCCAGCCCAACTCCACCATCTTTTGCCATATGTCTCGATCCCACTCGCTGGTGCTCATACGCTCAGGATTAGTATCCGAGGCGACCATGCGATGCAGTTTATCGACGGGAAAATGTTCGGCAAAAAATTTACGGGCCGATTCCTTCAGCATGCCCGCCTCTTCGCCAAAGCCAAAATTGTCCGGTTGTGTCATGTCTTCTCTCCTATTTCGATTTCGCCAGGCCCAGTACGCGCTCGCCGAGAATATTGCGCTGTACTTCGCTGGTGCCCGCAGCAATCGTCATGCCGTAGGAATTCATATACGCCATGGGCCACTGACCACCGGCGGGCGCATTGTCATCACCCAGATACAGTGAGGCGCTGGCACCCTCTACTTCCACGGCCAGTGCCGCGGTGTCCTGGGAAATTTCACTGGCCAGTAATTTGTTCTGCAATTGCAGCCGCAGTGGATGGTCCAGCAGTCCTGAAACACGGGCCCTGCGCTGATTCTGCGCGAGCCCCTGCTCCCTGATCACCTGTTGCATCACCCGATCCCTGATCAGCGGATCTTCGGCCGCCGGCCGCCCGTTGCGCGAGGTATTGCGCGCCAGCTCGATAAGGTTTGCGGTATTGGTCGCATGTGTTGACTTGCTCTTCATGCCGCCGGATCGGGGCGTCTGCAACTCTCCCGCCCCGCGCTCGTGCAGCAGTGTTGTCATCGCTACCTGCCAACCCTTACCCAACTCGTCGAGGCGATAACTATCGTCGACTTCCAGATCTTCAAAGATCACTTCGTTGAATCCGGTTTCACCGGTCATCTTGATTAACGGCCGCACCGTGACGCCCTTGCCCAGAGCCGAGCGGATAGGAACCACAAAATAGGACAGACCATCGTATTTGTGCGATTTGTCGGTGCGCAGTAGCAGAATCATCCACTCTGCAAAGTGTGCCAGCGACGTCCACACTTTGTGGCCATTGATCACCCACTTGTCACCCTTGCGCTCCGCGAACGTTTGCACACTAGCCAGATCCGAGCCAGCGCCGGGCTCACTGAATCCCTGACACCACATGTCTTCTCCGGAGAACAGGCGCGGCAACAGGCGTTCCTTGAGTGCCTCCTGCCCGTGATAGAACACCGTAGGAGCCGCCATACCCAGACCAATCACATTGGGCAGAAAGGGGGTTCGCGCCCGTATCATTTCATCGTTGGCAACGCGCTGGCAGTCACTGCGGCCACCGCCGCCGACCGCCACCGGATAGTCACAGCCGATGAGTCCTGCATCATAGGCGGATTTCTGCCAAGCTTGTAAGTAAGACAGTTGTGGCTCTGTCATGATTTCCAGCGGCGACAGGGGCAGCCTGACAGTGGGTTCCGACGGCTTGTTGGCCTGCAACCACTGACGGCAAAATTGTCGAAACTCCGCTTGTTCCGGCGTATCCTGACGGGCACTTTCTGACATAGATGACTCCCTGACGTAATCTAGTAATGTGGTGGTCTTTCGTCCTGCGGCGCACTTTGGGTGCCCGCGTCGTGGTTGGTTTCGTATTCCTTCTGCTGCGCGCGCAACCATTCAACCTGTCGGCGCAGCAACAGTATTTCCTGTTGCTGCAGCGCAAGCGCCGCATCCAGCGTGCTCAGCGAATCTTCCTGGAAGGCGAGTTGGCTTTGCAGTTCCATCATTTGTTCTTTCAGTGTGTCGACATCCGCAGACATTCCAAGTGCTCCCCTGATAATCCCGGCTTGCGCGGAAACAGCGGCCTAATATACTGCCCACCTTGCAATAAATACACGGTCATACGATGAGTAAACGAAAAAACACAGAAAGTCGCCTGGTGTATTCCACCGAGGGCGGCCGACTTTGCCCCCAATGTCAGCGCCCGGTAGTGGCATGTGTGTGCGGCAAGGACAGGCCCGCCGCGAACGGCGACGGGATTGTGCGACTGCACCGGGAAACCAAAGGGCGCGGCGGCAAGGCGGTCACGCTGATCAAAGGCCTGCCGTTGGCGGGTGATGCATTGAAGAACCTGGCCACGCAATTAAAGAAAAAATGTGGGGTCGGTGGCGCCTTGAAAGAGGGCGTAGTGGAAATCCAGGGTGATCAGCGCGAATTCCTCAAAGTCGAATTAGAAAAACTCGGCTACTCGGTAAAAATTTCTGGCGGATGAGTACAAAACAGGATTTTAGCAGTAATACATCGATTTTAAGCAGTTTTTTAAAGAACTTAGCGCATGCCTTGTCTCATATAGCGACACGCGACGCCTCAGAAAAGGTTAGCTTAGCGTCGTTTCCCAAAATCTATGTGAATTAACACCCACAACTCGTTATTTTTATTGGAATTTATTTTTCTTTGTGCTAAAAAGTGTCCCTAGAGTCCGGAAAAGACGCGAACTGGGTAGCTTCTTCAGACGTGTCCCACGATAACCGGGCCGCAAAGAACCATAAGAATGAAACAGCAGTGCCTGACGGATTAGTCATACCTGCGAGGAATGGGTTATGTACGTTACTGCAGATCATCTGAGAGACCACGTCATTCGGCCCACCCTGGAGTATATGGGTGCCTGGACGCCAGCTCGCGAAACCTTTTTGCTCAATGCCGCTATCAGCGCGCCTGATGTAGGACTGTTCTGTGCGCGCAGTGAAGGCCTTGGCCTGTTCAACATCACGGCTGCCCAGCACCGTGATTTGTGGGACCGGTATCTGGCATTTAATCCAGATCTGGCCAGCAGAGTGAGAGGGCTGGCCAGCCAGCGGGCGTTCCTGAGCGATCCCGACAACGAGTTGCAAACTAACCTCAGCTATTGCACTGCGATAGCCTGGCTGATGCAACAGCGCGTCGGGGGTATCACGGAACAACCCGCTGACGCCGCAGCTCTCGCCCGCGCCTGACGGGGCCAACGACTCTGAGGCCTAACCCGGCGCGATCCCTGCGTCGCGCTGTAACGCTTCCCAGAGCGGCAGATCCTCAGGTCTGTCGATATCCGCCTGGTGGGATAACGCTACCCACTGAATACCCTCACGCGCCAATGTCGCAGTGGTTTTTTCAAATACCTGCGCGCCACCCCAGGGAATACCCTTAAACATTTCCGGTTGAATCGCACGCGCGCCAATCAGCACGTAACCGCCGTCATTGGCCGGTCCCAGCACTACGGGTGCAGTGCGCAACGCTGCCACAGCTTGTCGCAAATAGCTCGCATCAATGCCTGGGCAGTCACTGCCTACCAGGATCACATTGGCATAACGGGCCAAACCGCAGCGTATGGCGTTATACATCCTCTCCCCCAGATCTGCACCGCGCTGGCGCAGAATCCGACTCACCCCCATAGACTGGCATTCGGCAAACAGCGCGTGCTCCCTGACACCCGCTACCGATAACTCCACCGTGCCCAGCCCGCTGCCAAGCAACTGACGGCATGTCCACCGGGTAAGCTCGCAGTGTAGATCACATGCCTGCTCCGGTGACAGCCGGGGCGTCATGCGGGTTTTGACCTGTCCGGGCTGCGGGCTCTTGGCAAACTGGATCAGCAGCAGATCCTGGCGCGCTGCGCCGCCAACGTCAGCGTCCATAGTAGTGCCGCCATAATGTGCTCGGCGCAACGCCGAGAAAGTAGCCCAGACGCAGCAGCCACATGCGCACCACGGTTTTTACCAGCCCTCCCTCTTCCCAGCGGCGACTTGAGGTCACTACCGGCTCGGGAATGATCTCCGGCCGCGACAGCCGCCGCAAGCGTTTGGAGTAGGCGACATCCTCCATCAACGGTATTGCATCGAAGCCCCCCGTCTGCTCAAACACGGCTTTTTGTACAAACATCATCTGATCTCCGGTGGCGACGGCGGTCAATCGCGAACGCTGGTTTATGAACCACTCTATGATACGCAAGAACCGATGCCGGCCGCTCAGTCTCACCCGGCAAAAGCCCCACTGCGGCTGTTGCGCCAGGTGAGCGTCCAGCGCCACGGCGGAGACACCGGGCCAGCTGTCCGCATGCAGGAAAAATATATAGGGCAATGACGCCACCTGCCCGCCCAGGTTCATCTGGCAGGCGCGACCGCGATCACCGACCAATAGTTGGTCACACAGTGGCAGCGCGTTAGCGACCGTGGCGTCGCGGCTTCCGCCGTCCACTACGATAAGTTCACATCGGGGATAGCGCTGGCGCAAGTCGCTCAACAAATCGGCCACACTGCCCTGCTCATTCAGCACTGGAATCACAAAACTCACGCTACCGGACATCAGGTTCCCAGCGCTCCACCGCAGCTGCTGCCCTGCCCGGCCGTGCAACCGTAGCAGTGCTCTGCGGTGAAGACAGGGTCGCCTTCGAGATTCGATTCGCGCAGCAAATCACTGATATGACGCCGCCTGTCACTGGCCAGCATCGGCATATCCAGCATCTGGTTGAAATCACAATCGTATAAGTAACCGCGCCAATCCACGCTAATCAAGCTGCGACACATCAGGGTCGGGACATTTGCATCACTGTAGTTATCGCGCAGCAATCGCATGTACTCGTGGTACTGATCCTGGGCCAACAGCACAGAGCCGAAGCGACTGATCGGCATATTGGTAATCGTAAAAAGTTCGTTAAAGCGAATACCGAAGCGCGCCGCCAGTTCGCGCCGGTAGTCCGCCTCCAGATCCTGTTGCGGCGGCGGCAACACCGGACCCACCGGGTTGTAGACCAGATTGAGTATCAGCTCTGCGCCGTAACCCAGGGCGTTCAGTTGGAGCAGCGCTTCAATACTCGCGCTATAGACACCCTTGCCGCGCTGCGCCTCCACATTATCCTGTGAATAGCACGGCAGCGACGCGCTGATTTCCACCTGCTGCTGGGCGAGGAACGCTCCCAGGTCCTCCTGCCCGGGCTCCAGCAACACCGTGAGATTGCAGCGGTCGATCACCCGCACACCCAGCGCGCGGGCTGCGCGTACCAGATAACGAAAATGCGGGTTCAATTCGGGCGCACCACCCGTCAGATCCAGTGTCTTTATACCTGCACTGTCCAGCAGCGCCAGAATCTGATCGATCGTTTCAGCATCCATCTGCTCGGTGCGCGTTGGCCCGGCATTGACGTGACAGTGCACACAACTGAGATTGCACAGATACCCCAGATTAACTTGCAGGGTGTCCAGCGTCGCCCGGTAAACCGGCGGGAAATCACTGTGCAGTAAGAGTGGACGTGTATCGCGCATAGTGTGCGGGTTACCCTGGTTAATCAGTAACTGGCCTGCAGTTCCTGAGGTGTCAGCAGGGTTTGCTGATCACCTTGCATGTATTGGAAGATCACATTATAGGACAGCACCGCCTGCACATAGTTGCGTGTTTCCTTGTAGGGAATCGTCTCCACCCACAGTTCTACCGGTATCCCCTGCCCCGTTTTATTACGCCAGCGATCAACACGATGTGGCCCGGCATTGTATGCGGTCAGCGCAAACACACGATTGCCGCCGAAGCGATCGAGCAGTTCGCGATAATAGGCACTGCCGAGCAAGACATTGTGTTCAACATTGAACAGATCGTTTTGACTGTGGCGCTGTTGTATCGATGAGGCGACAGCCTTACCGGTGGCCGGCATGATTTGCATCAGGCCACGTGCCCCGACCGGGGATTGCGCCCCCGCAAAGAAGGCGCTTTCCCGGCGCGCAATGGCCATCAACTCCGTGCTGGGCACCTGCCGCAGTGCCGCATTTTTCTTGAAGATATCCTGATAGGGAATGGGAAAGCGCTGATCGAGCGCATCCCATGCCTGCGCGCGAGTCGCGGCATCTATCGCCATGCGATACCAGCCTTTCTGTGTCGCCAACAGCGCGAGATCCTGTTGTAGCGCCACATCGTTTGTATCCTGCAACAGCTTGTACCACTCCGAGTGGGCCAGCATCTCATCCCGGTGATACTTCAGCTCCTCAATACGCGCGACGGCGCCCAGCGTCTCCACCGTCGAGGCCTCAGACAATTCAAGCTGCTGGTGATTGAGCGAATACGGACGCTGCAACCGCTCCGCC
>JBBKWY010000145.1:0-8980 GCA_037969215.1 Halioglobus sp.
TAGTAGGGAAGTAGTCGAGACAAGCTTGGCGGCAATCGCTGAACAGTTGATATTGGTGGAAATCCAGTTGGACGTCTGATTTGTCCCTCTTTCTACGATACCGATAAAATAGAAAACTATAGTCATATATTTGGGCCACTAAATGGCAATTTCCGAGCACCCTTCCAAACTGAGTTTACCGCAGACTAATCCCGGGGTCGCCACAGTACTGGAATACCTGCTTATCAAATTTCCCTACATTGAAGCTCATATTTGGCGCCAGCGTATCGCAGATGGCAAGGTGCATTGCCATGACGGCTCGCTGATAACAACACAATCACCCTTTCAACCGCACCAACGAATCTACTACTACAGGGAAGTCGAAAGCGAGCCCAGCATCCCCTTTAAGGAATCGATACTATTTCAGGATGAGCATATTTTGGTGGCCTATAAACCCCACTTTCTACCAGTAATCCCCGGCGGTATTTATGTGAATGAATGCTTACAAAATCGCTTACGGCGCAGCACAGGCATTGAGGCCTTACAAGCGTTACACCGCTTGGATAGAGTTACAGCCGGCTTGGTCATATTCTCTACTAACCCGGACACCCGCCCTCGTTATGATCATTTATTTGAAACACGAAAAATGCACAAAACCTATCAGGCAATTGCCGAAATTGGTGACGTTGAAAATCTTATAGGTCAGGAGTGGGAAATTAGAAATCGTTTGGTGCAGTCCGAGCCGCGCTTTCGCATGCGTGTGACAAAGGGTGAAGCCAATAGCCACTCTGTGATTCGATGCTTGCAACAATCTACTCAGAAGGCGTTATTTGAATTAAACCCCGTTACTGGTAAAACCCACCAATTACGCCTTCACATGCAGGCACTAGGCTGGCCCATACTGAATGACAAATACTACCCGCAATTGCAGCCCCTATCAGCGGATAACTATTCAGCACCATTGCAGTTACTGGCAAAGAGGCTTCAGTTTATTGACCCAGTGACTCAACATCCAAGGTGCTTTAGTTATGACGGTAACTTAACGCTGAAATGACGTAAAACAGTCTATAGCGAACAATCATTTGCATTCTCGAAGTAAGCTAGCGTCAGGTATCAGGCAACCGCCCTATTCCATTCAGCGAGCGCACTTATCCTGAGATCCCGATAGTGCTGCGCTCTGACAGGTATTGGCAAGTTAACTCATTCAGGGCACAGAATGCCCTCTGTTGAGAATCAGGCTACCGCCCTGCTCCATTCGCTGAGCGCACCGATCCTGAGATTTCGATAATGCTCAGCGCGCACCAGGTGCCTCCCTAGATTGAACAGATTACTAACCGCAGCATGTGCTGTAAAAAATCTCTGCGCCTGCCTAACTGATTTGAACTTTCGCATGCCTCGCTCTCTTACTCTAGTCGCCTCATGCGATTGCTCAGCGCGGTTATTCTCATATTGCTTAGTATTGTGAATCGTCTCAGGAATTAGTTCCCGGTGAGTGACTCCATAGCTGCGCAGCTTGACAGTGACGATTTTCTCGGCTCACCAACATGACTTCGTAGCAGCCTTCTAAAGAAGCGCTTTGCAGTAGCTCCATCTCTTTTGGCCTGAAGATACACAACAACAACTTCGCCATCTTGGTCAACCGCTCTCCAAAGATAATACTGCTTGCCATTGATCTTTATGAAGACTTCGTCGATGTAGAAAGTGTCGCCATAACCGCGATGTTTGCGCTTCAATCTTCGAGCGTACAAAGCTCCGAATTTGATGCACCAGAGCCAGATAGATTCGTGGCTGACCGTAATACCCCGCTCGGCCAGGAGATCCTCGATATCTCGATGGCTCAGGCTGAATCTGAAGTAGAGCCAGACCGTGTAACTGATGATATCGGGAGGGAATCGGTAGCGTTTATATGTGTTCATCCTCCGATTCTAGCAATTTCGAGAAGTTAATTTGGCGATACCAACTTGGCAGTACCCTTAGTTGGCAGTGCCTTCACCCAAGATACTCCTCCATCAGTACCCGGTTTCTCCGGCTGGCTTCCTGCTCCAGCGTAATAACCTCCTCCATAAACACTGCCGCGGCCGCACTGATTGCCCGGTTCTTTAACAGAATGAAACCAAAAACTGGCTTCAACCATGGCCTCTGGTACTTCAATAACTTGAATTCTCCCGACACTAGCTGGTCCTGTACTTGTGTGGGTACTGCCGCTCCAATCCCATCGCTATTAGAGACTACGCTCCGGGCTGTCGCAAAATCATCGATTTCCATGGCAGGCACCAGGTCGCCAGTCACTGAATCTATCTTTGCCTTCCCAGGTATGGCATCGGCAAGTGCGCTTGGCACCCGTATCGAAACCAGCGGAAACGAGGCCAGGTCTCTTCTTGTAACTTCCTTGTAATCTGCCAAAGGATGCCCTTTACGGCAGTACAGGACCATTTCTGGGTTACATACCAGCTCGATAGTCAGTCGCTCGTCGATTTCTGCCGCTTCGACTGTGGCATACCCTAGATCAACCTCTCTCGATAGGACGCGCTCAATCACCGTCTCCCAGTTACTCACGAACGCGCGATAACAAAGGTTCGGGTAGTTGCGCAACATTTCTCCCAATGCTCGATTCCCGGAAAACTCAGCGGGGTAAATGCCCATAGCAACATCCAGACTACCCAACTCGAGCCCTCGCATTAGGTCAATTTCCCGCTGCAATTCAATGGCATCAGCAATAATGGCCTCGGCTTTGCTCAACAGGGTTTCGCCATAACGGGTCGGCGTCACGCTATTTGTAGTGCGATCGAACAGAGGCACACCCAGGCTCTCCTCCAAATTGCTAATGCTTCGAGAAAATGCCGACTGGGAAATGTTCGCTTCCTCTGCTGCCCTGGTGAAATTACGGTGTTTGGATAAGGTCAACGCGTGAACTAGCTGCCGATGATTGATCATTATGCGCTTTACATCTGATTATTAGATAATTTATGCATTAGACGTCATAGAGTACGTGTGGTCAACTATCCGCCTCCCGATCCTGGCTACAGGGAAGAGTCAAAAATGAACTACTGGTCGACAGACCTAACAATGGGGAGCATCAAGTGAAAAACATTATTCTTGCCGTTTCTGCAGTCGCAGGCGCAATTCTTACCGGATACGGACCTGCAGCCTCTGCTGAGCAAGATCTCGACCGCACAGTACTACCGATCCATCCGCCCAAAGTGGCCCTTTATACTGAACTGTCTGCACGAAACGCGACGCCGCCTGCTCGATTCCAGGTCGGGGCACCTGAGGGCGCGCCAAATGTTCTTTTAATAATGATCGATGACATGGGCTTCGGTGTATCAAGTACTTTTGGTGGGCCGGCTCAGATGCCGACTCTCGACGGACTGGCGGAAACCGGGCTTCGCTATAACAGATTTCACTCTACAGCTATGTGCGGGCCTACTCGCGCTGCACTGCTTAGTGGTCGCAATCACCATATGAATAATATGGGGTCGATCACCGAAATGGCGACAGCATTCCCTGGAAATACCGGCGTCATTCCACTAAATATCTCACCGATTTCGAACGTGCTACGCCTTAACGGTTACAGTACGGCGCAATTCGGCAAAAACCATGAGACGGCAGCGTGGGAGGTAAGTCCATCAGGGGCTACAGATAGATGGCCCACGCGTAAAGGATTCGACAAGTTCTATGGCTTCTTTGGCGGCGAGACGAATCAATGGGCACCGCTAGTTTACGATGGCATGACACCTGTCGAGCTGCCCGACGATCCAGACTACAATTTTATGACCGACATGACGAATAAGGCCATCGAGTGGGTCAGCTTCCAGCAGGCCTTAACGCCGGATAAGCCGTTTTTCTTGTATTTCGTGCCTGGCGCAACGCACGCCCCTCACCATGTGCCTGCAGACTGGATTGCTAAATACAAAGGAAAGTTTGATCAGGGCTGGGATAAGGTACGCGAAGAAACTCTAGCTAGGCAGATTGCCCTTGGTGTTGTGCCGGTCGGTACACAGTTGGCCCCTAAACCACCCGGAGTCAAAGATTGGGACGAACACACTGCCGATGAGAAACGCCTGCTCGCTCGTCAAATGGAAGTCTATGCTGCTTTCGCAGAGTATGCCGACACGGAAATTGGCCGCTTAGTTGAATCCCTGCGAGAAATGGGTGAACTCGATAATACACTCGTTATTTACATCGCCGGTGACAACGGAACAAGCGCCGAAGGCGGCCCGCTCGGTGTTTCCAATGAGTACACATCCATTAACGGTGTTCCGGAGTCGCTAGAGGCAATGCTCGAGAACTATGACGATTGGGGCAGCCCGATGACCTACCCGCACATGGCCATCGGCTGGGCTATCGCCGGTGATACGCCGTTTACCTGGGCCAAACAGGTTGCTTCCGACTTTGGTGGCACGCGTAACGGAATGGTGATTCATTGGCCAGAAAAGTTTAAGAACAACGGCGAGGTGCGTAGTCAGTTCGCGCACGTCATTGACATCGTGCCCACAATTCTCGAAGCGGCCAACATACCTGAACCGACTATGGTGAATGGTATTCCTCAAGTCCCGATCCAGGGCAAGAGTCTTGTCAGCACGTTCGTTGATGCCGATGCCTCAACGGGACATACAACTCAGTATTTTGAATTGTTCGGCAACCGTGCTATCTACCATGAGGGCTGGCTTGCTCGCACAATTCATAAGACGCCGTGGGGCCGCGAACCGATCACGACCCTCGAAAACGATACCTGGGAGTTGTTCGATACCGATACGGATTTCAGCCTGACCAATAATTTGGCTTCGGCGGAACCGGCAAGGCTCAAAGAGCTGCAGGCATTATTCATGGAAGAAGCATCGGTGAACCATGTTCTGCCTATCGACGATCGTAGTTTCGAGCGCATGAATGCGGAAATTGCTGGTCGGCCAGATCTCATGGCAGGACGGACCTCACTTACTTTGAGCGATGGCATGCGAGACATGGGTGAAAATGCCTTCATCAATGTAAAGAATAAGTCGCATACAATCACTGCCGAAGTTGACGTACCCAAGAATGGCGGCAATGGCGTGATCCTGGCGCAAGGCGGTCGATTCGGTGGCTGGAGTCTGTACGTTAAGGACGGCAAGCCAAGTTACACCTATAATTTTCTTAACCAAGAGCGCACGACGATTGCTGCTAACCGCAAGCTGCGAGCCGGAAAATCAACCATCAAACTGGATTTTGACTATGACGGCGGCGGCGCTGGAATGGGCGCGACCGGGACTCTATTTGTCAATGGAGATAAGGTTGATACGGCGCGAATTGAACGTACAGAAGCGCTTGTTTTCTCTATGGATGAGACTGCAGATGTTGGCGTGGACGGAGCGACGCCCGTCGTAGAGAATTATGGTTCTGTTGATGGACGGTTCTCAGGGAAGGTCATCAAGGTCACTATTGATCTGACTGAAGCACCGATGGCAAAAGAGGCGAAACTATAGTCAGGGGGTAACTTTATGCCACCAAGCGACCTTGGTGGCAAACCCCAGAGGGAACGTGACACGCTGCTGCAGATACAAAAACTGGCGAGCGCACTCACCACTGAAGCGAACCCCTACCGTTATCGTGAGAATTACACCAACAAGTTCCATAATCTGATCATATTTCACAAATCCCATCAGGATGTTATCAAGTGAAAAAGAGCATCGTACTACCCCGCTGTATCACGGAGAAAGTCTCTTGTGTCCTGAATTTTCGTTCAGTACTGCTGACTTTCACCCTCCTGTTTCTTGGAGGATGTACAGCCACCTACCCAGTGAATCCTGCGCTGCCACAAGTTGGCAGTATTGATGAGGGCTACACTATTCAGAAGATGGCCAACAATTCCGAGAACAAGGGCGAAGCCTTGGTGCTATTGGCTTTTTCCGGCGGCGGCACCCGCGCAGCGGCTTTTTCCTATGGCGTGTTGAAGGAGATGTCAGAAACCCAGGTCGGTACTGCGGAGAACATGCGCCCACTCACGGAAGAGATTGACGTAATTACAGCTGTTTCGGGCGGTAGCTTCACTGCCGCCTATTTTGGTTTATACGGAAATCGCATCTTCGAGGACTACGAGCAGGTTTTTTTGCGTCGAGATGTGCAGGGAGAGCTTACCAGTCAGGTTATCAATCCGCTTAACTGGCCACGCATAATGTCTCCATTTTACACTCGCGCTGACATGGCTACCGAACTGTACAACGAGACCATTTTCGACGGCGCCACCTTCAAAGATCTCCAGCAAGCGAACGGGCCTTTCATCATTATCAATGCCACGGAAATGACGCTTGGCACACGCTTCCAATTCACCCAGAACTATGCGGACATTGTATGTATGGATCTTGCCGAGCTACCGGTTGCTAGAGGCGTCACGGCATCGTCCGCTGTACCTCTTCTTTTCAGCCCTATCACCATGAAGAATCGCGCTGGCGAGTGTGGCTGGCAGCACCCACAGTGGATAGAGGAAGCCCTGGCTACTAATGACCGGAACAGCCGAATGTACAACATGGCGGCCAATATGAATGCGCTTGAGGATCGCGAGGACCATCCGTATCTGCATTTGTTCGATGGTGGACTTGCCGACAATCTGGGGCTTCGCTCGATGCTGGATGGAGTACTCCGCTACAACGGCATTGTGGAGGCGCTTGACGCCGTACAAATGAGCGAAACAAAGAGAGTGATAGTTATTTTGGTCAACGCAGAAACAGAATTGGATGTGGCATCCAGCCGCACGATGCAAACACCAACCTTCGCTGCGTCACTGGGTGCCGCCACGTCGGTACCATTGAGCCGTTACAGCTTTGAAACCGTCGCCTTACTCAAAGATCGGCTAGAGGCCTGGGAACAACAGTCCTACGAGGCTGAATGCGGCCCCGATGCTCAAGCAACGGACTCTCAATTAGACGCAACGGCAGAGGGCAATTGCAAAGGTGTCGATTTTCACTTTGTCGAAGTGAGCTTCAGTACGCACCCAGACCCAGAGGAGAGCAATTACCTGAAAAAGTTGCCAACCTCGTTTGTGCTGTCCGATGAAGCTGTCGATCGCCTGATTGAGGCGGGTGGAGAAGTGCTGAGAAGTAACACGGAGTATCAGAAGCTTCTCTCTAACGCCAATTGACGGGTATCGACAAATTGGTTCAAGCAACGGTATGGGAAAATTAGTTTGTTGAGGTCGGAAAAATCTGCCCCTTGCTGTCACGCTACTACCCTCCTCCATTCACTGAACGCACTTACCCTCAGACTCCTATAATGTTGTGCGCCAACCAAGTGCCTACCGAGGTTGAATAGATTTGAGACTGCTGCGTGCGCAGTGACGAATCGCTGAGCCTGACCGACTGATTTGAACTTTCGCATCCCTCGCTTTCGCACCCTCGTCGCTTCGTGCGATTGCTCTACTCGGTTATTCTTATACTGCTTCGTGCTGTGGATCGTCTCAGGAATCAGCCCCCGATGAGCGACTCCATAGCCTCGTAATTTGTCTGTCACGATCTTCCTGGGTTCACTGCCATGGCTACGCAGTAAGTGTCTGAAGAAGCGCTTAGCTGCGGCTCCATCCCTCTTGGCCTGTAGATACACATCTACTACTTCGCCATCCTGGTCGACGGCTCTCCACAGGTAATGCTGATTGCCATTGATTTTTACGAAGACTTCATCGATGTAGAAGGTGTCACCGTAGCCTCGGCGCTTCCGTTTCAATCGGCGCGTATAAATGGCCCCTAACTTGATACAGAGCCTGCCCCATGAGCGCAGCGAGTGCTTTGGGTACCACAACCGGATCGCTTCGCGGCTGACGGTGATACCTCGCTCGGCAAGAAGATCCTCGATATCTCGATGACTAAGATTGAATCTGTAGTAGAGCCAGATGACGTAGCTGATGATTTCAGGAGGGAATCGGGGGCGTTTGTAAGTATTCATGCGCCGATTCTATCAATTATGGGGACTTAACTTGGCAGCACCCGGATATTCGCTGACCAGCTGCGTTAGACTACCTAAACAGATAGAAAACACTTCATTCTCTAGAGCTAAAGACCGATATCATGACGAGAAAGACATTATCTTTGAAGGTGAAAAGAAACAAAGACTCGAAAAAAGCAGATGAGGTGACCAAAGATGTATCTCATGGTGACCCACAAAAGCGTTTTTTAAATGGCATAGCCATTAATCCTTGTCAGTGCATTCGCCTGGAATTGGGTTCTGGGCAACTCACCATGCGAGCGATGGATTTGATCACGCCAATAGGAATGGGGCAGCGAGGTTTGATTGTTGCTCCACCGGGCTGCGGTAAAACAACCCTTTTAAAACATATTTGCCAGGCAGTGGGGGAAGCTTATCCCGATATAAAGCTCTATGCGTTACTCATTGATGAGCGGCCGGAAGAAGTGACTGATTTCAGGCGCAGCGTGCCGGCAGAGGTACACGCCTCATCCTCGGATGAAAGCTATGACCAACACGTTCGTGTGGCCAATGCCCTTCTTAGCACTGCCCGCCAGCAAGCTGGCGAGGGGCACGATGTAATGATTGTCATTGACTCTCTCACAAGACTCTCACGTGTACACAATGCAGAGCAAAAGGGCCGCGGTCGTACCATGACGGGTGGGCTTGACGCTAGAGCAATGGAAATACCACGAAAGTTGTTTGGCGCAGCTAGAAAGATTGAGAATGGTGGGTCGCTTACCATTCTAGCGACGATACTCGTTGATACCGGAAGCCGGATGGACCAGGTGATATTTGAGGAGTTCAAGGGCACGGGTAATATGGAAATCGCTTTATCTCGGGAGGTTGCAGAACAACGGGTTTTTCCCGCGCTGGATATTTCTAAAAGTAGCACGCGGCGTGAAGAGCTTCTTTTAGATCCTAAACAAATCGATAAGGTAAGAGATTTAAGGAGGGCGCTTACGCATCTTAAACCCGTAGAAGGCACTAAGAAGCTTGTTGAGTTACTTGAGAGATACCCAACGAATGCAGAGCTATTGAACCGTTAGCTGCCATCTAACTCTCGTTCCATCAG
>JBBKWY010000146.1:0-15060 GCA_037969215.1 Halioglobus sp.
GGCCGCACCGGCACCACCGGCGATGGCATTTTCTTCCAGCGTGACGATCATCGTGTGTCGTTCAACAATCGCCAGCACCATTTTCTCATCCAGCGGTTTCACCCAGCGCATATCCACGACGGTGGCGTTTAATTGCTCCGCTGCAGTGATTGCCTGCGACAACAGCGCGCCGAAGCTGAGAATCGCAATGTCTTTGCCGCTGCGTACTTCCAGTGCTTCGCCTATTGGCATTTCGGTCATGGCATCAAAAATGATCGCACCTGGGCCAGTTCCGCGCGGGTAGCGAATGGCGGCGGGGCCGGGATATTGATAGGCGGTGTAGAGCATCTGCCGACATTCGTTCTCGTCGGAGGGCGCGCCGATCACCATATTGGGGATACAGCGCAGGTAGCTCAGGTCAAAGGCGCCGTGATGCGTTGGGCCATCTTGCCCCACCAGGCCGGCGCGATCGATGCCGAAGGTGACATCGAGATTTTGCAGTGCGATGTCGTGAATGAGTTGGTCGTAGCCGCGTTGTAGGAATGTGGAGTAAATGGCGACCACCGGCTTGAGTCCATCGCAGGCCATACCCGCTGCCAGGGTCAGTGCGTGCTGCTCGGCGATGGCGACATCGTAATAGCGATCGGGAAAGCGTTTGGCGAAATCCACCATGCCGGAGCCCTCGCACATAGCGGGCGTGATACCCACGAGGCGATGGTCCTGTAGGGCCATATCGCACAGCCAGCGCCCGAACACATCCTGGTATTTGGGGCCTTTGGGTTTGGCTGCGGGCAGGGCGGGTTGCGGCCCCTTGGGCTTGGCTTCGATCTTGTTGACGGCGTGGTAGCCCACCGGGTCGCGCTCAGCGGGTAAGAAGCCTTTGCCTTTCATGGTGCGGATATGGAGGAATTGCGGGCCCTCCAGGTCTTTCATGTTTTCCAGGGTTTGAATCAGCCCGGGCAGGTCGTGGCCATCCAGCGGGCCAATGTAGTGAAAGCCCAGCTCTTCAAACAGCGTGCCGGGCGCGACCATGCCCTTCATGTGCTCTTCCGTGCGTTTGGCCAATTCCCAGGCCGGTCGAATCTTTTCCAACACCCGTTTGGAGCCCTGGCGCATGGCGATATAAAACTTGCTCGCCCAGATTTTGGCGAAGTAGGTGGCGAGTCCGCCCTGATTGTGGCCAATCGACATCTGATTGTCGTTCAGGACCACCAGCATATTGGGCCGCTCGTGGCCGGCGTGTGCCAGTGCCTCAATCGCCATGCCGCCGGTGATCGCGCCATCGCCTATGACAGCGACGACTTTGCGGTTGATCCCCAGCTGCCTGGCCGCCAGCGCCATACCCATGGCGGCAGAGATACTGGTGGAGGAGTGGCCTACGCCGAAGGTGTCGTACTCACTCTCGGCGCGCTTGGGGAAGCCGGCGAGTCCGCCGGCCTGGCGCATGCTGTTCATTTGCGCCATACGGCCGGTAAGGATTTTATGGGGGTATGTCTGGTGACCCACATCCCACACGATGCGGTCCTGCGGTGTGTTGTAGATGTGGTGCAGGGCAACGGTCAGCTCCACAACGCCCAGGCCCGCGCCAAAATGTCCGCCGGTCTGGCCCACGCTATAGAGCAGGAAGGCCCTGAGTTCCTCGCTCAGTTGCAGCAATTCCGGTGTGTCCAGGTCGTGCAGGGACACACCCTGATCGACTCTGTTCAGTAGGGGAGTGTCTGGTGGGACTACAGGGATTTCGGACAGCATGGGAGCGATTCTAGCGCATCTTGGCTGAAAAGTAGTGATGGAGATTTGATAGTATTCCCTCTCCCAGCCTGGCTGGGTCGCTATGCGGGGAAATGGTCTGACTAATCCCGGTAATTCTTGAAACGGTGGATTTGGCGACGCTGCTGTTTGTCGGGCCGGTGGGCCGGGCGGTCTATCATGCCGCCCGCCGCCTTGCGGGCCGCGGCGTCCGCCTCCCGTTTGGCCAGGCTGTCGGCCGTTTCTTCATACAGCAGCTCGGCTTCGGGGGCGCCGCGGCGCTGGTCACTGAGCTGTTTTACCAGCACCACTTTCTCATCCCAGCCCTGACGTAATTGCAGCGTATCGCCGACGGCAATCTCCTTTGACACCTTTACGCGTTTGCCTTCCAACTGCACCTTGCCGCCGTCAATCGCGGCCTTGGCGAGGCTGCGCGTTTTGAAAAAGCGCGCCGCCCACAGCCACTTATCCAGACGTACTTTGGCGGGCTGGCCCTCGGCAAGGTTCATGTGCGGGACGCTCCCGGCATGATTTCGTCAAAGTGATGAAAGCCCGGAAACCGGGTGTTGAGCCGCTTGTCGCGCTTGCTGTCGGGCTGTAGCAAGGTCAGCAGGTGGGCAATGCCGTATTGCTGCGCGCTGGCCAGCACGTCCTCAGTATCGTCAATCAACAGGGTGCGGGCGGGGTCGAACGGGTGCATGTCCTGCAGTTTGATCCAAAAATCCTGGTCCTCCTTGGGGGCGTGCAGGTCGTGCGAGACCACCACGCGATCGAACCAGTTGATGATATCGACCTTCTCCATTTTGAGATCCAGCGTCTTGCGGTGTGCATTGGTGACCATGAGGACGTCCCGGCTGCTGTTGTGCAATTGGGTGAGGAATTCGATCACGAAGGGCCTGATGCTGATCATGTGCTGCAGCTCCTTTTTCAGCGCCGGGATATCCATGTCCAGGCGCTGTGACCAGTGATCCAGGCAATACCACTGTAGCGTTCCCTGTACGGCACCGAAGGTGCCGTACAGGTGATCGTTGGATTCGGTTTCAGTGATCTGGTGTTTCTCGGCGTAAATACGCGGCAAATGCTCCGTCCAGAAATAGTTATCAAAATGCAGGTCCAGCAGCGTGCCGTCCATATCCAGTAATACTGTGTCGATAGAATTCCAGTCGATCATGGCTTATCCCTGCAAGCTTCCCTGCGCGGTGAGGTCGTCTTGAGGCTCAAGTTTATGCTTTTTTCTGCTTTCGTGGGAAGGCCGCGCTGTGCGGGGTTGCGGGAGTGGTATATTGGTGCGCATGGATACAGAGACAAATGTTCAGGATCTGCAGCTTTGGCTGCCTTCTCTTCTCGCGTTGTGCCAGACAGCGGGGGCGGCAATCTGTGCGCACTATTCGGCCCCTGCCGCGGGTGACTATGAGGCCAAGGACGATGACTCGCCGCTGACCCGCGCCGACCTCGCCTCTCACGAGGTGCTGATGTCGGGCTTGAGTGCCCTCAATCCGTCCCTCCCGGTGCTGTCAGAGGAATCCACTCCGACGGAGATTGCGCAGCGGCGTCAGTGGCGCCGCTTCTGGCTGGTTGATCCGCTGGATGGCACCAAGGAGTTTTTGGACAGGACCGGCGAATTCACTATCAATATTGCCCTGATTGATGACCATAAGCCGGTGCTGGGCATACTGTATTTGCCACTGGAACAGGTCGCGTATGTCGGCATTCCAGGCGCGCTCGCGCAGCGCTATGTCGACGTCGGCGACGGCAGCTGGTCGGTCAGTGAGCTGGCAACACGCCCGCTGCAAACGGGTGAGGAGCTGACGGTATTGGCCAGTCGGCGGCACCGTGGCCCCCGCTTCACCGCGTGTCTGGACTGGCTGGATGAGCAATGGGAGCCGGTGTCCAGAAGCAATATGGGCAGCGCACTGAAGTTTTCCTGTATGGCAGAGGGGCATGGCGATTTTTACCCCCGCTTCTCCCCCTGCTGCGAATGGGATACGGCAGCGGGGCAGGCTGTGCTGGAAGCCGCCGGGGGACAGTTGCTGGGCATGGACGGCCTGCCCCTGCGCTACAATTGCGCGGATTCCCTGTTTAGCCCGCCCTTCTACGCGCTTGCCGATGGCAGTCATCCGCTGTGGGCACGCTTGTTGCGGGTGAATTTTACCTAGTCTTGCTGCAGAGCAGCGTATGAGGCTTGTGCCGGTAATCCATCAGGGTATAGAGTTGCACCTCTGGACAACTTTCATGGTAGTACTGATCGAACGATGAATGAGCCACCTGAAAACAGTGACGGAGGCAGCGAAGAAGCGGCCAACGAGTTGCTGACGCCTGCGATGCGCTTGATGGATTTACAGATGAAGCACCGCGCATTGGATGGCAAAATCGATGAGCTGCACACTTACCCCTACCAAAACCAGATCCTGCTGCAGCGGCTGAAAAAGGAGAAGTTGCGCCTGAAGGACGCGATAACGCGGCTGAAGGATGACATGATCCCCGATCTCAACGCCTGACGGCACTGACGCAGGCTGCGCCTTACTCCTGCATTCCGCCCACTGGGAGGGAGTTGCTCAGCGACCCCTCCAGCTGTAACAAGTACTTTTTCGCCTCCAGCCCACCGGCAAAGCCGGTCAACGACCCATTGCTGCCGATCACCCGGTGGCAGGGCACCACGATAGGCAGCGGGTTGCGACCGTTGGCCGCGCCGACCGCGCGCACTGCCGCCGGATTCCCGATTGCGTGTGCAATATCCCGGTAACTGCGCAGCTCCCCGTAGGGTATTTCCGCCAGGGCGCGCCAGACCGACTGCTGAAAGGCTGTGCCGTCTGCGCCAAGCGGCAGTTCGAAGCGCCGCCGCCGCAGTGCAAAATAGTCATTCAGCTGTGCCACGCAGGCCGCGAGTACGGCATCGCTGCGTTCACACCCGGCGTCATCGTGATGCTGGCCCTCAAACTCGATTCTGAGCAATACAGTGCCGGTGGAGACCAGACGCAGGCTGCCGATCGGTGAATCCAGGTATTGAAAATTCATAGACTCAGGCTCCTCCAGAGCAGGTTGGCGGCGTAACTGCCCCAGGGTCGCCAGTTGGCCGATTGTTCTTTCAGGGTGATGGCAGGGCCGGGAAGTCTCGCCCAGGCGCGTTCCAACCCGAGATCCTTAAGGGGGAACGTATCAGGGTGGCCATTGCCGCGCATATTGACCATGGCGATGGTCCAGGGGCCGATTCCCTTTAGCGCGGCCAACGCATCGCTCTCGAGTTCGTCCTCAGCGTTACTGTAACGCTGGCACACTGCGCGCAGCGTATCGCGGCGTCTTCCGGGCATGGGAAATTGCTCGTCGCCCAGTCCTGCAATACCTGCCGCGTCCGGAAATGTCACGCGATCCGCAGCGGGGTCGACGGCAGTGGCGAGACGGCCAAGCACGCCCCGTGCGGCTTGTGTACTGATTTGCTGGCCGACAATGCCGCGAATCGATGCCTCATACACTGACCAGTGCCCGGTCACGCGAATCCCCGGAAAATGCTGCAGCAGTGGTGCCAGGCGCCGGTCCTGCCCGAGTACCTGGTGGATTGCCGCGGGGTTGGCATCCAGGTCGAACATCTGCCTGATCCGCGCAACAGCGGGCATTAACAGGCGGTGATCTTCCAGGTGCAGTCTCAGCTGCAACGCGTTCTTACCCGGCAACGGGCTTACCTCGAAGCGACCGGCAACGCCTCCCAGCGTGATATTGCGTTGATAGCCTGCGGCCGACACCGTCTCCACACCGCTGACGGCATGGCGACTGAAAAAGTCCATCACGCCGTCCCAGTCGTAGGGTGGGCGATAGTGCAATTGCAGTTCGATACTGACATCGGCGTTGTTGGTATTGCGCCTGCTGCGCAGGGCACTGGGTGGCAGCTTGAATTGCTTTTGTACCGCGCTGTTGAAACGCCGGAGGGAGCCAAAACCGGCGGCAAAGGCGACCTCCGTGATCGGTAGTGCGGTCTCGCTCAGTAATTTTTTGGCGAATAGCAGGCGCTGGTTCAGTGCCAGCGCCTGAGGGGACACGCCCAGTTCGCGCTGGAACAGCTTGCGCAGGTAGCGCTCGCCGATCCCCAGACGCAGCGCCATGTCGCCCAGTGGTGCGGTATTGAGCGCGCCCTGGCTGATCAATTGCAGGGCGCGCTGTACGGTGGTTGATGTGCCGTTCCATGCGGGGCTGTTGGGCGCGGATTCGGGGCGACAGCGCAGACAGGGTCGAAAGCCTGCCTGCGCGGCCAGCGCGGCACTGTGAAAGTAACTGACATTTTTCTCCGCTGGCGCGCGCGCGGGACAAATCGGCCGACAGTAGATGCCCGTAGTGCGCACCCCGAGGTAGAACTCGCCATCGAAGCGAGCATCACGCGACAACCGGGCTCTGCGGCACACCTCAGGGTCGAGGTAGGGTTCACCGTCGGGCTCGGTGGATGTGGGGTAGTCAGCGCTCTTCATGGAGGCAATATAGACCCACCTGTGCAGCGGTACTAGTCAAAATCGGCCCTGCATTGCCGGGTGGGTAGACTGGATTTCTATCCCGGGGCGACTACAATACCGGGCAAATAAACACTGCCAATGTGGCTTCTGCGCGAATAGCTGTAAGCGCAGGGAGCCCTGTCTGGATCAATTGTTATGGATCTTGTTGTTTACGCTGTGCCGTTTTTCGTTCTCGCCATCCTGGTAGAGCTGGCCTATGGCTGGGTAAAGCAGAACAATACCTACCGCCTCAACGACAGCGTCAGCAGCCTGTCGCTAGGTGTGCTCAGCCAGGCACAGCGTTTTGTCACGCTGGGGGTTGGAGGCTACATCTACTATTTGTTGACGGAGTATTTCTCCCTGCAGTTGATGGATGCCAGTCACTGGTATACCTGGGTGCTGGCGATGGTACTGTACGACTTCTGCTACTACTGGCTGCACAGGATGGGGCACGAGCGCACTATCTTATGGGCCGCGCATGTGGCCCACCACCAGAGTGAGGACTATAACCTCACCACCGCGCTGCGCCAGACCAGTACGGGCTTTCTGTTTGGCTGGCTGTTTTACATTCCCATGTACTTGCTCGGCATTCCCGCTGAAGTGGTGATAACAGTGGGTGCTATTAACCTGATCTACCAGTTCTGGGTGCACACCCAGCATGTGCCAAAACTGGGGTGGTACGAATGGATCTTCGTGACACCGTCCAACCACCGGGTACACCACGCGCAGAATGACCACTACATGGATCGCAATTACGGTGGATTGTTCATTCTATGGGATCGCCTGTTTGGTACCTTTCAGGAAGAGCTGGATGAGGAACCGGTGGTGTTCGGTATCCGCGGTCCACTCAAGAGCTGGAGCCCGGTCAAGGCACTGACGCATATCTATGTGGATATGGCACGGGACAGTTGGCATACCAGAAACTGGCGCGACAAGCTGAGAGTCTGGGTGTCGCGCACGGGGTGGCGACCCGCGGATGTAGCGATGCAATATCCACGAGAGAAAACGGACCTGAGCCAATTTGAGCGCTACGATCCCAAGGTGCCAGGTCTGGTCGCCGGCTACGCATTTTTCCAGTTGGTGTTCGTGGTGCTGTTGTTGAATTTTATGGAAAGCGCGGACCTTCCTTACTGGCAGGGTGTTGCCGGGTGGGGGATATTACTGGTGACCACTTTGGTAACGGCCTTATGGCTGGAGGGTAGGCCCGCTGGCAGCTTGTTGAAGTGGGAAGTGGCGCGTATGGGTAGCATCGCGCTGTTGCTGTGGTTATCCCATGTAGCTCTGGGCGCGGGCGTACTGTTTTGGGCGATAGTTTACGGCGTGCTGAACGCAGGGTTCCTGTCAATGATGGTGCGCACGCCACATACGAGTAATGTAGCGCCTGCTATTTAGGTAAAACGCTTTTTGAGGGAATGGGGTGCACAGTCCCAGATGCCAGGCTGCTTTACAGGTTTTTCCCGATATGCCCCATCAATCCCGCAATTTCCTGGCCGTCTGTATCGTAGAAGTTGGCTCCGGTGAGTTTGTTTTCCCAATAGCTGGGATTGTTGGAAATAGCCTCCATATCGCTGGTCATCACGAAATTGAAAGCCGACAAACTGGCTTGATCGACGCCCTCAGTTGATGTCAGTACTACCAGAACTTCTGTGCCGACCGGAGCTTGTCGTTCAGTCCTCTTGAACTCGAAATAAATTTGCTGGCTAGTGGTAAGCTTGGCGGGTGCCGCAGCTTCAACACGGTATCCGAGTAAGTTAGTGCTGTGTACCGCCGGAAGATCAAATCGGTATTCAGCACCTGCGAGTTTAACGTCCTGAGGAAGTGTTCCACTCACGCTAACCAGTGCCTGCTTGGCGGGTCTTACATATTCCAGTTTATCAATCCCGATATTAACGGGCTCATTTTTCGATATAAATGGGTGGGGAACGCCAGTGCCAGCGATGATAGTGGTACTAACCGTTTGACTCTCGCTAAACTTGTCTGACTCGAGATGAATAACACCATTCCCCAATGCTAGTGAAGGTGCATTCCCGCTCAGGGGGTTGACCAAATCTATCACAGCCATCCACTGTGCCTGCCCGCGCACTCGGCCATAGACAGCAGTGGGATCGCCATAGACGCGAAAAATATGACGAACTCTCACAGGGTGAGTCAAATAGTTGTTGTCGATCATCGTCGCGACAACATCGACTTCGCGAAGAAGCGTGCTGTTAACGTTGGCGTCTTCGCCGTATGGATTCGCGTCGCCGAGCGATACGACAAGAGTGTCTCCCGTTCTTACTGCTCTCGACAATGATATGTCGCTTTGACAGCCTCCGAGTACAAGCACACAAAACAGCAGGCCGCCTAAAAATCGCATTCCATGGTTTTTCATATCTCTGTTCTCCCTAACAGCAAGACTTTGAGTCGCCTTCGATTGAGCGCCAAAGGGCATCAACTGCAATGCGGTAGATTCAGCTCTGCACAAACTTACTCTTCTCAGTCGCATCCAGGTGATCGCTGGTTGTATTCGCCGATTTCCAGCAATTCACTAGGAGTCTAGTGTGTGTTTTCAAAATTGTGTAGCGCGCCAATCGAGCAATTTCGGCCAGTAGTGAATCAGGTGTTCGAGGCTGTCCTTGCTGCTGAAATATTCAGGTTTCTATCGCCTTGGTATCGAGGCCCGGACGTAACCCCGCGGAATTATTTGTGATGATGTACTGCGGAAAAAATGTTGATTGAGCTAATCCACCAATTCCAACCGATTGCTTGCCGAATAGCGAATCAGGGGCTAATTTTTCTGTCACGGTATCAAGTGGCGGTGGGTCTGAAGAAAATCACGGACTGCGTACGAACCGTTTTTTACAGGGCAAGAAAAGCTGCTTGTTTGCATTGTTCAGGAAGAATGATGTTTGCCCATGAAAGCAGAAGCCATCCGCTTTTTTGAGAAGGATCTCACTGGAGTCTGAAATGGAAGTTCCGCGTTCGAAAATTTCTCTATATCACGTTATTTTCCAGCCTATTGGCGGATTTCTGCAGCGTACGAGGGGTCCGCTGGCGCAGTCAGCTCGCTGTGCTCTGCGATGTTCATCCGTCTCTAATTTTTGCGGGATGACTATCTCCCTTGATGCATTTTTGTCGGGTCAATCTCAATTGAAGACCCGTCGAACAATGTGTATGGCTTTGTTGGCCACTGCCTTACTCGCCTCCCCTGGCTATGGCGTAGCTGCCGTGACTATTGATTACTACTACGACGATTTAAATCGGCTCACAAACGTTGCGCATGATGACGACGCGTTGAGTGTTGTCTATCAGTACGATCACGCTTCAAATATTGAGTGGATTGCCACGGCTGACAGCCCCGATACCGATGGCGATGGCGTTCCGAATTTTGTGGATGCAGACGATGACGATGACGGTATATCTGATCCCGTTGAGATTGGTGCAGGCTTGAATCCCCTGTTACCCACCGATGCGGCGGGCGACCTCGACGGGGATGGAATCAGCAATATTAACGAATACTTACAGGACTCCGATATCAATCACTTTCACGGCGATCTGGATAGTGACGATGATCTCGATCTCGGAGACATCGTGGTCCTGAAGCGCATTATCTTTGAACAGGTAATTGCCACGCAAGAACAGCGGGAGTCCGGACATGGCGATGTCAATATGGATGGCCGCCTTGATGTTGGTGATCTGGTGATCCTGAGGCGCTTGCATTTTGGATACTAGCTCGCCCCGGTTTGATAGATAGCAATAGGAAAAGGATTATGTTCCGAATTTACGAAAAGGATATTCGTAGGGGTGTGTTGATTGGATTGAGCAGTGTGGTGTTCGCGATTGCAGCTGCCCGGACACAGGGAAATGCCGTTTCGCCAACTGCCCCCGAGGTGCCGCAAAGTGCCTCCTCTATGCCAGCCACTGTCGCCCCTGGCTGGGTGTCTTCCGTTGCTGAAATGGTTTCTCCAGAGGAAGCGCTGCAGCTGCTAGGCGCAACATCGAAAGAGCTGGAAGCCGACGCGCCGCTGCCCAGCGCGAGAGCGGCATACGCTACACCGGGTGATTACGCAGAACTGGCGGAAGCGCTGGAGAACGATCCGCTGCGCATATACCAGTATGTGCGCAATCACTTCGAGTATGTGCCTTACTTTGGTTTGCTCAAGGGGCCATACCTTACTCTTCATGAGCGCAGCGGCAATGATTTCGACCAGGCCGCGCTGCTTGTGGAGCTGCTGCGAGCAGCGGACATTTCGGCAAGATTTCAGTTCGGAACGGTTACCGCTTCCAGTGTCGCCGATGTGCAGGCCGTCGCTAACTGGTTGGGGACAGATGCAGATGTAGCACTGATTGCGGAAACGTTCGCACAGGGCGGTGTGCCTGTGGCGCTGACGGACTCATCGGTTAGCTTCAATCATGTCTGGGTTGAAGCCACTATCAACCAGCAAGCGGTCCTATTGGATCCCGCCTTTAAACCGTCAACTCGCTATAGCAGCATAGATCTGACAGCCGCTATGAAATACACCGAAGCGGGGGTGTTGGCCGCGGCAGACGGTGTTCAAACAGGCATATCAATCAGCGGCATGAAGCTGGATGCGCTCGGCGACTATCTTGAGGAGAGAGCCACAAACCTGCAAAACTACTTGAAATCACATCATCCCAACGATCGTGTGGAAGATGTGTTGGGAGGATTCAAGATTGTTCAGGACAACAGTGGCAGCTTGCCTGCAAGCCTTCCGCTGGTCGTGGCAGGTTCGCCCTTAGTCTGGGATGCGGTGCCCGCAAACTATATGCACACATTGCGGCTTAGGCATGGCGGCATTGATATTACCAGGAACATATCGGATATAGCGGGACGCAAGGTGAGTTTGCTCTACCGCGCAGGCAGTACTGATTTCCCGTCACCACCCAATGGAGCTACTGACTATGGTGCGCTACCGATAGATGTTGCAGGGGGAACCCAGGTCTGGAACGGGACCAACGGGACGGGGCTTACCTTTCAGGTGGTGCCCTCGATTTCCGGTCCGAATGCCAGTGCGTTCGAGATCACCATTGGTAAGGGGCCCCACACGATAGCGGCGGGTGCACCCTACTCGGTTGGTGTTAGCTTCGCGGGAATCGGGCAATCACCAGGACGTAAGAATGTAAAGTTGTCGATCAAGTACTACTACAAGGGTAAACCTGTAGATGAAGAGATCTACGACTTAACAGGGGTGGTAGAGTCCGAGCGCATTGCGAAACTCTTTATCGATGACCGTCTGGAGGCTTACGAAGATACTGCGAGCGGCGACCGGAACAATCTCCAGTTAATCATCAACCACCCGTATGCCGCCTTTAGAGGAACCTTCGCAGATCAATCACGTGACTTTCCCGTGAAACGTACCGGCACCTATGTAATCGTGTCCGCTTTCGGCGGCGATAAGAGCTCTACGTTGTTGAGTGAGCGTCAGCGCTTACTTAACCGGATGAGTGTCGATGGGACAGCTGCCAACGCGCCACGGCGACTTACTGAGACTCTCAATGTGATTGGCCAGACCTGGATGCAGCAGACTCAACTCAATTCCGATCTGCTCTACGCTCTGTCGGGTAAGCGCAATATTCGGCATCACCGTTTTGGCATAGCAGGCCAGGAAGAGGGCTACTTCGTCGACATGGCCGCTCAGTTGTCATCTACTCCCGACCGCGTGGGA
Organism: Halioglobus sp.; assembly: GCA_037969215.1. Lineage (GTDB taxonomy): Bacteria > Pseudomonadota > Gammaproteobacteria > Pseudomonadales > Halieaceae > Marimicrobium. The sequence continues at coordinate 11,867 of JBBKWY010000146.1, forward strand.
ACCGCCGAGCAGGGGGCGTTCAAAACCCAATCCTTTATAGCGAGCGCGATGGAGCACAGTGTACTGGATCAACTTCAGGGTATTAATGACAATCAAGGCCTCACGAACCCTGCTGTGTCTACCATTCGACTTCTGGCACTCACGAACTGGAAGGGAGAGCGTCTGTTTGTCGCGAACAAGAGCAACTATGACAATATTGCGCCGCAGTTGCGCAACTACTCTAGTGATACGTTGGCTGAATTCCGGTTGCAGACAAACGCATCGCATACATTAGTGATACCTGAGGACGGCGCGATTCCGCTCATGGGGTGGACGGGCCACGGCTATGTAGATTCGTGGGACTCTAGTGAAGGCAGATCCATGGGGATGATTATTGGCGGTGGCCTGAATGGTGGAAAGAGCACAAAGTCGGGCCCTGCCTCTACGGGTATCGTGCGCAGAGACTATCTTCCCGAGATAGTTCTTAGAAAGAACGTCCCGATTACACCCGCAGGTGACCCAGTGGACTTGGGCACAGGCGCTTTCATTTCCAGTGTCACTGATTTTGGCGTCGCAGGTAGTGGGACGCGAGGCTTTGCACTTACGCGCAGCTATAACAGTCAGATGGCCTCACAAGACACAGCGGGTTTGGGGCGTGGCTGGACGCACAACTACAACATTTACCTGTCAAAACACAGCGATGTTGAGGCTGCCCTGGGCGAGCGGACAGTATTTGATGCCATTCCGATGGTGGTTGTGAACGAAATTTCTCGCCGGCTACTACAGGCCAATATCCCAACAGCTATGCAGTGGGGCGTTGCCGCGATGGTCGCAAACTGGGGGATGGATCAACTGCTGAACAAGTCCGTTACTGTGCAAATGGGTTCGCAAGCACTGACGTATCAGGAGATGCCCAATGGGGAGTTTATGCCACCAGCTGGTGTTACCACCAAACTGATGCGAACAGGTAATTCATTCAAGCTTCACGAGCGCTCTGGTACGACCTGGATGTTCGATTCTGACGACCGAATCGCTTCCATCACAGATGTGGACGGTAACGTGATGGAGTTCACCTACAATGGTGATGGAAAGCTAACTCAGGTAGAGGACGCGCATTCACGCCAACTTTTCTTCCAGTATAGCAATGATAAGCTTGTGCGATCGTACGATTCTACCTTTCACCTGGTGACCTACAAACAAACCGATGGAGATTTGACCAAGGTGAATGGGCTGGAAGCGGTTAACTGGACGTATGGGTACGACAATCTTCACCGTCTGAAAACAGTCAAGAATCCCGTTGATGTACAAATTGTAGACAACACCTACAACGACTTCGATCGGGTAGTAGAGCAGCGGGCTCCGCGTGACACGGGCATAGAAATATACAGGTTGCACTACGGTGGCTTCATGTCGGCCGAGGAAGATCCAGAGGGAAACCGCACCACCTATCACTTTGACCTCGATGGCCGTCGAGTTGCTGTAGAGGATGCTCTGGGGAATACCGCTCGCATCGAGTATGACGGTCAGGGTCATGCGATCAAGCAAACAGATGCTCGTGGTTTTTCATCCATCTCTATTTACGACGGTGATAATAATCTCAAGGAACAGATAAACGACAGCGGCAACAAGATCACGTTTTCCTATGATGCACAGCATCGACTAGAAGAAACCAGAAATCCGCTAAATCACAAAGCTAACTTTGACTATGACGCGAAGCATCACCTCATTGAGCGGAGAGATCACTACGGGAAAAAAGTGAAGACAACATATCTCCCTACGGGGCTTGTCGATACGGTGACAGATCCTCGGGGGACGGAGACGGAACTAGGTTACGATGCCAATGGTTATCTCAGTACCGCACAGACGGGTAGTCATCCGAAGGTTACCTGGAACTACAGCACTCGGGGTGAATTGCAGCGACTGGTTGATCAGGAGGGGGCGACGACCTGGTTTACCTATGATAACCGTGGTCTGGTGAAAAAGAGAATTGATGCTCAAGGCAAGACCACAAGCCATAGTTACACCAAAGCTGGCAAGCTGGCGGCATCGACTGACCGAAACGACAATCTCACGTTCTTCACCTACACGGATTCCGGCAAGTTGAATCTGATTCTATCTTCGGCATTGTCTGTCGATTTCAATTACGACAGCAGAGATAATTTGGTGGAAATGATTGATTCAAGCGGCACTACTACTCGTACTCACGATGTCGCCGGCCGTCTAACCAGCCATACTGATAGCAATGGCCACACCGTGGGCTATGAATACGATGCTGCCGGGAATGTGACCGCGCTGACCTATCCGCCGGGATCCAGGAAAGTAAAATATACTTACGACAACCTAAATCGCCTGAGTACGGTAACCATCGATTGGCTAGCGGGCAAGCCGACAGCGCGCTATGTGTATGACGATGCCAGTCGCCTGGACCGAATTGAACATTTCAATGCTATGAAAACGTATTACAGCTGGGATGATGCGGACAGGTTAACGGGGATTGCCCACGCTGGCAGTTCGACTCTGGTGGATTACAGTTTTTTGTTGGATGACAATGGTAATCGCAAACGGGAAACGATCTCTCCTGCGCCGATCATGCTTGGGAATCTGGGAACAGACGATACAAGTTTCTCCTACAACATCCAGCGCAATCGCTTAAAATCAACATCAAAACATGCCTACGCCTATGGTACTGAAGGGGAGCTTGTCGGAACTCTGGATGCGGTGGCCAGTCGTTACTCTTACGACAACGAAGGGCAGCTTGTCGGCAAAGATACCGTGGACTACACTTTTGATAGCGCCCATCGATTGGTGCAACGAGGCAGTGACAGTTTTGTATATGACGGTGTAGGCAATCGGCTGAAGGCCATTCGCGACGGTCTGGAGACGCAGTATGTCTATGACGCAGCGGGTAATTTACTGGCAGAGACTAATAGCGTTGGCCAACCCACGCGCTACTACATCTACGGAGTGGGTCTCGCAGCGATGGTAAAAAGTAGCAACTACTACGTCTACCACTTCGACGGTACCGGTCATACCGTTGCGCTTACTGATGCCAACAATACAGTGGTGAACAAGTATGCCTATTCGCCCTATGGAAAAGTCCTGGCGCAGGCGCAGGCTTTTGATCAGCCCTTCAAATATGCCGGTCAGGTAGGTATTTTCACAGAGAGTGACAATATCTATTACATGCGCGCGCGTTACTACGACGCTGAGACGGG